>CAYJDR010000036.1:18650-22315 GCA_964368965.1 uncultured Deferribacteraceae bacterium
TAGTGTGAGCGGCATGGCCTCATGTATGCCAACCCATGTTACAGTATTTAAGTTATACCCACCGCCGATTAAATGTTTAACTCTATCGACATGTTGCATATTATACCAGTCGACAGGTGTTATCCCCTCGGTATTTGCGCCGAGTGATAGCAGGTAGTTAAACTTTTCAACATCGCCTGCGTTTGCAGCATATTGTAATACAGAGTAAAATTCGTTTTTATAGTCGATATCTGCACCATGTTCGACAAGTAGTTTTACTATGTCCATGTCATAGTTTGACATCAATAAGCTTAATTCAACTCCGTCATGCTCGTCAAAACCTGTTGAATTTGCATCAGCTCCTTTTGATAAAAGGTACTCATAAAGCTCATAATTTTGCACAGCGTTCCCCAATACAGATAAAAACTCTAACGTCGCATTTACGTCTGCACCGTTTTCGACTAAGTATTTTATGAACGCCATATCAAGTGGCTTGTTATAGCCATTGCTGACAGCTGCGATAAGTATATAATCTTTATCAGCGCCATTTGATATAAGGTATTTAACAACGTCTATGTGGTTGTTGAATGTTGCTTCGACAGCTGCCCCTGTGATTGTATCACGTTTGAGTATTTTAGCTTTATTGTTTCGCTCGATTGCAAATTTTACAATATCAATGTAGCCGTTTCTTGCAGAGTTATCAAGTATTTGTATCAAGTTTTCATTTAGTGTTGGGTCGTTTTTGATTTTATCAAGCCTATTGATATTTGCCCATTCAACTACGCCAAGCCTAGATGCGTCCGCACCTTTTGAAATTAAAAACTCTGCAACCTCAGGGTTAGAATTCATAGATGCTATCCATAAAGGTGTATCAAAGCTATCGTCGTATGGTGTTGATATGTTTGCACCGTTTCCGTAGAGATATTTCACAACGTCTATATGGCCACGTGATGAGGCGATATACATTGGTGTAAGTCCACGTGTGCAGGTGTTTTTGACGACTGCTCCGTGTTTGACAAGTAGTTTTACGATATCTAAATCACCACTTTCGGCAGCACGTGAAAAGTTTGTCCAGCCACAGCGGTTTGTTTCGCCAATTTTATCGCCCATTTCTAAGCGATATTTTACACCCTCGATATCTCGGCTAGAAATATAGTGTTGAAGTGACTGTTCGTAAACTTTTGCAGGCTCAATACCAAAGACGTATGCGAGTGGCGAGCCTTTTTTGATGTATGGTTTAAGCTCTTCAAACGTGAACGATGCGTAAACATGCCCAGTAGACCAAGGGGCGATTTCATAAGGCGTAAATTGATAATGCACGCCGTCAATGTCGATATAAAAGTTGTCGTTAAGCTCAACTTCGTTTATGTTGAACAGCTCGTCTTCTGTGTAGTTTTCGAGTATGCGTTTTTTGAGCAGTGTGTTCACAACGCCTTTATAGCTATCTGCAATTAAGTTGGCTGTTTTATATTCTTTGCCAGTTGCGATGTCATATGTTGTGCCAGCATGCCCAGTATTACCATGTGCGCCACCTGTATATGCCCACCAATAAACGATGAACGATATACTTTTATCGTCAACATATTCAAACGAGATTGTTAATTCTTCCTCGTTTACATAATATTCTGGGTCGTAGTCTGCCAAGTAGTCTTTGTAGCGTTGTAGCATTTTCTCTCTGTCGACTTTATAATTCTGTTCAACTTTTTCACCACCTTTTATAATAGGGTACTGCAATAAATCTGAGTAGCGATGTGGTTTATCTTCTATAGATACTTGGTGGATTTCAACACCGTTTATACCAGCCGATTTTGTGAGAGTACAAGGCATAGATTTTTTAGTTTTTGCATTTGTCCATTCGCCGTCAAAAGTGTATGTGTTTTTGTCGAATGAGCCTTTAAAATAGCCAGAGACGTGTTTTGTGTATTCTTTGTCATAAAGGTATTCTTCAAGCGATAATGTGCCGTTATCTAGCACGCCTTCAAGTGCGATATACTTTTTGTTAGATAGGTAATAATATTTGCCTTTTGCTTTATCGCCCTCAAGTTCTAAATACATTTTGATAGGGTATTTGTTGTCGATTTTGCCTTCGATTATATATGTAGTGGAGATGTGTTTTTCAACAATTTTAGACTCTGCAAATGCAAATGTGCATGATAATATAATGAGTAGCGAGAGAAATATTTTTTTCATGGTAAGCACCTAGGTTATTTAATGTTATTAAGTATATCAATAGGAGTGTGGTTATGCAAGCAAGATATCATTGACAACTTACACCATATGCAGATACAATCACTCATCAAACAAAAGCGAGTAAAATATGATAAATTTTCCAGAGGCTACCGAGTGTAGCAAAGTTATAACGAAAGACAAGTTTACGAAAAATGAGCGCATTGCGGAAGAAGTGCTTGCAAACTTCAAGCGTGATATTGTGCGCATAGTGCTGACAAACAAGCTCAATGCAGATACATTAAATATGCAGCCACACGACATAGATGAAATAGCTGTGCTAACTATCGAAATGCAGCGCAAAAAATATGAGAAAGAAACGCTAGAAATCATCGCAAAGCATATGGGCATAAGTACATTGTTCATATTAACTTACGATAACGAAACATCAATAGCATTCTACGCAGGCAAATTATACTCATCTGAATGGCAAGATGACGACCTTGTTTCACTTGAAGTGAGGGGCGAAACAGTAGCACAAGTGTGGGAAAACTTCGCAATGCAAGTAGCTATTGATGAAGAAATTTATGCGCAAGCAGATATTGATGATAGCGGTTTATCAATTGAAGAAAAGTTGAAACTGTATGATAGCAAGTTGCAATTGCTGAAAGATATTGCAGGGCTGAAAAGGAAAATCCGCTCGACTGACGACTTCACAAAAAGGGCAGACCTGAAAAAACTATTAAGCAAACTAGAAGAAAGGCTGTAGAGATAAATTATGAATGACGGAATGAAGCTATATTACGACTACACACTTTCGCCACTAGGTAAACTATTCTACCGCACAGTATGGAAACAGCTAGAAGATGTGAAAGGCAAGAAAGTTTTAGACTTCGGCAGTGGGTTTGCATACACAACAAACTTTTTAGCTGAAAATAACGAAGTTACAGCGTTAGAACTAGATGCAGATATAATAAAAGCGGCAGAAAAACAACATGAATATACGCAAATACATGGCGATGTTTCATGGTTGAAAAACGTTGCTGATGAAACGTTTGATGTTGTTATATGCCACCTCGTTTTCGAGTTTGTTAAAACTGATGAACGCAAAATTATCATTGCTGAGCTAATGCGAGTGTTAAAAAAAGACGGATTTATCTCACTCATACAACATAATAGGGCAGGGCGTGTGGTGCAAGCGGTTGTGCAAGAATATAACCTTGAAGATGCTGAAAATATCTTGAATGGAGGTTACTCGTTCTCAAGTGCTTTCGGCGATATAAGATATTATAGCCACGAAGATTTATTACAATGGACTGATGATAAAATGTACATCAGCAAAGTTGATGGTGTGCGTACCTTAGCAAGCTTGCATAACGTTGATGTATGTAGCCTTGAAAATTGGGTTGATGACATGTTTAAAATGGAGTGGCAACTATTGCAACATAAAGCGTTTGTTGATATTGCTTACTTTCATCATTTGATATTGAAACACCGCTAGCGATTAAACTAGCGGTATT
>CAYJDR010000037.1:0-3430 GCA_964368965.1 uncultured Deferribacteraceae bacterium
AATTGTACCCACGTTAACGTGTGGTTTATTACGTTCAAACTTCTGTTTAGCCATTGTAAAATCCTCCGAATATATTCTTAATTTTTAGCTTTAACTATTTCTTCTGCGATGTTGTTTGGTACATCTTCGTAGTGGTCGAACTGCATAGTGTATGTAGCACGGCCTTGCGTTAATGAACGCAACACTGTAGAGTAACCGAACATCTCTTTAAGTGGAACCATAGAGTTGATAACTTGTGCGTTACCTTCTACGTTCATACCTTCGATACGTCCACGACGAGAGCTTAAATCACCCATAACGTCGCCCATGTATTCATCAGGTGTAACAACTTCAACTTTCATGATTGGCTCAAGTAATACAGGTGAAGCTTTTTTCATACCATCTTTAAATGCCATAGAACCAGCGATTTTGAAAGCCATCTCGTTCGAGTCAACCTCGTGGTAAGAACCTTCAAATAGGATAGCTTTACAGTCAACAACTGGGAAGCCAGCAACTACGCCACTTTCCATAGCTTCGATGACACCTTTTTCAACTGCTGGGATGTATTCTTTAGGGATAGCACCACCAACGATTTTGTTTTCAAATTCAAAACCAGCACCAGCTTCAAGAGGTAGAATCTCTAACCATACGTGACCATATTGACCACGACCACCAGACTGCTTAACGTATTTACCTTCCGTTTTAAGTGCTTTACGGAATGTCTCACGGTATGCAACTTGAGGGTTACCAATGTTAGCTTCAACTTTGAACTCACGCTTTAAACGGTCAACGATGATCTCAAGGTGAAGTTCACCCATACCAGCGATAACTGTTTGTGCAGTTTCTTCGTTTACAGTAACTCTGAAAGATGGATCTTCAGAAGCAAGTTTACCTAATGCAGTAGATAGTTTATCTTGGTCTGCTTTAGTTTTTGGCTCGATAGCAATCGAGATAACTGGCTCTGGGAATTCCATAGCTTCAAGGATAACTGGGTTGTTTTCATCACATAGTGTATCGCCTGTAGTAGTGAATTTTAAACCTACTGTAGCACAGATATCACCAGCTCTGATTTCTTTAATTTCTTCACGCTTGTTTGCGTGCATTTTTAATAAACGACCGATACGCTCTTTCTTGTCTTTAGTAGAGTTCAATAGGTAGTTACCTGTTTCAAACACACCAGAGTATACACGGAAGTAAGTTAACTGGCCCATGTAAGGATCTGTCATGATTTTGAACGCTAAAGATGAGAATGGAGCATCGTCAGACGCTGGACGTTCAACCTCTTCACCTTTTGGAGTAACACCCTTAATAGCAGGGATATCCAATGGTGATGGCATGTAGTCGATTACAGCATCTAATAACTTCTGAACACCTTTGTGCTTGAACGCAGTACCGCAACAAACTGGGTTGAAAACTAGACCAATAGTACCTTTACGGATAGCCGCTTTGATTTCATCGTTAGAAATCTCTTCGCCTTCAAGGTATTTTTCCATTAGTTCTTCGTCAGCTTCCATAGCTGTTTCGATCATAGCTGCACGGTATTCTTCAGCTTTTTCAACATACTCAGCAGGGATATCTTGAACTACGAATTTCATACCTAGTTCTTCACCTGTCCAGATGTATGCTTGCATTTCGATAAGGTCGATAACACCTTCAAACTTATCCTCAGCACCGATAGGTATTTGGATAGGCATAGGTCTAGCGCCTAATCTGTCTTTCATCATGTCTACTGCACGATAAAAGTTTGCACCTGTTCTATCCATCTTGTTGATGAATGCGATACGAGGTACGTGGTATTTATCAGCCTGGCGCCATACTGTTTCAGATTGTGGTTGTACACCAGAAACCGCACAGAAAACGGCAACAGCACCATCTAATACTTTTAAAGAACGCTCAACTTCAATTGTGAAGTCAACGTGCCCTGGAGTATCGATGATGTTAATAACATAATCGTTCCAAAAACACTGTGTAGTAGCAGATGTGATTGTGATACCACGCTCACGTTCTTGCTCCATCCAGTCCATTGTAGCAGCGCCATCATGAACTTCACCAATTTTGTAGTTCACGCCTGTGTAGTACAGGATACGCTCTGTAGTAGTTGTCTTACCGGCATCGATGTGAGCCATGATACCGATGTTCCTTTGAAAATCTAAGGATTTGAGTCGTGCCACGCTTAACTCCTAATAATTAATATTTATTATTACCATCTAAAGTGAGCGAACGCTCTGTTAGCCTCAGCCATACGGTGCGTGTCCTCACGTTTCTTGATTGATGTGCCTTTGTTTGAAGCAGCATCCATCAACTCGCCTGCTAAACGCTCTGTCATAGTGCGCTCTTTACGAGCACGAGCAGCAGAGATTAACCATCTGATTGATAAAGCTTGACGGCGAACCGTACGTACTTCAGTTGGAACTTGGTATGTAGCACCACCAACACGACGTGACTTTACTTCTAATAATGGTTTAACATTTTCAACGGCTTTCTTGAAAACTTCGATGCCTTCTTCGCCGCCTCTTTCTTTAATAAGATCTAATGTGCGGTAGAAAATGCCTTCAGCGACTGATTTCTTACCATCATACATTAAACTATTAATAAACTTTGTAACTAAGATATCACGGTGGATAGGATCCGGTAATACCTCACGTTTTTTAGCAACTCTTCTACGTGCCATTTAGTCCCTCTCTTACTTAGCCTTTTTTGCGCCGTATTTAGAACGACTTTTCTTTCTGTTAGCAACACCTTGTGTATCAAGTGCGCCACGTACGATCTTGTAACGAACACCTGGTAAATCTTTTACCCTTCCACCACGAACTAGAACAACCGAGTGCTCTTGTAAGTTGTGACCGATACCTGGGATGTACGCTGTAACCTCTATGCCGTTTGTTAAACGAACACGTGCTACTTTTCTTAACGCTGAGTTAGGCTTTTTTGGTGTAGTAGTATATACACGTACACAAACGCCTCTACGCTGTGGGTTCGCCTGTAACGCTGGCGATTTGGTCTTTTTGACCATTTCCATGCGACCATATCTAACTAATTGATTTAGAGTCGGCAAAGAACACCTCCAATAATAATTCGCAAGTAATCCTGCAATTTTATAATATTTTTAACGCTAAACACACCTATGGCGTGATAGCTAGTATTATACTTGTTATAATAAAAAGTTTTTTTGATTAAGTTATCATCTTGTCGGAAACTCCCCATTTTTAGAAGGTTTGCGGTTTGTTTCCATCCATTAAGGCTGATAATATATTACAAAAAACAATAAAAAGCAAGCATTATTTTAAGGGTGCACTGTAAAAAATTATAACTAATATAACTAACGCAAGCAAGTTTAACTAACCTATTGACATAACATAAAATAATTAGCATAATCAAAAAATCTTACAAAAGGTGCTACTATGCAAATACTTATCAACATAAAATCAGTTTCAAAAACACGTGGCATTGA
>CAYJDR010000037.1:3530-22232 GCA_964368965.1 uncultured Deferribacteraceae bacterium
GTCGTATTTATCAACAATCAAAAAGTCGAAGAATTACATAACAATATAAATTTAAAAGAAAATGATGAACTATCGCTTGTCAGGCTAACTATGCTTGCTGGCAGATATTTCTAATGAGGGATTATTTATGAGTAAATATAGTGCATATTACGTGCTAGAAAACGCAATCAACGAAATCAAAGCACGAAAACCACTCACACAAGTACAGTTTGATGTAATATATTCATCAAGGGGCAATAGCTGGGGTGGGAAATCGCTTAATATTGAATTTGACTCACTTCAAGAGATGAAAAACTCGTTCTACATCCAATACTTCTACACTGAACTAAACGACCTAAACAAAGCAATATTCGACAAACATTTAGAAACGTCGCTCACGCTTGGGCAACATACTGGTAGATATAACTGTTTTCGTTGCTATAGGTCTGTTTCACAACCGATTAACCTATCTAACTACTTAGGCTTTATATATGCACTATACGCATACCAAGCCGAAGGGTTTGACATTTTTGAATACTTAGCTGGTAAAGAGTATGAATATACGACAATGTATGAGATATCAACATATTATGCGTGCTTGCTATCGCTTGGCAATAGCACGGGTGAAAAGCTTTATAACGTATTCCACGCCATGATATATGACAACGAGCAACTTGTTATGCTTAGCCACGACATCATACGTGGGCTTATCATGTCCACACGCCCTAACACAAACGAAATGGTTATGGACTTGCTAAAATCTGCAAAACTATCAGAGGGTTTGCGTTCTGCCGTTATGGAGAGTATCGACTTTGGTACGCTTGCAACATTCAAATATTTCTTAGAGTATGTACGTTCAGAAAACTTGACAAGGTTTTCGTCTGTTAAGCGTGCTTTCATGTGTTTCTCTGGCACGGAATATCGTGTTGATGAGTCGTCTGCCGACTTGATTTGTCAATATACTTATGATTGCTTGCTAGATGGCAAAACGGAAGAATATCTTAACACAACCGACTCGCTAAAAGTTTACATGGCGCTATATTCAATGGCTTGTAACGAGTTTGAAGATACGCTTCTGCACATGATCAACAACATGAGAAACGCACCAATGCACATCGCACTCATTTACGCAAGCTTCCTGAATAACGGTGGATTTTGCTTGAGTGATGACATGGTTGCATACCTACTTGAAAATATCGACCAACCTGAAAGCATGTATATACTTGAATCAACACCAAAGAACATTCATGATGATGGCTTGAAACGACTATTCATTAGTAAAATTGCAGAAGCACTACCTAAGATGAAATCAAAAATCATCAAAATCAAATCGCTTGATGGCATTACAGAAGACAAACACGATATGGACTCGCTCTATATGCAGGCTGTAAACTATGCACATGAAATCGACGATTTATACGATGTTGTCTACCCTCTTTTCAATAAATACTTTTCAGAATACAGGTTTTATTATATTGACAAAATTAGGGAAAGGTCTGGCTATGGCTGGAATAATGACGAATCACGTCACGGCGAAATGGCTGATGTAATGCTCGCTATCCCTGCTGCAAGGGCTGCACTTACTGATGCACTCGCAAGCACATCTGGCATGTTTGCATATAAGTTGCTTGAAGCAAGAACTGAGGAACTAACTAAAGCCGACTTTATAGCAATTTCTGACAGCTTCAAAAGCAAACGCTCTGAAGTTCGCCAATATGCTAGCAACTTGTTGCTAAAAGCTAGTGATGATATCATAATCGAATGTGCAAAGCACTTGCTAGCCGACAAAAAAGTTGAAAAACGTAGCGCCGGCATAAGCCTTTTATATGGTGCTTATGACAAAATCGCCACAAATCAAAACTTCATCGCTATGCAAGAAGATATCAGAAACGCAAACATCCCTGATGAGCTAGTCAAAGAGCGTGACCAATTACTTGGCGAAAAAACAGCAGTCGATACACCAACTGGGTTCGACTTTGATAGCGTTGCACCACTACAGTTTAAGAAAGAAATCGCATATGATAAAAACGTCGCTGAATTGTTTAGAAGCGCTGTGTCAAAACTGACTGGCAACAAAATTTCAAACCAAGTCAAACTGTCTGACGTGAAAAGCATGATAGAAAAATTCACAGCGATATATGAAAGCCATATAGATGAAGATATCAAGGTTGAATATGCTAGATATTCTAACGACACTAAAGAGATAGAAACTAGGAAAGTAGGCCACGACATCTTTCTAACATACACAACATACTACCATGATCAACATTATAAATCACAACCGTTCTACCTTGAATATGCTGAAATGTTGTCACCACTTACTGACGAAGAGTTTTTCACGCTAACCATATTTGCAGAAATGTTTGACCAAGCACAAAGGTTAATCGTAGAAAGATATACTGACAACGTGCGTTACCTCGAGGGGCTAAACACGGGCTATATTTTAAACGATGTGTTTGGCATAGATATAGATGTTGTGAAAAATCCTACATCTGTGCAACTCTTTGATGATGAAGACCATTTCAAACGCTTTAATGTATATTTAGGAACGACCGCTCTGCACAGATATGAAACGCATGAAAACATGTGGAAAGACCACTCGAAAGCGTTAGCAAATATTGCTATCCAATTTATTATGTTTGATTATGAGCGACAAGAGTGTAAACGCCCTATATTTAAACAGTTTGAAGACATCGCTAACACATATAAAAAGCGTGCTGACAAAATAATAACACAGGCAGAAGAGTCGTACATGTTTCGATTAAATGGCTTCATTGACGCTATATTGAAATATGCTGAAAAAACGCTAGATAGGGAAACGTATGACTTTATATTCTACAACATGCTAACTATCTTTGTGGATAGAGAATACACTATGCCGACCGAGCTTATGCAAACACTTTTCAACAAAATTGCAGACGGCGAGATCTCAAAAGATTACGTCATAAAAATCGTGCTTAATGAAGCTAAAGAGAAAATTAGAGGTGGCGGCACGATGGCGACCCAAGTAGCAAGGCGTGCAAAAAACTCATTGTACCATGGCATGAAAAAGTTTGATGAAAAAGCACAAAACGCAGTGATAGAAACATATAAAGCAATCATAGGCATCATTCTACCTATCGAGCTTGACAGAACAGAGAGCGAAACAGACTACTCTAACATATTCCTACAATACAACTTTGAGGGTGTTGCAACGTTCGCAGAAGCCGTGTTTAAAATGGGCAAAATGCCGTTCGTGCGTGGTGGTAGCTATGCTTTCTACTCTGGCACAGATAAAAAGACTATCTTCTCACACATTATCGAAAATACTGCGCCTGAAAAAAACTTGACAGCAGAACAATTTAAGGCAGCTATCAACAAATACAAAATCACGCCTACAAAGCTACTTGAAGCGTGCATGTATAACCTACGCTTTATGCCTTACCTAGAGGAATATTTCGGCGTTAAAGGGCTGCTCAAAGGTGCATACTACTTTAGGGCACACATGAACGAGCATTTTGACGACAACACAAGGAAAATGGTTGCTAGATATAGCGATATTGATGTTGCAGATTTTCAAGATGGGCAAGTTGATTTAAACTGGTTCAACTCTACATATGAGGAGCTTGGCGAAAGTGAGTTCCAAAAACTATATGACGCCGCAAAGTATATCACAGACGGTGCAAAACATAAACGTGCCCAACACTTTGCAGATGCAATCCGTGGCAACCTTAGCTTGAAAGACGTTGTCGATAAAATCAACGATAAACGTACACCTGATATGGTGCTTGCATATGGTTTAATCCCGTTTGAAAAGGATAAAACAGCAGACGCTATCAAACGCTACAAATTTTTGCAGAACTTCTTGAAAGAGTCTAAACAGTTTGGCGCACAAAAGCGTGCAACTGAGGCGACAAAAGTGAAAATCGCCCTAAACAACCTTGCACGTAACTATGGCATGAGGGACTCAAACCGCTTTATGTGGAGCATGGAAATTGAAATGTTCGAGCAAATCAAAGAGCTCTTCACACCAACTATGGTTGAAGATGCTGAAATGTACATCTCGATTGAAGATATCCAAAAACCAAAAATCATGGTATCAAAAGGCGGTAAAGCTCAAAAATCTATACCTGCTAACTTGAAAAAACATGAGCATGTACTAAAGCTCAACGAAGCTGTAAAAGATATCAAAAACCAATTCAAACGTGCAAAAGCAACATTTGAAGATTGCATGGTTTATGAAGATGAGTTCATGGTTGACGAGCTTAAAAACTTACAAAATCACCCTGTTATCTCTATGATACTAAAAGACTTATTGTTTGTATCTGGCAACACAATCGGATTGCTTGATGACGTTTGTACAAAGGCTGGTAAAAATGCTATCAGAGTGGCGCACCCTGTTGACTTACTCGAAAATAACGTATGGACAGAGTGGCAAAAATATATGCTTGAAAACGCTGTTGCGCAACCATTCAAACAAGTGTTCCGTGAGCTATACACAGTTACAAAAGATGAAGAGCAAGAAGCAGGCAAAACAACCAGATTTGCTGGTTATCAAATTGAGCCTAAGCGTGCATTAGGGCTGTTGAAAACTCGTGGCTGGATAGTGAACGAATATGAAGGGTTTGAAAAAGTCAACCACAAGCACAACATACGCATAAACCTCTACTCATACGCCGACTGGTTCATGGCATCAGAAATCGAAAGCCCTACACTAGAGCTTATCGAGTTTATCGACAACAAAACCGATAAACGTGTTGAGCTATCATCTATCAGCAAAGTATTGTATAGCGAAATCATGCGTGACTTAGACCTAGTAGTCAGCGTTGCATACGTTGGCGGTGTCGACCCACTAATGAACCACACAACGATAGAAATGCGCACACGCATACTCGAGCATAACCTCAACTTATTCGGTATCAAAAACTACTCGATTGATAAAAATCACATCATGATCGAAGGCAAGTTGCACACATATAGCGTACACCTTGGCAGTGCCGTTGCACACATCAAGGGGCGTGGCATGTTGCCTGTGTTCCCAGTACATTCGCAACACCGTGGGCATATCTTCCTGCCGTTCATTGATAGCGACCCAAAAACAAGCGAACTAGTTTCACTTGTGCTAATGCTTGCAGAAGATAACAAAATCAAAGACCCTAACATATTGCTACACTTGCGTTAGTAACAAGTTATCAACAATTACAAACATCGCCTACCAACATTTCTGTTAGTAGGCGACTTCTTTTATAAACTCAGTCTGCCTAAATTTTAGGCAATTATCTCGAAATAGCTATGGATATTAGATTGCATGTGTTAGAAACATGTGGATAACTTCACATACATTTGTAACGATATATTGAAATTTAAACTATTTTAAACTATTGATATTATTATTCTTATTAGGCTTTTCAACTTCTTCAGCTGTTGAGTCGATAATGATGATATCATCACCATATTGGCTATCAGCGCCGTTATTCTTCTTGCGCCTAAATAAACTTACAATCTTTATGCCTATAGCGGCTATAAAAGCTAGCCACGCAATGAACGTCACAAATATTAATGTAATGAAACCTGCTAAAAATCTCATTGTTACCTCTTAAATTCTTTTATGTGTTGCAACAAGTCACCAATCAATAATTCTGGAGTCATATCAGCCATACATGCAATACCTTTATCGCAACTAAAACCGTTGCATATTGACCTACAATCAATGTCAAGTTTAAGCTCTTTGTGCATTGGTGTGCCTATCGCCCATGATGGGTCACTAGGGCCAACAAATGTGCTAGATGGCACGTTCAACGCTACAGCAAGATGCCTTGGAAATGAACAGTTGCCAATATGGTATGAAGCATTCGCAACCAAAGCACCAGATATACGCATTGATGGGCACTCCTCAGGAAATATCACACTAGATTTGTCTTCCAACTCATTAATGCAATCTTGAACTTGTTGCTCCTCGCCTGGCCCTCTCATAAACAAAAACTTAGCATTAGGATATGCTTGTTTAATCTCACGCAGTAATTGTGCATAGTACCCAGCTGGGTAGCGCCTAATTTCGTTGCGTTGGGTGCAATCAACGCTTATCAACATGTCTTTACTTTTATCATAGCCAAAGTTTGCTAGTATTTCATCTGCGATAATGCGCTCATCGTCAGCTACATACCATTCAGGTTTTTCATCACCACTAACACTAATCCCTAAAGGTTGCAACACGTTAACCCTCTGAAAGCCAGCATAAACAGGTGGAGAGGTTGTTAAGTGCGTGTAACATATATTATACTGCCAGCGTTTAGAGCGTATGCCTAATTTGTATTTAGCGCCTGAAAATATCACCTGCATCAAGCACCTAGGTAAGTTTTGCATAGATACTACAACATCATAGTTACCTTGCTTTGCAACACGCCTATAAAATGCTATCTGTTTAAGTAAATTTGGCTGCTCAGCCTTATCTATCAAAAGTAGTTGCGATACGTGTGGGTTATTTTGAAATACTTCACCACACATTTTCTCTGTTAATATGTCTATGCGAGCTTCGGGGAACGCTCCTTTAAGTTTAGCAACAGCCGCAGTTGATATTAAGACATCACCACGTTGGCGTTGTTGTATAAACAATATCCTATTAGGCTTTTCAGTTATCAAAGCGTTCTTCTCTTTCATTTCAACCTCGCAAAAATATCATACATACTACATTACTAGCTACATCATTGGCAAGAGTTTTATAATCTATTTTTTAACACTTGCACAATAGCTGTAAAACACGTATAATTAGTGACTTTAAATTGAGGTTTATCAAAAAAATGAAAACAATATTAGTCACCGGCGGAACAGGCTTTTTAGGCTCTAACTTATGTATACGCTTAATCAATGAAGGTTACAAAGTAATTTGCGTTGACAATAATTACACAGGGCGCATGTCGAACATTAGTACTATCATCAACAACCCAAATTTCACTTTTATTGAACATGATATTATACAACCACTTGAAATAGAAGAAAAAATCGACCAAATATACCACATGGCGTGCCCTGCATCGCCACCAGCATACCAAGGCAAGCACGCTATCACTACTACGAAAACATGCGTATATGGCTCAATCAACATGCTTGACTTAGCTGAAAAACACAATGCAACTATATTGCTTTCTTCAACTTCAGAAGTTTACGGTGAGCCACTTGTTCACCCTCAACCTGAAAGCTACCGCGGTAACGTTAACCCAATAGGTATCAGAGCATGCTACGACGAAGGGAAACGCTGTGCCGAAAGTTTATTTTTCGACTACCACAGGCACCACGGCGTTGATATAAAAGTTATACGCATATTTAACACATATGGCATTAACATGGATCCTAAAGACGGCAGAGTCGTTTCAAATTTTATCTGTCAAGCTTTACGTGGTGAAGATATTACAATATATGGCGATGGCTCACAAACTCGCTCGTTCTGTTTCAGCGATGATTTAATAGAAATAATCGTACGTGTCATGAACGCTGGCAAAGATTTTACAGGGCCTATCAACACCGGCAACCCTGGTGAGTTCACTATAAAAGAACTTGCGGAAAAAGTCGTCGAAAAAACAGGCACAACATCAAAAATAATTTATAAAGAACTACCATCTGACGACCCTACTCAACGTCGCCCAGATATTTCTTTTGCAAAAAAACAGTTCGGTTGGGAACCAAAAATAGCACTAGATGAAGGGCTTGATAAAACAATCGCATACTTCGCTGAAGAACTAAAAAGGTAATCAGCAATCTTGCTTAAACAGGATAGGCGTTGATGTCACTTGACTATTCACTAGCCAAGTGCTAATATTTCAATCCTACAACAATACATAATGGTGATAAATTATATGTCAGAAACTAAACAAAAGGAAGGCTCGTTAGCTGAAGGCTTTCGCAAATTATATCCGTTCATAAAGCCATATCAATTCAGGGCGGCCTTAGCTATTATTTTAACTATACCTATTGGTGCGATGGACGCAGTTATTGCATGGTCACTTAAGCCATACATGGACATCGTACTACTTCAAGAGTCTGCAAATAGTGCAAAGAGCTTTAGTGCCGCACTTGTTCCACTTTTAATCGTGGGCTTTAGCCTTACGCAGAGTTTATTAAACTACGTTGCTACATACTTAAACACATGGGCTGGTCAAAAAATCACCATGGGGCTCAAGAAAACACTTTATAATAAGCTTATACACTACAATGCCTCGTTTTTTGACAAGCAAAACTCTGGCGATATACTGTTTAGGTTTAATAACGATGCTGACTTAGCTTGCGCTGGTTTGCTTAGCCATATTAAGATGTTTACGACGCGTTTTTTCTCGTCTATATCGCTTATTATAGTTTTACTATATAACTCATGGCAACTTGCAATCCTTGCCATATTTGTGCTTGGTGCAGCATTATATCCGCTTACGACTATCCGTAAAAAAATCAAATCACTTATGGATAGAAGCGTATTCTCAGGTGCTGCCGTTATGACTCAATATAATGAAACATTCAACGGCAACAGAATTATCACGTCTTACAACTTATATGATAGGCAAAATAAATCATTCAATACGACTCTTGATAGCCTCTTCACAATTGGTATCAAAGTTATACAACGCACTGGGTTGCTATCTCCATTAATGCACTTTATCGTATCGTTAGGTATTGCTGGCGTTATTTGGCTTGGTAGTTACTTAATTGCTCAAGGTGAGATCACTGCTGGTAACTTCGTTTCGTTCATTACAGCACTAATTATGCTATACACACCGATTAAACAGCTTGGTAGCACGTATACATCTGTGCAAATGTCACTCATGGCAGTTGAACGTATCTTCGAAGTGTTGGAAAAAGAGCCAGAAATCAAAGATAAAGAAGAAGCAAAACCACTAAACGAAGCATGCGGCGTTATCGAATATAAAGATGTATGCTTTGAATATACTGAAAATAAACCTGTCTTAAAAGGCGTAAATTTAACTGTAAATGCAGGCCAAACTGTAGCTTTTGTTGGCAACTCTGGTGGCGGCAAAACGACAATGGTAAACTTATTACCACGATTTTATGAAGTGAAATCAGGTAGCATAACAATCAATGGTGAAGATATACGCGATGTTACGCTTGAGTCACTACGTGATAATATTGCGATTGTATTCCAAGATAACTTCTTATTTGCAGGCACAATACGCACTAACTTATTAGTCGGCAAGGAAGATGCAACTGATGAAGAGCTTATGTCAGCACTAAAGAGCGCATGCCTAGATGATTTCATCGAGTCACTTGAAGATGGTTTAGAAACCCAAATTGGTGAACGTGGAATTTTATTATCAGGTGGCCAAAAACAACGTATAGCTATTGCTCGTGCATTCTTAAAAGACTCACCGATAGTTATACTCGACGAAGCAACATCTGCACTTGATACAAAATCAGAAGCTATAGTACAAAAAGCTATTGAAAATCTAATGCAACACAGAACTGTTTTCGTTATTGCACATAGACTTTCGACAGTGCGCAACGCAGATAAAATCGTTGTAGTAAATCAAGGCGAAATCGCTGAAATGGGCACACATAACGAGTTGATCGAAAAAGATAACTCGATCTATGCATCGCTATACAAAACACAACTAGTATAAGAGGAATTATAAAGATGAAAATAGGAATTATCGGAACAGGTTATGTAGGCTTGCCAACTGGTGTTGGGCTAGCTGAATTAGGATATGATGTCATATGCATAGATAGGGAACAATCTAAAATAGATAACCTACTTGCAGGCAAGATTACACTTTTTGAAGATGGACTTGAAGATTTGTTTTTGAAGAACTTAGAGTCTGGCAAAATCAAGTTCACTACATCTATGAAAGACGGTGTTACAGGTGCTGATATTGTCATTATCGCTGTTGGCACTCCTCCACACCCTGTAACGAAAGAAGCAGACATGAAATATATCCACGCTGCTGCAACAGAACTAGCAGACTATTTAACAGGATATACAGTCATCGCAACTAAATCAACCGTACCTGTTGGCACAGGCGATGATATCGAAAGCTTAATCTCAAAGAAAAACCCTAACGCAGAGTTCGATGTTGTATCACTACCAGAGTTCCTTCGTGAAGGTTATGCCGTTTACGATTTTTTCAATCCAGATAGGATCGTTGTCGGCTCTAACTCAGAGCGTGCAACGGGCGTTATTAAAGAACTATACAAGCCATTTAATGATAAAGAAACTGAGTTACTAATTGTTGGGCGCAGATCATCTGAAACTATAAAGTATGCATCTAACGCTTTCCTTGCATTAAAAATACACTATATAAATGAAATGGCAAACTTCTGTGAAAAAGCAGGAGCAGACATAACAGAAGTAGCACAAGGCATGGGACTTGATAAACGCATAGGCAACAGATTTTTGAACCCTGGCCCTGGCTATGGCGGAAGCTGTTTCCCAAAAGATACACAAGCAATGGCATACATGGCACGCCAGAACGATGTTGAAATGACACTTGTTAAAGCCGCTATTGATGGTAACGCTAAGCGTAAAGTTGAAATGGCTGAGCGAGTTATTGCTGCCGTTAAAAATATTGAATTACCAAAAATCGCTGTACTAGGCTTAGCATTTAAAAACGGCACAGATGATTGCCGCGAAAGCCCAGCCATCGAAATTATATCTGAACTCATAGAGCGTAAGATGGATATCGTAGCCTATGACCCAAAAGCAATGGAAGGCGCTAAAGAATTACTAGGTAATGCGATTAAATACGCACCAGACGTCTATTCTGCTGCGAAAGATGCTGATGCACTCGTTGTGTTAACAGAGTGGGAAGAGTTTAGCAATATCGACTTAGAACGCATCTCAACATTGATGAAAACAAAGAACATCATTGACTGTAGAAATATGATAAACTTTGCAGAGGCTAAACAATTTGGATTTAACTACAAAGGCATCGGTAGATAGAAAATGATATTGGTTGTCGGCGGTGCGGGCTATATTGGCTCACACACTGTAAAAATACTATTAGATAAAGGCCATGAATGCATTGTTGCTGACAACTTAGTTCATGGACATATCGAGGCTGTTGATAAACGCGCTAAATTTATCAACGCTGATTTAATGGATAAAGACAGCCTACACACTGTTTTCGCAAACAACAAGATCGGTGCAGTTGTCCACTTTGCTAGCTATATTAATGTTGGCGAAAGTGTTACAGATCCGCAAAAATATTACCATAACAATCTAGTAGGTACGATAAACCTACTTGATGTTATGCTAAAATATGATGTCAAAAAGATTGTATTCTCCAGCACATGTGCTGTCTATGGCGAGCCAAAATATACACCAATTGATGAAAATCACTCACTTAATCCAATAAACCCATACGGAAAAACAAAGCTAATGGTAGAGCAGATTTTTGCAGACTATGCCACTGCCTATGGGCTTAAATACATCGCTCTGCGCTACTTTAACGCTAGCGGTGCAAGCATTGATAGCACAATAGGCGAAAGCCACTCACCTGAAACACACCTCATACCACTTGTATTGCAAACTATAAAAGGTGACAGAGGAAATATCAAAGTATTCGGCACAGATTACGACACCCCTGACGGCACTTGCATAAGAGATTATATCCACGTGCTTGATTTAGCCGATGCTCATATATTAGCTATAAAAAAACTCGATGAGTACACAGGATACTTGAACATAGGAACGGGTGTAGGCACATCTGTAAAAGAAATTATTGATATTGCTGAAAATGTTACAGGCAAAGTGTGCACTGTAGAATATACTGCACGTAGAGCAGGCGATGCTGCCATATTATATGCGGATAATAAAAAAGCAAAAGAAATCTTAGGCTGGCAACCAAAATACATAGATATAAAAGATATTATAGAAACAGCCTGGAATTGGGAACTAAACAAAAGATATTAATAGAAAACCTCGCCTTTGAAAGCGAGGTTTTTTTAACTATTTAGTAACAGTTTTCACTAACTCAGTAAATGCTTCAGGAGCATTGATTGCCATTTCTGACAATGCTTTACGGTTTAGTTCAATACCGTGTTTTTTAAGATTGCCCATCAACTTAGAGTATGATGTGTTGTTCAACTTAGCAGCTGCAGATACACGGATGATCCATAAACGGCGCATATCGCGTTTCTTTCTGCGGCGATCTCTGTAAGCGAAGCATAATGCTCTCTCAACTAGTGGACGAGCGATATTATAAACCGACTTACCACGTCCTCTAAAACCTTTAGCTAATGCTAAAATTTTGTTTCTTCTTCTTCTGGTCTTATAACCACCTTTAGCTCTAGGCACTTGTTCCTCCTGTAGATTAGCCTTTAACGGCCATCAAAAAAATAAATAATTCTGCCTGTAGTACGGCGGCCTAATGCCGTATACATAGCGATGTGAGCAACGACTAATTATAAATTAATCGGCTTAAACGTAAGGCATAATCCTTCTAACGTTTGCTGCTACCGTACCTTCGATAACACCAGTCTCTTTGAGTTTACGTTTACGTTTTCTGCTCTTGCTAGTAAGAATGTGTCTAGTACCATTTTTCTTGAAAATAAGTTTACCAGTTCCACTAATCTTAAAGCGTCTTTTGGCACCCTGATGGGATTTTACTTTGCATTTAGCAGCCATCAAAAAACTCCTATAAATATTTAACAATATAGTTACCTACATTGTCATAATAACCTATTTTACAGATTATTGTTTGCCTTTTGGCGCAATAACCATAATTTGTTGCTTACCCATAATTTCTGGTTTCTTTTCCATAATGCCAAGGTCTGCAACGTCTGCCATAACTTTGTTTAGCAGCTCAGTACCAGCGCTTTGGAACATTACTTCACGACCACGGTAACGGATAATAATTTTAACCTTGTCGCCTTCACCTAAGAAGCGTCTTATGTGTTTCATCTTGACATTGTAATCATGTTCCTCGATTTTCGGACGGAACTTAATTTCCTTAATGTCAACTTGGTGCTGACGTTGCTTTTTGCGTGCTTCTTTTTCTTTCTTGTTTTTTTCAAACTTGTACTTGCTGTAGTCTATAATTTTACAGACTGGTGGCTTTGCATTGCTTGACACTTCAACAAGGTCAAGCCCTTTCTCATTAGCGATACTAAGTGCTTCTGTAGTGCTTAATACGCCTAATGCTGTACCATCATCAAGGACAACACGAACTTCCATAGCCGTGATTTCCGAATTTACTTTTTCTTTGTCGCCATCTTTAACCGGTGGGATGGGTCACCTCCACAATTCTAGTGATTTTGAATCTACTAATGAATTTAATACACCAATATACGTTGAAAAATCAAGACCATTTTTATTTTCACCATTTCGGAGTCGTACCGAGATAGTTCCATCTTCTGTTTCCTGATTGCCTAACACTATCATATGAGGCACTTTTTCTAGTTGTGCTTCACGGATTTTAAATCCAATTTTTTCATTTCTAAAATCTTTATCAACTCTAAAGCCTAACGCCTTTAGTTTGTTTGCAACTTCGTTTGCATACTCGTAAGAGTCATCAGTGATGTTCATAACCCTTACTTGTACTGGAGCAATCCATAATGGGAACGCGCCTGCAAAGTGTTCAATTAATATTCCCAAAAATCTATCAACAGAGCCTAATATAACCCTGTGCAGCATAACTGGGCGATGCTTTTCGCCGTCTGTGCCGATATAAGAAATATCGAAACGCTCAGGCAAGTTAAAGTCACATTGGATTGTAGCACACTGCCAGTATCTGCCGATAGCGTCTTTAAGTTTTATGTCGATTTTTGGCCCGTAGAAAGCGCCATCGCCTTCATTAATAGTATATGGTAGTTGTTTGTAATCAAGTGCTTCAAACAATGCCTTTGTAGCCATATCCCATATTTCAACAGTGCCGATATATTTTTCTTCAGGTCTAGTTGATACAGTATATATAAATTCAAACCCGAAAATATCCATAACATCTTTAACAAAGTCAAGCACTCCGCCGATCTCTTCTAATAATTGATCAGGGCGGCAGAAAATGTGAGCATCATCTTGAGTGAATGAGCGAACACGTAATAAACCATGCAACACACCTGACTTTTCATGCCTGTGTACGTTGCCAAGCTCAAAGTAGCGCTGAGGTAAATCTCTGTAGCTTCTAAGCTCTGATTTATATGCTAATATGTGTGATAAACAGTTCATTGGCTTAATACCAAATTCCGTTTCATCAACTTCTGTGAAGTACATGTTTTCTTTATAGTTTTCGTAGTGGCCTGAGCGCACCCATAAATCTTTCTTCAATACAGCTGGACCATATACGATATCATAGCCACGTTTAACGTGTTCTTCACGCTCAAACTGTTCAATAGTCGAACGCAACGCACCACCACGAGGTAGATAAATTGGGAAACCTGCGCCCGCCTCATCTTCGATAGTGAACAGTTTTAGCTGTTTACCAAGCCTTCTGTGGTCACGTTTTTTAGCTTCCTCAAGCATGTTTAAGTAGTCATCTAGGTCTTTTTTAGCAAACCAAGCTGTACCGTAAACACGTTGTAGTTGTTTATTCTTTTCATCGCCACGCCAGTAAGCGCCAGCAACAGATAAAAGTTTATAATGCCTGATTTTAGATGTAGATGGCATGTGAGGGCCACGACATAAATCAGTAAAATCGCCTTGAGTGTAGAGAGATACTGTATCTGCACCAAGGTCTTGTATAATTTCAACTTTATAAGGTTCGTTCTCATTAGTGAAACGTTCGATAGCATCTTTAGCTGTAACCTCTGAACGCACAACAACGTGTGCTTCATCGGCTATTCTGTTCATTTCTTTTTCAATAGCTGTAAGATCTTCAGGCGTAAACGGTGTTTCACGCTCAAAGTCATAGTAAAACCCATTATCAATAACAGGGCCAATAGTAACTTTAGTTTCAGGAAACAATCTAATAACTGCTTGCGCCATAAGGTGAGCAGTAGAGTGGCGTAAGATTTCTAAAGATTCTTCATCAGCATCTGTTAAAATTCTAACTGTGTCATTATTGTTAAGTGTAGCGTTAAGATCCTTCAACTCTCCATTAACTTCAACTGCAACAGCTTTTTTAGCAAGCGAGTTAGATACTGCTTTTGCAAGCTCTAAGCCAGTTGCTCCATCACTCAATTCAACTTGTTTACCATCAGGTAGTATTACTATCATATTTGCTCCATAAATTACTGCTAGCACAGCACAAAAAAGAAAGTGCGACACACGCACTAAACGAACAAAATAGGTACGGGCGGGATTGAACCGCCGACTTTTGCGACGTCAACGCAACGCTCTCCCACTGAGCTACGCACCTAGTTGAACAAGCAGTATATACAAATTGACTAGGTAAGTCAATATTTCTTTTGCATTTTACTGCTCTTTTTTCATAAACCGCAACACGTTTCAAAAACATACTTACTACATATCGAAATTGCCACTACACACATTGGCACTTTTGAATACATTGCAACACTATCTCTAGAATAAAATCACTGTTCAATATTTTTCATTTTCAACCAGCAAACATTACTATTTGCATTGTTTTCCATAGCAAATTATGCTATAGCTATTAAAAATATTATTGATATTTATTACCTATATTATATAATGTATTATATATCTGTGCGATGTCAGATGTGACACGCATGCTTAATTAAAGTAATAACTAGTGGGATGAATATGTCAAATTTCAACGTATCATCAGTCAGATATCGCTTTTTATTGACTGTATTGATTTTTATTAACATAGCTTTCATAACAATCGGTTATGTAGGCTACAACTTGCTAAAAGATGCCCTCATCGTTGAGCGAGGTGAAAACCTGCTCTCTATCACTCATATACTTGACTCATACTTACCTGAAGGTGGCTATGATGAGCTGTTAGCAGAAGCTGGCCTCAATTATGCAACCGATGAAGCACAACTCGAATACCTAAATTCACGCCTCCATGATATATCTGAGCGTATCGGCTCATCTAGCGAAGGGATTGGTGTTGGCTATTATTCGAAAGACCTTAACAAAATTGTGACATACAGCCCTGATTCTCAGTTTGGCAATATGGTTGGCAAAACGATTGACCCTGACCACCCTGCACACATAGTTATGAGTCGCAACCAGTCAGATTATGCTTATGGCTCGATGGTACGTGGCGAAATATTAAATGCTATGCGCCCTCTCGAAAGGGAAGGCAAAGTTATAGGCTACGTGTGGGCTAACCACCTTGAAGCAACAGTCTCTACAGATATAGATGAAACACTTAATAAAATTATGCTTATCCTTGGCATATTTGTTGTGTTTGCATCAATTTTACTTGCGTTGTTCGTATCGCACTTGATGAAAGATATCGACCGATTATTAAATGGCGTTAAATCAATGCGCTCTGACATTTCTTTCAGAATACCTAAACTTAATGGCCAATGTGGCGACGTTGCAGACACTGTTAACGCAATGACTGATGACCTAATCAAAGCAAATGCAGATGCTGAACGCGCAACAACAGCTATACAAAGTATCCTTGCGAACCTTGATATCGGCATATTCATATATGACTTCGATTTTGATAAGCTCGTTTATATAAACCGCCATGGTAACAATATCTTTAACATTAGCGAAACAGATAACAAAATTTTCACAAAAAACTTTATTGATTCTGTCGAAGGTGGCAAAAAATTCTTTAGAAAGAAATTCTTGAAAAACCCTGACAACCCTACGTTTGAAACATTCCACAGGGAAGTTCACTTAGATTATATTGAAAAAGATGTATTAGTGACAGATAGCTTAGTCCGTTGGCATGATGGCAAGCTTATGCACATGCTTATGGTTTATGATATCACAGAACGTAAAGCTCTGCTTGCGGCTGAACTTGCGAACAAAGCACAAAAAGACTTCTTAGCGACAATATCACACGAGATACGCACACCTATGAACGGCGTTATCGGCATGACTAACTTAGCAATCGAAGCAAAGCCAGAGGAAGTGCAAGGCTATCTTGAAAAAATCCAGTCATCTGGTGTGTTACTACTTGGAATTATTAATGATATATTAGACTTATCAACACTTGAAGCTGGTAAAATGTCTATTGAAAAAGCAGTTATTGATATGCCTGAGATTATCAGCAACATACAAAACCTTATTGAGCCTAGGCTTGCAAGTAAAGATGTCGAGCTTAAACTTGAGATAGACCCATCGGTACCTAAAAAGGCGATTGGCGATAGCTTGCGTATTTCTCAAGTTCTTATGAACTTGCTTGGCAACGCATCTAAGTTCACACTAGAAGGTAGCGTCACATTAAAAATGAAAGCAACACCTCAAGATGGCAGAACTCGCTTAAACTGTGAGGTAGTTGATACAGGTATCGGCATCACTAAAGAGCAACAAGAAGCATTATTCAGGCCATTCTCACAAGCAGAAGCCTCAACAGCACGTAGATTTGGCGGCACTGGGTTAGGGCTTTCAATTTGCAAAGCGCTTGTTGAAATTATGGGTGGAGAGATTAATGTTTATAGCTCTCCTGGCGAGGGTAGTATCTTTGCGTTCTCTATCATGATTGATAACTACGACTCATCAAGCGCTATAACAACGGCTGAAGAGCAACCATGGCTAAATGTAACTTTTGATGGCTGTAAGTTTTTGTTGGTTGATGACAATGAAATAAACAGAGAAATTGCAAATGCAGTATTGAGAAAATTAGGCGTCACAATAGATATAGCAACTAATGGGCAAGAAGCTGTTGATGCTTATATGGCGAATGATTACGACTTGATTTTGATGGATGTGCTCATGCCAGTTATGAACGGCTATGACGCTACCAAAGCAATCAGAAACAGCAGCAAGTTAACTGCAAAATCTATTCCTATTGTAGCAATGACTGCAAACGCAATGGAAGATGATAAAAAAGAATGTTTAGCAGCAGGCATGAATGAGCACACTGCAAAACCATTAGATGTTAATAATTTGAAAAGGGTATTATACAACCTACTTCAAGCAAACAAATAGTTTACAAAATATACAACGAAGGGTGAGAAAAAAAATCTCACCCTTTTATTTTAACTTGTTCGCTTACGTGGTATACGCTTCGTACATGGCACATACGTTTGGCACTTACCACACCCCTGACGTGGCGCATATTTTTTACGTATGGTGCTGCAAAATGCATGACAAGGTGAATGTTCTTTTCCACCTTCAAGAGTTATCGCATCTGCTGGGCAACGCTTTATGCATGCGCCACAGCTATTACAATTTTCATAAATTTCGGTATAATATCGCTCTGATATAGGTAACTCTGCCTCTGTAACAATGCTACAAAATCGCCCCGCCATACCTTTTTCAGTGATAAGCCCTTTTGACAGCCCAAACGTGCCAAGCCCGCAAATATATGCGACATGACGCTCAGACCAGTTGCTTGTAAAGCCTAATTCTGGATGCTCCCGCACAGCAAAAAAATCACCACTGCCACTAGGATATACACTAGCATAACCTAACGACTCAAAATAATTCACAACATACTCTGCAAACTTATCCACAAACATTTGACCTTCATGGCGCGCATGTAACCATAAATTAGAGGGATCACCAACTATTTTATTGGACTTAATAACAGCGTCATTAAACGGCAAAAAGAAAGATATAACCGTTTTAGCTCTTGGGTTCCACTCAGCAGGCAACTTAAAGTGGTTACCAATGACATCATCTTTGAAAAGTGTAAACATCGAGTCATCAACGCTCGCAACTGCATAAATTGGCTCCTCAAAATAACGTGCACCTATGCA
>CAYJDR010000038.1:0-21751 GCA_964368965.1 uncultured Deferribacteraceae bacterium
TCAAGGAGTATACATCACTCATCAAAGTGCTAGGCTCATACCCTCGCAACCAAGACTCAAAATAATATGAGGGGCTACGTAGGGTAGCTTGGTGGATAAAATGAATATTTTAGAGCGTATTAAAAATTTGACAGATTTGACAAAATCAGAAATGTTGCTTGTGCAGTATATTGAGCAAAATTACCCGATGGTTGAAAATATTGAAGATATTAGTAAAAGTACGGGTGTATCAGTTGCGACGATTAGTAGGTTTGTTAAGAATAAGCTAAAATATCCAAGCTTTTTAACATTGCGCAAAGATATCAGCACTAACATAAAACAAGAGCTTGCAGCACCGATTGACAAAGTTATGCAAAATGATAATAGTATTGATGATTATGGTATTGCAGAGCATTTTACAACGTGTACACGCAACCTACAAAATACATTGAGCAGGCTAAACGGGCAGGACTTTGATAAAGCTATAGAGCTACTTGTCGGTGCAAAAAATATATATACAGTTGGTGGTGCTTCGTCAAGTGTTGTTTCAACCCTTTTGTCTATTTATTTAAAGTATATACGCTCAGGTATTCACAATATAAGTTCCGATGTGTCGCTATTTGCACATGATCTGGTTGATATTTGTGAAGATGATGTTCTCGTTGCTGTCGCATATAGCAGGGTGACAAAGATTTCGCACGATAGCGTTAAGCATTTTCATAACATTGGCGCAAAGGTTATACTTATTACAGACACATTGCAAAGTTCACTAAAACCTTATGTAACGGCCGAAATACCCGTTATTGCAAGTGGAACACCGATGTTCAATTCAAAAGTTACATCAATTGCTGTTGTTGAGTCAATTTGCTACGGTATGATGAAACACCACAAGAATAAACTTAAAACACGCAGCAAAGCGATGGAAGATATATTCAAACAATTCAACATGTTTTCAAACAGCTAAAAATATTACTATTGCATAGCCCTTGACAGTAAATGTAAAATACATTACAATCTATATTATATAAAGAAAATATTTTTACGTATTGTTATGTTGGGGGAGCTATGTCTGATTTTGTTAATTTTATTGAGCCAAGAGATGAGTTTTTCTGGCTGAGTAATATAAATAAAGCTACGATTGTAACTAACTTATCTACTGGGTTTCTTGCTGCAAATGATGCAGCTTTATTTGCGAAAGCGTTGAGCAATGTTATAAAGCAGGGCCAGCAGAAAGGTGGTGAGCGCCCTAATGCTGCATTGCGTTATGAGCCTTTGTTGATAAAAGAAGCTGGTTATGATATTACGGCTATACATGCGGGCAGAAGTTCTCAAGATATTCATGCAACGTTTCGTGCTGCAATTTTACGTGATGATTTATTGTCGCTTGCAAAAGAGCTGAATGATGTTATGCAGTCTTTACTAAACTTGGCTAGTGAACATGTTGATACAATTGTTCCTAGTTATACAAACGGTGTTGTTGCTCAACCTACTACATATGCTCATTATTTGCTAGGCTTTTATAAAGCTTTTGAGCGTGATGCTGAGCGTATCAGGCAAGTGTATGATAGGTTTAATAAATGTGCTATGGGTACTACTGTTTTAAACGGTACAAGCTGGAACTTAGATAGAGGGAAAATGAGTGATTACCTAGGTTTCGCAGATATCGTTGAAAATGCATATGATGCTGCTCAGCTTGCCTCTGTCGACAACCCTATTGAAGTTGGCGCTGTTGTACAAGGCATAGCAATTCACATTGGATTATTTGTTGAAGATTTATTGCCACAATATTCGCAAACTAGGCCTTGGATTTTGCTTGATAGGGGGGCTACATATGCATCTACAGCTATGCCTCAAAAACGTAACCCTGGTGTAATCAACGATACAAGAATGAAAGCATCGCAAGCGTTGTCTGCTGGGTTTTCAGTTGCAATTACAGCCCACAATATAACCCCAGGTATGCCTGACCCTAAATCAGTTGCAGATAATAAACGCATGGTATGCTCGGCGCTTGATGCTTTGAAATCTTTAGGTAATGTGATATCATCATTAAATATCAATAAATCAAGAGCACTAGAAGAGGTGAATAGCGATTGGGTATCATCTCAAGAGCTTGCAGATATCTTGATGCGCGATTACAGTGTATCGTTTAGGCTTGGGCATCATTATGCATCAAAGCTTGTTGATTATGGGCGTTCAAAAAATATCAAACCACTAGATTTTCCATATTCCGAAGCGAAAAAAATATATAAAGATATAATGAATGAGCATAACATAGATATGGAGCTTCCTTTATCTGAAAAAAGCTTTAACGATGCATTAAACCCTGTTTATGTCATCAATAATAGGGCAACAAAAGGCAGTGCAAACCCTGATGAAGTTAAACATATGCTTGATAATGCGATTAAGCAATTAAACACAAATGTCGAGTGGGTTGAAGCGAGCGTTGCTAGCATTGATAATGCATTATCAACCCTCGATAACGAGTTTGAAAAGATATTAGCTTAGCTTATTTTCTAAGCATATTTACCCTGAAAGCAAGTATCGCAAGCAACACTAAATTAGGCACCCATGCTAGCAATAGTGGCGATACTGGCACTTTCGCAACTGAACTCTCTAAATATAGCAACAGCATGTTAAATATGAACGCTATCAATATCGCATAAAGCACACCGTAAGATTTAGTTGTCCTGCTAGAGAACACGCCAAACGTAAACCCAAGTATAGCTAATATGATAGCCGTTGCAGGCATAGATAGTCGTTTAGATAGCTCAAATGCTAGTGCTTTATCTGTGCCCATTTGTTGCTTTAGGTCAGACATGCTCATAGTTGCAACGCTGTCGATAGCGTCTGCGAAGTCGATATTTAGTGGTATGTTTATGGACATATTATCGAAGTTGATGCTTGTGATTTTTTCTTCATCGTCAATAGTTGTTATTTTCCCGTCATAGAAAAACATCTCTATAGAGTGGTCAGGTGTAGGGAATATCTTACCTGTTTTTGCCGATACGATTGTGTCGTCATCTGTTCTGATGAGTACGATATCGTTGAAATGGAAATCGTCGATTTTCTTTTTAACGTATAGTTGCATGCTTGCTAAGTCGGTATACAGTTCGTTTTCACGTAGGTCTTTAAGCGATATATTTTCAACGATTTTATTGATGTTGTTGAACGCAAGTGTTGTGCCTTTAACAGCTAAGTAAGAGTTCATAAGCAGGCAAAGTGCACCAGCAAACAAACCAAACAATATGATAGGGCGAAGCAGCGCGCCAATACTTGCGCCGATAGCACGCAACGCTACTAGCTCTGAGTCGGCAGAGAGCCTGCTGAACGCGATGAGCGTGCCAAACAAGCATGATAGCGGGAGCGTGATTGATAGCACCGATGGCATGAGGTAGACAACTGTTTGCGCAATTACAACAAACGGTACATTCTTCGCAAAGAATAAGTCTGCAAGCTCAACAAGTTGCTCTAACATAAGTAAGAAAACTAAAAAGAAGTTCGTCAATATGAATATCGGTAAAATCTCTTTAAGTGTGTATGATATAGTTCTGATGCTCATTATATATTATGTTCTCGAGTCAAATTTGCGTGCAGCAGTATAGCGTGAGGGTTTATAGGCTTTCGTAACTTTGCTTTTGCCAAGGTTTGCAATAGCTGTTGAAACTTCTTTTTTATGTGCATTTAATTTTTCTGCAAGTTTTTCTATAAGTGTTTTTAGGTTATCTAGCTTAGCGTGGTCGATATCATCTGATTTTTCAATGATTTGTTGTAGCTGTGTGAAGTAATTGTTGAAGATTGATGAGTATTCCATCATGTCGTCAATGCGTGTGGCTTCGAGTGTTTTTTCGGCTTGTTGTTCGCATTGTTTCAGCATTGTTTCAAAGTTTGTGTTCATGATGGCCTCTCATAAGCTAAGTGTTTATAAGCGAATATAAAAGAAATTTACACTAAAATCAACAACCGTGTGATAGTTTTGTAATATTTTTATTGTAAATAGTGGATTGTCTGATATAATCAAGGAAATCTTACGAGGTAACCCAACATGCAAAAAGAAAAAGCAGCCAAAATATTTGAAGCACTATCATCACCTATTAGGCTAGATATATTTAGATTACTTGTGTCATACAGACCAGAAGGCATTGTCGCTGGGCAAATCTCGGAGATATTAAGCATTAAGCCAAACAATTTATCGTTCCACTTGAAAGCGCTACAACATATTGGGCTTGTTGATAGTGTTCAAGAGGGTAGGTTCAATAGGTATATTGCGAACATAGATGAAATGAACGCAGTTGTTAAATACCTCACTAGCGAATGTTGCGCCAACTCTGATAAAAAAACAACTGCATGTAAAAAATTAAGCGACTAAAACTAAGTAAGGTGATACTACGTTAAGTAGCCAACCCATCAGCACAAACAGCACAAACATCACCAAAACGAACCTTACAATAAGTTCTGTTTTCATCACTTGTTTAAGCATGATAAGCTCAGGCAACGATAATGCAACTGCACTCATTGAAAGTGCCATAGTCGTACCAACAGGCATGCTGTTGCCGATTAAACTTTCAACAATAGGCATAACACCTGTAGCGTTCGTATATAAAGGGATACCAAGCAACACAGCGCCAGGAACTGCAAGCCAGTTATCAGCATTTAAGTGCTCTATAATGAACTCTTCAGGCACATACCCGTGCAACAATGCGCCAATACCTACACCGACGATAACCCATTTCCAGATACGCTTAGTGATGTCACGCATTTCTGTATATGCAAACTCGTGCCTGTCAGCTAGTGAGAATTTAGTTTTAACATCCATCATTTTAACATCGCCAAAGTCTTTTTGTAGATAGTCTTGCAAAAAGCGTTCAGCTTTAAGTTTGTTCATGATCACGCCACCAAGGATACCCATACTTAAGCCGATAAGTACATATACAACTGTAAATTTCCAGCCGAGCATACCCAGCAAGATAATTACAGCGACTTCGTTAATTATAGGCGAAGTGATTAGGAACGTCATTGTCATTCCGAGAGGTATTTTAGCCGTTGTGAACCCTATGAATAAAGGAACACTTGAGCAAGAGCAAAATGGCGTAACCGAACCAAAAATCGCAGCAGATGAATAGCCAACTATGCTATGTTTCCCAACTAAGAAGTTCCTCACACGCTCAACACTAAGCGATGCACGCACAAACCCAATGACATATATTAGCATAACCATCAATAGTAAAATCTTTGCCGTATCATACAGAAAGAAGTGGACAGCTTTGCCAAGCTTCGCCTCTGGCTCCATCTGAAAAATAGTATATGTGATGAAATCCGCAGCAGGTATCAATGAAGAATATGCAGCGTACCACACCGCAAATGTGCCTATTGCAATAAAAATATATTTATAGTTAAGTTTGTTATCCATTATTATGCTCCATGTGAGTATATTTCAAATGTAGTTGAACAATTGAAATATGTCAAGGGGAAATTTTAAATTGAGTAAATTTCTTTGACAGTGTAAGCGTTCAGGTGTGATATTTTATTTTAGAGATAATAGCGCTTGTAATATCTCGTAAAACGATATATCATGCTTTGATTGTCAAAAATATTATAGAGAGATTATCGTGAGATTAGGTTTAATAAATATTACTTATGACATGTTTTCATTCAAGCCTGCGGAATCGTCGCTTGCCGTTTCGTCGTTTCAATATAACTTGATGACGCAAGGGTTTGTCAATATTTCCTTTTTCCCTAGGCCGAAAGAATATGTCACGATTGATAATATATACGACAAGTTTAAAGTGTTCCTTAAATCTAACGAGTGTGCAGTTTATGCATTTTCTTGTTGGTCAAATTCGTTCGCGTTCGTGCGTGACCTTGCAATCATCACTAGAAACATACACCCAAATGCGCTTATTGTCGCTGGTGGTGTCCACTTCCAAGATAACGAAAGCATTGTTGAGTGCCTAGAAGACGGTCTGTTTGATATCGTTTTTTCTGGTGGTGGCGATGCTTTTATTGAGTTCTGCCTAGGCTACATGCACACAAAAGATATAAACGTCATTAAAGATAACACAGGCATAACAATTGCACCTATGCCAGCTAGTAATGGATATAATTATATCAACTCTAGGCAACCACTTCTTGATGGCCACTCGTCGATGTCTTATCCGCTTTTACCAGTCACATATGAAGAAAACGGCAAACACGAAGTGCATGTCATGTTTAATGACCAATGCTACAATAATTGTGACTATTGCTCCGTATATAAGTATAGCTTATCTGATAATGCTTGTACGAAAACATTGTACTTGTTATTTGCGCAGATGGATTATATCAGGGGCGGCTATAAAGGTGAGGTTACGATCTCTATATTCGACTCTAGCCCGTTCCAACCAGCGCATAAAGCTGCAACGCTAGAGAGGCTTGAAGCTATACTCGAGCATGACCGAAACATCTGCTTTAAAATGTTTTGTGACCCCGAAGATATTAACGATGACTTTGTAAAAGTAGTTGAAAAATATAAGATAAAAACGCTCCTCATTGGGCGTGATAGCGTCGCAGAGGACGAATTTCTCGGCAGAAGGGTGCATGGCAAACTGCGTACCAGAGTTATGCTCGATAGCGAATATTATGACTTCAAACTATTTGTAGACGAGCTAAAAGCGCAAAACTTGCAAATAGATATTTATGTCGGCTATATTATATCGCCGTTCCACTCTGATAAGAACGCTAAAAAAATGCTATATGAAGTTAGAGAATACCTTGAGATGTCAAACGATAGTGTTGTGGTGCACCCTAGCTTGTTTATATTGAACCCTTATAAGTCTACGCACTTATACGCACTTGCTAGAGATTTAATGAAGCAGAGCGTATCTGAGTACCACTTCCCAAACCCTAACGTATGGGACGAAACACTTGCATCATTCGATTTTATGGAGTATATCAGGTTTATCGTATCGCCTAACTTAGGTGGCAGGCATAACCATTTAGCGTTTAATTTGTTGCGATATGTTGTTGAGAAGTGTTATGGCGACGTTGTCGACGAGCCGTTTGACCTAACTGAAACAGAGCAAGATATCTATAAATATTTGATTTCAATGCTCCATGACACATCACCTAAAGATGATAAAGCGTTGCTGTATGTTCTTGGTGCGTTGCCGCAATATGTTGCGCCAGGTAAATCGTCATCAATCGTGTTGAATAATATCGTTGGTGATATTATTTATAGTGATAGTTTTATCCAGTTCATTGTTTAATTGTTCTTAAAAATATGCAAATAAAAAAGGCGTGAGATTTTGTCCCACGCCATTATTTTTATTGTTCGTCATCAAATCCATACATCAGCGCATGCAGTAGCGACATGGTGAAGTATACAAAAAAGAACGCAAACACAACATCTGTGAAAAAGTGCCTACCTTGTATAATCCTCACAAAGCCGATAACAACACCCGCTAAAAAACCTGCACTAAGCAAGTATTTTCTTCTAGCGCCTGTAGCTACCAAGCCAAACACCATCAAGTAAAACCCAAGTGAAGCATGGCCAGAAACAAACGAACAGTTTTTATCACATGCATTTGATATAGTGAACGGTGGCACGAAAGTGTGCGGACCGCCAAACTCTATCACTGCATCAGGGCGAGGCCTGCCGACGTTATCTTTCAATATCGTGTTTGTGACAAGCCCTGGCGCTAATATTAACGCAGCTAGCATAAATGCGACTGTCTTTTTGCCAATTCCAAAAATAGCCTTTTTAGTTACGAACATATATATGAGCGACAGTATGAAAACCGTTGCCATAATGCCTGTTAAATAATGCACCCCATGGTAAACAAACATGGATAACGGGTGGTTAGCTAAAAAGAAACGCTCTGTTTCGTTATAGAATTGGCTAGCAGCAACAATATCAATCTGTGGGTACATTTTGAAAAATACACCCAACACAACAAATGCTAGTAAAAACCATTTGTTCCTAATAAAATATTGCTTAAGTCTATGCGTATAAATATTCATCTGTACTCGCTTATTTAATGTTTTTAACGATTGCTTCGCCTATTTCGCTAGTTTTAGCAAGCTTAAGGTTAGCATCTGCGCCACCCATGATGTCGCCAGTTCTGTAGCCTTCGTCAAGTGTTGCAGCAACTGCGTTTTCGATAGCTTTAGCTTCCGTATCTAAGTTGAAGCTGTAACGCAACATCATAGCTGCCGATAAAATTTGTGCTATCGGGTTCGCGATACCTTTGCCAGCGATGTCAGGTGCAGAGCCGCCGCTTGGCTCATATAGTCCAAAGCCAGCTTCGTTTATAGATGCTGATGGAAGCATGCCTAAAGAGCCTGAAAGCATAGAAGCTTCATCAGTTAATATATCGCCAAACATGTTTTCAGTTAAAACAACGTCGAACTGAGCAGGGTTGCGAACAAGCTGCATAGCTGCGTTGTCAACGAACATGTGTGATAGTTCAACATCAGAGTATTCTGCTTTATGTAGTGCTTCAACAGTTTCACGCCATAAAACGCTTGTCATAAGTACGTTTGCTTTATCTACGCTACATACTCTGTTTGTACGTAACCTAGCTGCTTGGAATGCTTTATGTGCGATGCGCTCAACCTCAGCTTTTGTGTATACCATAGTGTCAACAGCAGAGCATCTATCTTCAGAGATAGATTTTGGCTGGCCGAAATAGATACCGCCAGTAAGCTCACGGAAGAATACAACATCAACACCGCTTTCAATAAGCTCATTTTTCAACGAAGAAGCGAACGAAAGTGATGGGTAAATCTTAACAGGCCTGATGTTTGCAAACAGTTTGAAGTGCTTTCTGATAGGCAATAGTGCGCCACGCTCAGGTTGCAAGTGTGGTGGAAGAGTTTCCCATTTAGGGCCACCGACAGAGCCGAATAAAATAGCGTCTGCATTTTCACAAACGTCAATAGTCGATTGCGGCAATGGTGTGCCGTGATTATCATATGCGATGCCGCCTATGTCTGCCTTTGTATATTCAAACGTGTGTCCGTAGATTTCTCCAACTTTATCAAGCACTTTAAGTGCTTCGCTCATAACCTCTGGCCCGATACCGTCGCCAGCAAGAACTGCTATCTTGTACATTCGTAAACCCCCATGTTTATAAAAATTACATACAATATAATGCAAATAGCATTTTTAATCAATTATAAATAACAATTTATTTGATAAACTCTTGACTATGAAAAAAAATAGCGATATAAAACGTGTATGTCAACTAATGCAAAAAGTTCACCACAAAATAATCGTATCAACTGTTATGCATGTATCCACCACAGGATAACATGGCAACCAGCACACCCATACGCATGTGATGCACTCAATTTTAAGTCAAAACTTATCCCATCACTAGAGGTGTTCAAGTCATCAGGCACACCTTGCAAATTTTTCACACCTAAGAATAAATAAAAGATTTCTATTGATATTATAATTAATTAATAATAAGATATATAGTATCTGGACGAAGTTTGTCTATAAGTTCTACATTTAACAATTCATCAATATTGATGAGGAGGGGCTTTGTGTTTAAAAACATGCGTTTTACAATCAGTCGTAAGATAGTTATTGCGACAGTAGCTTTAGTTCTAATGGGTGTTATCCAAGGGACAGTGGCATATGTTATGTCATCTGGTTCATCATACCTTGCGAAGGAGTTATCAGAAGATGTTACTCCTGTTATTGGCGATTTTGCAGACTTTAGAGAAGTTTACTTTTCAGTCATTGCACAAATGGATGCCTACAAAAAATCGTTCTCTGACATAGGTAGAGAGGCAGAAGTTAAAGCAATTGAAGCTGCTATGGCAAACAATGTGAAATATGCAGACTTAGTTCGTGGCAGAGTTGAACAAAATAGAGAATTCTTTAGCGAGCCTGCTGCTATAATTGATGTTGCGAACCCAAAGTTTGAAAATTACTTTCTACAAAATGCGGCCGTTATTGCAGATCATTCCAATGTGCTTCAGAGCCGTGTAGAATATCAGGAAGTTTTCGGCAAGCTTTCTGATGAATTAAACAACCTATTCTTATCAATGTATGACGCATTAGAGTCTGAGAGATTACTTGAAGACCCAGACATGAGGTTTAGAATTACTGAAGTTCTTAGGCTTGGCGACATTGCAAACTATAACGCATTCCTAGCTAACAATAAATATAGTACATTGCTAACTACTCGTGACATGGCAATAAAAGATGAAATTGAGCAACACTTTGTTGAAGCAACTAACGCATTAAATGAGATACTCGGTGCAACACATAGCGATAATGTTATGAACCGTGCAACAGCAGCAATGGGCTATCTAGATGGGCTAAAAGCTTCGTTTGCTAATGGTATGAGCTATTTCGACATCTATAACAAAACAGTTGAAAACCAAGTAACTATACAAAATGATTTGACAGCAGATATGGATGATTTAGCAGAATCGTTCTCTGAAATTTCTACAAATATCGGTAATGAAACATATACAGCACTAACAACAACTATCAACGCAGCTATACTTATGACAGTTGCAACGATATCGTTAGGTGTGTTTATCATATTCATGTTGATTAGGTCAGTTGTTGCACCTCTAAACCGTTTTACAGCTATGACAAAGGAACTTACAGAAGGCGATGGCGACCTCACTCAACGTATCGTTACAGCTAACAATGACGAGTTAAAAGACTTAGCTGAGTACTTCAACGCGTTTATCGCAAGTGTTCAACAAGTTGTGACAGAGGTTAAATATGCAGCTGATGAGGTTGTTTCTGGCAACAACGAACTTGCAAGCACAATGGAAGAGCTAGCAGTTACATTTGAGAGCCAAACTCACCAAGTTAACGAAATCGTTACCAGCATGGGAAGCATTAACCATAATGCAACAGTTGCAAACGACGCATTCAAAAAGAATTTAGATATATTATCGCAAACGACAGCATCTACTAAAGAAGGTCAGCTACAGTTAAGCGAAGTTCAAGTGAAGATGACAATGATAAGCGAACAAGCAGATTCACTATCTCAAACAATCTCACGCCTTGCTACAAGCTCTGGCGACATTGGCGAGATATTAACAACTATTAACGACATCGCAGACCAAACAAACCTACTTGCATTAAACGCAGCTATCGAGGCGGCACGTGCTGGTGAGGCTGGTAGAGGGTTTGCCGTAGTTGCTGATGAGGTTAGAAAACTTGCTGAGCGCACACAGAAAGCTACTAGCGAGATTGAAACAATAGTATCATCACTGCAAGTTGGCTCACAAGATGCATCTAAAGAGATGCAGAAATCTGGTGAATTTGTAACCGAAGGTGTGGAGAGTATCCAAATCACGTCGGCTGGCTTCAACGAAGTTGTTGAAACAGTTATTACGATATTCAACGATACTGAGGAACTATCAGCACAAAATACAGAGCAGTTCAACACTATCCAAACAGTTTCTGATAACACACAAACGATTGCATCTGGCATTGAGCAGAGTAACGCAGCCGTATCACAAGTTGTTACAACTGTTAACCACCTCCAAACTCGCACAGAAAATCTGAAAGAGCTTGTTGGCGTGTTCAAAGTATAAACACAATATGTAGACTATTTCCATAGAGGGCAGAGAAATCTGTCCTCTTTTTTATATACCCAAAATATATACTGACAAAATGAACAAATCAGCGTATAGTGATAGCAATATGTTTTAATACTATCGGGGGCGGGTTTGTTTCCTTTAAAAAGCTTAGTACCAAGAGAGCATTTTCCATTCATTACAGTTGCTCTTATCCTTATAAATGTCGGGCTGTATTTTTATAGCCTTGAACTTCGTGATGCGTTCTTATTTTTAACTTATGGTGTTGTGCCTGCAAAGCTTGGTATGCCTAGCGAGATAGTGCCTTTAGTGGAGAAGGTTTACCCATTCTTTACATATATGGTGCTGCATGGTTCATTGCTTCATTTGTTATCAAACATTTATTTTCTATATGTTTTTGGTGTCAATGTTGAAGATTATATCGGCAAGTCGAAGTTTTTAGTTGCGTATATAGCGTTCGGTGTGCTTTCAGGTGTAGCGCAAGTTATCGCAACGCCAACGCTTGATATACCAATAATCGGCGCAAGTGGCGCGATAGCGGGCATTATAGGGATTTATGCCGCACTATTTCCATTAGCTAAGATGCGTGTGTTGTTTATAATCATCATATTTATTTTTGTGCGCAATATCCACGCGATGTTTTTTATATTGTTATGGATAGGTTTGCAAGTTGCAAACAGCATGTTTGATATGGGCTCAAACGTAGCTTGGTGGGCGCATATTGGTGGTTTCGCTTGCGGAATTGTTGCTGGCATCATATTTAGGTTTACGAAAGAATAAAAATTTACTATAGTACTCAAAATAATCAACTTAGGGAGAATATATTATGTGTTTAGGTTACCCTGCAATTATTGAAACGTTAGACGATTGCGCAGCTGTTGTAGATATGGCTGGCACTAAAAGAGAAGTTTCCACAATTTTTTTAGGCGATACTGTTAGTGTTGGCGATTGGGTTATGGTGCACGCTGGTTATGCTATGGCAAAAATGGACGAGCAAGAAGCTAAAGAAACATTACAGTTTCTACTAGAGCAAGTTGACGAGTTTGAAGTAGAGCTACTCGAAGCGGAACAAGCTAATGAACCAAAATAGCCCGTTTAGAGATAAAGAACTTTCCAAATCACTCATCAGCCAAGTAAAACAATCTGCCACTGGTGAAAAATATAAAATAATGGAAGTTTGTGGCACGCATACAATGGCTATATCACGCAACGGTTTACGAAGCGTTATGCCTGATAATGTTATGCTTGTGTCGGGCCCTGGTTGCCCTGTTTGCGTTACGTCACAAGGCGAGATAGACACATTCTTCCAACTACTTGATAGGGGCGTTGACGTTATCACTTTTGGTGACCTTATACGCATACCATCATCTACTGGCATGACGCTTGCAGACGCTAGAGCAAACGGCGCTGGCGTTCATGTTATATACTCTCCACTTGACTCTATTAAGCTTGCTAAAAACAATCCAACAAAAAAGTTTACGTTCTTAGGTGTAGGGTTTGAAACTACTGTACCTATCGTTGCGCACCTCATACTTGAGATAGAAAAACAAGGCATTGAAAACTTAACCGTTTTCAGCATGTGCAAAACTATGCCTAAGGCTATCGAACTTCTATTGTCAGATGCAGAGCTGCAAATTGATGGCTTCCTTTGCCCAGGGCATGTTACAACTGTTACGGGTGTCGCTTTGTATGAGCCTATTATTGAAGCAAAAAAAGCAGCCGTTGTTGCGGGGTTTGAGCCTGTTGAAATGCTTGATGCGATTAATGAGGTTATCAACCAAGTGAACTCTGGTGAGTTTAAGGTGGAAAATAAATATAAGCGAGTAGTTGCAGAACAAGGCAACGAAATTGCAAGAAACTTGATGTATAAAGTATTTGAGCCTTGCACATCGGTTTGGCGTGGTTTAGGTGCGCTAGAGGGTAGCGGGCTTGGGATACGTGAAGAATACGCACACTATGATGCACTCATCAAATATGCGATAAATGTTGATACAGTTGAGGAAATCAAAGGCTGCAAATGTGGTAGCGTGCTTACAGGCAAGATATTGCCTACAGATTGCGCGTTGTTTAAAAAAGTTTGCACTCCAGAAACTCCTGTTGGGCCTTGCATGGTTTCATCAGAGGGTACTTGCTCTGCATATTATAAATACATATAAGGGTTAAATATGGCTGAAAATGTTGTAAAACTGTCACTCGGTGGTGGCGGAAAACAAATGTCTGACTTCATAAAAGATGTCATACTGAAAAACTTCGATAACGAAATCATCGCAAACATGGGCGATGCTTCACTTATAAAAACTAACGGATTGTGCGCATTCTCAACAGATTCGTTCGTTATCAAGCCTGATGTGTTCACAGGTGGCGACATAGGCAAACTTGCAATATGTGGCACAGTGAACGACCTTGCTGTTAGTGGCGCTATACCTAAATATTTATCATTTTCTATAGTTGTTGCAGAGGGGTATCCACTTGATAAACTTGAACAAATCATTATATCTGCTGGTAAAACCGCAAAAGAAGCAGGCGTAATGGTAGTGTGTGGCGATACAAAAGTAGTAGAGCGTGAAGCGCTAGATGGTATAATCATTAACACAGCTGGCGTTGGTGATATCGTCAAAAACTTGAACGACTTCTCAAGCATAAAAACTGGTGATAAAATTATCGTAACGTCAGATATCGCTAGGCATGGCATGTCTATCATGTTGTCACGTGGCAACTTAGGCTTTATTGGAAATATTGAGTCTGACTGCGCATGCTTAAATAAAATGCTTGAAACAGTATACACAAAAGATGTGAAATTTGCACGTGATGCTACACGTGGCGGACTAGCTGCTGTGCTAAACGAAATTGCAGAAAGTAGCGATGTTGGTATTGCAGTCAACGAAGAGACGCTGCCAATCAGGGAAGATGTTGCAAACTTTGCTGAAACATTAGGCTTCGACCCACTAAGCGTTGCAAACGAAGGCGTTGCAGTCGTTATCGCAAGTGCTGATTGTGCTGATGAAGTTGTAAATATTTTAAGAGAAAACCCATTAGGTAAAAGCGCTGTAATAATCGGCGAAATTACTGATAGTAAAAAAGTTGTGCTAAATACAACTATTGGTGGCAAAAGGTATATCGAGATGCCACCAGGAGAGCTACTACCACGTATATGCTAATTTATAGTTGCAAATATGTGTAAGTTATGTAAAGATTGTAAAGATGTACCTAGAGGTATAATCATAACATAGGGAGGACAATTATGTTCAAGAAAAGTACAGGTTTTTTAGTAGCATTATTAGCAGTTATCGTAATGGCATCATCAGCTAGCGCAGCAGGCGATGCAAAAGCATTGTTTGAAGCAAAATGCAGCACTTGCCACTCTCCTAAAGCTGTAGAGAAAAAAGAAGCATACAGCAAATTCACAGTTGAGCGTTGGAGCCAATGTATCGACAATATGATCAAAGCTGGTCTTAAAATCACTGATGCAGAAAAAGCAACAATATCTAAATACTTAGGTACTGAATATTTCGCAAAATAGTTTCATAGGGCAGATTTATTCTGCCCGTTTTTTTTGCCTTGTTGTATGATAGTTATTATCAATAAAATTAAGGTGATATATGAAAACTCTCTCACTCTCAATCATTTCTGCTTTACTGTTAGTTGGTTGCTCGTCATCAGGTGCGCAGCATAAAACAGTTATTAAGCATTGCAGCTCTTGCCATTCAGCACAAATCGTCGAAAAGAAGAAAGGGCTTAGCCATATCCAATGGTTAAGAATAATCGAACGCATGAAAAATCATAAACTGGAAATATCCCAAACAGACCAAGAGTTTATAGCAAAACACCTAAGCGAAAAGTATAAGTAACCCTTTAAAATAAAGCATTTTGTGTATTTTTCGCTTGATATATTGCAATATGCATGTTATTGTATAAAATAGCAATGGGAGCTTATAGTATATCTAGTGGAGGCCGATTATGAAAAATAACTTTTTGGTATTTTTATGTGTCATGACTTTTGCAATTTCAGGTTTAGCACTAGCTGCTGGCAGTAAAGAGGCTGGCAAGCTGTTTGTTAGTGAGTGTAGCACATGCCATAGCTATACATTGGTGAAGTATCATAAAGGCTACTCTGTAGATTTGTGGGAAGCTGTGATTGATAGAATGAAGCTAGCGCCTGTATCATCATCGCAAGCTGTGCTTGTAATCACTGATGAGGACAGGGAAGCTGTTGCTGGCTATTTATCTTCAACTTATAAATAATTTAAAGTTGTCTTAGCAATTAAAATATGTTAGTTATTGAGTGGGTAGAATATGTTTCTGCCCACTTTTTTTAATTTTAATTTTGAGGTAGATGATGTTCGCAAAGGTAGATTTTGATAAATGTGGTGAATTAGTTACAGTAATAGTGCAAGATGTTGATAGTAAGGAAGTGCTTATGCAAGCCTATGCAAATAAAGAGGCTATCGAGCTCACTATGTCGACAGGTTTCGCCCACTATTATTCACGTAGCAGAAACGAACTGTGGAAAAAGGGTGGAACATCTGGCAATGTGCAAAAGATAGTTGATGTGCTGATTGATTGCGACTGCGACAGCGTGTTGTATGTTGTTGAGCAGTCAGGTGTTGCATGCCATACGGGCGCACGTAGCTGTTTCTATAGAAAGCTTGAGGTGTAGTGCTGTCAAATATAGCTTGATTGATTTTTAGAAATGAGTTATATTATGATAATGCAATGAATATTTGGAGGATGATATGAAATTTTTGAAAACTATTATGTTGGTTATGCTTTCAACGATGTTGTTTGCATGCGCTGATGATACTACTTCAAACGCATACGATAGCGGCATTGTGAACGGCAATCCACCTGAAATGAAGCTGATGAAAGGTGGCGTAGACGTAGGCTTTGCAGGAACAGTTACGATAAATAAAACAACCATAGATGACGCAGCAGAGCAATACATTATTAAACTGCAATCAACAGCACAAGGCCGTATGCAAAACTTTAGGCTTGCGTTTGCATCTACTGACGCAACTCTTGGTCCAATACTCTCAAATATTGGCACGCTTGAGCTTGTAAATATTGATGCTGCACAGCTTATACTTATTGCTTCTTTAGTTCCTGATGCTAATAAATATAAAGGCGCAACAAATGTTGACTTATCAATCAATAAAATTGTTAAAGGCTTAATCCAAGGTAACTATATCACTTCTAATGGCGACCTGGAAATATCAGCAGAAATTATTGATGCGAACGGCAACGTTAGCGAAAGTGTTGCAATCAGCGTAGTTCAGACAAAAAACTAATTACAATTTAGTAAAACTTATGCCCATATTGGTTTGCGCCAGTATGGGCTTTTTTTATGTAAATTTTTTAAAAAATTTTGTTGCCGTCTTTCGCGGTATGGTGTAATATGTATAGTTAATATTTTAATTTCAGATGAGGCGGTTTTTTATATGGCTAAATGGATATTTATAACTGGTGGGGTTGCTAGTTCACTTGGTAAGGGTGTTTCTGGTGCTAGTATCGGTAAATTGTTGCAGTTAAACGGTTTTAAAGTTACTATGGCGAAGTTTGACCCATACTTTAATGTAGACCCAGGTACTATGAACCCATACCAACATGGCGAGGTTTTCGTTGCGGCAGATGGCGCAGAAACAGACCTTGACCTCGGTTACTACGAGCGTTTCCTTGGTGTAAACACTACTAAGGCTAACACTAACACGTCTGGCGATATCTACAAAACAGTTATCGAACGTGAGATAAAAGGCTACTATAAAGGTAACACTGTTCAAGTTATTCCGCACATCACAGATGAAATCAAAGACAGGTTTAACGCACTTGAAGAAGATTATGACATAGTGCTTATCGAAATCGGCGGCACTGTTGGCGATATCGAGGGGCTACCGTTCCTTGAGGCTATCAGGCAGTTCAAGCATGAGAAACCAAAGCATGATGTTCTAAACGTCCACTTGACGTTATTACCATATATCGGCGCTGCTGCCGAGCTTAAAACGAAGCCGACACAGCACTCAGTATCAAAATTGCGTGACTCAGGCATCATGGCTGATGTTATCATCTGCCGTTCAGACTTGCCAGTATCAGACGAGTTGAAAGCAAAAATCGCACTACATTGTAACGTACAGCGTAGGGCAGTTATCGAAGCTAGGGATACAAAATCTATCTACCACGTACCTGAAATTTTCAGGGCGCAAAATGTAGATGCGCTAATCATGGAGAAGCTAGAGCTTCAACCTAAGCAAGAGTTTGATACTTCTTGGTTCGATATCGTATCGCATGATAACCATAAAAATACAGTTAAGATAGGCGTTGTTGGTAAGTACATCGGCTTGAAAGATGCTTATAAATCTATCTCCGAGTCACTATACATCGCAGGTTTAAGCGAAAAATCTAAAGTGGAAGATGTCTACTTCGACGCTGAAGACCCTAACTTAGTTGACAAACTAAAAGAAGTTGACGGCATGATTGTTGCGGGTGGCTATGGTGTGCGTGGTGTTGATGGTAAGATATCTGCTATCAAATATGCGCGTGAAAACAAGTTGCCATTCTTAGGTATTTGTTTAGGTATGCAATGCACAGTTCTAGAAACTGCTAGAAACCTTGCTGGCATCACAGATGCAACATCAGCAGAGTTTGACCCAGAAACAAAAAGCCCTGTTATTGCAATGCTTAATGCTCAAAAAGTTATTACTGATGTCGGCGGCACACAACGCGCCGGCGAATATAAAGCAACACTTAAAAAAGGCTCGCTTGCTCATAGATTATACGGCGATGAGAACATTGTTGAGCGTCACCGTCACCGCTATGAGTTCAACCCAGAGTATGTTGAACAGATTGAGCGCGCTGGCTTAACAGTATCTGGCTATCATGAAGGCGTGTTACCTGAGATAGTTGAAATCACTGATCATCCGTTCTTTATCGGTGTTCAGTTCCACCCAGAGTTTGGGTGTAGCGTTGGCGAACCTAACCCGCTTTTCAGAGGGCTAGTTGAAGCAGCGTTGAAAAATAAAAACTAAGAGGAACTATATAAATGTGTGGAATTGTTGGATATTCAGGTGAGCGCGATAGCGTTCCATATCTTGTAAACGGTTTAAAAAGGCTTGAATACAGAGGCTATGACTCAGCAGGTGTAGCTATAAAAACTGACGAAGGCATAAAGGTTGTTTGTGCTGTTGGTAAAGTTGCAGCACTTGAAGAAGAAATATCGAAAGATAAACCAGCTGGCACCATAGGCATCGCACACACTAGGTGGGCAACGCACGGTAAACCAACTTGCGCAAACGCACACCCGCATACAGATTGTTCAGGCTCTATTGCTGTTGTGCATAACGGTATCATGGAAAACTACCTTGAATATAAAGAAAAACTCACTGCAAAAGGGCATAAATTTTTATCAGATACTGATACAGAAGTTATCGCACACTTGCTTGAAGAAATACTTGGCGACGTGCAAGGCGACTATGAACAAGCATTGTTAAAAGGCGTGCAAGAGCTTGGCTCAAAACTTGAGGGCACTTACGGGCTTGCAATCGTTTGGGATAAACTTCCAGATGTTGTAATGGGTATACGCAAAAAAAGCCCATTAATCGCAGGCATCGGCGAGGGTGAAAACTTTTTAGGTTCAGATATTTCTGCTTTTATCGAGCACACTAACAAAGTTATCTACATCAACGATGGCGATATTGTAGTGCTGAAAAAAGATAGCGTTACACTATATGATAACGACTTACAAGTTAAAGAAGTTGAAATAAAAGAGTTAAATGTATCTAGCGAAAGCGTTGGCAAGGGTGAATATAAACACTACATGCGTAAAGAAATTTACGAACAACCACTAGCTATACGTAACACTATCGCATCAGTTTTTAGCGACATAAACACAGCGTTTGGCATCAGCGCAGACGAATTGAAAAATATACAAAACATCATGCTTATCGGTTGTGGAACAGCTTACCATGCAACTATGGTTGCAAAATATTGGTTTGAAGAGTTCGCAAACATACCAACACAAGCTGAACTAGCATCAGAATATAAGTACCGCAAAGCTGCTATGCCTAAGGATACGCTCGCAGTATTCGTTAGCCAAAGCGGCGAAACAGCAGATACAGTTGCAGCGCTAGAGAAAGCACAAGCAGCGGGCTTTAAATCAGTAGCGATATGCAATGTTGAAAGCTCAACTATCGCTAGGGAATGTGACTACACGTTCACAACAAAGTGTGGCCCTGAGATAAGTGTCGCATCTACAAAAGCGTTCACATCACAAATATCTGCATTGTTTGCACTATCTGTGTTAGTCGCAAGGGCGAAAGGCGCTATTGATGAGGCTGCAGAACATAAACTATTGCAAGAACTAAACTCTATCCCTGTGGCTGTTGAAGATGCATTATTGCAAGAAGATACAATAGTTGACATCAGCAGAAAATATTATCAATCAGACCGTTTTATATTCTTAGGCAGAAACGCAAACTATCCATTAGCGTTAGAAGGTGCGCTAAAGCTGAAAGAAATTAGCTATATCAACGCCGAGGGGTTCGCCGCTGGTGAAATCAAACACGGACCGATAGCGCTAGTTGATGAAGGTATGCCTGTTGTGTCAATCATGCCGGCCGATAACTTGTTTGATAAGATGTATAACGCATGCGAGGAAGTTCACGCACGTGGTGCACGCATTATTGCCATCACAGATACAGAGGGCGCAAAGAAACTTAATAAAGACTACGAAGATGTAATAGTGTTGAAGCAAACACCAAGCTACCTGTTCCCATTGGTGAACGCAGTTGCATTGCAGCTATTAGCGTACCATGTGGCGGATATGAACGATAGGGAGATTGATCAGCCGAGGAATTTGGCTAAGTCGGTCACCGTTGAATAAATTTACAAGCCTTTGCGCCCAACACGTTGTTGTTTGCCTGCACTACTCAGTCATTTACGCTTAGCTTTATGTAAACTCCTGTCGTAGTTCGGCAAGCCGCCTAGTTTTGGACACAAACTCAATGTAAATAGGTGTCTTTTTCCTGTGGCGGTGTTCTGCTCGTTAACACCTTGCATGCTCACTGTCATAGCGAGCCTTGATTTATAAGACGTGGCTATCTAGGAAAATGTTCATAGGCTACCATAACTCACATATAATTATAAACAACTTAGGGAGGCTAAACACCTCCCATTTTTTATGCGTGTACCAAACTTAACTGCATGCGTTTAGCTAACCTTGCATTAGCCATGTAGCGTGGTAGCTTCGATATTATCGCTTTAAAGTCAAGCTCTCGCACTTTTTTAATTATCTGCAACTTCTTAACTTGCGGTATAATAATCGCCCTGATTGCAACCATAACAACTATGCTTCCTACACTAGCATTTGAAACCTTGCTAGAAACAAGCACGGAAGCCTGCGCAGAAAATACCAATAACATCGGTGACATAAACACAGCTTTATCCATTATGCTACTTGAAACTTTATCAAATATATTTTTTATCATAATAATCTCCTTTTAATTTAATTAGCACTACTAAGTAAATTTGTCAAGTAAAATATTTTTTTAGTTAAAAGTGAAAAATATCTATACATTTTAAACTAAATTTGTTAAAGTGGCGAATAATTATTTGTAAAAGAGGTGTTGTATGCATGAGATTGTTGGTGATTTAATAGAGAAACCGTATTATGTAATAGATTTTTTGCCGTTTCCAGTTGGTTCAATGAATAAAAATACTGACATGTACTCAGATGTAGATAGTTTTTATTGCAAAGAGCCACAGTTGACAGAGGGTTTTATAGCACAACGAAATATTTTGTTGAAAACGCTTTGCTACTTTGAGTTTGAGATATATTCTAACAAGAAAAAAGTAAAATATAAAGACGCATTCCAGCTAGAAAAGCTGTTTAAGAAATCATATTACGAAGGCAAATCGCTATATTTTGTACTAAAAGACGAAAACACATTGATATACACAGCATGTGCAGAGCCATGCTTAGTGGTGCATACTACTAGCAAGAAAGTGGAGAAGGTTATGAAGGTTGTAGCCACTGCTGAGGGCATGTATTGGTGTAAACACTAAAATTGTTATTCTTTTTCCTCAATACTTTGTTGTTCCTCGAACTCACTCGTCATGTACCTTTATGTACACTCGCTCGTGAGTTTTGCGGTACGCCTCGTCTTGAGAAAAAATTTATAACAATTTAAAATTGCTATTCTTTTCATGCAATACTTTGTTGTTCCTCAAACTC
>CAYJDR010000039.1:0-21457 GCA_964368965.1 uncultured Deferribacteraceae bacterium
TCAGTAATATTATGGCTGTACTGCCTTATAATTTTCAACTGCATAATCGTAGTTTTCAAAAAGGTTGTCCCATGCTTGTTTTGTAATTTCTGAATCAGTTGCCACTACATCAAATCCATGGTACGCACCATCATAAATTTCATACCCCACTGTTACATCAGCATTCTCAAGCAACTCCACATATTCTAATGTATCTTGATAAAATGGATCTTCTGTTCCAACAAATGTGTAAGTTGGTGGTAAATTTGAAAAATCTTCAGCTGTGTTTGGCGAAGCATATTCAGGAATATTTTCCGTCCCATAAAGCTCACCAAGATATACTTGCCATGCAATTTCATTACGCTCAAAATCCCATATTAAATAATCTTGTTTTTCTCCATTTGGCACAGTTCTATGATCCACCATTGGATATAACGGCATTTGATATGCGATATTTACTTCACCTTTATCTCTTGCATATAATGACAGCGATGCTGTTAGTCCACCACCAGCGCTACCACCACCGACAAAGATTTGTTCTGGATTTATCATAAGTTCTTCTGAATTATCTCTCACCCAAAGCAATGTATCATATGCATCGTTCAGCGCAGCTGGATATGGCTCTTCAACTGAAAGTGTGTAGTCTGGCGCTATCACTACAGCACCGTTATGCTCAACAAATTTCTGCATTAAACTTAATTCATCCTCTGGAGTTTTCATAGCATAACCGCCACCATGAAACCAAATAACTGCATTTTTAATATCAGTTTGCTTCTGTGATTTCATAACTAAAATTCGTAACTGTTCCCCATTTGTACTATCTATAAATATTTCTTCAATTAAAACATCTTCATTTAATTCAACTGGCATAGTCGGCGTATTTTCGCTTAATTCTTTCAAACTATTAGTATCATCAAAACCTACAAACAAGTCTGAAATAACCCCCATAACACGCATGTCTTGAGGTATGTGCGAGTATGTGAAATTTATATAAATCATTAACCCAGTAATCATCACTATCGGCATCGAAACAGCTGCTACAATTATCATTAATATTTTCTTATGTTTTTTCACTTTTTAATTCCTTTTGTTTACTATATCTTTTTTGTACATAAATTGATTTTACAATTATACACCTTTATTATGGTAAAGTGGTGTGTGAAACTTGGTTTATTATTTGGCATATTAAAAAGGCTCCGAACATAAAAATTCGATGTCTCTATTCTTTGTTTACAGCGTATCAAATTTTGATACACACTTACTCCTTTTTCTATATTTAATCATATCCAAGATGCCAAGCATTGAAAATCCAATTCACTATTTTATTTGCAAATAAATTTCCAATTCTCTTAAATCTTTTCTCGCTTCTAATTCTCTCATTTTAAAAAACTCAGTTCTTTTATAGGCACAATATATTACATAAAAATATAAAAATAGTGTCACAAATAAAAAAATCAAATAATTGCTCCAATTAACAAACACTACTTCATTTTCAAGTATATACGTTATAACAACTGCAGCTATCGACATTGGAGATACGCATTTCAAGAGCTCGAGTTTCTCTTTTGCTATTATATACGATGTGTTATAGCTATCCAATATATTAGTTATTTCCATTATTTTTTCATCGTTTCCTTTTTCGTTATATTTATTATCTCTAATTATACTTCGTTCATTTAGATAGGCATACATTTCCCTCCCTCTTATTATCTGAATAAAAACATATATAACTACCAAAATTTCTTTATATTCTAATAAGTTAAACTTATCAATCAGATTAATCGAAAAAGATAACTCTAAAAAAGATAATAATATTCCAATTATTATCAACCCTATTACTAACTCTATACCATACCGCTCACTAACAATTTCAATATTAACATTTACATATTTCCCCGTTTTACTCATGACATATTTATAACTAATTTTCAAAAGCAACCCAATCACAACGCAATTAATTACAACTTTAAGAATACTTTCCATACCTAACTCCTTCTAAACAATATACTTGATTATAGTTTATATTATGCAAAAAAGTCAATTCAGTCTATCAAAATCAATATTGTAAAATTTTTGTGTTAAACCCGCATCTATGTTGACAAATCAATATTTTCGTGCTATAATATACATAGTTTACAAAATAAAATATTTACATTATCAACTTCAGTTCTTTTTATACCTGTACATTTTTAAATTTGTGTAACCAATCGCATCAAGCCACCCTGCGATATTTTTTTTACATTAATCCGTTCTTTATTCACCATAACATTCTATATCTTAATTCTAAAGGAGGCATATGTCCTATAAATCAAGTAACAAAAAGAGTGTACGCTTTACACAAAAAATAAATATATTTAATTTTAATTTAACTTTTCCCCTTTATTCAAAACCAAATACAATTTGCGATCTCCTTCTAACTTTTATGAAGATATTTAACTTAACACCAAAACGCTGTTTGATTGTATGTTTATTGCTCTCTACATTGCTCCCAACTCACTCATTTCCTGCAACTACAAATGTGTCAAGTGAAATAGAAACTTCAAGTATTATAAATGAAGAACTCGCTCCACCACCTTATACAAGTGAAATCGAAACCCTATCAAATTTAAAAGCTGTCGAGGCAGAATATAACAATGGTGAAGAATTCACCCCTAACTCACAGACATGTAATAGCAAAGTATACAATGAACTTCAACTTATAGATATAACCAGCTGCGAATCTATAGGAGAATACGTTTTCAAAACTCAAGCTGTCGTAGAAGAGATTTTATACGATAACTTACATAAAGAGATTGCTATCAGCGACAAAGAATTAATCGCAAATGATAACTATGTTAAAAAAGCTGCACAAGCAAGATCTTTAGAAGAAGAATTGTATAACACCCCCAACAAGAGCCATGATTCACAATTTTATGAGGAAGTAATCTCTTTAAGAGAGGAAGCCTTAAGCGAAGTTACCAACTGTCCTCAAATTGCATTGTAACTCGGAAGAAATTATTACGAATATGCATCTTATATCAAATTTAACCTTCAAGACAACGAATACAATAACCAAAAAGTCGCGGAATATTCATTTAAAGCTATCGAAATGTTTGAATACGTATTAAGGTATGACTACAGAACCAACGAATCAGCTGATACTATTTACAGGATTGGTCAAGCGTATCACTTAATGTCGACTATAACAGAACTGGATGATGAGCTAAGAAATAAATATTTACTTACCGCTTATTCTCATTATGAATTATCCATTAAAGAAGATAGCATTAGCTATGATTATTATAATATATACTATAGTGCTATGACTTTTCATAAATTAGGTATAATCAACGAAGAAAACAATGCTTATTTTCTTCACCATGCATACATTTCATATGAAAAATTAACCAATGACCCCAACACAAAAGATACCCTTTTAATAAATTCTACAAAGTATATAGTTGATTCTACGGACAGGCTAATCAACCACATAAACCAATATGGAGTTCAAGAAAGCTTACTTTCTACAGAAGAATACCATACCATCAATAAAGAGTATCAAGAAAAAATTTATAGGTAAGGAGACTAATTATGATTAAAAAAGCAATAGGCGAAGTAGCGTTAGTTAGAAGTGGTATTGTTTTATCCAGAAAAGAAGCGCCAAACACGAGCGACTACCACTATAAACAATTAACCTTAAAATCAATAACTGAAACCGGTAATATAAACAAAGATTTCCTTTCTGATTATTATGCTATCGAAGATTTAAAGCAAGAGTACTTAACACAAAAGAATGATATAGTAGTAAAACTATCTACTCCATACACATCCACGTTAATTAATGAATTAAATACAAATTTAGTTATTCCAACACATTTTGCTGTTATAAAAACGACTAATCACAAATTAAACCCTAAATATTTAACATGGTTTTTAAACTCAATCCATGCAAAAAAAGAATACTTAAAAAATAACGGAAAAAGCATGTTGGCAACAATAAGACCTCAGTTATTAAGTGAAATAAAAATACTATTGCCCGACATTGAAACACAAATGAAAATTGGCGAATTTTATGATTTATCTATTAAAGAACGATTATTATTGCAGGATTTAGAAACAGAAAAAAATAAACTAAATAATTTGCTATTATTAAAACTGTATAAGACTAAAGGAGAAATTTATGACAACTAAAACAGATATACAAAACACACTTTGGAGAGCTTGTGATAGCTTTCGTGGGAAAATTGACAGCTCAAGATACAAAGATTATATACTATCGATGCTATTTGTAAAATATCTCAGTGATGTGAACAAAGAGAAAAGAACAGAGTATGAAAAGCAATACAATGGAGATGCAGATAGAGTTGCCAGAGCTATGAGTCGTGAAAGATTTGCACTTGATGAAGTTTCTACTTTTGACTATCTATATGACAATAGAGGCGATACAGAAATCGGACAAAAAATAAATATAGCCCTTTCTCATATAGAGGAACATAATAGTGGCAAACTTCGCAATGTTTTCCGTGCTATTGACTTTAACTCTCAAGTTGACTTTGGTGATGTTCGCGAGAAAAATGCTATACTTAAAAATTTACTATCAGATTTTTACGAACTTGATTTAAGACCTTCACACCTTGATAGTTCTGATATAATTGGTGATGCTTATGAATATATGATTGCAAATTTTGCTTCTGATGCTGGTAAAAAAGGTGGAGAATTTTTTACACCAAGTACAGTTTCAGAGCTTGTAGCAAAACTTGTTAAACCACAGGAAAATGATAGAATTTACGACCCTACTTGTGGTAGTGGCGGTTTACTTCTTAAAGCATTTAGAGAAGCACCAAGCAAAAAGGTTGCAATTTATGGACAAGAGGCAAATGCACAAACTTGGGCGCTATGCACTATGAATATGTTTTTACACAATATTGATGATGCTAATATCAAGCAAGGTGATACACTGGCAAATCCTCAGCATTTACAACATGATGAACTTATGAAGTTCCAAGTTATAGTTGCAAATCCTCCATTTTCTTTAGATAAATGGGACAGTGGATTTATGGCAGGAATTAATGCAGATGGCAAAGGAAAAGCTAAAATGCAAGCGAACTTCGACCCTTACAAAAGATTCTCTTTAGGAGTTCCTCCATCATCAAAGGGCGATTATGCATTTGTTTTACACATGCTTAGCAGTTTAGATGTAAATGATGGTAGAATGGCAGTTGTACTTCCACATGGTGTACTTTTTAGAGGTGCAAGCGAAGGAAAAATTCGTAAAGAAATCATTGATATGAACTTACTTGATGCAGTTATCGGCTTACCGTCAAATCTGTTTTTCGGCACTGGTATTCCTGCTTGTGTGCTTGTACTAAAGAAAAATAGACCTAATCGTGATGTATTATTCATTGATGCAAGTGGTGACGGTAACTTTGAAAAAGGTAAAAACCAAAATATACTTCGTGCAAATGATATTACAAAAATAGTAGACACTTATGAAAGCCGTGAGACCACCGAGAAATACAGCTACAAAGCCACAGCAGATGAAATAAAAGAAAATGATTACAACCTAAATATTCCACGATATGTAGATACTTTTGAGGAAGAAGAAATTGTGGATATTGATGTTGTTAAGACTAATATCGAGAGCATTGAAAAAGAGCTTTCAGATGTGCAGTTGAAGATGAGTGAATATTTAAAGGAGCTAGGATTATGATAGAAATTGATTTTTCAAACAAAACTTATATTTGCCCTTTTTGTAAGCACACACAAGTGTATAATAATAGCTTTCATTGGCAAAATGTTGGTTTTAAATCTAATATTGGGTCTTTAGATTTGTGCAAAGAAGAAAATCAAGCAGAGCTAACGATATATTCATTTAAATGCAGAAATAAGTCCTGTGGTAAAATTTGTGTGACCAGTAAGAGAAGAATTACAGGAGAACAATTTGATATAATTCCAGAAACAACATACAAAACTTACCCTGAATACATACCTGAGCAAATTAGAAGCGATTATGAAGAATCTTGCAAAATATTAGAAAAAAGCCCCAAAGCAGCAGCAACTTTAATGCGTCGTTGTTTGCAAGGTATGATAAGAGATTTTTGGGAAATTAAAGAAAAATCACTTTATCTCGAAATCGAAAAAATCAAAAACAAAGTTACACCTACCCAGTGGAGAGCAATAGATGGATTGCGTAAAATAGGAAACATAGGTGCTCACATGGAACAAGATATTAATTTAATTATTGATATTGAAATAGATGATGCAAGAAAATTAAGACAGCTAATAGAGCTATTATTAGAGAAATGGTATATTAATCGTTATGAAGAGGAATTATTACTAAATGATATTGAAAGCATATCATCAGATAAATTAACTCAAAAGTGGGTAGAATATGAATAATATAAATATGCCTGAACATGGCTTTTCAAAAGATAAAACTGTGTCTACAAAGGAGCTGTACGACATAGCTACAGAAGCATACAATTCAAATATGGTTGATTATACCACACAAAGGAAAATTTTAAATATTATTGTAGAAAACACGAATGTAATTGAGCATAGTGTCGCAATGAATATAATGAAGCCATTGTTTCCCAATCCAGTAGAAAAAAACATATACTTAGTTGAAGATATATGGTTAAAAAATAATTTATATGGATATCGTCAAATGCTATGGAATAAATTATGTACAGAAACAAATTACACTATATCGGTTAAAGCAGTTGACAAATTAAATATGAATTATGGAACATTTACACACGAATATACACTTTATCAAACTCCAAACTCCTCACTAAATGTAGCTGGAATATTAAAAGCGATTGGTTATGCCTTAGATGTAGCAGATGTAGCATTTGGATCAGATGTATCTAAGCACAAACAAGGACTGTTATTACTAAAAGGTGTTGAGCGAATTGTAAGTAATCAACAGCAGGATACAAATAATTTTTATGAAAATTTAGGATATGGGGTTGAAGTTTTAGCAGAAATACTTAAATATAGTGAATCAGATAAGAACACAAAAAACACTATTACAGGTATATCTGCTTTAATTAACCTTACCATTGATTTTTTCACAAAGGGGTGACAATATGAACTATAATGGTGAAACTTATATAAATCCAAATAGTGCATCAAGTGCATATCAAGTAGGTTTGATATCAGAAAATAATAGAATTTTTGCAGAAAAACAAAATATAAGAGATACTACAAATATAATATCAACTGTTTCAATATTAGAGCAAAATAAAATGTTAAAAAAACAACTTGATATATTTACAGAGCAAAATGAATTACTAAAATCTCAAAATACGGAAAATTCTAATGAACTCAAAAAAAGCAAGCGATATAATGCGATAATGTTGATAATTTCTATAGTTTCAATGTTTGCAGCCATTGTAAGCGTCATTCTTTCTGCTGTACTATAGATTTAAAAAGGAGATTAAATGAAGCAACAAATTAAAGAGCATATAACTAAAATGCAAAATGGTGAAGTGCCAGAGGGATATAAAAAGACGAAAGTTGGAATTATTCCTGATGATTGGGAGGTTAAGAGATTAGGGGAAGTATCGGATGTATATGACGGAACACACCAAACTCCAAAATATACTGATATAGGCATCCCCTTCATCAGTGTTGAAGATATTAAGGATATATATAATTCAGATAAATATATATCTAATGAAGATTTTGAAAAATACAAAATCAAACCACAAGTAAACGATATTTTTATGACAAGAATCACAGCAGGAATTATCGGAGATACTGCAAAAGTTATAAATAATGAAAAAATTGCTTATTATGTTAGCTTAGCGCTAATAAGGGCTACTACCGAACTTAATATTGATTACTTAATATACGAAATTAACTCTTTTGAATTTAAGCATGAACTACACAAAAGGATTATACATACAGCGTTTCCTAAAAAAATAAATTTAGGAGATATAACTAAGTGCAACGTTTTACTCCCACACCTACACGAGCAACAAAAAATCGCTGAAATTCTATCTACTGAAGATAAAGTAATAGAACTTAAAGAAAAGGTTATAGCCGAAAAGGAACAGCAGAAAAAATATCTTATGCAAAATCTGCTGACTGGCAAAAAAAGAATTAAAGGGTTTACTGGCGAGTGGAAGAAAATGAAGTTGGGGGAAGTTTGTAATGTTACAACTGGAAATAAAGATGCACAAAACAAAGTTGATAATGGTGACTATCCATTTTTTATTCGCTCTGAGAAAGTCGAAAGGATTAATACATTTACTTTTAATGGAGAGGCAATATTAATACCTGGCGATGGGAAAATTGGTGAAATATATCATTATATTGTTGGGAAGTTTGATTTTCATCAAAGAGTTTATATGTTATCAGGATTTTCAAATAATAGTGGATTATTTTTATTGTACTATTTGAAACATTTTTTTAAAAAAAGAGCTTTAAGTATGACTGCAAAAGCTACTGTAGATTCCCTTAGACGAGAAATGCTGACAGGAATGCCTATCACTCTCCCACCCATTGACGAACAAAACGCAATCGCCGAAATCCTATCCACCGCTGACCAAGAAATAGAGCTATTAAAAGCCGATTTAGCCGAAGAAAAACAAAAGAAAAAAGCATTGATGCAGTTATTATTAACTGGAATTGTGAGGGTGTAAATGATGGATATAGTACAATATTTATTGCAATTTATTTACTTCGTTATCCCAGGATTTATTGCCAGAAGTATGATAGAACATCTAACGAATAAAAAATTAGATCAACAAATAAATATTATTTTAAATACTTTTCTTGCTTCAACAGTATCTTTTACTTTCGGAAATTTAATATTAGAGCTCATGAATATGTGTCTTAAAAATCCATTCAATGTAACTAATGTACCTTTAATTTTAAGTAATGGTGAAGTTTCAATGAATAGTTTAATCAGTGCTGTTTTTACATCCTTGGCACTATCACTTCTATGTGTATGGTGTATTGATGGAAATATAATTTTTAAAATAGCCAATAAATTAAAAATTACAACAAGAACAGATAATAATGACGTCTGGGATGTTTTACTTTTAAATAGTACATGGATTATTTATAGAGATTACGTTACAGGATATTCATATTTCGGACAAGTATTGCAATTTTCTGATACAAAAGAAATTAAAGAAATATTATTACATGAAGTATCAGTTAGTGATGAATTTGGAGAACCATTATATAAAATGGAAAAGATATATATCGCAAGAAACTTATCAGAGTTTTCGATAGAAATAGATAATTATAAGAAAGGAGAAAAATATGAACAGCAAGAAGAAGCCACACACGGATGTGAAGAAAATAATAGAATCATGTCAACCTAAAGAAATAAAGCATTCAGCGATGCCTGCAAAAAAATCCGAACCTAATCCGAATCCGAATTATGTCCCACCAGCATTTAGAAAACCTAATAAATAAGGAGGTGAAACTATGGCAACTAACCCACCAAAAGGCGACGGACATAGAAATGGAGCTGTTAAAGAACGCTCACAAGTTCAAAACCCTAAAACAGGAATTTGGACAAAAAGAGATTCTAACACTGGAAAATTTATGGACGGCAAAAAAGATGGCACACCATTTAAAGGTGTTCGCAAAGAAAAATAAGCAATTCAGAAAAGCGAGGTTTTTATAACCTCGCTAATTCTGCTTTATATATAGGAGGTATAGAAAATGCTAAAAGACCTATACTTAGAAAAAAATATAAGTCAAACTCCAGCAATAGAACTGCTTAAATCTATGGGATATATATATATTTCACCAGATGATACAGTTTTACAACGCGGAAGTAAATACGATGTAATCTTAAAAGATGTTCTTCGTGGACAGCTTAGGAAGATAAATAGATACGCTTTTGGTGGAGTAGAAAATGAATTTTCTTCTGCTAACATCGAGCGTGCTATAGAAGATATTGACTTGCCACTTAATGACGGACTTGTTAAGTGTAGTGAAAAAATATTTAATATGCTACTTCTTGGCAATAGTTATTCTGAATTTGTTGGCGATGGCAAAAGCCTTAGCTTTAATTTAAAATATATCGACTGGGATAATTTCGAGAAGAATGTGTTTCATATAACCGAGGAGTTTTCTGTCGAAAGTTTAGATAAAGAACATAACGCAAGACCGGATATTGTGCTGTTTATAAATGGTATTCCATTTGCAGTTATCGAGTGTAAAACTCCTCAAATATCGGTTGAGCAAGGCATAGAACAGATGATTAGAAATCAAAAAGCAGAGTGGATACCGCAGCTTTTTAAGTTTACACAAATTCTAATGTCTACAAATAAAAATGCTGTAAAATATGCAACCACAGGCACACCGAAAAAATTCTGGTCGGTTTGGCGCGAAGAAGATACTGATTTTATGGAATCTGAGATTTTAAGCCATATTAAAGATAGACAAACCACTGTCCAAGATGAAAATATTATTTCTTTATTCTCAAAAGATAGAGTTAAAGATTTAATAAAATATTTTGTACTATACGATGCTAATGTAAAGAAAATTTGCAGATATCAGCAGTATTTTGCAATTAAAGAAACTATGAAAACTATCACTACTTTTGATGAGAAAGAAAATCGCAAAAGTGGTGTTGTTTGGCATACTCAAGGAAGTGGCAAAAGCCTTACAATGGTTATGCTTGCAAAATTATTATTGCAAGAATTATCAAAAGAAAACCCTAAAGTAATAATAATTACTGATAGAAAAGAGCTTGATAGCCAAATAGCAAAGACATTTTCACACACAAGACTTCATCCAGCAAGGGCAATGAGTGGTAAGCACTTAGTAGAGCTTATAGACAGCCACAAAGCTGATGTAATTACTACAATAATTAATAAATTTAACACAGCTGAGCGTATGGATAGTAAGAATTTATCAAAAGATATATTTGTGCTTGTTGACGAAAGTCATCGTTCAAACTATGGTGGACTTGCTACGAAAATGAGAACAGTTTTCCCTAATGCCTGTTATATAGGTTTTACAGGCACACCTCTTATGAAAAAAGAGAAAAATACAATGGCTAAGTTCGGAGATTTAATCCATAAATACACAATTAAAGATGGTGTAGACGACGGAGCTATTGTACCACTTATATATGAAGGAAAATTTGTGGAGCAAAATGTTGACGAAGAAAACATAGATTTGTGGTTTGAGCGAGTTACTAAAAGGCTTAACGATAAAGAAAGAAAAGATTTAAAAGATAAGTGGAGTAGTATTAGAAGACTGACTTCAACCGATGCAAGGATAAAAAGAATTGCTCTTGATGTTGATACTCATTTTACTGATGGATATAAAAACACAGGTTTTAAAGCTATGCTTGCAACCAACTTTAAAAAAGATGCAGTTAGGTATTTAGAGTGTTTTGAAACTTTTTCTGACTTAACCTGTGCGGTTGTAATCTCCCCGCCAGATATGCGAGAAGGTGCAGAGGATATAGACGATGAAACAGATGATAAAGTGCGCAAATATTGGGACAAAATGATTAAAACTTATGGCGATGCAGATAAATATGAGGAAGCTATAAAAAACAAATTCCAAGATGGTGAAATTGATATTTTGATAGTTTGTAGTAAACTTTTAACTGGATTTGATGCGCCTATTTGTCAAGTTTTATACATTGATAAAGAACTAAAGGAACATGGACTACTTCAAGCTATTGCAAGAACAAACAGGCTAAACGAGGGCAAAGATTATGGACTTATCGTTGACTATCGCGGACTTATTACAAAACTTAATGACGCGATGGACACATATACTGGGGCAGGACTTGAGAACTTTGATGGTGGTGATTTAAAAGGAACTATTGTTGATGTAATCTCAGTTATAGGCAATTTAAGAGAAGCTAATAGCAATCTTTGCGAGTTGTTTATTTCATTAAAAGATAATAAAGATACCGAAGAAGTGGAAAGCTATTTATCTGATGAAAAAATTAGAGAGAGCTTTTATAATTTCGTGTGTGCTTTAGGTAAACATTTGTCTATGGCAATGAATTCAGAAGTCGTTTATGAAGCTATGGATAGAAACGAGCTGAAAGTTTATCAAGATAATTTTATTTTCTATTCAAAAGTTAGAAGAAGTGTAAAAGTTAGGTATCATGATGCGATTGATAATAGCGAGTACGAACCGTTAATGCAAAATCTTCTTGATAGTCATTTATCAGTAGCTGGGCTTAAACAAATCACAAAGCCTATTGATATACTAAATAAAGATGAATTTGAAAAAGAAATCGAAGAACTCGGCTCACTTAAAGCAAAAGCCGATGCAATTACAAGTAGTATGACAAAAGCTATAAGTGAAAAGCGTGATGAAAACCCAGCTTATTACGATAGTTTTTCTGAAAAAATAAAATCAGCACTTGAGGAATACAAAGATAGAGTTATATCAGAAAGTGAATACCTGGCAAAAATGAAATCAATTCTTGCTGATTTTAGAGAGAACAAGACTGATATATCCTACCCAAGTGAAATTAAAAAGAATTTGCATGCACAAGCATTCTACGGGGTTATCTGCGCTGTACTTGATAGTGAGATTAGTATAAGTGATTATAGCGATATTATAACCTATGCTACTTTAGAAATTACAAAAATTATCGAGAAGCATAATCAAGTAGACTGGTCTGCTAACACTACAATTCATAAAAAAATAGCACAAGAGATTGATGACTTGTTCTATAAAACAGAAAAAGAAAAAGGTTTAAAATTAACATTCGATACTATCGATATGATAATAGAAAATGTAAAAACAGTTGCACTAAGGAGGTTTTAAATGAGTGAAACTTCTGAAAAAAAGCAATTAACGACAGATAATCGAGTTATAGAATATATTCTCATTAGAAAAGATGTAAAAAATATTAACCTCAGAATAAAATCAAGTGGTGAAGTTCTGGTATCGTCAAACAAGACAGTGAGTTTAAGCCGTGTAGAAAATTTTATTAAAAGTAAATCTGATTTTATATTTAAGCACTTAGATAAATTTGAAGATATGAAAAAAAATGCTCCTGCAAAAAAAGAGTATATTAGTGGTGAGAGTTTTCTATTTCTTGGAAAATCTTTAAGACTTAAAGTTTTAGAATGTGAAAAAGAGAATGTATATACTGATGGGATTTATCTTTTTTTAGAAATTAAAAACAAAGATGATTTTAAGAGAAAAGAGAAACTTATAAACAGCTTCTTTAATGAAAAATGCAAAGAGTATTTTGAAGAAATAGTGAATGAAACTTATCCGATTTTCAAAAAATACGATATAATATCCCCTAATATTAAAATGCGCTCCATGACGTCAAGATGGGGTTCGTGTATTCCATCAAAAAATCAAATTACACTAAATAAAAAGCTAATTGAAGTGCCAAGAAATTCAATAGAGTATGTAGTGCTTCATGAGTTTTCTCATTTCATTCATCCAAATCACTCGAAAAAGTTTTATGATTTTGTAACCATGCTTATGCCGGATTGGAAAGAGCGAAAAAGAATACTTGAAACTTATGCTTTTAGAGTGGAGTAGGCTTCGGATAACTACTATTGCTTCATTAATATATATAGTATCAATAAAGTGCTATATTTTATATTTAAAGTCGCACCTTATCATTTATAATTAGTATTTTGATAAAGTAATTATTCATTAAAATGAATAAAATATTAAATAGAAGGTGTTTCCAAATTGGAAACACCTTCTATTATTAATCCCATTTTATTTATTTAGTTTATTTTCCGAGCCACCCTTATTCTTTGTTTACAGCATATCAAATTTTGATACTATATACTCTAAAATCCAAACTCCTTATTCTCTCCAGTTCCAAATCAGAATATTTCTATAAAGCTCTGCTCTATCATTAATATCTGCTCTTTTAAACTCTTCATATGATTTAAACTCGAGATTACTATTATCTGCAAATTTGATAAAACTCGGATTATTTTGATATTTTGCACTATTCAAAGTTTGAGCAAGAATGTTTTGCGAATAATAATGTGTAACCTTTTCTTCAAAAGTTTTATCCCCATAAGAAGCATTAAAACTTTTTGGAAGCAGCAATAAATCTCCTATACTATTTCTCACTATTTTAAAATCAATCTCATTATCAAATTCATCTTTATGTCTTTCAAAATGATCTGCCCATATATGTTCTACTTCTACATCTTTCTTATTAAGCATGTAATCATGTTCACCTGAATTGCTTGCAACTATTTCCGTAATCAGAGCAAGTAAAACTTTTAAGCGATGTCTATTTTGTTGGTTTAATGTCGGAGCTTCTTCTAAATTCGGCCCTGTTATAGGATTTGTAGATAGAAGTTCTGATAACTGCTGAACTGTTAAACCTCTCATTTTCTTGCATAACTCATATATCGAACTTTCCATAGCACTTTGTGAAATCATCCAATGTCGCCACACTCTCCACGACAATACTTTTGTTAAATATTTCGAAACTATTTTAATCTTTTCTTTTACAACATCTTCACTATCATTGTAACTAATTGCCGATAAAATTAATGCTGGCTGTAGTGTAAATCCATAATCACTATTAACAATTAAATATAAGTAATCTTTCGTATTTCGTTCTTGTGTTAAGTTTAATATCATTGTGTATACATCTGCAAAATACTTAATATGTCTAATAAAATTAGTAAAGTCTTCTGATTCATTTAACCCTAATTTATCACTATTATCACGTACCCACCTATGAAACTCTTTACCTATTCTTGTAAAGTCAGATTTAGAATTTTTGGCTTGAGATAGATCCTCTGCATAATGTCCTCTAAAGTAAATTTTAAAAAATTCAAACTCAGCTTTTGATTTTGATGATAGCTTAATGTTTACAAGTTGTTTTATAACATCATCAAATATTTTGATATCTTTTGTTCTAACACTCTCATTAATATTTGCAAGCAAATAACTTCTTAACATTTCTATTTGAGTTAGTGATAAACCTCTATCATTCATCGTTTCAAAAATTACATAAGCAAATTCATCGCTATTTGTCCAAACTTTTGAAAACATCACTTTTTCTTTTAACCAGTACGTGAAACTAACAATATTATCTTCATTTATTCTATCATCCCAGCACTCATCAAAATCTGTATATCTTTCAACTAAATTGTGCACTGACATTGTATCTTCTTTTTTTACTGCATATTCTCCTGACTGAAACAATGCTAACATGCACTCTTTTCTTTCTTCGATATCTAAATTAAATAACTTTTCTCCAAAAAAATCATCATACACTAATTTTTCAATATCTGTTGGAAATCTTTCTACTGATCCAAACTTTCTTATAAGATAGATTATAAATAACGTTAGTGTAGTTATTCTTTGTTGCCCATCAATAATGGAACTTCGTTTCCCTGCTTTTAGCGACACAACAATTTCGCCCATATAATATGGATCATAGTTCATCACATCTTTTAATAAATCACCAGTTTTCCAATTTTTCAAAAACTCTGTTGTAAAATCTGAAATTAAATCTTCTATTTGTTTTCTTTGCCATACATATTCTCTTTGATAAAAATCTACATCAAACTTATCTGAAAACAACTCTTTTAAAGGGTATATTTTGCTATCAACCATTTTGTTATCCATTTTATTTACTCCTACAGACTGTATTAATTTTACTCTTATAATTCTAATTTCATTTTATTTCTTCAATCTTTTCTTTAATTTCATTTATATATTTTGTCCTTTGTTTATTATCAATTTGTAAAATTGCTAAAAGACACATTTGGTATGTTTCATCATATAATTTTTCTAAATCATCTTTTGCCATATCCGCAATAAATTTCTTATAATTATTTTTATTTTCCGGATCGACATTATTATGCCTAATATTAAAATTGTTAAAAGCATAAAACAAGCTGTTTGCAAATTTACTATTCACACTTTCAATTGTTCTTCTTTTAGGCTCTAAATAATCTGCAAATAATTTGAGTGCATTTTTCTTTGAAAATAAATTACCTTTCATTGAATGATGATTATAGGATAACGTATTAACTGCAATATCTTTAGGCGTTATTTCTGCAACGGAAATTGCGGATGGAGATTTTTCTACAAATATCGTAAAGCTATCTTGCTGTGTCGATACATACCCTATCTTCTCGACTAACATAAAAATCCGTCTAATATACACACTGAAATCCACTCCGTAAAATTCTAAATAGCGTGAATCAGCCGCTATAATAATGTTATACACATATTCGCAAAAAGAAACAAAATAATCGATTTCATTAGATTTGATTTTTTTCTTCTCTCGAAAATCAAATCCTGTCGCAGTATTAAACTCCTCTAAAGATAGGTAAGTATCACTAAACCACAGTTTGTTGAAATTCTCATTTATATTTTCATAAACATCATTATCAAAAAACATATCCCAAAGTTTTTCGTATTCTTTAGAAATATCAATCCTCATATCCTTCAAAACTTCTGCAAAATTTCTTCTCACTTTTCCATCTCCTATCTGTATTTAAAATTACTATTATTCTATCCCTACAGCCTTACTCTATATCTATTAATTAATGCTGCTTTTAATTTTTGAACATGTTCTACTGGAACATCGAATCCAAAGGTAATTAATTTATTACGAAAATCCACATCTGTTAAGCCCACTAATAAACCTTGTCTTTCTCTGTCATTTAAGTGATCACAATAATAAACTAACTTTTCATAAATATTAAGAGTGAACGGATTCTCTGATATTTTACCATTTGTAATTTCACCATTCAAACTTGCAGGTCCATCGGAATTTATTGCGTTAATGCTATCAATAAATTCATCTCGATTTTGTTCCCATCTTACTTGACTTTTTTTAGTTAAATTAAAATCTTGCTTAATTATATCGTATAATTCATTCAATCTATTTCTTGCCTCTACTATATCTCCATCAATTTTAATAGCAATGTTTTGACTGTTGACCACTCCACTCATTTCACTAAAGTTAAATCCCGGAAGCAATAGCGATGTAGCCTTGCTTTTGGCAAGCCATGCTGCGCCCATCTCATTCAAACTTACGAAACTATCATAATAGTTTTTGGAATGCAAAAATACAACATGTAAATTTGTATTTAAAAATTCTTCTCGCAGATAATCAAATATATTTTCGCTTAAAGGAATTCCAAATCCTGGTACAGAAGTACACAATATGTTGGAATTATCTAAACCCATATATTCCAGCAGCCGAATTAAAAGCTCCACATATTCTTTGTCTTTAGATGAATGACTTATAAAAATTCTATTAATCTTATTTATATTTTCAGATTTTATATTTTCTACGATTGTATTTTCATTATTCAAACTATCTCGTTCATTTGTTTCTTCAATATAGGAACTAAGTGTAGCTCTTGTTCTTTTTAAGGCATCTTTATATGCTTCAAAATCCATCCTTAAATCTTCATCTTTGTAACCTGACCACACCATTGAGGAGAAAATAGTTTCATCAAAAACTTTATACTCTTCACTTTCATCACCAAAAAACTCTTTTAAGTACCTTTTCACTTTTCTTTGCCATGTTTTAAACGCAACGCTATTGTGCCCTTCACGATTTTTTTCTAAAACTTCAATTTCATTTATTAATTCTGTTAATCTTTCAAAATATGTCATATCTAATCCTTTCAAATACATAAATAATTATTAATCATTTCACACTCTATTGCTACCATTTAGTTATTTCATCTAATTCTCCATCTGTACAGCTCGTATCTTTTTTAAAAGCCAAAAGATTCATAGCAATTGCAATCATTATAAACGCTGCTATTATTTCAAGAGTTACAACAACTTTTGCTAAAGTTGTTTGCGGCGCTATACCTCCAAATCCCGTAGTTGTACAGGTAATCAAGTAATCTATCATAGCTTAACCGAATTTCATTTCTTAACTCTTTTTCTCCCTCGAAATATTTTATAGTAGTTTCTGCTACTTCATCTGATTGCAAAACAAAACCTGTATTAATCTTAATCTCATTAATTAAATCCTTAAAATTATAAATTAAATGATTTCTAAATGGTAAAGAAAAGTTATCATATATAAAAACTTCTGGTTATACTTTTTTATTTTTCATTCTTTTTGAATACAATTCATACATTACACCCTCCATTTAATTACTAAACCCAATTTTCTTCATTATATTTATCTATATTTCCAATTAAATCATTAATAAAATCTTGTGCTTTTCCTTCTGATGCATACCAAGTCATAGCTTGTCCAAATCCATATTTTTTCTTTTTAGCTACTGGAGCACTCCATTTAAATTCAATCCTATGGCTTTCTGGAATTAGTACACAGTCTTCAGCTTTTGCTTTAACATTAAAATTTCTATCCTCTAAAGCATCTTTATTTTCAATTGATAATGGCTGATAATTTCTATATACCGTAGCATTTTTATACCATCCAACAACAGAAGTTTCATTTCTATAAGTTGTCGCACACCAAACAACTAAAACATTATCTACTGAATCTAAGTTTTTATAGTTTTCACATCCATTAATTTTTTCTATTCTAAGTTGATTAGATTTGCCTTTTATAGTTCCTTTAGCTTCCACATAGCCAAAACAGTATTCACCATTCTCCGTTTCTCTTGGCATGAAATTATACTCTTCAAAACCAAAACCATTATCTTTAACAAAACTTCCACCGTTAGTCGGTTTATCATTTTCTGTGACACCTTTATAATGCTTCATTGACGATATTTTACAAAATAAAATTCTCATAATATTACTCCTTTAGAATATAATCCTTATAAAAAATGTTGAATTCTCAAATTTTACCTATTTATAATTCTAATTGTTTCAACACCAAAAGTCAACAAAACTACTGATAAAATCTACAAAAAACTGATATTTCGCAGTTTTGTATTTAAACGAGTACGATTTTTAAAATCGCACTTATAATAATCGCGCGAAATTTACATCTCCCATTATAAAGGAGGTACAAAACATGAAAAAGAAAAACTTATTCGGGCTAATTTTAGATTTTATATTAGTCTTTGCAACAGGCGGTCTGTGGCTTATTTGGATTATTATTCGTTATCTAAGAAAGTCATAAAACAAAACTCCAAATCTTATTTAATTTGAGGTTTGGAGTTTTTTACTATCATAGTTTACTACATATTGAATTCTCTACCAATATGTGGTAAGCTAATATTATCAACACAATTTATGGAGGAAATTTATTATGAGCATTAATCTAAGTGAAAAAGAACTACAAGAACAAATTGAGAAAAACTCTGACAAAGCAAAAGAGCTGCTTGAAAATGAGGACAAGTTAGAAAAGTTTTTAAACCGTCTTGAAGAAAAACTAAAAAAGATTCCAAAGCTTGGTGAAGAACTTGCTAATGTACCTGTATTAATATCTCTCATTAGAGCATATTCAAAAAAGGAATACACTGCAATACCATTTACATCTATCCTCGCAATTTTAGGAGCTTTAATTTATGTTTTATCTCCTATTGATATCTTACCAGATGTTCTACCTGTTGTCGGTTTAACTGATGATGCCGCAGTTATATTGCTTGCATTAAAAATGATAGGTACAGATGTTGAAGAATACAAAAAGTGGAAAGAAGCTAAAGAAACTGAAGCTTGCACATTATAATATATATTAAATATAAGTAAAGATTTAAAGGGGTTTCCAAAATGGAAACTCCTTTAGCTTTTTGTATATTATTACTTATGATTTTATCTTAATATTTTATGTATGCTAAAAGCATACATAAAATCAGTCCACTCCTAAGTATACACTTTAAGTATACACAAATAAATGATATTATTAACTTAAAAACTATGCTATTATTATCTCAAAAGGAGGATTTAACATGTTTAAATTAGCAACTAATGAAGAAATAGGCAAATACTTATCAGGTAAAATTGAGTCTAAATACCCATCAGCAAGACAGTTCGCTATCACATATTTAGAAGAACGTAACACAGAGGTAAATGAAGAAGAAACTCGTAAAATGTCCAATAGGTTATCTCAAATTATAAACGGCAAAAAGTCTATACAAATTGCAGACTTACCTTATTTTTCAAAAATATTAAATGTTTCTTGTGAAGAATTAATAAGTGCTGGAACTTGCTTTGCAGCTACTTCAAACCACTTAACTAATTATGCTATTTCTTTTTCAAAGGATGAGAATGTTTGGAAGGAATATCTGAACAGAGATGATAATATCATACTTAATTCTGATGAATACGGATTAACTGTAATTGATTATGCTTTAAAATTTAAGAACTATGAATTTTTAAAGTATTTACTTGATGAAAAATATATCTGGTTTGTTGGTGATAAAAAAGATGATTTATTCTATGGATTTGGAGCTGGCACTAAAATTAAATTTGATTCATCTCACTATAAATCTAATTTAAATGTATTAGATAGTGTATTGAAAGAAAAATATGATTTACGAGTTCAAATGATAATTTTAGCCATTGAAAACGAAGATCTTAATATACTCGAAAAACTACACGCAAGAGAAATCCCTGAGTTGCGAAGAGTATGTCATTATAGCGCACATTCGATTGATTGCAACAAAGAGTACGACTCAGATTTGATTAACGCTATAGCAAAATCTAATAATAGAAAAATATTAGAATATTTCTCAAATCAATTTGAAATAGTTGATAGAATATCCATAACCAATAAATTCATGTTTCCTTTCACAAGTGAAATTATTGATATTTTATTAGAACATGATAGTGTTTACACGGAGATGTTTTTAAAAAGTGCTATTGTTCATAACAAATATGCCTATGAAAAGGTAAAAAAATTAGTGCAAGATTGGGTAGATTATTTTAATGAATTATATGGTGGTTATGAAACCGTAGACTATGACTCTATTAATAAATTTATTGAAAAAATTGTTTATCTCGATAACGGTCATATTATTTCTTACCGAAATCATAATGCCAGAGATGGAATTATAACTAATATTATAAAAACAGATGCTGCATCGGATAAAAAAGATATTAATTTTTTAATTGATGAACTTAATGATCTTTATAATAAAATCATTAATATAAAAGCTGAAGATATATAATTTGATTTTTTCATATTTTATTATTATTTTATCCTATCATTAATTCAACAATCATCGTAAATATCAATACTAAAAAAAGGAGTTTCCAAAATGGAAACCCCTTTTTTATATCACCCTATTCTTTGTTTACAGCATATCAATTTTTGATTACCCTGCTCCAACAACACTCCCCATAATATTAGCAGCATTCACTTGTGCTACTGTTGTTACGTGAGTATAAGTATCCAGTGTAAATCCTGCCGAGAAATGTCCAAGCATACCTGATACTGTTTTAATATCCACTCCGTTTTGAAGTGCAATCGTTGCGAATGTATGCCTTAAATCGTGAAATCGTATAAGTGGCAAGCCTGCTTTTTTCAGTATTCTATGCAGTATTTTTCTAAGGCTATCTGGTGGTATAGCATTCCCTTCTTCGGTTGAAAACACATATTCGCTGTTTGAACTTTTCTTCATTTTTTTAAGTAGTTCAACTGCTTCTT
>CAYJDR010000040.1:0-7973 GCA_964368965.1 uncultured Deferribacteraceae bacterium
GCTATGCTAAGACTTTTTGGCAACTCACTTGCCTCTCATATTTTTTGCATGAATTTCTTGCAATATTTTTTTAAAGTGCTATAATGAAGTAATGCGTATTGCGTTCTTTAATGCGCTATACGAGGGCGAAGCACCATTGCAACACAGCAACTACGAGGGCTAAATGAGCAAAAAATATACTATAATGATTTTCGACTCTGCTAAATATGGCAAATCAAAAACACTTACAGTTTCTACTAAACCGTTATGGGCGTTAGCTATCTTTATGATGCTACTCATGATTATCGCTGCCGTTTTCGGTTATTCATCATATAAACTCTACACAGAAAACAACATGCTTAGAATGTCTAGCGGCTCATATATCGACGTAGAGGGCCAAATGTCCACCTATTCCGACCAGCTTCAAGAAATCACTAAAAAAGTAGTCGAACTCGACGAACTAGAATATAAAATTAGAGACCTTATGTCGTTCCAAACTACCGAAAAAGCACTCAAGCAAGTCGCTGTTGGCGGTAAAGAGGTTGACATATTGCAAGGCTATTTCGCCACTTCTGACAGGCGCGAAGATGAGTTCTTCTCTAACCTTGAGGAAACACTCGTCGCTATGAGCATGGAACTCGACCAGCGTGAACTAAGCCTCTCTGAACTTGTTGACTTCCTTGAGGAGCAACGCCTTATGATGCTCTCTACGCCTACTATCTGGCCTGTTTATGGCTGGGTTTCTTCGCAATATGGTTTCCGTTCATCGCCGTTTACTGGCAAGCGTACGTTCCATGAAGGGCTTGATATCGCTGCTAGATATGGGCTTCCTGTATATTCTACTGCGAAAGGTGTTGTCGTGTTCGCTGGCGAAAGGGCTGGCTATGGCAAGCTTGTCACAGTTGACCACGGCTATGGCTACATGACACGCTACGCTCACAACTCAAGCCTTACAGTTAAAGCAGGCGACAAAGTGAGCAAAGGCGACGTTATCGCAAAAGTTGGCTCTACTGGGCAAAGCACAGGCCCGCACGTCCACTATGAAGTGCTTGTGAACGGGATACCTGTGAACCCTATCAAATTCATTATTGAAAATAACTAAAAAAATCAAAAGCATATAGATATGCGAGCGCCTAAAAAGTACATGTTTGCTTTTAGGGCGCTTTTTTTATTGAACGAGGTGTAATGTATGTTATCTGTCGTGATACTTGCTGCCGGTAAAGGCACACGCATGAAGTCTAGCAAGTCAAAGGTTCTGTTTGATGTTGCTGGCAAGCCGATGATAAACTACGTTGTAGATATAGCTAAAAGTCTTAGCCCTAACAAAATCATCACAGTTGTCGGAAACGACGCTGAAAACGTCACTAACCACTTAGCTGGCGAAAACATAACATTCGTCACGCAAGCAAACCAACTAGGCACAGCCGACGCCGTTAAATGCGCCGTGCCACACATAGCCGACGATGAAAAAGTGCTTATCCTCTGCGGTGATATGCCGTTCATGGATAGCGCCGTCATAAAGCAGTTTATCGAAAAGTCGAAAAGCCTTGTGAACGTCGTAAGCGTAACTATCGAAAACCCTACAGGCTATGGCAGAATTGTGCGCTCATCTACTGGTGGCGTCATGAAAATAGTTGAAGAAAAGGACGCCGACAAATATATTAAACGTATAAAGGAAGTCAACACGGGTGTATACCTTGTCGACGGCGCATACTTGAAAAAAGCTATCAACCTGATAAGCAACAACAACGCACAAAACGAATACTACTTTACAGATATCGTCACAGGCGATGCTGCCGTGTTCATGGCAGAGCGTGCAGAAGAATTTGCAGGCATAAACGATAGGTTGCAGCTAGCAAACACAGCAAAACTCATGTGGCGCAAACGTGCTGAAGAGTTCATGAAAAACGGCGTGTCAATACTTGACGCAGACACGTTCTATGCTGATAGCGATGTAGAAATAGCAGAAGATGTCACAATCTATCCAAACGTAACATTGCAAAAAGGCACAACGATAGGCACAGGTAGCACTATCATGTCTGGCACAAGGATTGTTTCATCTGTGATTGGTGAAAACAGCACTATAAAAGATAACTGTTTGATAGATAACGCTAAAGTTGGCAATGATTGTGCTGTTGGCCCTTGTGCACACTTGCGCCCTAAGAGCGTTTTAATGGGCAATAACAAGATAGGCAACTTTGTAGAACTTAAAAACACAACTATGGGCTATCGCTCGCAAGCAAGCCACTTAACATACTTGGGCGATGCAATTTTAGGCGAAAACGTAAACATTGGTTGCGGTACAATCACATGCAACTATGACGGATATAATAAACACACAACAACTATCGGCAACAACGTATTTGTTGGCAGCGATGTTCAGCTTGTTGCACCTGTGACTGTTGGCGATGGCGCTATGATTGCAGCAGGCACGACAGTTACTGACGCAGTAGAAAGCGATGCTTTAGCAATGGCAAGGGTTAAGCAGACGAACATGGCTGGTATGGCGAAAAAGTTGAACGAAAGGAACAAGGCTAAGAAAGAAAAATGAGAGATAGAGTTTCATCACTAATCGGTGTATTTTTTAGACAGCATGAAATGGTGGCAGTACTAAGTGTAGCAACGCTAATAGGTGTTGCTGCTGGGTTTGGGAACATTGTGTTCCGTTCGCTTATCCATTGGTTTCAGGGTGTATTTTTCGGCATAGATTCTGAAGTGATGCTATACGCACTACAAGAAGCACCAATATGGCAGATATTATTAGTGCCAGCGTTCGGTGGTTTGCTAGTTGGTTTAATAAAGCACTTTGTGCCTAGCGCAAACGGCTCAGGCGTGAGCGAAGTTATAAAATCGATCGCATTTAAACGCCCTATATCAATCATGCAAGGCATCATGCGCACGCTTACATCAGGCATTACGCTTGGTTCTGGTGGTTCTGCTGGTCGTGAGGGTCCGATTGTTTTAATTGGTGCTGCTATCGGCTCATCAGTTGGTCGTTTGTTTGGGTTTTCATCAAACAGGCTCAGCACAGCTACAGCTTGCGGTGCAAGTGGTGGTTTAGCGGCTACATTCAACACGCCTATGAGTGGCGCAATGTTCTCGGCAGAAGTTTTAATGGGCGAGTTCGGCTTAAAGAGCTTCAGCCCTATCATCATATCGGCAGTTACTGCAACAGTTGTCAGCAGATATTGGTACGGCAACAAAGTTACGTTTATCGCACCTGAATATTTAATGAACTCACACTGGGAGCTTATCTTATATGCTCTAATGGGTGCATTCATCGCACTTGCTGCGGTGTTTTTCACAAGGTTTCATTTCTTCGCTGCTGATGCGTTCGGCAAGCTAGATGTTCCTACGTGGATAAAGCCAGCAATCGGTGGCTTAATGCTTGGCGTTATTGCGATATTCTGCCGCAACATCATGGGTGTTGGCTATGGCACAATCATCGGTATATTAGAGGGCAACATCACGGGTATAATCTTGCTTGTGTTCGTGTTCCTAAAGATAGTTGCGACGTCGTTAACATTGGGCTCTGGTGGCTCTGGTGGTCACTTCGTTCCTAGTTTATTTGTTGGTGCTTCGGCTGGTGGATTTTTCGGCTGGTTGATGCAACTGATTTTCCCTGATATCGCAGGCGGTGGCACTTATGCACTCGTCGGCATGGCTGCAATGCTTGGTGCTATCATGCGTGCGCCTATCACGTCTATCTTCATGATATTCGAGATTACGCAAAGCTACCAAATCGTTCTGCCAGCTATGATCGCGTGCATTATTGCATATGTCGCAGCAGGCGCTATCGAAAAGGATAGCATATTCACTTGGTCGCTAAGTCGTGAGGGCTTCAAGTTTGGCAAAGGTGTTGAACAAAGCGTGCTTGGCGGTATCCACGTGCGTGATATCATGTTGACAGATATAATAAAATTCAGGGAAGATACTACGTTTATAGAAATCAGGCAATCTATCGAGCGTAAGCCGCACGCATATTTCCCAGTCGTCGATGACGGCGGACATTTAACGGGCATCATCTCGCTGAATGACTTGAAAAACTTGTTCTTCAAAAGCGAAGGTACGCTATCGCTCACGGCGAAAGATATCGGAATAAGGAAGAACCTAATCACAGTTAAAGAAGACGAAACGCTACTCGAAGCGTTGATGGACTTTGGCATAAAAGACGTAGGTGATTTGCCAGTTGTAAGGCATACACCGCAAGGCATGTTGCTGGTTGGGTTGTTGCGCAGGAGCGACATCATCATAGCATACAACAAACGTATAGTAGATTTTGCCCCACAGGCACAGTAGTTTAGAGGTTTTACATTGGGACTATATAGAGAAGAATTAAACGACAGCCAATACGAAGCTGTCACAACGACAGATGGCGCAGTGCTTGTTCTTGCAGGTGCTGGCACAGGCAAAACACGCGTTATCACATATCGCATAGCATATTTAATTAAGCACTTAGGCGTTACACCTGGCAACATCTTAGCCGTGACGTTCACAAACAAAGCAGCCGGCGAGATGAAACACCGACTAAAACAACTAGTCGACAACTTAGCAAACGCAGTACACATGGGCACGTTCCACTCGATTTGCTTAGGGATATTGCGTAACGATGGCGTGAAAGTTGGTGTGCCAGCTGGGTTTGCAATAGTTGACCAAGACGACAGGCTAGCAATAGTGAAAGACGTCATAAAACGCATGGACTTAGACCCGAAAAAGTATCCACCAAAGCAATACTTGAACGCAATAAGCACATACAAAAACACATACTCATACGTTGAAAACATGACGCCACCACAAGATGCACTCGTGCGCTTTGGCGAAGCGTTCAACCTATACCAAGAAGTGCTGCAATCGCAACGCCAGATAGACTTTGACGACATGATATCGCTCACAGTAAGGCTACTAGTAGGCGATGAAGAAACACGCAAAGCATATCAGGAACTATACCAATATATCCTAGTTGATGAGTACCAAGATACTAACATGGTGCAGTTCAAGTTGCTATATTTGCTAGCAGGCGACAACGGCAACTTATGCGTAGTTGGCGATGATGACCAATCAATTTACGGTTGGCGTGGTGCGGAAATTCGCAACATATTAGAGTTCGATAAAATGTTTGATAACGTTAAAGAAATCAAACTAATGGGTAACTATCGCAGTGGCTCGAAAATTTTAGACATGGCGAACAAAGTTATCAAGAATAACGAATACAGGCGCGGTAAAACGTTAAACGCTTGCCGTGAACTAGTAGGCGAAATCGAATACCAAGCACTAGATAGAGATAACGACGAAGCAGAATTCGTAGCAAACAGAATTAACAATATCAAATGCAACGCAGAAGATTTATCTGACGTTGCAATACTTTATAGAACTAACGCTCAATCACGTGCGTTCGAGTCGTCGCTTTCAAGGTATGCTATACCTTATAAAGTTATCGGCGGTTTAGGGTTCTACCAAAGGCGTGAGATTAAAGATATCCTAAGCTATTTACGTGTGTATGCAAACACTTACGACGTCGCAGCGTTTAAACGTAGCATTAAAACACCATCACGTGGGATAGGCGACGGCACGATAGATAAGATTGTGAAATATGGCGTTGAAAACAATGTCGACCTTATCACAGCGTTGAAAGAAAATGTTGAAACTTTAGGCAGATTTTCGACCCCTGCACAGCGTTACATAGCGCTTATGGACGGGCTTGCGAAGTGTGTTGACATTAAGTCGATGATAGAATACGTTGTTGAAGAAGTGAACTATAAAGAGTACTTAAAAATCACCGAGAGCGAACACGACGCTGAACAACGCCTAGAAAACGTGGAAGAGTTATACTCAGCAGCAGCAGGATATGAGGAAGAAGTTGAACATGCAACACTAGATGACTTCCTTGCGAACACGTCGCTTGTGACTACTGAGGAAGATAGCGAAGAGGGCGTCGTTAAGCTTATGTCGTTACACACGGCAAAAGGGCTAGAGTTTAAGCACGTGTTTTTAACAGGGCTTGAGGAGGGCTTGTTCCCACTAAACTCTGAGGGCGACTCAGGCATAGAGGAAGAGCGCCGACTATGCTACGTTGGCATAACTCGCGCAATGGATAAACTATATGTAACAAGCGTTTCAAGTCGCTTTAGATATGGCGAGCGTAAGTTCCAGAAGGAGTCACGCTTCTTGCAAGAGATGTTCGGTGCAAATAAACGCAAGCCAGTAAACTATGATGTGCCAGTTTCAAAGCAAAATTTCGCCGGCGAAAGCGCTCCAGTGAAGAAGTCGAACGGCAAGTTTAAAGTGTCTGAAAACGTTACGCATAGGGTGTTTGGCGAGGGGTTAGTGTTGATGAGCGAAGGCTCTGGCACAGATGAAAAAGTTACAGTGAAGTTCCATAAATCAGGCATCAAAAAAATACTTGCAGGTTTTTTAACACATAAAGTATAATATATAAAACACTAGGGGAGAATGACATGGTAAAGAAAATCGATCACATTGGTATCGCAGTAAAATCTATCGAGCAAGCGGCTACATTTTATGAAGCACTAGGCTTAAAGATAGAGCATGTTGAAGTAGTAGAGAGCCAAAAAGTTAAGACAGCGTTTATCGACGTTGGTGGCGTGCATATCGAGCTTTTAGAGGCGACTTCTGAAGAAAGCCCTATCGCAAAATACTTAGAGAAAAACCGTGAAGGTATCCACCATATCGCATATGAAGTGGAAGATATCCACGCTACATTAGAGCAGCTGAAAGCAGATGGCGTGCCTCTAATCAACCAAGAGCCAACTGTTGGCGCACACGATATGCTTGTTGCGTTCGTGCACCCTAAAGGTTCTAACGGCGTGTTGACTGAGATTTCTCAGCCACAAAAGAAGTAGGTGCAACCATGAGCGCAAAAGTATTCTTTTCATCAATGTCTACAAAGAACCACTCGTCACCATTAAACAAGTTTAAGAAGTTAATGAACCGTTGTGGCGTTCAAGACCTATATAAGAAAGACGAACTAACAGCAATCAAAGTGCACTTTGGCGAGCTAGGCAACACAGCGTTTTTACGCCCAGTTTACCTACGCCCGATTATCGAGGTGCTTAACAGGCAAGGCGCTAAGCCGTTCTTGACCGATACAAACACACTATATGTCGGCATGCGCACAAACTCTGTCGACCACTTGCATAACGCAAACTTAAACGGGTTCGGCTATGGCACGTTGCAAACACCTATCATCATTGGCGATGGTATGCGTGGCGAGGCTACGTCGAAATATCCTATACCTAACGGCGAGTTACGCAAGGAAGCACACCTAGCTGATACAATCATGCACGCAGATAAACTGTTTGTTGTGTCGCACTTCAAAGGCCACGAAATGACAGGCTTCGGCGGTGCGTTGAAAAATATCGCTATGGGTTGCGCATCTCGTACTGGCAAGATGGATATGCACAGCGGCGTGAAACCGTCTATCAACACACACAAATGTACAGCATGTGGCAGATGTAAAGTTCAGTGCGATGCAAACGCTATCACAATATCAGGCACAGCAACGATAACTGATGATTGCGTAGGTTGCGCAAGATGTATCGCAATGTGCCCAGAGGGTGCAATCAGTTGCGACTTCGACACAACGTGCGACGTACTACAGCAAATGATTGTTGAATATGCAGCAGCAGTGCATAGCCACTACTCAACAACACCGATATACATAAACATACTAACGTCGATAGTACCAGCTTGCGATTGCCACGGCGGCAACGACGCACCATTGATACACGACTTAGGCTTTATGGCATCAACCGACCCAGTAGCACTAGATAAAGCAAGCTACGACATGGTTGTGAAAGAGGCTGGCAAAGACGTATTTAAAGAAGCATGGCAACACCTTGACCCAACTGACCAGTTTAAACATGCTGAGAAGATAGGGTTTGGGAGTACGAGCTATGAGTTGGTAGTCATAGACTAAATCTTTGCGCTCTAAATCATACTATTGCGGCGTTATACTTCGCTTGTTGTTCAGTCAT
>CAYJDR010000040.1:8073-20030 GCA_964368965.1 uncultured Deferribacteraceae bacterium
AATAGACGATGATTTTTGTTGACTTTAAGTAGATAGTATTATAGATTTATAAGTGTCGGGGGCAAGTGATTAGCCTCGGAAGTTAGATACAACTCTATGAGTTATCATAGAGATAACTGCCTATTCGCTGTAGGCAGTTATTTTTTTATGATGTAATTTACGACACTTGCAATAGCAAAAATAGTGAACATTTCATAGAAAATATCAATATCTATCATAATTATCACAGCCTTTCTATAATATAGTAGGCTAACCACCGAGCGAACCCGACAGAGCATATTAGCACTATTAATGGTGATTGTCTATATATTGCTATTATATAAATTATTGATTCACAGGAGAATTAAATGAAGAAGTTATCATTAGCACTATGCGCTATGTTTATCTTGAGCGCAAATGTTAGCTTTGCAGAAGAAACAATCGGTGACAAAGCGTCAAACTTTGTGAAGAAGACAGACGAAATTATTCAAAATGTTGCATCTGACGCTGGCAAAGGCATCGAAAGCGCTATAAACTCTGGTAAAGAGAAGCTGGAAGAAGAAACTGACGTGAAAGCAAAAGCAGAAGAAGCAGCAGAAGAAAAGAAAGACGAAACAGTTAAAAAAGCTGAAGAAAAAGTGGACGACGCTAAAAACGAAGCTAAATCTAAAGTAGATAAAGACGTCGATGAAGCAAAGTCTAAACTTAAATCAAAACTAAAGTGGTAATAGCAAATCTATCAGCCCTGTGGTAACTCCGCAGGGTTTTTTTATGTGCGTAGGTTGGTGGTTTTTGATATGTAGGCGTTCGGAGATTGTTTAAGTTTAACTGTATAGAAAAGCGCCCAAGTGATAGTGTTTGGAAAATGGACGCACCTATACTGTCAAGATATGTAGAGATTTTTCGCTAGTGCATTGTTGCTTTGAAGCGTGGTGCATTAGCTAAATTCTGTTATCAGTAATTAGCCCAACCATCTCACGTATGTTGCGTGCGATGTTGAGGATCTCCTCAGTTGGCAGCTGTGTAACAACTTCTTTTGTTTTAGTGTCCACAAGTTTCATTATCGGGCGGTCTAGGTCGTCGTCATACTCGTAGCGCCTAGATATGTTGTTATCTTCAAACGCATTGTTGACTTCAGCCATAGCTTCTTCGATAGCTTTTTGCTTCTCTTCTTTTTCTGCTTGTTGTTCCGCAGCGCTCATTGCCTGAACTTTTTGCTCAGCAACAACTGCCTTTTCTGTCACTACACTACTTTTTGCTGGCTGTTGAGCCGACTGCATAAATGTAGCGCTTGAGTTGATTTCACTAATCATAAATCACCTCTTGTGCATATTATAATGCACCTAATGTTCACATACATCGTGTATGATGTGTAATTTGGCAAGGGCTAGTTAGTATAATGAACAATCATCCGACGTTGTTCGTCTAGCCACGTAACTATAAGAAAGCAACATCCGTGTTATAAAGTGGTTACATTGTGATCTCACCGCAACCTTGAGGGTCGCAAAACACTCGCGTCCGTGCGTACTAGAAAACTCCGTTTCACCACTTGCCAAAAAACACAAAAAGCCGAACTACGCTAAATATAGGTGCAACTATATTGGCATAATTCGGCTCGGTTTTTCCGATACACAATTTTCTAATATATAATGTAGTATCAGAACACCAGTTTAGTCAATAGAAAAGTTGCATTATTTCAAAGTATTTCATTATGTGTATTGCTAACCTATTGAAATATAAGGAAACTAATAAATTAATAAAATGTCTATAATATATAGCTATGTAGGTTTGTTGTTGAAAATTTAAACGAATTAATGAATATTAATACTAATAGCTTGCATTTTTTAGCAATATCGTACATACTATCACATTAAATTTTACGAAACGAGGCTAGTTATGTTTGGATTAGGTATGAGCGAACTTATGTTAATCGCTGTAATAGCGCTGGTTGTAGTTGGACCTAAAAAGCTACCTGAGATTGCGAAATCATTTGGTAAGGGCTATGGTGAATTTCGCCGTAACCTCAACGACTTAAAAGAATCTGTTGACCTTGACGCAGATGTAAACCCTACAAAGTCATCGCCACTTACTACTAAAGACTATGCAGAAAATTACCGCAGCCAATGGGAGCAAAAGCTTACACCTCCAGCTGTAGGATCGAACAATGACGAGGGCAACCGTGGCTGAACTAGATATTGAAAGTAAATTAGCTAAAGATAAAGACAGGGTCGAACAGAAATACCCACTTACTGAACACTTAATCGAACTTAGAAAACGCGTTGTTTATATATTCGCAGGGCTTGCTGTTGTGTTTATCGGCACATACTCACAAGGTAGGGTGTTGATGAACTACCTGCTAGAACCACTCGTTAGGTATATGCCTGAGAACTCTACGGTTTCTTTCTTAAAGATTACAGAGGGCTTCGTTACAGAGCTTAAACTTGCAGCTATTGCGGCAGTTTTCGTTGCTATGCCATACATTTTGTATCAACTGTGGAAGTTTATCGCACCTGGGCTTTATGCTCAAGAGCGTAAATATGTTTTTGGTTTCGTATTTTCGGCATCTGTGTTGTTTTTCACGGGTGCGTCGTTTGCATATTTTATTGTGTTTCCTTTTGGTTTCCAGTTCTTCTTGAAGTATGCTGGGCCTGAGTGGAACATGGTTGCGAACTTATCTGTTAGCTGGTATCTAACATTCGTTACTAGGCTTATCATGGCGTTCGGGCTTGTGTTTGAGATGCCTGTTATTGTGTTCTTCCTAGTTAAGATGGGCGTTGTGAACGAGCAAATGCTTGTGAAGCACCGCAGATATGCTATCGTTGGTATATTCGTTGCGGCGGCGGTATTGACGCCACCTGATGTTATATCGCAAACGGCTATGGCTGTTCCGTTGTTGGTTTTATATCAAATCAGCATTTATATAGCTAGGGTATTCGGCAGAAAACGTGAACTAGAGAACACAGACGTAGCGATTTATGACTAACACATTGGACACGTTCGGCAGGCAGTTGCGTTACTTGCGTATATCGGTTACCGATAGGTGCAACTTTCGCTGCAAATACTGTATGCCGCAGAACAATTTTACACATATAGATAGCGAAGAAATCTTGCGTTATGAAGATATCCTCTTTATATCAGAAGTGTTTGCATCACTTGGTGTGAATAGGGTGCGTATTACCGGTGGCGAGCCACTAGTGCGCAAAGGGTTGACAGGTTTCCTAGCTAATTTGTCTGCTATTGAAGGCATTGACGAAGTTATGCTAACGACCAACGGCGCATTGTTGAGGCGCTTCGGTGAGGAGCTTTACGAAGCTGGTGTCACTCGCTTAAACATTAGCCTTGATTCACTAAAGCAAGAAAGAGTTGACCATATCACAGGTGTGCCTAGGTATGCTGAAACTATCGACTCTATCAAATATGCAGCGACGTTGCCTTTCAAGCAAATTAAGGTGAACGTAGTTGCCATAAAAGGCTTTAACGATGATGAAATAGTAGATTTTTGTCATTTTGCAGCAGATAATAATGTTATTGTTAGGTTTATTGAGTTTATGCCTATCGGCAACTCTACAGAATGGGGCGAGCAGAGCATGCTCTCTGGTGATGATATTTTGGAGCGTATCCACATGTTTGAGCCGACGCCACTCGTGAGGGATATAAACACAGGCCCAGCAATGAACTATAAGCTAAACAACGGTGCAACTGTAGGTATCATTACGCCTATCTCGCGCCACTTTTGTTCGACGTGTGATAAGTTGCGCATCACGTCTGATGGTAAGATACGCCCATGCTTGCTTGTTGACCATGAGTTTAGCATAGTAGATGTTGTCAAAAAGCGCGATTATAACGCATTGAGGGAATTAATAATCGAGTCGCTAACATCAAAAGGTAAAGAGCATAAAGTATCCTTAGGGGAGAATACTAATGAGTTTAAGCGCACTATGTCAAAAATCGGCGGATAGGCCGACACAACCACTTAGGAAAGCATTAGCAACAGCTGATGTAATCGCTAGCTTGAACGAACCTACAGAATATTCTGAAGGGCTAAGCGACTTTATCCATAGTGCAACTAGCATTATGGTTATCATCGACGGCACTACTCCAAGCGAACTCGCAGAGCACGTGCTCAAGTCTTGCGGCTCAAAGCTCAAATACGTCGTGCCTTCATCTATGCGTGGGCATGAAGTTCTTATAAATTATACTGACAAAATTATAGATATCAACCGTGAAGACATCAACCAATATAACTACTACGGCGTTACAAGCGTTAAAGTTCCTGTGTTGTTGCACAAGTCTATCATGGATTGCAATGCCGTAATTGTGCTATCTGGCGTGCGTTATGATGCGTTTGTTGGCTACACAGGTGGCGTTGCAAATGTTGTTGTTGCGCTCTCTGCAAAGCGTTGTATAGAGCGGCTTGCAAAGCTAGGTGCTGATGCGCTCACGGATACTACATCAAAGCTAAAACCGATAGATAAAGCACTTAGAGAAGTAGTGCTTACGGCTAGTGCAAAGGTTTCGTGGTTCGGCATAAACTATGCGCAAGATAACGAAGGCAACATAGTTGACACATCGGCTGGCGATATCTTTATCAGCCATATCAAGCTTACTGATAGGTTGAATGAAATACTAGATATCAACATCGGCAAGAAGTATGACTGCGTGATGTTCGAAACTGACACAAAATATATGGAAATGCTAGTTTACCAGATAGCAAACGCAACTAAGTTGCTGAAAGATGGTTGCAGGTTGTTGGTGTCGGCTAAAAATGTTTCGGCATTTATGGTGCCAACGATTATGAAATACTTAAACATGTCGCTACCAGAAGTTTACGAAGCGCTACAAACAGACGGTGGCAGGGAAGCTCTATTCGCCTACCATGCACGCTCAATAGGCGAACGTTTCCATATAGCTATTGACACAGCAAGCCAGATGAAAGAGCCAATCGTCAAATGCGCATGGAACAACATAGATGAAAAAGATTATGCAGAGTTCGTGAAAAACTGTAATAATACCATAGACTTAACGGAAGTAATCAATTATGCCATCAGATAGCTTAGCTTCAAGACACATACTGATTATTGATGACGACGCTGAGATATTAGACCTCATAAAAGTGTTCCTAACGCTTGAGAAGTGTGAAGTTGACACAGCAAGCACAGGCATGGAATGCTTAGAGAAAGTCAAGGCGAACGACTACGACCTACTATTGCTAGACATCGGCTTGCCAGATATTAGCGGCCAGCAAATATGCAAGCTAGTTAGGCAGGATAGCGGTGTGCCTATAATTATGGTATCTGCAAACGATAGCGTATCTGACAAGGTTATATGTTTAGAGTATGGCGCAGATGATTACATCTCAAAACCGTTTGAAAATATGGAACTTATCGCACGCGTCAAGGCTGTGTTGCGCAGGGTGGACGCAAATAAAAAGGCGGCATCGCTTGCACGCAACGAAGATGTAGACTTTTACGGCATAGCAATAAACTTAGCAGAGCGCCAAGTATCTAAAGACGGCGAAACGCTGAAACTCACACCTAAAGAGTTTGACCTATTAGCATACTTCAGCCAAAACCGTGGCAAAACAATAGGGCGCGATAAAATTATCGAAGACCTATGGGGTAAAAACACGCTTTACAGGTGGTCACGTAGCTTAGATGTGCATATCCAAAACTTGAGGCAGAAAGTCGAGAAAAATCCGAAAAGCCCCTCAATCATACAAACCGTATCAGGCGTCGGCTACAAAATTAAGTAGCGTGCTGTTATGAGGCAAAACTTGTGATAGCGCTAAACGCTTGAAAATATCCATATCATACGTCAAATTTAAACTAAAGTTGAAAGTGCAAGATTATTATTGCTTGAATTTTGCCAGCATGTACACTATAATGTACATATGAGGTGCTTTATGATGAATACAAACGCAACAAACTTTAGGAAAGATATGTTCAACATGTTAGAGCAAGCTGTTGTGTATAATGAGCATATCAACATTGCAACGAAAGATGGCAACGCTATCGTAATCAGCGAGCAAGACTACAGGGACTTAATGGAAACGGTACATTTGCTCTCTATCCCTAACATGAAAGAAAAGATAATTGACGGACTTAACACCGATGTTGCAGACTGCGTGCCAGAAAGCGATGTTGATTTATAATGTATAAAATCGTCTACACTAAAAATGCAGTTAATGACATAGCTAATCTGAAATCAGCAAAGCTAGATAAGAAAGCAAAATTGTTGATAGATATATTGCGTGATGACCCTTTCCAAACTCCACCGACATATGAGAAGCTACAAGGCGACTTAAAAGGCGCATATTCAAGGCGTATCAACATAAAGCATAAGCTTGTTTATGAAGTGCTGGAAAATGAAAAGGTTGTTAAGGTTATTAGCTTATGGTCGCATTATGAGTTTTAAAGGAGGAACAATTTTACTATGCCAATCTCAACAAAAAGACAAAGTGAACTAAAAGCAAGAAAAGCGACGCAAAGCAATATTGATTGTTCTGATATTCCTGAGTTGACTGATAGCGAGCTAAAGCACATGTCAAGCAATCATCTATATAAACCTGTGAAAAAGCAAATATCTATCAGGATTGATGCACATTTTGCAAATTCTTAAATCTGAAGGCAAAGGCTATCAGGCGCGTATAAACAAAATTTTAAGGCAAGCGTTGGTGTAGCTTTCTTGCGACCATTAATATACGAGGTTACAACATTGAAAACAGTTAAAAGTAAATTATTTGGCACGTTAGAGTACCAAGCAACAGAAAATACAGGCTTTAGCGGTATCGCACCTGTTGGTTTTGATAATGAAGTTTTTGTCTATTTTGGAAGCGATACGACTGCAAACGATGAGGCAGTTGATAACGCTATCCGTTTTATTGATGATTTAGTTAACATTGATTTGAAATGCAGAGAGATAATCGAAAACATTGCGAAACTCGGGGAAGATTTAACAGTTGATGAATACTTTGAATTTTACAAAGAAGAAGTGCCAGATGTTTTTGGTGTTTCTGATATATCCGAGCTATCGACTAAGGCTATGGTTGATAAATTAGTGCTTTGCAGTGTCGCTGCTCATAACACTGACGATGTGCAGTATGTTGTTGATTATACCTTGGGGTATGACCAGCTGCTTTGCATAAACTTCAATCACAATAAAGAATTTTCGCACATTTCATGGGAAAGCTGATAACCACTTTTGGCATGGTTTTTCCAACTATATCCCTTGCAATTTTTGAAATTAAATGTTATAAATGCTGATATTTTTAAAGTGTTTTATGAAAGCACAAAATTTGAAGAGGGAATTATAATGCCTATTACTCCTAACCAGTTTAAAAGAGGATCTAAAATCGAAGTAGACGGCGAACCGTTTGCAGTTGTCGAGTGGCAACACATCAAGTGTGGTAGAGGTGGCGCTACTGTACGTACTAAAATCAAAAACCTTATCAGCGGGCGCGTGCTTGAGCGCACTTACGACTCTGGCGAAAAGCTTAAAGAGCCTGATTTCGAAGATAAATACATGCAGTACCTTTACAAAGACGGCGCTGAGTTCGTATTTATGGATAACGAATCTTACGAGCAAGTTCAACTTAAAGAAGACGAAGTGGGCGAGGACGCATTGTTCATGCCTGAAAACCTTGAAGTGAACGTACAAATCTTCAACGGCAAACCTATCGGCATCACTCTGCCTAACTTTGTTGAGCTAGAAGTTACTGAAACTGACCCAGGCGTGAAAGGCGACACTGTTACTAGTGGCTCTAAAAACGCAGTTGTTATCACTGGTGGCGCTGTTCAAGTTCCGTTGTTTATCAACGTGGGCGACGTATTAAAAATCGACACTAGAGATGCTACATACATCGAGCGTGTAAGAAACGCAAAATAATGTTACTATCAAATCTATAGCGGCTACGGTTGCTATAGATTTTTTTTCCCACAAATTTGGCTAGGGGTATATATGTTAAGGATTTTACTATCGTTAGTTGTTTGTTTCGCTTTCACAGCAAACACTTACGCACAAACTAACGACCAAAGTGTGGTGCTTTACTTCAAAGCTACCGAACTAGAAAGCGCAGGCAAATTCAACGAAGCTGCCGAAGTTATCGAGCAAATGCTGCAACAAGAACAATCTGTGCACCTTTTCAGAAAACTAGCCGAACTACGTATCGAAGGCAATCAATTAGACAAATCACTTAACGTGCTTGGTATCGCGTCAAAAGCGTTTCCAGATGAAGTCTATTTCCAAATGCTACAAGGCCAACTATATGAACTATATAAGAAAGAGCCGAAAACAGCATACAATTTCTACATCACAGCATCGAAGCTCACTGACGACTCTGCACCGCTCCATGCGGCAGCTAGGGTTATGGAGGGCATGGGCGAGTTTGGCACGGCGATAGTGCACATTAACGAGCTAATCGAGCGTGAACCAAATAACTATATCTACTATTCCGAACGTGGCGGCCTTTACGCTAAACAAGGCGAAACTGATAAAGCCATCAAGGATTTAAAGAAGTCGATAGACATGGGCGAAGACGTCACATCTATGTTGATGCTTACTGAAATCTACCTCGATAAGAACATGATTGATGAAGCAAAAGTTATGCTAGAGAGAGTATCAGCGCTTAACGACAACATGATAATACCTGAGCTGAAACTAGGCGACATATATAAATCAGAGCAAAACTACGACAAAGCAATCGAAATATTTATGGACGTTGCAAACAAGCTGCAAGGCAAAGATAGGGCATCTGTGTTGAAGCAAGTCGGCGGTATGTACTACGAAATGGCAGACTACCCAAACGCAGCAAAAATGTTTGAGTGGGTGCTAGAGCTCACACCGCAAGACTCTGTCAGCGCATACCTTGCTGGCTATCTATATGAATACTTAGGCGATAAACCAAAAGCACGCATGATATATGAAAACGCTATCAAACATAACGCTGACTATGCGCTATTGCTAAAGCGTGCAACGTATATCGCAATCACTGATGAAGAGTACGATAAAGCGATATCATACATGGGCAAGATTGACCCTATCGAACGTGATGTTGAATATTACCTTTTACTATCAGAGGCTTATTCTGAAAAAGGCGATCATGAAAAGTCGCTACTAGTGCTTATTGACGGGCTGAAAGATAACCCGACTGATGAGGCGATGCTATACTCGACAGCGTTGCAATATGAGTTCGTTGGCGAGCGTGATAAAGGGCTTGCGCTTGCTGTTGATGCGCTTGAGGTGCACCCAACAAGCCATATACTTTCAAACTTTGTGGGCTATATGTATGCCGATATGGATATAAACTTAGATAAAGCATATGAGTTGATATCGCAAGCATTGAAGCAAGAGCCAGAAAACCCAGCATACCTTGATAGCATGGGTTGGTACTACTACCGAATGAAAGATTACGATAAAGCGTATGAACACGTTATGCGAGCATACGAAAAACTACCTGATGAAGAGATTACGAAACATAAAGAAGAAATTGAAAAAGTAATGGGTAAAAATTAATGAAAAAATTATTACTAATCGCTACAGCAATGCTACTTTCAGCATGTGCTGCAAAACAAGAACCTGTAATGGTAATCGACCAAAAACTTAGTGGCAACCAAGTCTATAACCTTGCGCTAGAGAACACACCATATATATGCGGCTACAAAGGTAACATATCTGTGGCTGTTGAATCTGCTGAGATGGACGAGTCACTAAAAACATTGCTAGATAAACAATGCAACGGCGACTACAAATTAGTTGTGCTAGGTGTTATGAACGCACCAGTTGCAGAGATTGTGTCAAAGTCAGATCAGATCACAGTAGCGGCAAACGATGAAGACGTGAAAGCTATTGTTGCACGCTTATCAGAGCGCTATGATTGGGCAGTTAGGACGTTTGTTCGCTCGCCACTTTATGCAACAAGGTTATCGCCAACTGTTGACTATCGTGAAAATGGATATACATTAAGCTTTATCGACGGTGTTAAAATCGAAGTTGATGAAAACTTTCGCTTCACAAAGTATATCTTTGATAGCAACATCTACGTGATACACAACTGGGACGAAAACAATAAGCTAGAAAACATGGTACTTTACGACCAAGGCACTACGCTTGACATGCAATTTTTAAGCGAAGAGGGTTGGAGAGATAAGTGATAACAAAAGCAGGTAACAGCTACAGCATAAGCGCTTGTGCAAAGATAAACTTATTTTTACGCATCACAGGTAAGCAACCTAGCGGTTACCACGAGTTATACTCTCTTTTCGTGCCGATATCAATATATGACGTGTTGACAATCAACCGTGCAGACGCAACTATATTGACGTGCAACGAAAGCGATATCCCAACAGACGATCGCAACATAGTATTGAAAACAGATAGCATCTTACGTGCCGAATATGGCTTGAAAGATTGCTACAACATACACCTTGATAAAACTATCCCAAGTGGCGCAGGCTTAGGCGGTGGCAGTTCAAACGCTGCTGCATATATGAGGCTTGTCGACGAAGTGTCGAACTTAGGGCTATCGAAACAAGATATGGTTGATATCATGTCAAGGGTAGGCTCAGATACTATCTTTTTTATAGATAGCGTTCCGAGCGTTGTCACAGGGCGTGGCGAAGTGGTGGAAGCATATGGCGGGCTTAGCGAATTATATTTGCTAATCGTCAACCCAAACATACACATCTCAACAAAAGATGTGTTTAACAGCAGTAAATTAGCATTTTCAGACAAAAATAATATACCTAAGTTAAAAGAGGTATTGACGTTTGATGATATGTCGTATTATATTTATAATGATATGGAAAACGCAGCGTTTGAGTTAGCGCCAGAGGTGGCAAAAATCAAAGGCTTATTAAACGGTTACGCTGGTGGTGTTGCTGCCATGAGTGGTTCTGGTTCGTCGGTGTTTGCAGTTTATGCAAGCAAGCAAGATAGAGATAGTGCGTATCAATATTTCAAAGATACGCTTAGTGCATATAAAGTATATTGTGCAGAGATTGCATAATGAGATTTTTAGGAGTATTTTAATGGACTTTTTAGTATTTTCAGGCAATTCCAACAAGAAGTTAGCAGAAGGGATCGTTGCAAAATTAGGCATGCGTTTAGGTGACTCAACTGTCGGAAAGTTTTCTGACGGCGAAATCATGTGCCGTATCAACGAGAGTGTTAGGGGTAGAGATGTTTTCATCGTGCAACCAACTAGCGCACCTAGCGACACACACCTTATGGAATTGATGATTATGACTGACGCTCTAAGGCGTGCATCTGCAAAGACAATCACAGCAGTTATACCATACTTTGGCTACAGCAGGCAAGATCGCTCAGTTGAGCCACGCGTGCCTATCACGGCTAAGCTTGTTTCTAACTTGTTAGTTACGGCTGGTGTAAACCGTGTTGTTACTATGGACCTACACGCAGGGCAAATTCAAGGCTTTTTCGATATTCCTGTTGATAACTTATATGCATTACCAGTATTTATCAAGCACCTACGTGAGCAAGGCTACACGGCTGATAACTCAGTTATCGTATCGCCAGATGCTGGCGGTGTTGCACGTGCAAGAACATACGCAAAGTTCTTAGGCGTACCGCTCGCAATCATTGATAAACGTCGCTCTGGCCCTAACAAAGCTAAGGCTATGCACGTTATCGGTGAGGTTGAAGGGCTACGTGCTATCTTGATTGATGACATGGTCGACACAGCAGGCACATTGACAGAGGCTGCCTCTGCGCTTGCAACACACGGCGCTACTTCGGTTGTTGCTATGTGTACGCATGGTATCCTTTCTGGCCCAGCGTTAGAGCGTGTAATGAAGAGCGACCTAGAAGCACTATACATCACAGATACGATTGAAAACCCGATGATCGAAAACATCTCGAAAATCCAACAGTTAAGCGTTGCAGAGATATTGGCGACATCTATCGAGCGTATCCACGCAAAAGAAAGTATTAGTTCACTATTCAACGGTGAGTAATATTTAATG
>CAYJDR010000041.1:0-19268 GCA_964368965.1 uncultured Deferribacteraceae bacterium
AAGAGCATACATGTATGCGTTGATGTAAATGACTTAATGAACGTGAATAGTTTGCTAAGCTGAAATGTTCGCTAAGATATAGGCAATAAAAAAACCGCCCATTGCTGAGCGGTTGTGGATATTGTTATTATGGTGCAACGTATGAACTATCGACAGTGAGTGAGAATTTACGAGCGATAGTGTTTTTGCTGACTTCATCTTCTACAACAACTGTGAAATCAATACCTTGAGGAGTCGCTGTTAAAGCAGGGTTCGCTTTATAGTAAACGGTTGTATATTGTTCTTTACCTTTATCAATAACTTTAACTTGGCTACCACCACAAGAGAGTGAGCTGTTTGCGACAGTGAAAGATGAGCAATCAGCGCTAGTTGTCATGCCTGTTGCTGTAACGTCTTTAACATACCAATTATACTCGCCAGAACCACCAGTTATAGTGATGATAGCTTTCTGAGAGTCGGTTGTTTTTAGGTCAGTAGTTGTGTTGATGCTAATGTCGCTAAATGTTGTAAACTCTAATGTTGTAGGCGCAGGACAATTTAGCTTAGCTCTAACTTCGCTTAGCGTAAGAAAAGAATAAACATCATCGTAACCAATATTTTCATCTTTTGTGTTTATACCAAAAAAGTTTGTACCAATTTTTCCTGTATTTGCATCAAGGTTTGGGCCTCCAGATACAACTGCGAATAAGAAATCTTCAGTTAAAACAAATTCCGAATCAGGTTGCGGCCATCCAAAACACTCCATTCCATTACAATCTAGTAGCAAAGAACCTTGAGTAACTGTACATAAATTTGAGTCAGTCACTAGTGGCGTACTCAGTAGTTCATACTTAGCGCCCCATACATCAGTGTAGTTGTCTTGAATAGATTCTGTAGCTGTTTTGACAGTATATCCGTTGCTAAGTAGGCCGACAAATTCGTTAAGGATTTTCTCGTTTTCGATTAGCTGTTCTTTAACTTTATCAGTTTTTGTTCCATCGTTCATAAAGTTTACAGTAACCATTATAATAACACCGATAAGTGTAAAGATTGCTGCAATTTCAATAAGTGTGAAGCCTTTCTTGTTTTTTATATTCATACAATTAGTCCTTATTATTTCTCAAACACTTGGTGTGTGAAAAGCTGTTCAATAGTTGTTCCGTTAACATCAGTAACTTTTAAAGTAAACTTAACAGCAGAGTATGCTCTGTCTAATCCTGGAACAAAGCCACCACTAGGCATAATCTCCGGTGGTGTTGTGCTTGGTAGAAGCATGTATACATAGGCATTAGGCGTAGATGTTGTGCCAGCTGAGCACTCGCTTACGCGATGGCTTCTCATGCCAGCCTCAGTCTGACTTGTGCTAGTGTTAACCATTAAGTTGAAGTTTGTTTCGTCGTAGTAAGCGCCATCGCTACCAGATAAGTTTTCAAAATCATCATAACAAACTTTATAATCACCACGACCAGATGTGAAATAAATCCTATTATACACAGCGTTAGGGTCTGTATAGTTCGCTGGTAGCAGTGAAGTGTTTGTAAATTTAAAGTCAGTCGCATATGCGCTACTAGGGCAATTAAACTCAGCCTTTAGTTGAGCGATTGTATAGTAAATAAATGCGTCATCAGTACCTGAGTTTGCAGAGTATAGCGATAGTGTGTCGTTATCAGCATTGATGCTATAATCAGCATGTCCGTTTAAACCCTTTGATGCAACAACAAGTGCTATGTTGTTGATAGTTGTGTATGTTGTATTGTCAATGTCTTCATATAGGTTGATGCTAAGGCCAGTTGTAGTCGGTAGGCTACATACGTTCACATCAGTAAGTGCATTATATGATTCATCGTTAAAAATATCGTACTTGTTATCAAAGATATCTTCAGACGTAGAAATATTGTCAATAACAGGGAACTCATCATTTACATTGATGTAGTTGATAACCTGTGTAGCTGGCATTGAAATAGCGCCAGCATTCTCCTTTGCTTTAGACGTCTTGAGCGATGATGTAAACCAGCCACCAATAAGGCTAAACATAATGCCTATAAGCAGTAGAGATATCGACATCTCAAGCAGCGTAAATCCGTGTTTAAATTTTATATTCATAATTTAACCTTTCAATTAGTTTGGCAACATTTGCAATACGAACTCGCGTTCTGCCGTCATGCCATATTTATTTTCTACTTTTATAAGTATCCTGTATGCACCAGGGTCAACATTGACAGATGAATAGCCACCGCCACCAAAAGGCTTCCAGTTGCTTAACTCAAGGTTGTTATCGATATCAAGTGATGTAGTACCCCATGTACAATCGTTAATGAACATCTGAGTCGTTGTACCGTCAGGTGTTTTACCTACGAGGTATAATCCGTTTGTACCGCCAAGGGCGATATGGTCAAGTGATGTTGCACACCATTTTAGCTTATCTGTAGAGCTGTCAGATGCACTTTCCGCATCTATCCTGAATGATACAGGGTCAGCACTTCTTGATGTAAACGCAGGGATATATTCCGTGACGATTTCAAGTGTAGGGCAACCAACAAGTTCACGTACTTCGCTCATTGTCATGTACTCTATCAAATCATCAGATTGGTTGTTGCCAACGATAGTTAAGTTATCGCCGATGACTGTTGTGTCAAGCCTGCCGTCCATACCTGGTGTGAAGATTGCAAACGATACATCTTCAATGCGGTTAGTTTCGGTAGTTTTCTCAAGGTCGCTATAAACTACAATATCGCTACCTGCTGTTGTATAGTTACATACGTCAGTAGATGTTGCACTGTGGAAATAATCAACAGCGAAGTTCGTGTAGCCGTCATCGTTTGTCGCAGTTAGGTTGTCAACATATGCGCTTGAAATGTTGTCAAAAGTAGCGTTATCTGGCAGTTGTAGCCCTTCAGATGAAGTGATATACCTAACAACAGAAGACTTTAATGTGTCAACAACTTCTCTTTCTTCTTCAAAATATCGTGTGCCAGATAGTGAGCCAAGTATCGCATTTAGCCCTATCTTAACTATTATGCCGACTAGTACAAGTACTATGGCGAATTCGACTATAGTAAACCCTTTTTTCATGGTCTCTCCGTAAATAAAATTTAGTTAGCTCAACGTTGCACGTTAAGTACAGCCGTATCCCTAGCGATAAGGCCGTGTTCAGTAACAACCACTATGTTAAGCTTGAGTGATTGTGTGTTGAAAGTGTTGCTGTCATCTGGGTCAATCGAGAAAGTAATTGTAGGCACGTCAGATTTTAGCCAGTCGCTTTTAGCGTCACTCACTTTGCAAGTTGTTTTAAAAAAATCTGTTGCATTAGTAAGCTGTGACATAAGGTTGATATCAACACCTGTAGGCAACTCTGCACATGCGTAAAATGGCCCAAGTGTAGACGTTGTGATAATCCTGCCGTTATATGTAGCAATGTTACTGTACACAGGTAGGATGATATCTTCAATCTTGAACACAGTTTCACTAATGTTGCACCCCATATCATGCTGTATATCTGGTAATTTGACAGTTTTAGTGATAGATTGTTCAACACCAACTTTCTCTGCAAATAGGGTGTAAGCTGTTGCAACATCGACTGCTGCAGTGCTCGCGCCACAAATAGATTTTGCACGGTTGAACTCGTAGATTGCATCCGTGTAGTTGTCGTTAGGAGTGTAGGTGATGTTTTCAATAGAAAAAAGACCTTTAAACTCCGTTTCATTAGGTAGCCTGCCGTTAAGCATAGCAAAATCGGTAACAACTTGTTCGGCAGTGTGTATGTTGCCGTTGAGTGCCACGATGTCTGCTGTGTCAAAAAGTGACTTATACAGTTTGCTTGCTAAGCTAAACAGTATACCAATGACAACAAGCAGAATTGCTGCTTCTGTAATTGTAAAGCCTCGTTTGTTTTTAAACATAATATATATAAACCTCTAAAATAAAGTCGTTTTAATTTATACTATTCCACGTTTTCATGATACCATAGAATAATCTTTATTGCAATTTAAAATAAACATGTTATTATATTAAATAGTGTACAAAAATTATAAGAGGTTAAAATGGCTCTTTTTTATGTTACTGCTATCTCCACAAGCGGAGAAAAAAGCACAAAAACATATGATTTCAGTGACGAATTGTCATTATATGAATTTTTTGATAGGACGGGCATGTCTGTTGTAAGCATTCGTAAACTTCCTAACTTTATGAGCTCCAATCAGGTTAAAGGTCTTTTCAGAAGCATTAAAACTGCTGAAGTTATAGAGATGTTGACAAACTTGCACATTATTATCGCCTCTGGTATGGCGGCTACAACGGGTATTGAAGACCTTGCGAAAGATGCTGAAAATCCAGCTGTTGCAGACTTGTTGACAGATATTGCTAACCGCCTCCAAAATGGTGAAAGCATGTCTACTGCTATGGCTGCACATTCAAACGTATTTGATGAAATTACAATAAGCCTTGTAAAAATCGGTGAGGAAACTGGTGCGCTAGAGCAAACGCTTCAAGACGCTATCAAAAACTTGAAACGTGTAAGCGACCTTATCAAGAAGACAAAGTCAGCATTGATGTACCCAGTTACAGCGTTCTTTGCGCTTACTGGTGCTATGATTTTCTGGCTAGTTGCGGTTATGCCTGAGATGTTGGCGACGTTTACTTCGTTTGATATGGAGCTTCCAGCTACTACTATTTTCATCAGGGATCTTTCAGACTTTATCGCTGCTTGGTGGTTATTCATCATTGGTGGTATTGCTGCAACTATCATATTATTCAAAGTGTTGCGTAAGCACAATGAGCAATTCTTATTCCAGACTGATAAGCTATTGCTAAAAGTGCCTGTTATTGGCGAACTTGTTGCAAGCTTCAACCTAGCGTTCTTCTCAGAGTATGTTAGGCTTATGATTAGCGCTGGTTTACCACTTTACCAATCGCTAAATATCCTAGAAGAAAGTATGACGAACACAGTTTATAAAAAAGCTGTTAGCGAAGTTAGGGACTCTATCGAAATGGGTTCAACATTTGCAAACGGTATTATCCAAACAGGCGTATTTACATCGCTCGCATCAAGGATGATATCTGTTGGTGAGCAATCTGGTAGACTTGAGGAGCAGCTAACGCATATCTCAGGCTTCTACTATGACCGTGTTGATACTCTATCATCTAACATGGCAAAAGCTATCGAGCCTATCGTTCTTGCGTTTGCAGGCGGTATGATGGCATTATTCATCGTTGGTCTACTTGGGCCAGTTTATGGACTACTCGAAAACATGGGTGGCGTGTAAACCACTAAATAAGTTTATTTGCAAGCACTATAAATATAATCTGTAGTGCTTTTTTTATATTAAATTTTGGAGGCTTTATGGGTAAAGAAAGGGCAAGAGCACTAGGTGTAAACATTGGCATATTACCAACGGGTAAACATAATGCAATCACAGATGTAGAAGGTGTGAAGGTTGGGCACGTGACATTAAACCACGAGCAACATATAAAAACAGGTGTAACAGCTATCATTCCACACGACGAAAATATATTTAAAAATAAAGTTCCCGCAGCTATCTATCTTGGTAACGGGTTTGGCAAATTAGCTGGCTACTCGCAAGTAAAAGAGCTAGGCAACATGGAAACTCCGATAGTGTTGACAAACACATTATCTGTTGCTGCTGGTATTGATGGGTTAATTGATTATACGTTTTCATTTAGCGATAATAATGATGTGATGTCCATAAACTGTGTCGTTGGCGAAACAAACGACTCCACATTGAACGATATACGAGGTAGGCACGTAACAAAACAGCACGTAATGCAAGCGTTGCAGAGCGCAAAGGGTGGCGCAGTTGAAGAGGGTGCTGTTGGCGCTGGCACAGGTACAAAGGCGTTCAATTTCAAAGGTGGCATAGGTACAGCTTCGAGGGTGTTGCCTAAGTCATTAGGTGGGTATACTATTGGTGTGCTTGTGCAATCAAACTATGGTGGCGTGCTAGAAATAAACGGTGTGCAAATGGGCACTCGTTTAGGTGGCTATGTGCTTCAAGAGCAACTAGAGGGCGCAGACGGCTCGATAATGATGGTTGTAGCAACTGATGCACCTGTTGATGCTAGAAACCTTGAGCGTATCGCAAAACGTGCGATGATGGGGCTTGCGAAAACTGGTAGTATTGCGACTAACGGTAGTGGTGATTTTGTGATAGCGTTTTCTACAGCGAAAGAGTTACGCTCGACGCATAACGCAGAACCTAACACATTGGATAGAAGCGACGTTGTTAGAAATAACGATATGTCACAGCTATTCTTAGCGACTATTGAGGCAACTGAAGAGGCGATAGTAAATTCTCTCTTCATGGCGACTACAACAACGGGCGTAAACGATACAACAATAAATGAATTACCCGTTGACAAAGTTATAGAAATTATGCGAGAACACAACAAGATTAATTGCTAGGGAGCGATATAATGGCTTGTGAAAGAAACCAAGGGTGTAACTGCCCAAGTACATCGTGTGTAAGGCATGGTAAATGTTGCGAGTGCGTAAAAGCACACAGAGATAACGACGACTTAACGTACTGCATGAAACGCAACGACGACGGATCAAACAGACTTGAAGGATTATACAAAAAACTTCATGCTGTATTCGGCGAAAATAAGTAATATTAAAGCTCCTGATTTCAGGAGCTTTTTTTTAGTTGTACAACAACCGTTTTTTAGATATCTTTTGTTCAACACGTTTCACTGCCTCGCGTGAGAGCGAGTAGCCAGCGAGTGCTGCTTGCCTATACCAATACAATGCAAGGTCTAAGTTTAGTCCTGTTCCTTCTGCAAATTCGTTCATATGGCCTAGCATCATTATTGATGGTGTATGCCTGAGTGTTCCAGCTTTAGTAAACCATTTTAGCGCAAGTTCAAAGCTTTGCGGTGCTCCTTCGCCGTAGTAGTACAAATAGGCTAGGTTGAACTGAGCATCAGTGTTATCATTTTTTGCTGCGTATTCGTATAGCTCTTTTGCTTTTGCGGCGTTTGCTTCAACGCCTAAGCCACGTAAATATAGTTCGCCTAGTAAGTTCGCAGCTACAACGCTACCTTGCAGATATGCTTGAGTGTAGAGGATGAACGCTTTTTCATGATTAACTTCTACAACATCGCCATCTTCATAGTACATGCCTAGTTTTGCTTGGCAATGTCTATCGTTTGCATGCGCTCCTTTTTCAAGCCAGTAGAGTGCAGTTTGTTTATCTTTATCAATTAGTAGCCCGCTATCGTACATATCTCCAAGCCTGTATATTGCAGGGATATGTCCTAGTTGTGCTGCTTTTGTATACCATTTAACAGCTAGGTCACCATTAAGTTTTATGCCTTGCCCGCGTTCGTGCATTGTGCCTATATAGTACATTGCGGCTGGCAACTTCTCAGACGCTTTTAAAAACCACATGAAAGCACGCTCATAATTAACACTACTGCCTTTGCCTTCATATTCCATAATGCCTAAACTTAATGCGGCTTGTGCATTGTTTTTATCCGCAGCACTTTCATAGTATTTACGCGCTTTTTTATAACTTTTACGCACACCTAGCCCATTCAGGTAAATATTACCAAGCATGTTTGCAGCACGTGAGCTATTTAGTTTGTATGCACGCAAGTATAGTTCATGTGCAAGTTTATATTGCTTCGTATTGGTGAAGTATATGTTTGCAAGCGATAACATGGAGTGTATACAAAGGTTATCAACACCAATAGAGTAATATGCAATAGCTTGTGTGATGGACTTTTTACCCAATGTGCCATTTTCATATATATGCGCAACTTTACGTGCAGATGGAATATAGCCAAGCTTAGCAGCTTTCTTATGCCAGCGTAGAGCAAGCTTTTCGTTCTTTTCTATGCCGTGCCCTAGCTCATATGCATGCGCTAAGCGATACATAGCAGGCGCATAGCCACTTTTAGCAGCTGTTGCATATAGTGTGACGCTTTTGGTTGGAACAATGCCACTTTCGCTAAGCATGTCAGCCGTTTTCATATGTGAGTAGCCACTGCCAGCGTTATAGGCGATACCATAATGTTTTAATGCTTTCAAGTGATCTTTATCAATGTATGACTTATAGCCGTAGCGATAGATGTCGCCAAGATGTTCATTTGCGAGTGTGTCACCGTTTGTGGCTGCTCTACGGTATTGTTTGAATGCTGAAACAACATCAAGCTTCTCCGTTGCATACAACATGCCGAGCATAGTTGCGCTTTTAACATGTCCACTGTTAGCGGCTTTTTGGAACGCTTCAATAGCGTTATCGAAGTTGTTATTTCTGTAATGTGTTAGTCCTGTTTGGTATAGGCTAACAGCTGTTGGCGTTCTAGCCATTCTGCACCTCGTAAAAGAGGCAAAGGCGGGCAATATATGCCCGCAATCACATTTTCAATTTTTAAACATACTTTGGAGGAGATGTTTGTTCAACTTTAGCAGTAATTTCCTTATTGCTCATTAACTCCCCAAGTGTGTCATAAGTGCCGTCAAGCAGTGAATTTCTTAACGTATCTTTAATAGTGATATCGTAAAAGTCATCACCAGCTTGCAACGTTCTTTTTTCTATATCTATTAATATAGTAATTTTAGGATTGTTTTCAATAGTTTTTGTAAGTTTTTCAATATTTTCTTTAGAAAGTGTTATACACACTAGCCCGAGCACAGATGAGTTCCCGTAGAAAATCTCAGCAAAACTTTCCGCAACGATAGCAGTGTAGCCAGCACGTTTGATAGCTTGTGGAGCATGCTCGCGTGAAGAGCCGCAGCCGAAGTTATTGCCAGAAACCATTATGCTAGCGCCTTCGTAGGCGTTGTTGTTCATTGGGTGGTCAAGTGGTTTATCTTCAGTGTCGAAGCGTTCGTCATAGAACGCACTTTCTCCAAGCCCGTCAAATGTAACACAGCGTAGAAACCTTGCAGGGATAATTCTATCAGTGTCAATGTCGTCGCCCCTAAGTGGCAGGGCGTTACCTTCAATTAGTTTAATAGCATTTATCATTATATTATCCTTTATTATCTGATATCAGTAATTGCGCCTTCGATAGCTGCTGCTGCAACCATAGCTGGGCTAAGTAGCATAGTTCTGCCAGTTGAAGAGCCTTGTCTGCCTTTAAAGTTTCTGTTAGAAGTAGAAGCAGAGATTTGGTCACCAACTAATTTATCAGGATTCATAGCTAAGCACATAGAGCAGCCAGGTTCACGCCATTCAAAGCCAGCTTCTCTGAAGATTTGGTCAAGTCCTTCTTCTTCAGCTTGTGTTTTAACGATAACAGAGCCAGGGACAGCCATAGCACGTACGCCGTTAGCAACTTTTTTGCCTTTAACCATTTCTGCTGCAATTCTGAAATCTTCAATTCTGCCGTTTGTGCAGCTTCCGATGAATGCAACGTCGATTTTAGTGCCAGCAATAGGTGCACCAGCTTTCATTTGCATATATTCAAGCGCTTCTTCCATGATAGGTGAAGTTGCTTCAGGTATTTTTTCGTCAATACCGATAGCCATTTCAGGAGTGATACCCCAAGTAACCATAGGAGCGATTTTGCTAGAGTCGAAAGTTACGATATCGTCATAGCTAGCATCAGCATCACTAGCTGTAGCAGCCCATTTTGCAACAGCTTTATCCCACTCGGCACCTTTTGGAGCATATGGTTTATCTTTTAGGTATTCAAATGTAACTTCGTCTGGGTTGATATAGCCAACACGTGCGCCGCCTTCGATAGCCATGTTGCAAATAGTCATGCGAGCTTCCATAGATAAGCCTTTGATAGTGTCGCCAGCAAATTCATAAGCATAACCTAGTCCACCGTTAACACCTAGGTGACGGATAGCAGCAAGTATTAAATCTTTAGAGTAAACATGTTTGCCAAGTGCGCCATTGAATTCAATTTTGCGAACTTTAAAAGGGGCGATGCTCATAGTTTGTGTAGCTAATACATCACGCACTTGTGAAGTACCAATACCAAACGCAATAGCGCCAAACGCACCATGTGTAGCAGTGTGGCTATCGCCGCAAGCGACAGTCATAGCTGGTTGCGTAAGCCCTTGCTCAGGCCCAACGATGTGGATAACGCCGTATTGATTGTTTTCAACGCCAAACAGTTGGATACCGTTTTCTTTAGTGTTGCGCTCGATAGCTTGCATCATTTCTTCAGCAAGGTCGTCTTTATAAGGGCGCTGTAAGTTTTCAATATCAGTCGGTATGATATGGTCATGCGTAGCGAAAGTTCTGTTAGGATATGCTACGTTTATGCCCAATTCTTTAAGCATTGCGAATGCTTGCGGGCTTGTTACCTCATGCAACAAGTGTAAGTCGATGAAAAGTTGAGATTGACCACTTTTTAGCTTAGAAACTTCGTGACTCTCCCATACTTTTTGAAAAAGGTTTTTCCCCATGTTGTGCCTCATGTGTTTTTTATAGATGTAAACATGTAGTATATAACAACAAGCATAATATGTAAAGCGTAGAATGGTATTTGCCTAATATTTTGAAATTTATTAAAATTTTTTAATTTTTCTGTAGCCTAGGATACTTTCATGCAGATTGATATATGATAATCTAATGAACATTGAGCGTGATGTAGACGATAATCTATGTTGCAAAAATTTACAAAGGGGGAGTTCTTATGAGCAAAAAGAATCTATGGAAGAACCTTAGCCACTCTACAATGGGGCGACGTGATTTCATGAAAATGCTCGGCATGGGTGCAGGCGCAATTAGCTTTGCAAACCTTGTTGAAGGTGAAAGTTTTGCTGGGTTCAAAGATGTTGATGAAATGATGGCATCACCATTAGCTGATCGCAAATTACCATTTTGGGTGAAGGAAGTTGATGAACCTACTACGGAGATCGATTGGGATAATATGGAAGTGTTTCCTAGTGTTATGAACACTTTATTTAATCCAAATTCATGGGATAATCCAGAAGAATATATGGCTGTTCATGCATTAAATATTTCTTCAACTAAAGAGAAAGTTCAAAATAATTTTCCTGGCTATTCATTGCGTGATAGAGCCTTAGCAGATGCTAACTGTTGGGGTTGGGGTGCGTTAAGCTCACTTGCACCAACATGGACAGGGCCTGACGTTAAAGCATTGAATGAATGGGAACATCCAACAATGTTCTGGACACCAGAGCAATATGGCGTGCCTAGATATGAAGGTACACCTGAGGAAAACTCTAAGATGTTACGTGTTGCTGGTCGTATCATTGGTGCCTCAGACATGGGCTTTGTTAAACTAGATGAGCGCATGAAAAAACTTCTATATGGTAACATAATATTTGAAGATGCAGAGCAAGGCTACGCTAAAGGCGATGGCAGATTTGTTCTACCTAATAATAAAGACTTATGGGTAATTTGTGCTGTTCTTCCGCAATCGTCATGGATGGGTATGTATACAGACCGTATGAGCTGGGCATCTAGCAATACAGCTGCATATTCTCGTGCAAATATTTATTCTAACAGAATTAAAGTTTTCTTACGTGGTTTAGGTTACCAACATTATGGTGGTGACACAGGTGCAATTGGTCGTTCAGTTCCTTTTGGCATGATGGCTGGCTTAGGTGAAGCATCTCGTGCGGGTATTTTATGTAGCCCACAATGGGGTACGAACTTCCGTACAGTTATGTTGACTATTACAGACCTTCCACTTGCAGTTACAAAACCAATTGATGCTGGTATCACAAACTTCTGTAAAGTATGTATGAAGTGTGCAGATATGTGTCCATCAGAGGCTATCCCAAAAGATAGAGAACCATTCTGGGGTGGCGACAAACCATGGCAAGCAAAGGGTTACAAAGGTTGGTATCAAGACGCTAAGAAATGTTACTCATACATGTTAGGTGGCGAGCCAGATTGTAGCAGATGCCAAGTTGTTTGCCCATTTACAAAATATGATGAAGCAGTTATGCACGACCTTATCCGTATGTCTATTGCAAAAGCACCGATGTTGAACTCAATCATTCGTGATATGGATGACGTGTTTGGATATGGACCAGAGCCAGACCCAATGAAAACACCTTGGGATGTTAAAAATCCAATGGATATACCTCTATTCGGGCTTGATAAGTCACGTTCATAAAAAGGATAAGGAGCATATTATGCGTTTAGTTAGTTGGACTTGGTTCCTATATGTAATGGTAGGATTTATTATGGGTGGTGGTGTATCACTAATCATCTATATGTTAAAACAAAAAGCGTTGAAGTTAAAATGGTATGAATGTGCTGGTATAACTTTCAATTTTATATTATTCATGTTTATGATGCAAACATTTATAGCGTCATTTGCAGAGTTCGCACCGCGTGCAGCATGGTTATCTCTAATTTTTATGGGGTTACCAATAATAATCATATCTGTAGTTGTTTATCGCTCAATCAGTAAAAGATTAGCGTAGAAGTTTTGCCGTGTATATGCTAAGGTGTATGCACGGTATTTTTATTTTAAAAGTAAGAAAGTGAGAATCATGACTTTATCAGATAGAAAGAAAGCAAAACAGCTAGAATTTATTCTAGCCATTGTCGCAATAATTTGTATCATCGCTGCTGGTGTAATTGGCTATACTAAAAGCGAAGGTTCTATCGAACCATCTCTAAAACAAGCCATGCCAGAGGCAACAAAATTTGAAAATGTAAACTCTACAACATATGCAGGCTATTTGCCAGATGGTAAGTTGCTGGGCTATGTTGCTATTGCAGCTGCTACAGGTTATGGCGGTCCATTCGTTTTAGCAACGGCTACAAACTTAAAAGGTGATGTTGTTGGTGTATCTGTTGTTGACCATAAAGAAACTCCTAGCTGGTTTGAAAAAGTTGCAGAAAACGGATTTTATGAGCGACTACTAGGTAAAAAATATTCAGACAATTTTATATTAAACAGTGATATCGACGGCGTTTCTGGTGCAACATATACAGCACATGCGATCGCAAAAGCGACATCGAGGGCGAGTCAAGATATCGCAAAAAATCAACTAGGGTTTTCTGTTCCAGAGGCTAAGCCAGAGGCAATCGTTTTCGGTGTCAAAGAGGCAGTTTTAATTGCTTTATTCATTGTGGCATTTATTGGACATAGACGTGAGTTCCAATATACAAAACAAGTCAGGTGGCTATGTATGTTGACAGGCTTGCTTGTGCTTGGCTTCATGTACACAAACCCACTCACAATATCGCAAATCAACCAGCTACTGCTAGGCTACTTCCCTAGCTGGCGTACACATTTATATTTCTACTTGCTAGTTGGTGGCGTGTTCTTAGTCATCATACTTGATAACAAAAACCCTTATTGTAGCTGGTTTTGTCCGTTTGGTGCGGTGCAAGAGTGCATGAATACCGTTGGTGGCGCAAAAGCCTCAGGCGACTTCGCATTAAAAACCGCTGTAAAATGGGCACACAGAGGGTTAGTGTTTACAGCTATCATTGTAGCGTTAATCTTCAGAAATCCAGGTATATCAAGTTATGAAGTTTTTGGTGTATTCTTCGACTTGAATGGCGCAGTTTTATCATTCATCATATTAGGGCTAGTGCTTGTGGCATCGCTATTCATTAGGCGACCATGGTGCAACTTCCTATGCCCGATACCGCCTATTGAAGACTTTATCAGAACTATCAAAAGAAAGGTAAAACGAGCATGAAGCATAACTTATTATCAAAAATAACGACTGGGTTTGCAATCTTAGGGCTATTGCTACTATTTTTAAAAGTTGGCAAAGATGTCAATAACGAGATGATATCAAAGGCAAGCAACTTAAAGATGGGCGTAAGTATGAGCATAAGTGTTGATAATAGTACAGCTATCAAAGTTGATGACAAGCCAAAATATGACACTAGTAAAGAAAATATTGATAAATGGCAACAACGCACAAATAAATATTAATAATATAGAAGCAAATGTATAATAAATGTGTTATTGAGAATGATAATGCTAAAATTTCTCTTGATTTTTTTTCAAAATATGTCAATAATTAGCACTCAGCATCGTTGAGTGCTAATTTCACAAAACAGTGTCGAAGAATTGAAGAAAACTACTTAAATTATATTTTATAAGGAGAACAGAAAATGGCTACAATCCAACCATTGAATGACAGAGTTATCGTTAAGCGTTCTGCTAGCGAAGAAAAAACTGCATCAGGTATCATCATCCCTGACACAGCTAAAGAAAAACCACAAGAAGGCACAGTTATCGCAGTTGGCGAAGGCAAATACCTAGACAACGGCAACCGTATCAAACCTACAGTTAAAGAGGGCGACAAAGTCCTTTTCGGCAAATATGCTGGTACAGAAATCAAGGTTGATGGCGAAGAGCTATTAATCATGGGCGAAAGCGATATCTTCGGTATCATTAAATAATTATAAAATCTTAGGAGAATATAAATGGCTAAAAATATTACATTCAGCGAAGACGCACGTCAGGCTATCCTACGTGGTGTTGACCAACTAGCTAACGCTGTTAAAGTTACACTTGGACCAAAAGGTCGCAACGTAGTTATCGAAAAAAAATTCGGCTCACCATTAATCACTAAAGATGGTGTTACTGTTGCTAAAGAAGTAGAACTACCTGACGCTTTAGAAAACATCGGCGCACAAATGGTTAAAGAAGTTGCATCTAAAACTAACGATGTAGCAGGCGACGGTACAACTACTGCTACTGTTCTTGCTCAACACATCTACCGTGAAGGTATGAAAAACGTTGTTGCTGGCGCAAACCCTATGGACCTTAAACGTGGTATCGACAAAGCTGTTGAAGCAGTTGTTGCTGAACTACAGGCTATCTCTAAAGAAGTTAGCACTAACAAAGAGATCGAGCAAGTTGGCACAATCTCTGCTAATAACGACCCTGAAATCGGTGGCATCATCGCAAAAGCTATGGATAAAGTTGGTAAAGATGGCGTTATCACTATCGAAGAAAATAAATCTATGGAAACAGTTCTTGACGTTGTTGAAGGTATGCAGTTTGACAGAGGCTACCTATCTCCATACTTCGTGAACAACTCTGAAACTATGGAAGCTGTTGTTGAAAACCCATACATCATCATCCATGAGAAAAAGATTTCTAACATGAAAGAAATCCTACCTATATTAGAAAAATTAGCTAAAAACAACTCACCTTTCATCATCATCGCTGAAGATATCGAAGGCGAAGCATTAGCTACATTAGTTTTAAACAAATTACGTGGCACGCTGAACTGTGTTGCTGTTAAAGCTCCTGGCTTCGGCGACAGAAGAAAAGAGATGCTAAAAGATATCGCTATCTTAACTGGTGGCCAAGTTATCACTGATGAACTAGGCGTATCTATCGACAGCGTTGAATTAGAAGACTTAGGTAGAGCTAAAAAAGTTGTTATCGACAAAGACTCTACAACAGTTGTTGAAGGCTTAGGTAGCATTGATGAAATCAAAGCACGTGTTGTTCAAATCAAAGCTCAAATCGAAAACACAACTAGCGACTACGACAGAGAAAAACTACAAGAACGTTTAGCTAAATTAACTGGCGGCGTTGCAGTTATCAAAGTTGGTGCAGCTACTGAAACTGAAATGAAAGAGAAAAAACACCGTGTTGAAGATGCACTTGCAGCTACAAAAGCAGCTGTTGAAGAGGGTATCGTTCCTGGTGGTGGCGTTGCATTAATCCGTGCATCTGCTGGCTTAGATAAAATCCAAGCATCTGCTGAGCAACTTGTTGGTGTTTCAATCATCAAACGTGCGTTAGAATATCCTTTACGCCAAATCATTGAAAACGCTGGCTTAGAAGCGTCAGTTGTTGTAAACAATATCAAAGAAAATTCATCTGTAAGCTATGGCTTCAACGCTTACTCTGAAACATACGAAGATATGCTAGAAGCTGGCGTAATCGACCCTACTAAAGTTACTCGTTCTGCACTATTGAACGCTGCATCTGTAGCAGGCTTGATGATCACAACTGAAGCTGTTATCACTGATATCAAAGAGAAAGGCGCTGCGGCGGTTCCTGATATGGGTGGAATGGGTGGCATGGGTGGCATGGGCATGATGTAATTTGCGCGTCTTTTTGTGCAATACGTTGTTGGTTTCACAATTGCTAAGTCATGTACCAGCGTGTACACTCCTGTCGCAATTGCTCAATCCGCCTAGTCTTGCGCAAAAAACCATCGCAAATTAGCGTTGGCATGCTTGTCGTTATTTGCCAGTGTGCCTAGCCTGAAAGCGAAATCTTCAACAATTCGCACCATCAAGCAAATTACCCCAATGTAGCGTATGTTGGGTAAAACTACTCACGCTATTATAGTTTGCACCGTTAAGCAAATTACTATTCAAAAATATAGCCTATCACTTTTCGGTGGTAGGCTTTTTTTATTATATCTTTTGGGTTTCAAATGTCACGGCAGACATCTTATGGTTGAAGTTATACTTCTTTTTCACAACCAAGTATTCAAAATCAGAGTTGACTATTTCAACATATCTATCGCTTATTCTGATATCGCCAATATTTTCGTGGTAATAAGTGCCTTTCGGTACGATAATTAGGTTTTCAATATTCTCAATATAATGAGGGATTTCTCTAATAACTTTAAATGATTTTTTATCATTATTGCAGAACAAAAAGCCTTCCATAGGAGATGTATTCGCTTTCAGCTCACGTGCTTGTTTATTTAATTTTGTTATATATTTGTGCGTAACCATCGGGCTAACTTTATTGTACGGAAGCGGGTAATCGCAAGTTAAAAAATATCGTTCATCATAATATTTTGAAGATGTTTTAGTAATATCATCATGGCTAGTTTCGTCAAGTTCCTCATACAAATTTTGCAAATATTCCATCTCGTTGTTGAGTCTATCAATTCTAGTTTGAGTTGTTTCTATAGCGCATTTAGTAAACGCTTTTCTATCAATCGTGATATTGTCTATGATAAATTCTTTAAACTTCGTCAGTGTGATCCCAACTTCAATGGCATAGGTTATTAGATATGCTATGACAAATTGCTCTTGAACATAATATCTATAGCCTGTTATAGGGTCGATATATGCAGGTACTAACACGCCAAGTTCCTCATAATATTTTAGAGATCGGCGACTGATATTCATAGCTTTTCCAAATTTCCCAATAGAGATTAAATTTTTCACATAATTCCCCTTGACTTGTACAACGTTGTATACGTTACAATTAATTTTAGCAAAATAACATAATGTTTTCAAGCTTAATAGAAATGGAGGAAGAAATGTCTGAAAAAGAAACAAAATCAAACGGACAAGATGCACTAAGTATCATAACTGATGAAAAATATGATATGCGTAAAAACCCAAACGTTGAGAATAATGAGACTGCTGAGAGTGGTTTTTCAAGGCGTGATGTGTTGAAATATGGTGGTGCAACAGCTGCTGCATTATCAATAGCAGGTTCTGCTGCAACAGGCTTTAATACAGGCCGCTCAGCTGAGGGATATACAGGTTTTGGAAGAACATTCCTAGGCAAAGACCAGTTCTTTAACCGTGAACCATTCCGTGCTGACGTTGCTGCAATGATGGAGCCAGTGGCGGAAGTTACGCGTGCTGATTGGTCTGATTACTACCTACGTCGCTGGAAAGGCGTGAATGCTTTAATCAGGGCAAAAAAATGGAACCCAAAGGACGGCGTTGAAGCTATGCCTGGTAAGTATGGTGAATTTTTCCGTGCTAACCCAGAAATGTATGAAAACTTATTATTTATCAATGAAAATGTAGCAAAGCAAGCTAGGTATCTTCAATCTGGCGAAGGCTATGATAGATATGCAATCACAAACGCATACACAACAGCTTATAACCGCTCAAGCGTCACAAGGTTTGGCTATTCATTACCTGAAGACCCAACTGATGAGTATCGCATAACTGGCAAAATAGTCACTCCAGAAGAGTGGGACTTCCGCTATGTGAAAAAAAATAGAAAGAAACTAGAATTCAAAACACCTAGACATGCATCAGAATTTATTAAAAAAATGACTCACTTATTTGGTGCATCGTTTGCAGCGGTTACAGATTTTGACCCTGCGTTTATGTATAAAAATGTTATGCGTGGCTATCCTGATTTAGGTATTGATTATGGCGATAAAGTTCCAGAGCATTGGAAAAGTATGATTGTTTTTGCATACCCTCAAGAGTGGGATGCTGTTCAATCACAGTATACATCTGCACAAGATGGTTACTTTCGTGTTAGGATAACAGCGGCACTGCTAGAGCGTTTTATTCAAGAGATAGGCTATGCTTCAAGGGCGCAAACTCCTGTTACTACTTATGAGGTTATGATAACTCCGTTTGTAATGAAATCAGGCTTAGGCGAATATGCACGTGCAGGCTATGCTATGATTCCTGAGGTTGGTTCAAACTTTCGCTCAGCTGGTGTTATTACAAACATCGAGTTTGAGTATGATAAACCAATCAACATCAATATGGCAAACTTCTGTAAAAAGTGTAAAATCTGTGCTGATACTTGCCCAAGTGGTGCTATCGAAACGACTGATGAGCCAACACAAGTTGTGCGCGGGTTCAAACGTTGGGTTCTTGACCAAGAAAAATGCCACAGAGGCTGGGTAACAACTCCAATCTATGGTTGTGCTACTTGTTTAGGCGTCTGCCCATTTACACGTAAGAATACATGGATCCATGCAATATCTCGTGAAGCAGATGCGAGAGATGTTACAGGTATTTTCGGTACGTTACTACTTGCTATGCAACAAAACTTTTTCAAGTATCCAAATGCTGAAGAGTTCTTGAGTGTTGAAAATGGTGGCCTTAATGCAGCCTACCATGATCCTGTAGATTGGATGAGAACGGAAGACTGGTTCTCGAATGTTGTTAAGGAATGGGATTACGACGGCATGCACTAATATTGTTGGTGAGGGATAGCGACGGGATGAAGTAAGTCAAAACAATTTCGTTAATGCTTAGAGAAATATGAGCTTAGCAGTTCAGAAATAATATTGGAGGATTAATTATGTTTCCAGGTGCAGTAATGATAAACAGCCTATACTGGATGGTTTTCGGTATAGCACAAATATTAATAATCGCAGGCGGTTACGCTTGGTTGAAGTCGGCTAATAAATCGGTTAAGCCGTGGCAGATGGCAATTTTATACGGTACATTTGCATCGTTTTTACTCGTTATCGGCGGTGGTTTTACACTTGCTGGCGAGTACGAGTCGCAAGCTGGTTGGTACTTCATAGGTTTCCTAGGAGTTCCACACATATTAGCTTTTGCACTATTTTTAAGATTGTTTGTGTTTAAAAAACAAACTGTATAATAACTTGATAGCCTATCACAATCACGTGGTAGGCTTTTTTTCTTGAATATCCTATCAAACAA
>CAYJDR010000042.1:0-18140 GCA_964368965.1 uncultured Deferribacteraceae bacterium
AGCGGGTGACTGTTAATCACCATGTCGGCGGTTCGAACCCGTCCCAGGGAGCTTATGAAAAGGCCGTAATTAAGTTTATTAATTGCGGTCTTTTTTATCGTCTAATGCGGGTGAGAAACTTTGGAACGCTGACCGAAAACACTATGCATCATTAATTATCAGGGTGTTTCACGAGCATGACGAAGTCAGCGGAGTAATAGGGAGGATTAGCTCACAGGACGTGAGCGACAGTGAACAAAGTACGGCTTTTCGTCATAAACAGGACGTTTTTGTAAGAAAAGCAAACCCGTCCCAAATAGCTAAAAATATAGGCTATAACCATTCAAGGTTGTAGCTTTTTACGTTTTAAGACAAATTCAAAGCTATACTAAATCATCTTCTTCATTAATCTCTACACGCAAACCTACCTTTGCGATAGCTTCAATAGATTTTATTTTTCTATCTATATCGCTTTTTAATCCTGTTGCAACTTTTATAGGCAGATTATCTATCATATTTTTAGCAGTTGCATTATCAACGGAAAAAATCTTTTTCAGATACATCATCATTTTAGTTCGACCTTCTTTATTCACAAATTCAAGGTACAAATCAAAAGTAGTGGGCGTATCAAACTCGTAATAATCATCAACTAACGCACATAATTCGCTACTTTCTTCGATCTTTACTACAGTGAACAGTATCTCATCACTGCGAAGGTCACAGATTGCGATAGAATATCCGATACTCTTCAAATGTTTGTGGCAGATTTTAAGAAGTAGTGGAAGATATTCATCTCTGCGAATTTCACCAGCACTCACAGCGTTTTGAAGTTTTTTATCATTAATTTTTATAGGTGTTACACCAAGTTTTTTTAACCTTCTAGTTATAAAGCTTTTGACTTGCCCTACATACACTTCGCTGCTCCAATCGAGCATCGCAAAATACCCATGAGCTACTAAAAAATAAAAAGTCAAAGTAGGAATACGGTTTTTTTCATCATCTAATATGTAAAACACATCGTCTTTATCATAAAATTTCAATAGCCATTTTTTATGTTTTTTATAAAAGTCTTTATTTGATAAATCGTTAAAATCACTATACAATTCACTTAACTCGTTTTGTAGGTTAAATATCCTCGCTAAACTTTCTATATGCTTCATTTTATTGCCCCTTTTAGTTTCATCCCAATCTGCAACTGTTTATTCGCTTTTATCCCATACTCTTTCATTTTATAAAATAGAGTAGTTCTTGAAATATTTAACGATTTCGCAGTATTTGCGACATGCCCATTATTCAACTTTAAGGCTTCAAGTATTGTATCTTTTTCAGAGTATTCTGCAACTGTGTCGGCTCTACTAATCGTCTCATGTGTGCTTGCAACAGTACTTGTAATTAGTGGTGGCAAGTGAATAATTTTGATTTTGCTTTTATCACCAAGCGAATAAATTGCTGACATCATCGCATTTTGAAGTTGCCTAATATTGCCAGGCCAATCATATCGCAATAATATCTGCTTCGCTTCTTCTGATATTGTTACTGTGCTATACGGTTGCTCTTTTTTAATAAAATGGTTAGCTAGCAATAAAATATCGTCACCACGTTCACACAATTTAGGCACACGGATATTCATAACAGATAACCTAAAGAATAAATCCTCACGAAACTCTTTCGCTTGCACTTTTTCATAAAGCCTTACATTTGTTGCTGCAATCACACGCACATTTACAGGTGTAGGCGTATTTGCACCAATCTTCACAATCTGCCTTTCTTCCAACATTCTAAGCAATACTGGTTGCAATGACAGTGGCATATCGCCTATTTCGTCAAGAAACAGTGTGCCATTGTTAGCATGCTCAACTTTTCCGATACTGCCTGATTTTGTCGCCCCTGTGAACGCCCCTTCAACATAACCAAACAGCTCGCTCTCAATCAAATTTGCTGGGATAGATGCACAGTTTATCGCAACAAACGGCCCCTCAACACCTGAAGCATCATGTATAGCTTGCGCAACAAGCTCTTTACCTGTGCCACTTCTGCCTAATATAAGCACATTATGCCTTGTATGTGCGATGTTTTTAATTTGCTCCTTCATGGCTATTACAGATTTATGCTCACCAATAATGTTATCAATTGAGTACCTTGTAAATTTACTATCGTTTGGTTCTGATAGGAATAATGAATATCCAATAACATCTTCATAAGGTATGTTTTTGAGCGCTGTAATGAACGCCTGTATCCGTGAACCATTGTCAAGTTTTAACGAGTGTCTGCTTGTAACGTGCCTTGCATTGCGATGAATATTTTCTAAAATAATATCAATGTTAGCAACATAATACGATAAATTATTGTGCTTGTCATACTTCAATATTGATTTTGCTTGATTGCAAATGTATTCAATGTTTTTATCGTTACTGATTGTTACAATGCCTGTATTTTGGCTAGTGTTATTCATATTCAAGCTGATTGCAGACTTAATGAGCTTCGATGACATTTGGTCATGGCGAGATTGGAGTGATGCCCTGATGGTTAACGCAAGAGATGATAGAAAATTTAAGCGCCTATTAGTACTGGTTATCTCCATTTCGTTTGCACCAAAAAATATAACTTCAATTACCGCAACTACATTACCTTGAAAATAAATAGGGACTGATGTTGCAAGGATATTATTAAAAAAATCAAGATAACTATATCCACCTGTTAGCTGGACAGTTTTACCTGTCGCAAGCGTTAGCCCATGAGCAGTTGTGCCTATATCCTCAAGCGACATCTTTGAACCAATTTTAATATTAGCGTTATGAAGTCTATTAAGATCGTCCTTTGTTGCACGCTCATATATGATAACGCCATCTGGATTATACACATGAAAACACTGATTATTTATAATAAAATAATAATTGTTGAACAATTCTTGCGCTGCTTCAATGACAGCTTTATCAATGTCAGACGGCTTAAAATCAATACTTTTTACAGGTGTATCAGGCAATATCCCGTCAGCTTTAGACTTTATCCAAGAGTCTTTAACAAAGTCAGGTATGTTTCGATGTATATCTTTACTATTTTTAGAAAAACTTTGTTTATATCTTACAACAGTACTCCATTCATCAAGTGCTACAGTTGTTATATAATTTTTTGTTGTTTCCAATGCTGAGTATTCCATAAGATAATCCTCTTTATAGCCATATAGTTAAATTAAGTTAAATATAGTTCGAACAAATTGTACAGTAATTGAACGATAAAAGCAAGTCTATTTTATAACATTTAATATTATCAACAAATTACAAACTTGGCACACTCTTTGCTTAAGAAGTTTTAAGATTAAATATTATTAATATTACTTAAGTAAATTAGGGGAGAGCAAGAATGTCTGATAATGAAATTAAAAATGGACAAGATGAGCGTGATACGTTGCAAATAGTTAACGACCCGCAATACCGCATAACTAAAGACTCAATTGCGCAAGAAACTAATGAAACTAACGGGCTTTCACGCCGTGACTTGTTAAAATATGGTGGTGCAACTGCTGCTGCATTATCAGTAGTTGGCGCAGCTGCAACTGGTTTCAATACAGCTCAGGATGGCACAGCATATACTGGCTTTGGTCGTCAATTCATGGGGCAAGATCAATTTTTCAATCGTGAGCCTTTCCGTGCTGAACATGCTGCTATGACAGAGCAAATTGAACCTGCTACACGCCCTGATTGGCATGAATATTATTTGCGCCGCAATAAAGAAACTAACAAACTTATTGCATCAAAAAAATGGAACCCAACAATGGGTGTAGAGAAAATGCCTGGCTACCTTGGCGAATATTATCGCTCACACCCTGCTGAATATGAAAACCTATTAACAACAATTGCACTTAGAAACAAACGTTTTGCATACTATAACCAAGGCGCCTACCAAAGATATGCGTTAACTGATGCTTATCAAACGGCTTATTCAAACGCAAGCACTTCATTCTTAGGGTTCACAATACCTGAAGACCCACAAGATGCTTTGAGAGTTACAGGAAAAATACAACCACCTGAAGTTTGGGATTTTCGTCATATCAAAAAGAAAAGACCAAAAATGGAGTTCAAATCACCTAAACATGCTAGTGAATTAATTAAAACAGTTGCTCACCGTTTTGGCGCTTCTTTTGTTGGTATTGCTCCATTTGAAGAGCGTTTCATGTTTAAAAATGTTATGCGTGGCTACCCTGACTTAGGCGTAAACTATGGCGACAAAGTACCTGAACATTGGAAAAGCATGATTGTTTTTGCAGTACCTATGGAATGGGATAAAACGCAAGCGGCTGCAAGCTTCTTCACTGCTGCTGATGGCTATTTTCGTGTACGTGTTGTTGCTGGTTTACTTGATAGATTTATTCAAGAACTTGGCTACCCTGCACGCCCTCAAACACCTGTAACTACATATGAAGTTAGTATCACTCCGTTTGTATTAACATCTGGTTTAGGTGAATATGCTCGTGCAGGCTTCGCAATGATTCCAGAAGTCGGCGCAAACTTCCGCTCTGCTGGCGTTATCACAAACATCGAGTTTGAATATGACAAACCAATCAACATCAACATGGCTAACTTTTGCAAAAAATGCAAAATCTGCGCCGATACTTGCCCAAGTGGTGCTATCGAAACAGGTGACGAACCAGCTGGCCTAGTGCGTGGTGCAAAACGTTGGAAGCTAGACTATGAAAAGTGCCACAGGGGCTGGATGTCTACTGTTTCTTTCAACTGCTCAACTTGCGTTGCAGTTTGCCCATTCACTCGTAAAAACACTTGGATTCACACAATCTCTCGTGAGCTTGATGCACGTGATTCTTTCGGTTTAGTTGGCGAAGGCTTACTTGCTATGCAGTTAAACTTCTTCAAATACCCAAAAGCTGAAGAATTCATGGGCGAATATGCTGGCGGACTAGAGAAAACTTACCATAACCCACCTAAATGGATGACGTCGGAAGAGTGGTTCTCTAACGTCGACGTTGATTGGGAATGGGATGGAATGCATTAATTTGCATCTTTTTTCAACTGGGCGGTGTTGTTCCTCAAAACAATTTCATTAGACTCTTAACGAAGTAATGAGTTTAGAGCTAATCAATCTGTTTCTTGGAGCAAAGCGAACATAAAACCCACTATCATGTACCTTCGTCTGTGTACACTCAAGCGTGTTACTGCGGTACGCCTAGCCTAGTTAAAAAAATTAAGCAAATTAACAATGGCATAGTTTTAGTCATTGCTAACAAATAAGTTTTTAGAAAACAGAATTTAAAATATCAGAGGAGAATACTGTGTCAGATAAAGAAACAAATAATCAAATTGATGAACGTGATGCTTTAACAATCATAAATGACCCTAAGTATCGTGTAACAGCTGATGACATAAAAGCTGAGCAAGATGCAAAGGCAACTTCAGGCTTAACACGCCGTGAAATGTTGCAATATGGCGGTGCGGCAGCGGCTGCGTTATCAGTTGCTGGCTCTGCTGCTACAGGGTTTGCAACAGGTCGTGCGCCTGAGGGCTACACTGGCTGGGGCAGAACTGCACTAGGTAAAGACCAGTTCTTCAATCGTGAGCCATTTCGTGCAGAAGTTGCGGCAATGATGGTGCAAGAAGGTCCGCCTGAGCGTATGGATTGGTATGATGAACATAACCACCTTATGAAAATGACAACTGCACTAACTAGAAAAATCAAGTGGACACCTAAAGATGGTGTTGATGCGATACCTGGATTTATCGGAGATTTCTTTCGCTCACACCCAGAAAAATATAAGTTTTTAGTTGAACTAACTGCATTACAAAGAAAGCGTTTTGCATATGCGAAAACACCAGAAGGTCAGCAAGAGTTGAACATGTATGCCCTACATAAAGCATGGGGTGGCGCATATACAAAAGCTAGCCGTTCATCTTTTGGGTACACAGTACCAGAGGATCCAGATGATGCTTTACGCTTAACAGGCGAAGTACAACCACCTGAAAAATGGGATTTTCGCCATATTGATAAAAATAAACCAAAAATGGTGTTCAAGTCACCAAAACATGCCTCTGAATTAATAAAAACGATGGGACATATGTTTGGTGCATCATTTGTTGCCATCACTCCTTTTGATGAGCGTTTCATGTATAAAAACATGATGAGAGGCTACCCAAACGGCGGATTTGGTTGGGGCGATAAAGTGCCTGAACATTGGAAAAGCATGATTGTTCTAGCTTGCCCAGCAGAGTGGGATAAGTCACAAAGTGGCTCGTTCGTATCTGCTGCTGATGGTTACTTTCGCATAAGGGTTGTTGCTGGATTGCTTGACTTTTTCATCCAATCATTAGGCTACCCTGCAAGGCCTGAAACACCTGTTAGTACATTTGAAGTATCTATGGTGCCATACGTACTTGCTTCTGGCTTGGGCGAATATGCAAGAGCTGGCTATGCAATGATACCTGAGGTTGGAGCATTATCTCGCTTGGGTGGCGTTATCACTAACATAGATTTTGAATACGATAAACCAATAAACATCGGTATGGCTAACTTCTGTAAGAAATGTAAAATCTGTGCAGAAACTTGCCCATCGGGCGCTATCGAGATGGGAGATGAACCAGCAGGAATGGTACGTGGTGTCAGACGTTGGAAACTAGATGCAAACAAATGTCATAAAGGTTGGTGGACTTCATCAACAGCTGGCTGTAGCGTCTGTATTTCTGTATGCCCATTCACTCGTAAAAACACGTGGATACACGCTATATCGAGAGAGCTAGATGCTAGAGACATCACAGGGCTTGCTGGCTCAACATTACTTGCTATGCAGCAAAACTTTTTCAAATATCCAAAAGCAGAAGAGTTTATGGCTGAATATGCTGGCGGTAGGAATGCACCATACCACAACCCACCGATGTGGCAACGATCGGAGGAGTGGTTCTCTAACGTTGAAGCTGATTGGGAATGGGACGGATTGCACTAACCATAGTATTGTAAAGGATAGCTAGGGATAAAGTAAGCTAAAACATATGTGATGTACATATGTTTCGCGTGTTGACTAAAGTAAACAAAGTAAATTTAGGAGGATAAGATGTTTCCTGGAGTAGTAATGATCAACAGCCTATACTGGATGATTTTCGGTATAGCGCAAATTCTAATTATCGCAGGCGGTTACGCTTGGTTGAAGTCGGCTAACAAAAGTGTTAAGCCGTGGCAGATGGCAATTTTATATGGCACATTCGCATCATTTTTATTAGTTATCGGTGGTGGTTTTACACTAGCTGGTGAGTATGAGTCGCAAGCTGGCTGGTACTTCATAGGTTTCTTAGGTGTGCCACACATACTAGCATTTGCATTATTTTTACGTTTATTTGTGTTTAAGAAGGCATCTGTTTAATTCAGTTTATTAAAGCTAGGTAGAAATTTTTAACTACCTAGTGAATTTATAATTTCATTCAAAGGAGAGAGAGATGAAAAAAGTTTTAGCATTTTTACTTACTATGGCACTTATGCCAGCAATGGTTTTTGCACAACAAGGTGCAAAGCCTGGTTTAAAACCACTTATGTCTGACGCTATTGAAGTTGATTTCAGCTTTTTCAGTGGCTTACACATGTTTGTTGACAACCAACACACAACTGTTGAAAATAGTGCAGGTGCTACTATTTCAGACACTACTAAAAACAACTTCATAAACACACTTGGACCTGCAAGTGAATTCAAGCTTTTAGTTAAATACGGCTCTATGGCTATCCAACTAGGTTTAAAGCCTTTCGCAAACACACCACTTGGTGAAAGCCACTTTAAATACTACCTAGATAAAAACGAAAGACTTGAGCTTGGTATCATCGCAAACATGGCTCACTACACTTTCGGTCAAATGACTTTAGGTAAACAATTAGAGGACTATGGTAACATTGCAAAACAAATCAGACAAGGTGTATCTTACTATAACGATAACTGGGGTATTGCATTAATTACTGGTAACGGTGCTGTCAATACTAGCTTATCTGAAATTGATCCAGCTGTTAGCTATTTCCAAGGTACTTTATCATCAGCAGCTAGTGCAACAACAACTAACACTGCAATGCAATTCAACCCTATTAACAACGCCCCTACTGGTGCAAAAATCGCTGTTAGATATAACAACATCCCTCGTCTTGAAGGTATGTATAACTTCGATTTCGGTAGCGTAAAAACTAAACTATATGGTTCATATAGCATTTACGATCTCCAATCTACAGTTAATGGTAAAGTTGACAACTTCTTTGCTCATGCAGCTTTCGCAGGTGTAGGTAACAATATCAAAGCTGGCCCTGGCGTTATTAAATCTAACGTATTCGCAGGTATGAACATGATGTTAATTGAAGCATTCTCACCAAGAATGCCAGGCTCACAAGGCCCACTATTTGACGTAAATAGCGACAACACGCTTGATATCAACAACGCTATCGCATGGGGTGTTACAGCAGAATATGGTCAACAACTATCTAAGAAATTACGCGCACACATCGGTGCAGGCACAATGTCTAACGAAGTGGATGGCAACAACAAAAGATTTACTTATGCAACATATGTGAACGTTGTTTATATCCCATTCCCTGGTTTTGCTATTGTTCCAGAAGTTGGTTACAACCACCAAGAAACAACAACTCGTGGCACTAAAACAAACTTAGATAGCATCACTTACGGTGTAAGATTCTCTGTATTTAGTATCTAAGAGTAATTACATTCTTCCTTTTTTTTGAACTGGCTACCTCTTGGGGTAGCCTTTTTATGATTTAATTCCAAAAGCTTTCATCTTATTATACAGTGTCATACGTGATATTTTCAACATTCTAGCAGTTTTTGCACAGTTTCCATTATTCTCTCTGAGTGCTTGCACTATAGTTTCTTGCACAATTTCATTCAATGGGCTATCACTTTGCTTTCCAACTTGCTCACCTTTAATTATCAGCGGCAAATGATGTGGATTTATCACATTTTCACCATAGAGCGAATATATCGATGATATCACTGCATTCTCAAGTTGCCTAATATTCCCTGGCCACTCATAATTTAATAACGCCATCTCTGTTGCATCTGACATAGTGATTTGCTTATCTTTATTCAAACACTCTTTCGCAATAAAATGTTGTGCCAGTAATAACACATCTTTACCACGCTCACGCAATGGTGGCACATTAACATTTATAACAGACAACCTAAAATATAAATCTTGCCTAAATTCACCTTTCAAAACTTTTTCATATAAATTTACATTAGTGGCTGCAACCACTCTAACATTGACAGATGTTGCTTTTTTTGCACCTATTTTGGTAACTTGTCGCTCTTCTAATACTCGCAACAAAACAGGCTGCAACGAAAGTGGCATATCGCCTATTTCATCAAGAAAAAGTGTGCCGTTATTTGCATACTCGATCTTTCCAACACTACCAGATTTTGCAGCACCTGTAAATGCACCCTCAACATAGCCAAACAATTCACTCTCTATCAAATTAGCAGGAATTGAGGCACAGTTTATAGCAACAAACGGACCTTTTACGCCTGATGCTTCATGTATCGCCTGCGCAACCATCTCTTTACCTGTCCCACTTTCACCAATGATTAAAACATTGTGCTTCGTTTCTGCCACATTGCTAACTTGCTCTTTCAGCATCTTTAATGATTTATGGTTGCCTATCATATTATTGAGCGAATACCGTGTAAATTTATTATTATCTGGCTCAAAAAGAAACAATGAATAGCCGACTGTTTCATTAGTTTTATGATTTTGAAGCCTACTTGCCACTAGTTGCACTTGTTTATTGTTACTTAGCTTAACTGTCTGCTTATTGACATACTTATTATCCTTGTTGCTTATATTTGCAAGCGTGTTATCAATATGTGGTATATAGTGCGCAACATTACTGTTGTCATCAAATGATATAATATTCTTCGCTTGATTACAAATATATGCAATACGGTTATTTCCATCGATAGTTATAATTGCATGATTATTGCCAATATTTTGATTAATCGTTTGCTTAATCAGCTCATTTGCAGCTTGTTCTTGGTCCATCTTCAAAGCATTCTCGATAGCTAAAGCACGATACGCAAGCGAGTTGAAACGCCTATTAGTATTTAGCATAACCTCATCATTGATATTTGGGTTAAGCATACCAATAACACCAACAAGCTCATTTTCAAAAACAATTGGTACAGCTGTAGAAACGAAGTTTTTAAAAATATCAAGATAATTACAAGAGCCTAAAAGTTGTGCAGTGCATCTCTCTTCCATAGCAATACTAATGGCTGTTGTCCCTATTGCACTCAGTGACATATCCGTATTTACACCAATATTGCATGAATGGATATCTTTACGATGCTCTGGTTTACCACGCTCAATCATTATTATCCCTTCATTGTTAACAAGATAAAAATAAGGTCTAGTTTTTACACCTATCTGTGGTGTTGACAAAACATTTTTGTAAAACTCTTCAAACGTTTCAATCATTATAACATCAACGCTATGTCTGGGCTGATATACTTCATCTTTATTATTCGATAATGTTTTACTAGGAGAGATACCTAACTCTTTTGATTTTATCCAAGAGCTTTGTAGCTCAGGAGGCAACTTTGAAAACAAATCGTCCTTAACATCTTCGCATATAAAGATATTCTTTGCTCTATTAATATTTTCGTTATCATTTTCTGAATATACTTTTGGATAGTTTAATATGTTTTCAAGTTTTAGCATGCCACCCTCGAACAATATGTATAATTACTTTACATATTTAATGTGTAAAAGTGTAAATTATTTTTACATATTATGCAAGATTATTTTTATAACTATTATTTATCAATAGTTTATAAACTTGGCATACACCTTGCTTTAAGAATTAATGATTACTAATAAGGGGAGAAAACATGTCAGACAAAGATGTAAAATTTGAAAAAGACGAACGTGATGCGTTAGAAATTATTAACGACCCTAAATACCACATCACTGCAAATGAAAAGGAACAAGAAGCAAGTGGCGGTTTATCACGTCGTGATTTATTGAAGTATGGTGGTGCAGCCGCTGCTGCATTATCAATGGCAGGATCGGCTGCAACTGGTATGGCAACAGGTCGTTCTGCTGATGCATACACAGGTTTTGGTCGCCAATTTTTAGGCAAAGACCAATTCTTTAACCGTGAACCATTCCGTGCAGAAGTTGCTGCAATGATGGAACAAACAGGTCCAGCATCTCGCCCAGAGTGGCACGAATATTACCTACGTCGTTGGAAAGCTTCACGTGCATTAGTTGCACAAAAGAAGTGGAACCCAAAAATGGGAATTGAAGCAATGGAAGGCTATTTAGGCGATTTTTACCGCTCACATCCTGAAGAATATAAATACTTTTTAGAGTGCCTGACGCTCAGCCAAAAGCGTGCGAAATATATGAACCAAGGTAAAGGATACGACCAATACCAACTAAGCACTGCATATGTGCAATCATACGTTGCAACAGGCAATACATTTTTAGGACACCCGTTGCCTGAGAGTGCTGTTGACAAGATGAGACTAACTGGAAAAATCCAACCACCAGAAGAGTTTGATTTTCGCCATGTAAAGAAAAACAGAAAAAAACTTGAATTCAAAACACCTGCCCATGCAAGCGAATTAATCAAAACTATCACGCATCGTTTTGGCGCTTCATTTGTTGGCATTACAAAATTCGATGAGCGTTTCTTTTTTAAAGATACAATGCGTGGATACCCTAATGACGGCATCGGCTATGGCGATAAAGTACCTGAGCATTGGAAAAGTGTTGTAGTTTTTGGTGTTCCAATGGAATGGGATAGAATGCATGCAGCAGCTGGCTTCTTATCAGCTCAAGATGGTTACTTTCGTGTAAGGGTTGTAGCGGCACTACTTGAGCGCTTCTTGCAAGAAATTGGCTATTCTGGCAGACCACAAACACCTGGCTCAACGAACGAAACAAGCCTCACACCATATATACTAGCATCAGGTTTAGGCGAATACGCTCGTGCTGGCTTTGCAATGATTCCAGAAGTTGGTGCAAACTTCCGTTCTGGCTGTGTATTCACAAACCTAGAGTTTGAATATGATAAACCAATTAACATCGGCATGGCTAAATTCTGCAAGAAATGCAAAATTTGTGCCGACACTTGCCCTAGTGGAGCTATTGAAACTGGTGATGAACCAAAAGGCGAAATACGTGGCGTAAGACGCTGGAAACTAGACTATGAAAAATGCCACGTTGGCTGGCAAAGCACTGTTGATGGCGGTTGTGGAACTTGCGTTGCTGTATGCCCTTTCACACGTAAAAACACGTGGATACATGCTATCTCTCGCGAACTTGATGCACGTGATTCATTTGGTATCGTTGGCTCAACACTGCTTACAATGCAACTAAATTTCTTCAAATACCCAAAAGCAGAAGAGTTTATGGGTGAATTTGCTGGCGGTAGCGATGCAGTTTATCATAACCCACCTGAGTGGCAGAAGACGGAGAATTGGTTCTCCAATATCAACGTTGACTGGGATTATGAGGGAATGCATTAAAAATGTTGGTGAGGGATAGCTAAGGAATAAAGTAAGTCACTGACTTACCCTTAGCGTACATGAGGTAGTGTACCTCAGGCATAGAGGCGCCGCACCCCCTCCCTTATGCCCAACATGTATTACGTTGGGTACACATGGGGCAAAGACATGCTTTGCTATTTCCCATGTTATCCCACGCTGTATTTGGCAATTTTATGGGCGCTGTGCTTCAAGAAACATTAGGCTATTTCTAATTTTGCTTTGCAAAAAGAACTAGCGATAATGTTTTGTCCGCACATGTATGGCATGTGATTATTGTGATGCCAAGAAACATGAGGTTATTTCTAAGCTCTTATTTCGCTAAGAACTAACGATAATGTTTTCGGTTCAAAATTGGGGCTAATTGTGATGGCGTTTGTAACAATTTAAAAATTAAATCTTTTTATTAAGTATTTTTATGTTCACTCCATTCCAAGAAACATTTTGCACTCTGTAGTTTTACTATGTAAAAACAGGTGGCAAAAATGTTTTGATGTGAGACAAGACGGAGCTGTACGCAAAAAGACTAATAAAAGCAAGGAGTGTATAAGATGTTTCCAGGAGTAGTTATGATAAACAGCCTATACTGGATGGTTTTCGGTATAGCACAAATTTTAATTATCGCAGGCGGTTACGCTTGGCTAAAGTCGGCTAACAAAAGTGTTAAGCCGTGGCAAATGGCTATATTATATGGCACGTTTGCATCGTTTCTATTAGTTATCGGTGGTGGTTTCACGCTAGCTGGTGAGTATGAGTCACAAGCTGGCTGGTACTTCATAGGTTTTCTAGGAGTGCCACATATACTAGCATTTGCATTGTTTTTACGCTTATTCATATTCAAGAAGCAAAGTGAAAGTAAACAAGTGGCTTAACTTATTTTACAATCCTGTGTAATTAACAAATTACGCAGGCATTTAATACATTTTTCAAAGAGGAGAAGAGAATGAATTTATTTAATGCTAAACGCATTATTGCGTTAATCGTTATGATGCTGTCTGCAATGACAACATCTGCTATGGCTCAGGAGATGCCTGAGTTTGATTTAAATATGAACATAGGATACCACGTATTAGGTGAGCATATTGACACAGAAATAAATAATATAACAAGTGATGATGACAGAGCTACAAGCTTAATTGGCGCAGCGAGTCAACTTACATTAGTTGGTAAATACAAAAACGGTAGCATAACACTAGGCTTAAGACCTTTTTCAGGCTACCTAGTTGACAGGCTTTATATAACATATGACATTGCTCCAAAAAATAAAGTTATTGTAGGTCTTACACCTTCTGAAGTTAGCTACTTCTTTGGTGGCCTTTTAAGAGGCATCCAGATGGAAGGCTATGGCGCTATCCAAAACACAAGAAGACTAATGGCAAGATACCACTGGAACAACTTAACAGTTGCTTTAGTTGACGGCTCACTAAATAATATTGGTGTACCGAAAGATCCATTCATTCCACGTGATGCTGCTGCTGCTTATTTCGAGGGCATAAATGACAACGCAGCAAATGGTATCACTTGGGTTAAAAGAGCTGTTCCACGCCTAGAAATGTCTTATAAAATCAAAACTGGCGCTATTGATGCAAAAGTTTATGGTCAATATGGTTTATACTTTTTTGACGTAGAATTAAACAACAAAAAATCTTCTAACATTATCCACACAGGATTACTAGGCATTGGTAACTCAAGCAAATTTGGCAAATTTACTGTAAAAACAAACATTTATGGTGGTATAAACTCTGACTTAACAGATGCTGTTGATTTCCGTAAAACAACTTTTTCACCACAATTCAAGCAAAATGGTGATGAATATGAAGTGCAAAACACAATGGAATTTGGTGCAGCGGCTGAACTAGGCTACAAAATTAACGACAAGTATTCTCCACATATTGGTATCGGTTATAGCATCTCTAACAATAGCGATGCTGACCGTTCAAAAAACATGCTTGGTGCATACGTTAACGTTGATATCGCAGTTATGAAAGGTTTGCTTATCAGCCCAGAAATCGCATATTACCAATCAGATGAATCAGTTGGTGCAAATGACACAAAAACAGGCTCACTATATTATGGTGTAAAGTTCTTATTTACAATGTTTTAATAACAACTGGCTACCTCTCGGGGTAGCCTTTACACTTTATAAACAAAATTAAAACTCCATCTCGAGCGCTATGGCAATTTTTGCACATGCTTCAGCATCTGCAATAGCGTTGTGGTGGTTTGTGAAGTCGATACCGAAATGGTGCGCGACAGTTGGTAGGCGGTTGTTTTCTAAATTTAACTTTTTCCTAGCTGTTTGCAATGTACAATGCCAGTCATAATCAGGATAATACATTCCATATGCTTCATGCGCTGCTTTTAAGCAACCAGCATCAAAGGATTTATTATGTGCTACAAATGGTAGCCCTTCAAGCATCGGCTCAATCTCCGCCCATACAACATCGAACGTATCTGCTGAGTTCGTATCTATTTTCGTTAACCCATGCACTGCAACACAAGCATCGTTATAATAATTTGGCGTTGGTTTAATCAAACTGTAAAATGTATCAACTATCTCACCTTCGCGTACAATCACAACACCTATGCTACAAACACTCGAACGTGTATAATTGGCTGTCTCAAAATCTATGGCTGCAAAACTTGGCATAAAAAACTCCTTTAACTCTATACAACTAATATACACTGTTTATCATTTTTACAATAGTTTTTTAATGGAGTATAGATATCGTAAAAAGAGGCTACTTTCATAGCCTCTTAAATCGTTTACTTTGCTTCAGATACTTTTGGATATAATATAGATACGAATGAGCTATAGTCGCTATAAAACTCTTTTACATAAGCGTTCATATCTTCGACAGTCACTGCTGTGTATCTTGCTTTCGCCTCATCGTTTGTTTCTATAGGTAGCCCATAAATTAAGTGTTGCAATATCTTCCCCACTTTTTACTGTAAACGAAAATACACCACTAGCATCACTATATGCTTGACACGGTTGCATACCTTCATCGCCACAAAATGCTGCTTGGAGACCTTCTGCGCTACGTAACTCCAATCTTGAACCACTTATTGGTCCATCCACTAACTTACCTGCAACTACATTCGTTGGCACTTCGCCACGACCAACACTAGTCAAACCACTATCGTTGTCAGCGGAACAACCAGCAATAGTAAGCATAGCTGTAAGTAATAACACCTTACTCTTCATTTTTCCCTCCATAAACCTAACTTTAGTTTAGATTTGTCAAGAAAAAATTAGATCACACTAACTTTTCTACACTTTAACGGTATGTTATTATAACTATTTATTAATGCTAACTTTTTCAACGATACAAAAAAAACATAATTTACATTACATAATTTTATGTTATATTATTTATACAAATTTAGGGGTTTGCAAATGGATGAAAAAGTATTTAACTGTAACATGGAATTGACGCTCGACATCATCGGGGGTAAATGGAAACCAATATTGATATTCCACATAGGCTCACAAGGCAAAATTCGCTATGGTGAACTAAAAAGGCTAACACCCTCCATCAGTGAGCGAGTGCTATCAAGGGAACTTAGAAACCTTGAAAAAGCAAAAATCATCACTCGTGAAGTGTTTGAGGAAAAAGTATTGCGCGTAGAATACTCTCTGACAGAAATCGGGCAAGAGATTTTACCAGTGCTAACTGCACTTACCATATGGGGTAATAAATACAATCAGAAATTCAATTATGCTAAAGTAATTTGCGAATAGCCTACGGACAAATTTATCTGTACTGACAAAATTATCCATAATTGATTATTATTTTTTTAGCACTATAATATGCTCATCAAATAGATATTACATCAATAGGAGATAATTTATGCACTACACAGGCCAAGTCTATAGGCACCCTATCGAAGGGAGCACACCGCTGCTAGAGGTTACTGCTGGTTGCTCACACAACAAGTGCTCATTCTGCACGATGTATAGAGAAACCAAGTTTAAAGTATCGCCACTCGAACACGTCGAACAAGACCTCCAAGAACTTAAGGCGTCTGGATATCCTGTTAAACGTATATTCTTAGTCAATGGCGAGCCGTTTATTTTATCGACTGAAAAGCTCATCAAAATCGGCGAACTTATAAACTCATATTTTCCAGAGATTGAAACAATAACATGCTATGCATCAATGATTAGCATAAAAAGAAAATCACTCGAAGACCTTAAAAAGCTGCGTGCGTTAAAGTTCAACCAGCTACATATCGGGCTTGAATCAGCCTATGACCCCGCACTAGAACAGATGAACAAAGGCTTCACCGTTGCAGAAGCTTATGAAAATATTGAAAAACTTGTGCAAGCTGGCTTCGAGTGGGATGCAATCATCATGACAGGTGTTGCTGGCAAAGGTAACGGCAAAGTACACATCGAAGAAACTGCGAAACTATTAAACAAGTTCCCCCCATACCTTGTATCACTCATGACGACATCTGTTTCAGAAGGTACACCATTAGAAAAAATGCGTGACAACGGCGAATTTATCGAATGTACTGAACGTGAAAAAATCGAAGAAGAAATAATGCTTTTAGAGCTTTTGGAATTTGAAGATGCTTACTTTTTTGGTGGGCATAATTATAACTTGATACCTATCAATGCTCCACTTTCTAAAAAAGCTGAAATCATTAAAGCAATGAAAGACTATATCCCAACGATTGATAAAAACATACTTGACGGCGTATTAAAACGCGCAAATATTTAGGAGTAACCATGAAAACAATTTTACTAACTGGTGCAACAGACGGCATAGGTTTAGAAACAGCAGTAATGCTTGCAGAAGCTGGACATAAATTACTACTACACGGCAGAAACAAAGCTAAGCTTGATGCAGCCAAGGAAATGCTACTAAACATCAACGCTAATGCTCAAATTGATTTATACATTGCTGATTTCTCTAACTTGCAAGACGTGCGCACCATGGCAAACGATATACTAAACTCTGGTAACAAAATTGACGTAATCATCAACAATGCTGGCATTTTCGTAACTGATGAAAGCTCGGTCATAACAAAAGATAAGCTAGATATTCGCTTTGCTGTAAATACTATCGCACCTTATATTTTAACTAAAACACTTTTACCAATAATGAACGAAGGCAGTAGGGTTGTGAATGTCTCATCAGCAGCGCAAGCCCCAGTCGACCTCAGCGCACTACTTGGCAAAAGAAACCTAGACCACTCAAGCGCCTACGCACAAAGCAAACTTGCAATCATCATGTGGTCTATCGACATGGCTAAAAACTACCCTAATGGGCCACTAGTTGTGTCAGTCAACCCTAAGTCATTTTTAGGTAGCAAAATGGTAAAGCAAGCATACGGCAGAGAAGGTTATGACCTACGCATAGGTGCAGAGATCTTATATAGAGCGGCACTGTCAGATAAGTTTAAAGATGCTAATGGCATGTATTTCGACAACGACTACGGAGTATTTGCAGAACCTCACCCATACGCATTGAACGAACAAAACCGCAACGCCTTTATGAGTGCGCTAGATACTTTTTTATAGCTTTTTAAGGTGCTGATTATATCAAATCTTTAGCATAAGAAAATACCGCTAGTTTAATCGCTAGCGGTGTTTCAATATCAAATGATGAAAGTAAGC
>CAYJDR010000043.1:0-17582 GCA_964368965.1 uncultured Deferribacteraceae bacterium
TTGAGTTTTCTATAAGCTTCTTCCTCTATGGGTGGGCAAATGTCCACCCTTTTCACACGAAATATATAATCACAGGCAACAGTTACTACGTTCTTGATAGAGCTTGTAAATGATTTCTAGCGCTTTTAACTCATTTTGTGAATGTCATGCATGCAGGCTATATGTGCTGCTACATCTACATAATACTATAAGATATAGCTCCGATAATGATAAAGTCGTCTCTGTTTCAAAGACCGGCTGCGCTACAATTACTGTAAAAGAGGTGAATATAACTTGTTTAGCAATAGTCTGCACTTCCGTGATAAAGAATCATGGGAGTTTTCATCTAATAAATAATGACACCCAAGCATATGCCTGAGTGTCATTAGGAGGAAGAAGCTTATGGGTATTTTCAGCTTCTACTATAAACTATATTTCTTGCAATAAAGCTTTATCTTGTTTTATAAATGATAGCAGTAACATTGTTATCGATTTATACAGCTGTTCATCTATTGGAAAGTTAATAATCTTGTTACAAACGACCTCAATCCACTTATCGAACCTAACATTGTGAAAATAGTTTTGTTCTGCGATAAGTAATTTATAATCATCTTCTTTTCCATTTTTTATTGCCTCAACAGTTGCGAAAGCAAGGCTAGACATAAAATATAGCTGAGCAACCAAGTTATCTTCATGCACTTTTAAATGCTCTGGCAACTGAAACTGATACTTTGCAAACATCATAACCATTTCTTCATATGCTTGTTGCATAATCATTTTGTTAGGTGATGTGTAGTAAGACTCTTCCAATATGATAGCCTCTGGTATGCAAAACATGCTTGTATATTTAAGCAGTTGTTCGTTATCGTCTTTATCAGCTAAAAACTGCTTAATAGTTTCGACAGCTGATTGCAGTTCATCATCTTCGATAGAGTTTGCGAGCATCTCTAACGATGGAACCATATCACTAATTTGTTTATAAAATGCCTCATCTGGCATTGTTAAATAAACGTTACTGAAAAATTTATATAATCTACCCCTACCTTCGTGTATGGATAGTTCTTGTTCGTTTGTCATTGTTCCCCCAAAGGATTGAGTGTGGGCAGCATTAAGCTACCCACTAAAATTAATTACACTTTATGGATTTGAATTTGCGTTGTCTTCTTCTTAATGAAGATTGACGGTTTAGTATCTGTTCTGTTATTCACATACGCATATGGAAAATCATTAGAGTTCAATCTAACAGCATCAGGGTATTTTTTCTGAATGCTTTCAACTGTACCAAAATCTAGCGCACGGCCAACACATGAAAGAACACATGTAGGCTTTTCATCTTTATCTAGCCTATCTTTACACATAGTACATTTCTGTGCCGGATGCTTGATTTGCCAACCGACTACAGGGTTAGGCTCTTGCCTATCGCCAGCAATCTGTGGTTTAGCAAATGGACAAGCAGAAATACATGCTTGCAAATTTTGACACTTAGAACGGTCGATTAAAACTATACCGTCATCGCTTTTAGTTATAGCGCCGTGTGAGCAAACATTCTTACATGCTGGCTCTTCACAGTGGTTGCAACCCATAGCAAGCGGGAAGAAGCCACCATTCATTTCGTGTGTATCTTGTTTACGCCAGTTTACTGGCCCTGGGTTTAGCTGGTTCCAGTCTTTACAAGCGACTGTGCAAGCGTTACAACCCATGCAACGTGATTGATCATAATAAAATGCTAATTGTTTATTGTTCGCCATAATATTCACCTAGCCTTGAACTTTTCTAATTTTTACATAACACATTTGTTGTGCGTTACCATGGTCGATACGAGAAGGTCTTGAAGCAATCAATGTGTTTGCACAACCGCCATCATCTACGTCATCTTTAGGGTTAGGATCATACCAGCCACCTTGGTGCAAGTTGATATGCCCACGAACACATCTGTCAGTAACTTTCGCAATAACACGTACTATGCCGATTGGGTTGTACACTTCGATTAAGTCGCCATGTTTTACACCATTATCAGCAGCATCTTGAGTGTTTATCCAGATTTCGTGCCAAGATGCGATGCCTTCCATGTTTTGCTCTACTGCATTGCTAATCATACCTTTTGGTGCAGCTGCACCTTCAGGGATAACAGCATATTCACCCCAGTCATTTGCTGGTGCGCCACCTTTTACTCTGTGGTTAAGCTCACGCAAGAATGGGTTTTCGTTATGCGTTGAGTGTACACGGTAGCGGTTGTGTGTTGTGCCAAGTGTTAAACCTTTACCATCAACAAAGTCAACGTTTACAGGATTAGTTGCATTAAATGCACCGAATGCTTCATTGAAGAAATCTTCAAAGTTGAAGTACATTGGGATTGGGTAAACTAGCGGGTCGCCTTCAGCGTCAACATTTTCTTGCCCACGTTTTTCAGCTGGCAACCAACCATGGTATTTAGAGAATGCATTTTCATAGTCAAACACCAACATACCACTATAAACTTGCATTCTACCTGCTGGGTTAGGGCGATTAGTAATGTCTGCGATTTGTGCACCACCACCAGTCGGTGTACCGAAAGAGCCTTTATTGAAATATGTGTCAGCATTAAGAGTATTTTTAACACCACTACTTAAATCTGTTGTGTTAATAAATGGAGTTGTTCTTCTTGTAGCTGCATCTAGAGCCATGTATGCATCAAAGTTCTTACGGATTTGTCCAGTATTAGAAATATCATTTCTTTGTGCTATATCAACATATGTTGCACCAAAAGTTGCATCAGATGCTTCAGAAGGTGAAGTACCCCTAGTTTCATACTGTGTCGCATTGCCTGTTGATTGTACAACGTATGCATCTTGGTTTTTATATGGAGTAAATGTTGATGCATGAACTTCATCTTTAGTTTTTCGATAAAATCTTGAACTTACATCAGCGATAGCTTTATCAACTCTTTCATCAAATATATCTGCAACAGATTTATAATCAGCTTCGCTTGCTACATTACCTATATATTTTAGGTGAGAGCCTTTGATACCAGTAGTTGTAGCAGTTGTTAAACTATCTAACGGGTCTGTATATTCATCTAATGTCGAATGGGCTTTGTATGCTTTATATGTCATTTCAAAACTGTCTATTACATCGCCAACTGTTTTAACAACAGGTGGACGATATGCACCTGTGACACCTGTTGAGCCTAAAATTGGGCCAGTAAGTACACTTACAGGTCCGCCAATCACACCAGTATCAACTGTCTCTAAATTTACTGCGCATGGTAACACATAGTCCATATATCTGGCTGTAGGCGACATGAATACATCCATTGTTACAAAGCATGGAGTATCAGCATCTGTTGGATTACCAGAAAGTGGCAATGCTTTATACACTTCAGCTGAATCATTCGTATTCATATGTTGGTTAACCATGATACCACCACCAGAGTTGATAACCATACGAGTACCAACATAAACAGGTTTACCACCGTCCATTTTAACCTTATAAGTATTTCCGTTTGCAGGATCTTCTATTAGATTGCCATCAGCATCTCGTTCATACAGTACGCCAGTTTTTACACCGCCGTCGTTAAAGTAGTATCTTTCGTTTTCAAAGTCCCAATCAGGAATACGTTTACCATCATATTTCTTACTATTTTTTAGGTCGTCTTTAAACGCAAGCTTAATACCGTTAAACCATTCTTTTGTCGAAATAGTAACAATACGATTATCTCTAATAGGCGTAATACCTGTTGCAGATGTAACGCTTGTAGCAACGTCTACCCCAGCCTCTGTGTTACCCTTAGGCCCAGCAGCTAGTGTTGTTGCCCATGCTCCTGAGAATGTTTCACCACTTAAGCCAAAAGTTTTTGTAACAGCCATAAGTGATGATATTGCCCAAATATTAATAACACCGTTGCCTTGTTTTTGTAAACCACCACACCATTCGTTGAAGATTGGGTGTTGAGCTGGGTCACAATACATCTTAGCTAATGCTTCGATTTGCGCAACAGGAGTACCTGTAATAGCAGATGCCCATGCTGGAGTTTTTGGTTCATTAAATGCTTTTTTGTATAGATATTTCGTGTTCGTAACTTTAGACTCATACTTACAAGTATCAGCATTACGAGTTGTTTGCTTTGCAGCAAATTGTTGTGCAGTGTAGTTATTACCAGCACTATATTGTGCTTTTGTAAGCCTATTATCATTACCCATGATGTATGCAGATAAAGACTTACCAGCAGGTACAGCCTCAACATGAGTATAATTTGCATCACTAGGGTTGTCCATAGCGATAACACCTGTTGTGTTATGAACCCAATACTCTGGCGAGTCAAAGAAACCATAAACCATAGTATCTAAGTAATCAACATCTAACATAGGGTTAGCCATAAGTGAGCCATCTGCATTAAACGTATTTATAATCATGTGGTACATCATAGCCATGACTAATGCAGTATCTGTATAGTTACGTACCTGTACCCAATCTGTGTGGCAAGTTACACCAGTGTCAGAAAGCTCTGGCCCGATAAAGTATGCTTTACCACCACGATTGCGTAGTTCTTCCATAGATTTGATATAACCCCATGCAGCAGCATTGTTTGTAGATAAAATATTAGAGCCCCAAGAAACAACATTTCTCACAACGCTATGAATTGCTGGATATTGCCATGCTACATTACATTGTTTGTAATATGCGTTACCAACACCAGGGTGCCCGACTAAAGGCTGACCGTAGTGATATTGGTGATAACTATAATCTGCATAATATGGCCTTGCACCAGCTGGCGAAGTTAATGCCGTTGATACAGAAGCATAGTTTGCATAAGTACCAACGGTATCATACCCACCAGATGTTCCATAAATAGTATGGATAGCATTTGCACCATACTTTGCATGAATTGCACGATATTTTTTAGCTATTTCATCAAGTGCTTGCTGAACAGGGATACGAATAAAACCTGACATATTACCACGTTCTTTAGTTTGCTTTAGTGCATAACGTAGTCGCCCTGGGTGATGTGACCTAAACTTGAACGCCCTTCCTTTTGGACATGTTAGCGAACGAGCATCGTTGTATTGTTCCTTATCTCTATATGTTCCATCAAATGCATAATCGCTTTCATCAGTTGTAACACGCTTAACAACACCATTCACTACGTGCAACCTTGAAACACATCTCACACCAGTACCACAGTTATGTGTACAACCAGCATGAAAAATTTTTGCGTTTGATAAATCTTCTTGTGCAACAGCTCCTGGTAATGTTGTTGTGCCACCACTACCACTATTAACAACTAATCCACCGCCGTCATCGCTACTACAACCAGCGACAACAGTTGCAGAACCAACAGCAGCCATACCTTGCAAGAAAGTACGCCTTGTTAACCTAGACTTTGTTAAATCTTCAAAGTTTTTCATAAACTCCTCCTCCATTATAGTAAGGTTGGTGTTCATTTTATATTAAATTTATTTAATATCCATGCAATTCTATTGGAAAAATTCCATGACAAAATATTTTATTTGTAAAATACAAGGATATTGTGTAAAATAAGATACATGACAAAATTGTGAATTAACTAGGAGCATTACATGCCAAATAATGAAAAGGTGCTTTTTTCTACTTGGGTTATTGATGAAAGTGTAACAACGCCACTGTATAAACAGCTTGCGGTTTACATAAAATCAAAAATAGATAGTAATGATATTAATATTGGCTACATATTCCCAACATTTAGAAAAATGGAAGATGCTTTTAATGTTTCAAGGTTCACACTTTCATCATGTTTTGACATGCTTGCTGCTGAAGGGTATGTCGTGCAAAATAAGTCTAGGCGTTTCGTTGTGCAAGTAAAAGCTACCACTCAAAATAACGTGGATTGGCAACACTTTATGAAACGTGCAAACCATAATGTCAATAAAGCGTTGTCACTACGAAACTCTGAAATCATTGCTACAGAAGCACCCGAGATTGAGCTTCACTTTGTTGATTGTGATGAGTTTGGCACGAAAGATATCTATACAAAAGCGATAAAAGATGCTGCAGAACAAGTGTCGCTTTCTATAAACTGGCACGTACTTTCTATACCAGAACTACTTGAGGAGTTATCGCTTTTCCTGCAAAAGCGTGAAATTTACGCCCAACCCTCTCAAATATTAGTTACGCAAAATGAACATGCTAGCCTCTACCTGATGAGCACAGCTCTACTTGGACCATCATCAACATTAATAACCACGAAGCCTAATAGGTTTGCTCAAATTACTGCATTAGAAACGGTTAAAACTCAAACACTTTTCCTTAAAGTAGATGATGATGGGATTATAATAGACGATTTATATACGAAGGTAAAAAACGCTTATAACCCTATCTTATACATTGAACCAAATTATGCTTATCCATCTGGCTTCGCAATGGATTTAGAGCGTCAGCGTGAAATTGTAGATTTATGTGCACGTATGGGTGTGCCGATTATTGAAGCAGATATCCAGCGTGATTGCTCGCTTAATTATCGCCCGCCGATGAAGTCGTTCGACCAAACTGGCAATATAATATATCAATCAAACCTAGGCACAATGTTTAGCTATAACAGTAGCATGGGGTTTATCACGGGTAGTGAATATATTATCAACCATTTATCAGGCATTTACTCATTCGTTGGCCCTCAATGCACAAGTATTGTACAGAGACTATATTTACAATTGTTGAAAAATGGAATTTATGAAAATCTAATCGAAAGCATAAAACCAGCCCTCCATAAACGACTGTTAGATACCGATAAGTTGTTAAAACACTATCTTTCACCATATGCGACATGGCGGACACCCGATGGCGGTATTTTCCTTGTGATTAAATTTAACCCACATATCAACTTTTCAAGGATGAACATGATTATAAGCAAATGTAACTGGGAATATTATTATGAAAATAAAAACCTACTACAAATTGCTGTTACATCATGCTCTTTTGATGAGCTTGAGAAATTTATCGCGCATATAGCCAACGAGTGCAAGATGCAGTTAAAAAAATAAATCTACAGTTAAATGATATAAACCATACACCATAAATGTATATTGCAACCAACAACATAATCATAGCCTTTCTTTTCTATAAGCGCCCTCATACACTTAAAAAAAACACGATAAAAAGACTTTTTTACTTTGAAATTTAAATCATTCATGGTATAAATGTAGCTTATATTAAATTAAGGTAGGTAATATAATGAAAAAATTATTATTAACGCTATGCGTTATGCTCGCAGTTGCTATCGTTGGGTGCAAAAAGAAAGATGAAGCAACGACACCACAAGTTGATGCTAACTCTACAAAAATCGGTATTGCAAAAATCATGTTCCACCCTGCGTTGAACGACGTTGAACAAGGGATCGTTGATGTAATAACAGAAAGTAAGTTGCCTGTTTCTATCGACTTACAAAACGCTAATGGTGACATAAACACAGCAGCATCTATCGCAAACAAATTTAAAGCAGAAGGCGCTGATATCACAGTTGGTATCGCTACTCCGATCGCTGTTGCACTTGCTAATGCTATCGAAGATAAACCTGTCGTTTTCTCAGCCATCACTGACCCTATTTCAGCTGGCTTAGTTGAAAGCATGGATAAAGGTTATAAAAACATCACAGGCGCTAGTGACGCTGTACCTGTTGATGCACAACTTAAAGCTTTCCAAGCTATTGTTCCATTCAAAAAACTTGGTTTCATATATACAAGCTCAGAGAGCAACTCTGTTTCGCTTGCTGACCAAACTGAAAAAGCATGTGATGCTATGGGTATAGAGTTTATACCTGCTACTATCTCAAACACATCTGAGATCAAACAAGCTGCTGAAAGTTTAATTGGCAGAGTTGATGCATTCTATGTTGTTACAGACAACACATTAGTATCAGGCGTTAGTGCACTTGCATCTACTGCTGCTGCTAATGATGTGCCTGTGTTTTCATCTGATATTTCATCATCTCGTGATGGCGGTATATTAATGGCGCTAGGCTTCAACTACTACAATGTTGGGCGCGCTACTGGTGAAATTGTTGTCGATATCATTAATGGCAAAAACCCAGCAGATATGCCTGTTGTGTTACTTACAGACCCGAAAGACTATGAAATGCTAATCGACTTAGACGTTGCGAAGGCTTTAAACGTTAACTTATCTGATGATGTTAAAGCTCAAGCAAACCACGTCTATGAGAACGGTAAACTTAATAGCAAATAAATTATAGAGAATATACATGATACACGGCATTTTTATTGAAGGTTTAGTATATGGTATAATGGTACTTGGTGTATTTATCACGTACCGCATACTAGACTTTCCAGATTTAACAGTTGATGGTTCGTTCCCAATGGGTGCGGCAATTATGGCGATATGCTTAATTAATGGCATAAACCCTTTCTTAGGCATAGCATTTGCAATTATTGGTGGTGCATTAGCTGGTTTGTTTACGGCTATGTTGCACACAAAGTTCCGCATACCTAACCTTTTAGCAGGTATCTTAACTATGACAATGCTCTATTCCATAAACTTGCGTATTATGGATAATCGTTCAAACATATCGCTGTTAAAGTCTGATAACTTTATCAAATCGTTTGAGAATATGTTTCCATCGCTACCTGATGGTGTCGCAACGCTTATTTTGTTTATAATTATTGTTGCTATAATATTGATTATATTAGACTTATTCTTCTTGACTGATTTTGGTTTATCGTTAGGTGCACTAGGCTCAAATGAGCAAATGGTTATCTCGCAAGGTATGAACCCTAACTGGCTAAAACTAATCGGTGTTGGTGTTTCAAACGCACTTGTTGCACTTAGTGGTGCGCTTGCTGCTCAATATATCGGCTATGCAGATGTTAACCTTGGGCAAGGCATCATTGTATCTGGGCTTGCATCTGTTATGATTGGTGAGTTTGTTATAAAATCGAATAGCATTGCAGCGCTTACTCTACGTGTTGTTATAGGCTCTATACTATACAAAGGTGTTATGTATATCGGCAGAAAATATGGCTACCATATCGGGCTTACGCCTAACGACTTAAAGCTTATAACAGGTGTGCTTATTGTTGCACTCATAAGCTTAACGTACATCAGAAAAGGTAAGAAACATGCTTAGATTAGAAAACATCTCAAAAACTTTTTTTGCAGGCACAGTAAACGAAAATAAAGTACTAAACGATGTATCATTGCAGATAAATAAAGGCGACTTCGTTACTATTATTGGCTCTAACGGTGCAGGTAAATCTTCGCTATTCAACATTATCGCAGGTAGCTTAAACCCTAGCAACGGTAAGATTTTATTTGAAGGCAACGATATAACGAATGAACCAGAATATATGCGCGCTAGAAAAATGGGCAGAATTTTCCAAAATCCATTGCTTGGCACAAGTGGTTCAATGAAGCTTGAAGATAACATGGTTATCTGCCGTAAAAAAGGCTTTAAACCACTTAAAATTAGCTTAAACAACAACTTACGTGAAGAGTTTAAGCAAGTGCTGAAGCGCCTCAACATGGGGCTAGAAAATAGGCTTTCTGATAATGTTGAGCTGTTCTCTGGTGGGCAACGCCAAGCATTAACTCTGCTTATGACGGCTATGTCGCACCCACAAATTGTATTGCTTGATGAGCATACAGCAGCGCTTGACCCTGACAACTCTAACAGAATTATGGAGCTTACACTCGAACTACGCGAAGAGTATGGACTCACATTAATGATGATTACACACAACATGAAACACGCTATCCAATATGGGAACAGGCTACTCATGATGGATAAAGGCAACATCATTTATGATGCCTCAGGCGAAGAAAAACAAAACCTAACCATAGAAACACTAATGGAGAAGTTTAAATCAATCAGAAAAGATGCAATAGCTGATGATAAAATGCTTTTAGCATAATAACAGCGAGGTGGACATGGTTCACGACTATATTGACGGATTTTTAATTGAATTAGCATTAATAATGACTGTAGGCGTGCAGAACGCATTCATCTTACAACAAGGCATCAAGCGAGAATTTGTTGTATTTGCAGTGCTTGCATGTGCTATTGGCGAAACAATACTTGTAACGATAGGTATCGGTGGTGTTGGCGCAATCATTGCCAACAACAAAACACTTGTATACATCGTTACAGGGGTTGGCGCATTGTTTTTAGCATTCTATTCGCTAAAATCGTTCTATACTGCATTTCGCAAATCACAAGTTATAGAAATAGACTTAGAAAACACTAAAGGCGTTACAGCAAAGCAAGTTTTAATGACGGGCTTTGCCTTCGCCCTACTCAATCCACACGTTTTGATAGACTCTACACTCATGGGCGCATTATCTGTAAAATATATGCCTCATCAATGGGTATTTGGTGCTGGTGTTATCACTGCGCCGTTTGTTTGGTACTCTGTTGTTGCTATCATTGGCGTTTCATGCTCAAACATATTAAACACAAAGCGAGCATGGCAAGCAATAAATATATTTGTAGGTTGTATTTGCATGTATATGGCACTTCAATTCGCTGGCTTGGTTATCAACCAAAATGTAGATGAGCACAACCATAACACTATATTCTTTCAAGATCTATTCGAGCATGAGCATGAACATGAGCATCATGACCATAACCACTAATGAACACACATTAAAACAAAAGCCTATCAAACGATAGGCTTTCACATTATTTACTACTTTTTAAATTCACTAGCAATATCTCTGAGTTTGTAGCAACCCTCACAGGTGGCCCCCATAACCCAAAACCACTTGATACAATCATGTTAAAGTTACCATCTTGCAATAATCCATAAGCATTAGGGTACATCATATCAACTATCAAATTCACAGGGAAAAACTGCCCTTTGTGCGTATGCCCTGATAGCTGGATATCCGCATTAATTAGCTTGCCTTCATCTGTGCCAGCTGGGATATGGTCTAATATCACTATCGGTTCACCTTTATCAAGGTCGCCAGCTACATCTAGTATAGGTTTCTTAGATGATAGTGGTGAATGTGTTATTGTATCACGCCCTACTAAATACACGCCGTAGTCATCTAGGTATGTTACCTCGTCTTTGAGTGTTATAAACCCTGCACCGTTGAAAGCGTCATAAACTTGTTGTATCGTGCCGCTATAATACTCGTGGTTGCCAAAAACAGCATAAACAGGTGCTTTAATCTCACGAAAAGCAGCTTGGAAGTCTGGCGTGAACTGTTTTATATCATTATCGACAATATCGCCTAGTAGCACAACGACATCAGGCTCTAGCCCATTGATTGTTTCAATCGCTTCATTAAGCCTCGCTAGTGGTAAGCTTGAGCCAATATGGATATCAGAAACAGCTACCATGCGCAAGTCTTGCTTCATTGGTTTATCTGTAGTTACGTTATATGTTACGGTGTATGTTTTATCATGATGTAGGTAGCCTATAATTGCTATTGCAAACGATAGCACAACTGTCGCTAAGCCTAAGTATAGCGTTGAGCCATGTATGAAACTAATGCGTATACGTGCCACCCACATTATATCGAACACTAAACTGATTAATATAAAATAAATGTAAACAGCAAGCATGAAATACATCGCATCAACAACGGCTTGCGGAACAGAGATGATCTCCATACGGTTCACAATGTTTAATATAAACGGCAACGATGCCACAACCATAACAATCGGTATAACAATATACGATTTGTAATTGCTAAAAAATGATGAATAAATCTTTACCGACAAATAAAACACAAATGTCAGCGCGACAAAAAGAAACCTAACCATAATACCTCTTTTCTTGTTTAGCCAAAAACACCTGACTGGAACAATAATATATAAACTGGGATAACAATCATACTAAAAACAGAGCTCCATATAGTAACAATCGTGGAGTATTTATAATCAGCGCCGTAGTAACAGCCCGTAATTGTCACTTGGTTCATTACAGGCATAGCCGCTTGGATAATCAGCACTTGTGTCATAAACTGTGGAGCATTAAACAATGCAAGTAGCACATATATCATAACAGGTGCGATAACAAAGCGACCAACCATCAACACTAATATATCTTTTGAGAAGTAGAAATCTTTAAAGTTCGTTCCTGCAAACACTATCCCTATAAATAATACAGCTAGAGGCGTCGTCATAGCGCCCACGATCTCAAATGAATTAGTAACCATGAACGGCAACTCAATATCTAAAACTACTACACTCAAGGCAATAACGGAAGCAATAATTGGCATGTTTAATAAAGACATTATTGGAGATGTTTTGTTCCCTGTGTCAAGCGTTCCACATCGCCTCAGCACGTATACGCCAACAGTCCAAAATGTTATAGTTGTAGCAAGGTAGTATTGCAACACATAAGGCATACAAACATCACCAAACAATGCAACGCATACTGGCACACCTATATAGATAGTGTTCGAGAATACGATCATAGCCGTGAACACGCCTACCCTATCTTTTGCAACCTTCAACCACTTTGCAAGCGCATACCCAATAGGGAACAACAACAGCAACGAAGCCATTGAAATAGCAAACCCAAAACCTGCCTCACCTAGCATATCTATAGTAAACTTGGAAGGAAGCGCTACAATAATATAACACGGAAATGTGACATTTATAATCAGCCATGAAAATTTGCGCGCGATATCCATATCAAGTATGCCACGCTTCGTTAATACAAAGCCTAACAAGATGATGACATATACGGATAAAACGCTCTCTATTGAATGTAAAAATGACATGGAAAACAACCTACGTAATTATTAAAAATCCACTATACGCTGTTTAAAAGAAATGTCAATATAGCTTTACTTACTCCGCAAGTGAAATGTTGCGAACAAGTGCCTCGTTTATTAGCTTAAGGATTTTCTTATTTGGCGCTAGGTCGTTAGCGTAAGTTAGTATAGATATTGCTTTGTTATGCTCACCGTTTCGCTCAACACATAACGCATAGTTATAGTATAGGCTCACAGCTATCGGGGTGCTTGTGATTGCCTCTTCCCATAATTCACATGCTTTATCTATATTGCCATCATCAGCATAATCAAGCCCTTCTTCAAGATATTCTTCAATAACATCATCTTTGATATCCCACGTGTAGTCGATAAATTGTTCGCTGTTTTCCTCAACAACATCGACACCGCTGATATACGCCCCACTCTGTTGCTCTTTTGTTGCACACGCAGAAACGAACAAAGCTAACATAACAACTAATATATAACGCATAAAATCACCCTTTGAAATATTTAGCGTATACTACAGCAAACATCTATCGCATGCAACTACTTATTATTACTTGCAACGCCATAACATACCATAGTTTTGCCCGCCTTCTGCATAAAATCAATATCAAAATATTCTGGTAACACTTTATCAGTTTCCCTATCTAAATGGCATGACGCCACCATATGCCATGGCTTTGCAACCGCATTGACAATAGCTGTATACGGTGAAATTTCTGGCTTGATATGCTCGATAAATATAAAACGGCCACTCGATTTCAGCACCCTTTTCAGCTCTAACATGTAGGCATCAATATCTTCAACACCACATAACACTAATGTCGAAACAACATAATCAAACGTGTCATCATCAAAAGGGATAGTTTTACCATCTATCTGATAAAACTTGACTTTTTCATTCATGCGTTCTTTCAATATGCTATCAAACTGGATATCAACACCTGTTATCTGAGATATATTTTCATAATTATAAAAAGGTAGGTTAGCACCAGTGCCTATACCAATTTCAAGCACATTACCCGTAGCGTCAGGGATAAGCTGTTGACGTAGCTCATGAAACAATGCATTCTCTAATGGACGCATAAACTTATCGTAAAAATTCATACACACCTAAAAATATAGGGGCAAAATTGCCCCTGTTGTGTTATTGATTTGCTAACTCAATGATAGTTTCTTTCAGCAATGTTGCAGCTGTTTTGATATCTTCATCTTGTACGCACTCTTCAGGTGAGTGGCTTGTTCCACTAGGGTTACGTACAAATATCATGCCCATTTTCGCAATGTTTGCCATGTTCATAGCATCATGCCCTGCTGCACTAAACATTGGGTACATTTTTATGCCTAATTTATCAGCCGTTTTTTCAATAGTTTCATAAACACCTTTATCAACTGGGATAGGGTCTTCATCAGATAGTATCGCGATATCAATAGTAGTGTTATACTTAGCTGCGATCTTTTTGCTTTCCTCTTCTATCGTTTTCGCTACAACATCTCTATGCTCTCTGCTGCTTGCACGTAGGTCGACTAAAAACTCTGTCTTACCAGGAACAACAGCCATAGCACCAGGGAAAACCTTCACATCGCCACACGTTGCAACAACATCTCTATCAGCGTATTCTAGAGCTAAATCTTTGATTAACAATATAATTTCAGCTGTCGGCAATAATGCATCTTTTCTATACTTCATTCTAGTTGCACCAGAGTGAGCTGGCTCGCCTGTGATAGTCATGCGGTAACGCTTAGGCGCTGCGATTGATGTAACGATGCCAAGTGCATAATCTTCGTCATATAAGTCAATGCTTTGGTCGATATGCGCTTCGATAAATGCGTATATTTCATCTTTGCCTCTGATAGCGTCTTCAAGTTTGCTAATATCAAGCCTACTTTCAGCCATAGCTTCGCCAAGTGACACACCATCTTTATCTTTTAAATCTCTATATTTTTCAAAAACATTCATGCCTGTCATAACTTTGCTACCCATTGTAGCGTGGCCAAACCTTGCAGATTCCTCAAGTTGAAATGTAATTAACTCTAACGGACGCTTCAACTCAATACCTGCTTCTTTAATCTCTTTTATCGCTGAGAGAGATAGCGCAACACCAAGTATGCCATCATAGTGGCCACCGTTCGGCACTGTGTCAATGTGTGAGCCTGTCGCAACTGCTGGTAAGCTAGAGTTGTTCGGGTTGTACGTTGCAATGATGTTGCCAAATGCATCAACACGATACTCAAGCCCTATAGCCTCAATTTGTGACATTAAATAGTTACGCCCCTCAATATCGTATTTTGTGAAGCCTACTTTATCTGAGCCGTCAAACTCAGTTCTACCTATTTTAGATAAACCATCTATCAGTTCAAGTGCAAATTCTCCTGCCATATCGAATTCTCCTAAAAAAATTTTATATATTGTATTACAGATATTTTTAATTGTCTATATTATTTTCATCTTTATTACAAATAATATAAAATAATAAATTAATCCTTATACATGTATTTATCTAAATATTTTAAAAAAATACACTTGATTTTTGAATTTTTTCTCCCAAATTGTATCTTAAGATACAGGAGGTGCTACCATGAGAGTACGAACAAGTATATTAAGATCCGTTGTTGCTACAAATACAGATGTAAATGTCGCACATTTTATGAGAAAAGTTTACGCGTGGATGACATTAGGTATGGTTATTACAGCGGCTACTGCATGGGTAGTTAGCATGAACTCAACAATTAGCGCAAGTATCCTTGACAATCCGTTCAAAATTATCATACTAGCGTTGTTGCCGCCATTAATGACTGTATTACTGACACCTACAGTAAGGAGCGCATCAAACAGGCTAGCTGTTATGCTATTTGCGTTCTACTCAATATTGATAGGCTTAGCAACTGGCACTATTACTATGTCGCTATCAAGTAGCACTATTCATGCTTCGTTCTTTGTGCTTGGTGCGACTTATTTCGCTATGACATTTTATATCAGCGTTGTTAAGTGTGATATGAGCAGGCGTAGCTCGCTTACATTTATGACTGTTGTTGGTACGATTATTATGACTGGTGTTGCGCTTTATACAAGAATGACGCTAGAAGCTTTTGTTATATCAACGCTTAATGTATGGGTATTTGTTGCATTGACGGCATTAAGTGTTAAATATATCACTAAACTTGCAAACGAAAACGAAGATACATTCAGAAAACCATTTATACATGGCGCAGTGGCGTTATACTTCGGATTAGGTAATTTAATAGCGCATATATTACGCTTGCCACGCAAGATTATGGAAACTTTCTAACAATTAAATGCTAGATATACAAGGGGGCTATGTTAGTCCCCTTTTTTAATGCTTGCAAAAGTTTATAAATAGCGTATATTTTGTATTACAAAACTTTTGGAGATATTATGCCTACAACACAAGAATATGTTGAACAACTTTGTGAAGATATGAAAAACGCTGGAATTACAGGAAAAATCAAATATAAACCAATGTATGAAGAATACGTTGTGCATGTAAACGGCAAACAAATGTTTCTTGTGTTTAACAACACTGTATATGTTAAAGACCTAGAAGAAATCAAACACATGATGAAACAAATGAAAAAAGCTGTGCCATATGAAGGCATGAAGCCATACTATATTGTTGATACAACTGATAAAAAATTGCTGAAAAGCGTTGTATCTGTATTACTTTATGTATTGCCAAACCCAAAACGCAAAACACCTAACCAAAAACTGAAACAAGAGCGCGCAAGAAGGCCAGCTCTAAGCACACTGGATGGGGAGTAATCGAAAATATTTGAAAATAAAAAGAGCCTTGAGGGGCTCTTATATATATATGCTACAATAAGTCTTGTAAGCGTTTGTACGATTAATAGTATTACAAAATACCTATATATGCTTTAGTTACAGTATACTCACTTTATCCTTTTATAAGGGCTTCAAGCTATCCCGTTTGCGCATTTATTGACACTTGCAGAGTTTTACAAAACATCGACAGATTATATTTTAGGGCGCACGAATAACACAACGCCTTATGGAAAATAAACTAAAACAGCTTAGCTTTTGCTTTTTGAAACTCATCTTCTGATATAGTGCCATAATCAAGCAACTTTTTGAGCTTTATAATCTCATCAGCTATAGAGCTAGATTGTATTCTTGGACATTCAGTATCAATACCAAGATTATAGTTTAATACCTTGTCAAGTCCAGCAACCAAATCCTCACATTGCTGAATACATTGTGCAGCATCGTAGCATTTTATATCAAGAACCTTTGTTGCTGAATAGTAGTGGCTATCAAGCACCAATGTTACTGTAAGTTTATTTAATCGCGGAATCATATATACGTGAGAAGTTGAAGAGCCGACCACCGCACCTATCACACCGCCAGCTGCTCCTCCCAATGCTTCACCAACCACACCACCAACTAATACGTTAGATGCTCCAACATGTAAATTATTTTCAACAAGACTCGTATCAGCAGTAACACTATATTTACGTAAATCACTATAATTAAAAACATCTTGCTTGATTACATCATAACTTAGTGAAAATAATTTATTTTCATCATCTAATGAAATATATCCTCCCTTATCGCATTTATGATTGAATTTTAGCATCAGCTCCTTACGCCCATTAACATATCTTTAAAACATTTCAGTTGATATATATTCAGGGTAATTTGGTGTAATTATTCTTTTTATGTCAAGGCAATTATTACATACAACGCCGTCGCTTAATTTAATATATTTAGAGAAAAAACCTTGTTCCTTTTCACATAAAATACATTTTTTTGCCATAACATACTCCTACATTAAATATAAATAAAGCCCACAAAAGTGGGCCAATTATCATTTAAAACGGTAACTTATCTAAAAATCCTTTGCCTTTATCTTGGAGCAACTGCTCGCCAATAT
>CAYJDR010000044.1:0-8540 GCA_964368965.1 uncultured Deferribacteraceae bacterium
TAATTACTTACAATACTTAATCGACTTCGGATGATAATCTAAATCATCTTCGAAAATCATGTGTGCTTTTGTTTCAGACATTTTTTCTGCAGGAACTGGGAAGAACAACCCTTTTGAAGTTGCATAAACTGTTCCGTTTTCATCTGTTATCTTACCTTTAGCACTTGCTAGAATGCCTTTTTCCATGCCTACAAATTCTGTTGTTACAAGTAAAGGTACACCTAGTGGTGCATTCTTTTTATATGTAACAGTTAGTTCTCTTGTAAAGAAAAATTGCTCACTATCAGAGTGGATAAATGCAGCCCACCCCATAGACTCATCAAGCAATGCTGACAATACTCCACCATGTGCAACATCTTTATAGCTGTTGAAATGGTCTTGCAATGTAAAATCTACATGCACTTTGTCGCCTTGCGAGTAAAACGTAATCTGTAGCCCATGTGGGTTACTCTTCCCACATATGAAACACCCACCAGAGTGTGGTAAATACAACTTCTCTCCCATAATTTACGCCCACTTAACTTTATTTAGCTCAAACGGATTACGTAGGAATTTGTGATATGGTGTCACAAGGAACGCTACTTTCAACCTGCCTGCGCTATCTAGTCGATAAGTTCCAACGAACTCGTCGCCTTGTTTTTCTAACCTTATTATCTTAGGGTCTACCATTGTGCTACTGTCGCCACCAAATTCAACTGTTACAAACACTCCTAAGTGCTCATCTGGTGCGCCGTTTGCATCAATCTTCGCCTTAAATGTAACAACCTCTGAAGGTGCAAACGTGTCGCCTTCAACTGCTGTATCAACAAATTTTATGCCATCCCACTGTGATAGCACTTTTGTATACCATTCGTTGTACTTGCGTGCCTCATCATAGTTGTTTGCGTTGAACTCTTGTTGTAGCTCATGCAACGGCACATAGTATTGGTTTGTGTAGTCCATCAACATCCTGTTTGAGTTAAAGAACGCTGGGATAGTTTTAAAGTTTTCCTTAATCATCTTCAGCCATTCTCTAGGCATGCCGCTGCTATCTCTGTTGTAGAACGTTGGAACTAAATCGTTTTCTAAACGGTTATATATGTCCATACCCTCAACAAAGTCTTGGTAGTCGTTTTGTGGGTACTCTTCACCAGAGCCGATTGCCCAGCCGTTCATACCGTTGAAGCCTTCTACCCACCAACCATCTAGTACAGAGAAGTTTAACGCCCCATTTGCTGATGCTTTCATGCCAGATGTGCCAGATGCTTCCATCGGTCTTCTAGGGTTGTTCAACCAAACGTCCACGCCACGAGTTAAATAACGTGCCACTTCTATATCATAATCTTCAAGGAACACGATATGGTTTCTAAACTCTGGCTTCCTTGCGATTTGTATAATTTTTTTGATATATTCTTTACCATCATTATCTTTCGGGTGAGCTTTACCAGCGATAACAAACTGCACAGGGCGTTCTTTATCATTGACGATTTTAGATAGCCTCGCCTCGTCCATAAACAACAAGTATGCACGTTTATATGTTGCAAAACGTCTTGCAAAGCCGATTGTTAAAGCATCTGGGTTAAGTATATCTTCTGCTTGCATCATTTCGTTTACAGAGCCGCCTCTTTTTCTAGCACTTTCGCGAGTGCGTCTGCGGATAAACGATACTAGACGTTCACGCTGGTTACGCTTCATATCAAAGATGACGTTATCAGGAATATTTACAGCCTTATCCCACATGTCAAATTTGTATGGTTTGTTTTCCCAATCTTCGTAAACATATCTGCTTAAAATCTTTTTCATATCGCCTGACATAAACGTAGGTAAATGCACACCGTTTGTAACATGCCCTATAGGTACTTGCGATAAAAATGCATGTGGCCACAATGATTTAAACATATCACGGCTTACTTCGCCATGTAACATACTAACACCATTACGATAAGTTGACAAATTTATACCAGCAATCGCCATATTAAAGCTTTCTGTGTCATTAGTGCGATTGAAGCGCCCAAAACTCATGAGCATGTTCATGTTTAAGCCAGTGTGCTCATACAATCCAGAGATGTAGTTTTTGATTTGGTCATAGCTGAACACATCAAACCCTGCTGGAACTGGCGTATGCGTAGTAAACAATGTGCTTTTCTTTACCACTTCAGACGCTAAACGTAAATCAAGCCCCTCTGAATGAAGTTGAGAGATGCGCTCGATAGCCGCAAACGCTGGGTGGCCTTCATTTAGGTGGTAGACAGTAGGCTCAATCCCGCACGCTTTCAACGCACGGCAACCACCTATTCCAAGCACCATCTCTTGACGGATACGCATGTTTTGTTCACCGTCATATAATTTACCCGTGATAATTCTATCATCAGGGTGGTTTTCTGCAAGGTCTGTATCTAATAACACGAGTGTCATCAGGCCAACTTGCAGCTGCCATACCTTGATTTTAACTTCTCTAGCACCGATATTGAATGCAACATAAACTTGGTTGCCTTCTTTATCGAGTGCTGGTTTAATTGGCATCATATAAAATTCGTTATATGGGTATTGCTCTTGTTGCCAGCCGTCTGAGTTTGTATATTGGTGGAAATATCCGTTGCGGTATAGTAAACCAACTGCGATAAGCGGTATGCCCATCTCTGATGTAGATTTGCAATGGTCGCCTGAAAGTATACCTAATCCACCTGAATATAGTTGAACTGATTCATGTATACCATATTCTGCCGAGAAGTATGCAACAAGCATATCTTTATGCTTAGAGTGCTCTTTAGAGTACCATCTTGGTAGCTCCATGTAGTGCTGAAAAGTTTGGTATACATCTTGCAGGTTTAGCATAAATATTTCATCTGATAGCAAGCGTGTATAGTCGTCCTCTGTCATTGCAGAGATAACTTCTATAGGGTTGCGAGTTGCAGCCCAAACTTTTTCATTAGTAGCTTTGTATAGATCCTGTGCTTCTGTATTCCATGCCCACCAAAGGTTGTACGCAATAGTTTCTAGTGGCTTTAATTCTTTCGGGAGGTTGACTTTGACCTCGAACTCTTGAATGTTCATATAACACCCTGTTAGTAATTTATTTTACTCCAGTATGTCCAAAACCGTTACTGCCTCGTGATGTTTCATTGATATCATTGGTTTCAAACCTACACATTTCACATTTAGCAACAACCATTTGAGCGAGTCTATCGCCATATTTGAAAGTGAAAGGTTCACTCCCATGGTTGATCATAATTAATTTTACTTCACCACGATAGTCGCTGTCAATAGTTCCTGGCGTGTTTACAAAAGAAATGCCATGTTTCATTGCAAGCCCACTGCGTGGCCTTATCTGTACTTCATAGCCGATAGGGATAGCCATTTTAACGCCTGTAGATACAAGCTTTATCTCGCCAGGAGCAATAACTCCATCTTCTGCCGATTTAAGATCTGCCCCAGCAGAACCTTCCGTCGCATAAGACGGATAAAGTTCCTTTGGGGTAGATTTATCAATAGTGATAACTAGTTGCATATTATAATACAATATTCTCTTTATATTCGCCAAATACGTCTGTTAACGCGCCGATAGTTTCGCCAAGTGTAGCGTAAACTTTTACAGCGTCTAAGATTTTTGGCATTAAGTTGTCGCTACCTTTTGCACTTTGGCGAAGTGTAGCAAGTGCTGCTTCAACAGCTAGGTTGTCCCTAGATGCTCTCATATCTTGTAACTTTTTAACTTGAGCTATTTCAACTGATGAGTCAATTTTCAACAAGCCAGTTGGGGCAGCTTCTTTGATTGAATATTCGTTTACACCAACGATAATCATATCTTTTGTTTCGATAGCTTTTTGATAGTCGTATGAGCTGTTTTGGATTTCACGTTGTGGATATCCTTGCTCGATTGCACGCAACATGCCACCTTGGTCGTCGATTTTTGCGATATATTCCATAGCGCGCTTTTCGATATCGTTTGTCATGTCTTCAATCATGTATGCGCCTGCTAATGGGTCGATTGTGTCAGCCGCACCAGACTCGTTTGCAACGATTTGTTGTGTTCTTAAAGCGATCATAACTGACTCTTCCGTAGGTAGAGCAAGTGCTTCATCATATGAGTTTGTATGTAGCGATTGAGTACCGCCTAAACATGCAGCAAGTGTTTGCAATGCAACACGCACGATGTTGTTTTGTGGTTGTTGAGCTGTTAAAGTACAGCCAGCTGTTTGCGTGTGGAAACGCAACATCATTGATTTAGGGTTTGTAGCTTTAAATCTGTCTTTCATGATTTTAGCCCACAGTCTTCTAGCTGCTCTGAACTTCGCAATTTCTTCTAGGAAGTTGTTGTGACAGTTGAAGAAGAACGATAATCTGCCCGCAAATTCGTCAACATTAAGCCCAGCTTTGATAGCCGCCTCAACATATGCGATACCATCAGCAAGTGTGAATGCCACTTCTTGCACAGCGTCAGAGCCAGCCTCACGGATATGGTAGCCACTGATGCTGATAGTGTTCCATAGAGGTACATGGTCTTTACAGAATGAGAATATGTCAGTAATTAAACGCATAGACTCAGTCGGCGGGAAACGATATGTTCCACGAGCGATATATTCTTTTAATATGTCATTTTGGATAGTACCAGAAAGCTTAGCAGCTGGCACACCTTGTTTTTCACCAACGGCGATATAACAAGCTAATAAATATGATGCAGTTGCGTTGATAGTCATAGATGTAGAAACTTTATCTAACGGTATGCCGCTTAAAAGTGTTTCGACGTCTTTAAGTGAGTCGATAGCAACACCAACTTTACCAACCTCACCAGATGCCATAGCATCGTCAGAGTCGTAACCGATTTGCGTAGGTAAGTCGAAGGCAACAGATAAGCCAGTTGTGCCTTGGTCTAGTAAGTATCTATAGCGTTTGTTTGACTCTTCAGCTGTTGCGAAGCCAGCGTATTGACGCATAGTCCAAAACTTGCCACGATACATAGTTGGTTGCACGCCCCTAGTAAGTGGGAACACGCCAGGATAGCCAAGATCTTGTTCATAATCTTGCCCTGCGATATCTTCAGGAGTATAGAAAGGTTTAACTACATAACCAGATGTAGTTTTAAACTCTTTTTTACGTTCTGGAAACCTACTGATAGTTTTTTCATACTGCTCTTTCCATTTGTTGTACATAGCAATCCCCTTAACTTTATTTTTAATAAAACTTTGATAATATTGAACTTTTTATAAAACCAATATAAAACAAAATACTCAATATCATTAACTGTAACATAAAACTAAACAATATTCTACAATTAAGATGAACTATATTCAATTTAATGTACGCAACAATATGCAAACTGAACGCATAATTAAAAAGCTAATGAGTTTTTGAAATACGTTAACTAGACAAATGAGGATTGCAGCACATAAAAAAGGTGGCATACCTATTGGCATACCACCTTAATTGGAAGTGTTTTATACTACGTTCTTAGTATCTAAGTTATTTACCTAACTATCTTTTCATAGATAGGATTTCTTGAATCATCTCATCTGATGTTGTGATGATTTTTGAGTTTGCTTCAAAGCCTCTTTGTGTAGTGATCATTGTTACAAGTTCTCTTGATAAGTCTACGTTAGAGTTTTCAAGTGAGCCTGCCATAATGTCGCCACGGCTAGCGCTTTGTGGTGTGCCAACTGTTGCATCGCCAGAGTTGCCTGTTTCTGCGAACATAGAGTCACCAACTTTCATTAAACCTTGCTCGTTAGGGAACGTTGCTAAACCTACTTGCGCGATTACCCTTGTAACACCGTTAGAGTAAGAGCCAATCAACTCACCAGCTGGGTTGAATAGGTATTGCTCTAAGTTACCTTGTGGGTAGCCATCTGTAGAGTTTTGTGTAAAGCCACTAGCAGCTGCTGCAAGTGTTAAACCATCTCTTGAAGCTGGGCTACCTAAGTTTAACTCTATGTTATCAATTGTGTTAGTACCGTTAGCTGCTGAGAACCTAATTGTTGGGTCAACTATGATAGTTGATGGGTCTGTTTGGTTATCGTAAACATAAGCCATAGAACCATCAGAGTTGAACTTAATAACTAACTCATTAGTAGTTGCACCGTTGATAGATACACTATTTAGTGGGTCATCAGTACCTAGTGATACTTTCCACTCATTCTTCTCTGTGTTATGTAGGCTAAATTGTACGTTTACAACATGACGGTTACCTTGCTCATCGTATAGTTCGATGTTTGTAGGTAGGTAGCCACCAGATGCTTCTTGTATGATTTCAGGCGTCATTTGAGTAGTGAAGTTGCCACTTTCAGACAATGCACTCTCAACTGAGAAGTAATCAAGAGCATTTGTCTGCCCTTCTTCACCACGTACGCTGATTTGGCCATCTTTCATAGTGACGTTTTCAAGCGTGTTATAGCCTGCGCCTAGGCCTAAGTAAAATTCCATAGATGTCATCAGGTCTAACACTGTAGAGTCTGAATCGATGCTAAAGATATTATTAGATGTAACTTTTTCGCCACCAACGCTAGCATTGAAGTTCAAGCTAGATACGCCCTCTGTAAAGTGGAACGTTTCGCCTTGTGGTGTGAATAAGTCTAACATTCTTGAGTTTTCGTCTGCATCGGCTAAGAATAGCTCAGATGTAGAAGTTGAAGACTCACCAATAACGCTTGAAGTTAAGATGTTATCGTTGAATATTTCGCCGTTAGATGCTTTCTCGATAGAGAAACCTGTTAACGTTTTACCAACTGTACCAGCTACAGGGTCAGTAACAGTGTTGTTAGTGTAAACAAGTCTACCTTTACCAGCGATATCTTGCACTGCTAAGTTGCTGTTTGTGACGTCCATAACTATTGGTGCACCAGTGCTATCGTTAAACGATGCAGTTAATAGATCCTCTAGGTATTGGTTAGGGTCAGCAGCGCCTGCAACAGGGATAGCATTAGATGTAACACCTGTGATCGAGAAAGTACCAGCTGTGCCGATATAGTCGAACAACATCTCGTTACCATAAGTACCGATCCTTAATACATCTGTACCAGAGCCAGAGTTAGCGTTTACAGACTCTTCAATCAATGATGCAAGTTGAGCAACAGTGTTGAACTCACCTATTGTAGGGTCAGCATTTACGTTGTCTGTATATGTGAAGCCGTTAGGGAAAGTTGCAACAGGTGGTATAGTAACATCACCACCACCGAAGTTAGCAGTTAATGTAACACCTTCACCGTTACGTAGTCCGAAGTTGTTTTCAAGGTAGTTAACAGTTAAGCCAGCAGCACCTAAAACATGGCCGTTGATAGCACGCTCAACTTGTGTGCCAAGCTCTGTTAAGTTGTTGAAGTCTTCGCCGTTAGCAACTTCTGTCACATAGAAAACTTCGTTAGAAGTCTTAGAGTATGAAGAAGTGTATGCACCAGTTAATGGGTTAAGTGCGTTTGCAACCATACTGTTACCAGAGATACCTGATAATGTAAAGTTAGAGCCAACACCACCAGCATTACCTTGTAGCACGAAGCGGCCTTCTTCCATCTCCATAGTTGCGCCAACACCTTCAGCTGCGAATTGAGCGTTAACCGCATCAATGAAGCCTTGAGTAGTGTTGAATATACCTGTTGCGGCATGGTCTGTAGTAGAAGAATATTTTAATACAACTGTTACGTTGTTTTCAAAGCTAAATGTAATTGTGTCGCCTTCTGCAATTCCTAAAGGTACGTCGTTATCGTCGAATAGGTTTGCAAAAGCAGTTGTTTCAGTAGCATGCGCACGGATTTTAACAGCTTCACCATCTGCTAAGTCGAGAGGGATACCGTTTGCATCAGTCATTTCTGAGAATGTTTGTTGCGCTGCTGCTTGAGTTAAGAACTTAGGGTATTGTAGGATAGAAGGCTCTGCACGAGAGTCTAAGTTACCTGCAATGTTGATTTCTGTAGACGCTTTTGGCTGCATTACTTGGTACTCAGTACCTAATATAATGTCAGTTGCGCCTGTGTCGACGTTTAATTCGCCACTAATTGGGTCGCTCATCCAACCTTGAACTTTGTAACCACTAGGGTTTGTAAGTGTGCCGAACTGGTCGAAATTGAACGCACCAGCACGAGAGTAATAAATTTCCTCATCGCCTTCGCCACGTAGGATGAACATACCATTACCACTAATAGCTAAGTCGTTTGACGAGCTAGAAGTAGCGATAACACCTTGTTCAAAAATGTTATCTACTGATGCTAAGTAAGCACCTGAACCTACTTGCATAGGGTCGATACCACCACGTGCATCACTAGGTGATTTACCACCTGTTAAAGTTTGGCTCATAAGGTCTTGGAATACTGCGCGACCCTCTTTAAAGCCGATAGTGTTTACGTTTGCAATGTTATTACCAATAACATCCATCGATTGTTGGTTCACGGTTAAACCACTAACACCTGCATAAAGTGAACGTAACATAAAAGCACCTCCAATGCTTCGATAAAGCCGTAAAAATACGACAATACTTATATTAAATTATGTTAAAATCTATCATCATATAGGAAAATTTTACCCACTTAGAGCATACAATTATCCTTATGCAAGTATAGTAGCAAATTGTATGCCAA
>CAYJDR010000044.1:8640-16866 GCA_964368965.1 uncultured Deferribacteraceae bacterium
CCACTTAGAGCATACAATTATCCTTATGCAAGTATAGTAGCAAATTGTATGCCAAAACATACGTGATGTACGTATCTTTCACGAGCATGACAAAGTCAGCGGAGTAAAACGAAAAAAAGGGAACTCGATTGCGACTTCGCTCATATTTCTGAATTAATGCTTATGCATATCACAGCTTTTCAGCTTCATATCGCACAGTTCCGCCACTCTTTATCAATTCTTAATATGAATGAAGCTCGGCGTGTACGTGCGAAGTGAATACTGATAGCAGGGGGTAGCTAGAAGGGGGACGGCTAGTCACCCTTTTAAACGTAGAAAAGCGTGGAAAGAACCAATCAGGGTGTGTGAACCTGATATATACATTGACTCTCTCCACGCTTCTAAGCTGGACGGCTAAAGCACCCTTTTTCAGAGTGCTTAAACTTATTTATTTTTTGAAACTTGTGTATTAACCTTCGTCAGTTTCTGGCTCAACAGTTGAGTCAGTATCAGCGTCTGCTTCAGCATCTGCATCTGGGTTTGCTTCTTCCTTTGGCTCTCTAACTGTGTAGACATATTCAGAAGATACAACGCCATCACCAACATCGAAGTATAGTATGTCGCCCACTTGTGATACGCTTTGTACAATACCAGTTGAGAATTCATCAACTTGAAGTTGCTCGCCTTCGGAGTTAAATGCCAACACTTCATAGCGGTAAGTGCCTTCACCAACAGTAACGCCACCAACACCAACACCGTTCCAGTTAATGATGTTCTCGCCCTCTTTCAGTTCAGTAGGTTTGTATGTTGCAACAAGCTCACCCTCGGTGTTATAGACATTAACTTGTGATGATGCTAAATCAGGGTTTTCACCTAAGTAGAACTTGAAGTTCGCAGGTTGGTCGCCACCTAGTGTGATTGTGTTAGTTGTAAACTCAATCTCTTTACCAATGAAGTTAGTACCATTGATAAGCGTGTTCATATTATTTGCTTGTAGCTGTGAAAGCTCTAATAAACTTTGTAGCGCTTCATTCATCTTAATGTTTTCATCTAATTGAGAAAACATTGTTGTTTGCGTCATGAAGTCTTGGTTTTCAACAGGGTTTAACGGGTCTTGGTTTTTCAACTGTTCAACTAGCAAGTTTAAAAAATCTTGCTGATCCATTACGTTGCTTCCTTTACCTTCGTTGCTTGCTTGCTGTTGTGAAAATATTGTAGTAGGTTCAATAACCCCAAATAAATTTGCTTGCATGATATTTTCCCCTATGCGTATAAGCCGTTATCGGCTTTGTTAGTTTGTGTAGCAACTTCTGTGCCAACTTCGTTCATTTCACCGTCAATGTTAAAAGCTTTTTTGTTGTTGCCTTGGTTTTTTCTGTTAGCATTGCGGTCGCCAGATTCTTGCTTCGATGTATCGTTAAATGCGAACTCCATGTTATCAATAACTATGCCTTTATCAGCAAGTTGTTGCCTGATAGCATCGCCATGAGCTACCATCATTTTATGTGAAGTCTCATTTTCTGTCGTCAATTTTGCAACTAGTTTGCCACCCACTTCAGCTAAACGGATTTCCATTTTGCCTAGGTGTTCAGGTGTTAAAGTTACAGTCAATGCAGATTCGCCTTTCACAACAATCTGTTCAACTTTAGTAACTAGCCTTGTGATATCACGTGTGTTTGTGACATCAAACTTTGTATTTGCTTGGTTAGCTGTTTCGCTGTTCATCTTGACAGATTCTGTCATGCTTTTCATCATGTTGTCAAAGTTGTTGCCTTTGCTCTCACTAGATGTGTTCTTCAACAACTCATCTGCCATGTCAGACGTTGTGTCAAGTGCAAACTCGCTACTGTCGCCACCTTGCATAGCACTATCTTCTAATAGTGTAGATGCTGTATCAGTTGTGGTTGTTGTAGATGTCGTTTGTTCGTTAGTTGTTGTCACTTCGCCTATTTCCACTTTCATGCCTGTGATTGGGTTTACCTTAGGTAGCTGAGTTGTCAAATTTGTAGCTTGCGCAACTTGTGGTGCTGTTGATGTTACTTGTGATTGTTGCGTTTGTGTTGCTGTGTTATTAGCTGTAGTTGATTGCTGTGGTTGTTGCACTTGCTCATCAGCCACTTCCATAACAGGCATTTCAACTGTTGGCTGCATTGCTTGTGATTGTCGAGGTTGTTGCATTTGTGGTTGAGCAACTGGTTGTGCAGCCACTTTTACTGGCACTTCTTGAGTAGGTGTAGTTGGCGTCACAACATCAGGAGTGTCAACCATATTTTGCACCATATCAAGTGTATCAATATTGTTTGTTTCTGTCGTTTCTGTAGTAGTTGGTAATACTGTTTGTGATTGTTCAGTCAGCAAATTTTGTAGCATGTTAGTTGCATCAGTCATTGGCTGAGCAATTGCCGACGTAGCTGTTGGTGTTACTTGCTGTGTTTGTATTTGTGGTGTTTCAACTGCCATAGTTGGTTGCACTACATCTGTATCAATCACTTGTTGCAGGCTTGCAATAACATCTTTAAACGTGTTGTTATTCTCAGGTGGCAACATAGTTACAGCTTGCTTTAGTGCGTTCACAAACTCTGGTGAGATGTCAGTTGTTGGCGTAATCTGTTGTGCTGCGTTGATAAAATCAGTAGCGTCAGATGCACCCATATCTAACATGTTGACAAAGCCCTCAAAGCCTTCTGTGTTTGATATGTCGAACTCACGTATAATATCTTGGATAAGTGCAGGCTCAGCAATTAATGATTCAAACCTAACCTCTTGCAACATAGGGATATTTTGGTCGTGCAGTGCTTCAATGCGTGTATCTAAATCAGGTATGTGGATTAGTTCAATATCTTCATCACTTTCAGTTGATTGTGCCGACACTGAATTATCAGGCGCAACATTATCAACACGGTTTGAGCGTTCAGCTTTTTCACGTGGTTTGTTTGCGTCGTCAGATACATTTTGCATAACTTTACGAAAATCGTTATCGTCGTTCTTGTAGCTTTCGCTATCTTTGCTAGCATTCGCATTGCTAGTAGATACGTTTGCAATAGTTGATACTTCTTTTTCAAAGTTTAGACCCATTAAGCCCATAGTTGCACCTCGTCATAAAGGTACAAGCAAAAAACAAGCCAAAACTATAAGTTACGTATTTGCGTTGTTTTTAGATGCTAACAGGGAAGATATTTCCTCGACAGCTCGTTTGCATGGCTCATAGCCTTCAAACAATGCGGAAATTTTTGATAGTGTCGCCCTTATATCTGCTTCGTTAGCAAGCAAATATTTATGAGCGTCTATTATTTGGTTAGGTTGTAAATCGCTTTCAATAACTTCTGGCAGGAATTGGTCGCCATTAATAATATTTGCAATGCCAGCATATTTCACACGGCTAATTGTTTTGATAAGCCATAGATTTGCTTTAGATGATTGATAAACAATCAAAGTAGGCACTTGCATTATAGCGCACTCTAGCGTAACCGTGCCAGAGCATGCCCAGATGTAGTCAGCATACTTCATTATATCATACTGAGCTGATGTTACAATTTTATGGCCGTATTCGTCTACGATATCGGCAATATATTTCATATCTAAGTTATCGGCTTTGCTGACAACAAATTCATATTCATCACTATATTGTTTTGACGCTTCAAGCAGAGGCCTCAAAACGCCCTCTATTTCACGCTTTCTGCTACCTGGTAAGATACCTATCAGTTTTTTATCGCCTTTGATACCTACAGATTTTATAAAGTCTTGCCTATCAGCATACTTAAATTTTCTGTTATCTATGATAGGATTACCAACATATGCGCTATTAACGCCCTCTTTTTTTAGCGCTTCTGCTTCAAATGGCAATATTGCTAACGATAAGTCGCAATAATCACGCAATGTATAAATACGGCTATAGTGCCACACCCAAAATTGAGGAACAATGAAGTAAATGACAGGTATGCCATACTTTTTCATCTTCTTTGCAAACCTTAGATTGAAACCAGGATAGTCGATAAGGATGATAGCATCTGGCTTTTCATCAATGACAACTTGTTCAAGTGTTTTGAACATTTTTAATATGAAAGGTAATCGTTTGAAAACTTCTACAAAACCTATGATAGCCATTTCATCAGCTGTGAAATATTGCTTTTGCCCAAGTTCTGCAAGCTTTGTGCCACCTGTACCGATGAATGTAGCATCCTTATAGTATTTAGAGAGCTCACGTGCAAGGTTGCTTCCGTGCACATCGCCTGAGGCTTCGCCCGCGAGTATCATAAATTTCATTTATCACCAAACGATGTCATATAGTGCAAGCCCTAAGGCTATGTTGTATGTATATCTTTCTGACGGGTCAACAGTAATTCCCTCAGCAAGCTCAAACTTGCCCCAAGGGTCCATAAACTCGACATCTACGTTATATTTTTCAGAGAGCGACTCCGCAAGCCCAGCCGTTTGGCTAGCAGCACCCGACATAATAAACCTTGAAGGCTCTGTGCCACCAAGTAGCTGATAAAACTTGACAGCCTTATCAACAGACACGTTATATTGATATGTAGAGTAGCGCTTTAATTCATCGAACACTTTGGCTGGCTCTGCGTGTGATGTTGGGTCGAACTTATATTTCTCTGCATCTTCATACGATAGCCCCATTTCTGACTGCAACATATCTGTGAAATGCTTGCCACCTAACTCAATAGACTTGCAGAACATAAATGCGCCATTTTTCATAAACATGATGAGCGAACCAAGCACACCAACATGCAATATTGCATCAACGCCTTTTTGTTGTAGGTTCAACACTTTATACATGCGCTCTAACGCTAGAATTTCTGGCTCAACAGCGCCTAGCTTAATATTTGCGCCATCAGTAACCGATATAAAATCTTGCAACACATCACGCTTTGATGCGATAAGCACAACATCTATATATCCGTAACGCTCTGATGCGCCAATGAGTTTATAGTCAACCGCCATATCTTCTTGGTCGATATATGCGTATTGGTCAACTATCCAGCGGAATTGTTCGTCGAAATCGTCAATATTGCCAACGAAAACACTAAGCCTTTTAGCAATAACAGCTGGCCCTTTAAGTGCGACCACAACGGGACGGTTAGGATAATTAGCATGTTCAGTAAGCGACTTAATAGCGCCCACAAGCTCTCCATAATCAACAACAGAGCCATCTTCTGTGAACTCTGTCTTAGTCTTCGCAATGTGCAAAGACTCCACCTTAAAGCCTTCTCTAGTAGCGGATAGGTCAACAACGCGTATAGCGTTCTGCCCGATATCCATGCCTACAAATCTGTTTTCGTTCGACATATAGCTTATACTAATAGATATTATTACTTATATCAAGCACAATTTGCAACATTAACCAATAGATATAAACTACTTGATAATTTGAACAAATCTCTGTATACTACAGAGTTATAAAAATAAATAAGTGAGTATAATAATGTTATCATATTTATTAGAAATTGGTTGCGAAGAAATCCCTGCAGGCGTCATTGAGCCTACATACACACACCTAAAAAGTGAGTTCGAAAAACAGCTACAAGCTGAAAACATAGAGTTTGCATCTATCATATCGGGCGGCACGCCTAGAAGGCTTTATGTATCTATCGAAGGTATAGCTACTCACCAAGCTAATAAATCTGAAATAATCATGGGGCCACCTGCAAAAATTGCTTTCAATGAAGATGGCTCTCTCACACCTGTTGCTATTAAGTTTGCTGAGTCTAAAGGGCTTGATGTTGCTACACTAACTAAAGCATCTACACCGAAAGGCGACTACCTACAAGGCGAAAAAACTTCTGGAGGCACACCTTCAAAAGATATCTTAGCTAGGGTTGTGCCTGACATCATCAGAAATATACCTCTGCCAAAGTCTATGAAGTGGGGAGATAACGAGTTTCGTTTCTCTAGGCCGATACACTCTTTCGTATCAGTATTAGATGGCGAAGTGTTGCCGTTTGAGATTGACGGCATTAAAGCTGGCAAAATTACTTTCGGTCATAGGTTTCTATCACCAACCACATTTGAAGTTGCTAACTTTGAAGAATATAAGCAAAAACTTGCTGATGCTAAAGTTATCATTGATAGCGAAGAGCGTAAAGCACTTATATCTAAACAAATCATCGCTTTTAACGAAAGTGAAAACATACAAATCATCGCAGATGAAGGGTTGCTGAACACGGTTGCAAATCTTGTTGAATACCCTCACTCTGTTGTTGGTAGCTTTAGTGAAGATTTCCTCGTGTTGCCACAAGAGGTTCTTATCACATCTATGAAAGTGCACCAAAAGTATTTCCCTGTAATGGATAAAGCTGGCAAACTTATCAATAAATTTGTTGGCGTTTCAAACACAGTGCCTACAACTAACGACGACTTAATTCGCCAAGGTTATGAACGAGTTCTTAAAGCTAGGCTTAACGATGGCTTGTTTTTCTTCAATAACGATAAAAACAACTCACTTGATAACATGGTTGAAAAACTTAAAAAAGTTGTCTACCAAGAAAAACTTGGCACTAGCTATGAAAAAGTGGAACGCTTTACAGTTGTTGCAAGGTGGCTTGCTGATAAATATGCACCGAACACTTGCGAAAACGTGCTTACTACGGCTAAATATGCTAAAGCTGACCTTATGAGCGAAATGGTTTACGAATTTCCTGAATTGCAAGGCATCATGGGTATGTACTACGCAACATATGCTAACCTTGATAAAAACATAGCACTAGGCATTAATGAGCACTACATGCCACGTTTCGCCGGTGATGTATTGCCAACTACTTGGGAAGGTAGGCTCGTCTCTATAGCTGATAAAATAGACACTATCGCTGGTGCATTTGCAGCAGGCATGATCCCTACAGGTAACTTCGACCCATACGGTTTAAGGCGTTCTGCTATCGGTATACTTTCAATTATTGAGCAAGCAGACATGCGTATTGATATATCTGAGCTTGTTACAACAGCGCTCAACAACTTCATAAACAAGTTGACGTTCGACTTTGATGACACTAAGCAAAAGATTACATCTTTCATCATGCTAAGGCTTAAGCAAATGGTTGTGTCAAAAGGCATTGCTGATGGTGAAACATTTGACGCTATCGCAGATAAAACATATGACGCTATCGCACTTAACACACTTGCTGGCGTATTGACTCAATCTAAGGGTACTGATGAATTTATGCTGATTGCATCTAGCTATAAACGTATCAATAATATATTGAAAAAAATCGACCACACAGATATAAACTACAACGAAAGACTGTTCCAATGCGACGAAGAACGTGCTGTTAGCAACATCATTAAATCGCAAAACATTGGCACACTTATGGAAGCAGAGCAATACTCTGATGCGTTAGTTGAACTTATGAAGTTTGCACCAGCAGTTGAAGCTTTCTTTGCTAATGTAATGGTTATGGCTGACGATGTTGATGTTAAACAAAACAGACTTAACTTGATTGCATCATTAAGGGCTATCTTTAAAACTGTTTGTGATTTCGAGGCAATATAAAAAATATATTTAGGTATGCAATATGAAGATTGTAAACGTTATCAAGGAATATTGTAATTGTGACATCTTGACAATAAAGCTCTCTACTTCGCATGAAAGTAGGATTATTTACATATCTAGCTCTCCAGCTAGGTTTGATTTGACAAAAACGCTTAGCACAAGTATCACTAACGGCAACAGTTCGTTAGAGGTTTCATACTCTACGTGTGGAGAGATGAGCGACTACAATCACAAACTTATGAACGACCTGCTTCATTGCATACTTGAAGCCCAATCTTCATGGGAACTACAAAACATTATATCAAAGTTTGGCAACATGTCAGGCACAGATATGACACTCACAAGCCACCTAGAACAAGTGCTTGACACACTCGTCAGCTCTGAATTGTTCGATAAAGTGGCTGTGCTTTTCTACAACGAACAAAAAAGCGAACTTCGTGGCGTACACATTGCAAGCAATGTCCCATACTCTAATAGCGACTTAATGCTGTTCAAAATGCTTAGACTACCTGTGCCTAAAAATCTCTTAGACGATTTATCTGGCGATGAAAGTATTGAGCTACCTATGCTTGAAGAAAACTTGCTTAACTTAGAAACTGAAAAAGTTGAAAAGCAGATTATTCTACCACTAAAAACTGGTTCAAAAATCTATGGCATGCTTGTAACATATTCGCCATCGTCACGCAATGACCACCAGCTAGCAACAGCAAAAAGCACAGCACACCTTATTTCAACCATGCTTTCTGCAACTA
>CAYJDR010000045.1:0-16687 GCA_964368965.1 uncultured Deferribacteraceae bacterium
ACAAATTCACGGAGTTCTTTTGCGATATTTTCATCGTCGAAAACGATTGCGATTGTTTCGATATTTTGGTTTTGAAGCGACTTGATGGCGAGTTTAGGTAACTCGCCACCGCCGCACATTACTGCTACTTTCATTAAGTATTATTTACGCTTCAAATTGTTTGCTAATTGTCTGTGGTATTCTTGGATACTGTAGACTTCCATTCTGCCTTCGAAGTCGTTATTTTTCAAGCCTTCGACAGCTATCCTGAACGCTTCTAAAGTTGTAGTGATAGGTGTTCTAGCCATTACAGCGCCAGAACGCATAAGCACGTCATCTTCCCTAGCAGTTGCACCCGGCTCAAGCGAGTTTACAATCCATTGGATTTTGCCTTCTTTCAACAAGTCAAGAACGCTTGGTCTGCCTTGTGAAATCCTGAACACAGCGTTACACTCGATGCCGTTATCATACAACAATTTACCAGTACCACTTGTAGCGTATAGGTTAAAGCCCATGTCAGCAAGTTGTTTGATGTATGGTAGTGCTTCTTGTTTATCTTCGTCACGGATAGCAAGGAAGATGTTGCCAGATGTTGGCACAGCGTCGTTTGCAGCCATTTGTGATTTCAAGTAAGCGATACCGCTATCATAGTCGATACCCATAACTTCGCCTGTAGACTTCATCTCTGGTGAAAGAGTGATGTCGTTGCCAGGGAATTTAGAGAATGGGAATACCGCTTCTTTAAATGCTGTGTATGGAATAGTCACTTCTTTTGTGAACTCTTGCTCAACAAGTGATTGTCCAACCATGCAAAGTGCAGCTTTCTTCGCCAAAGGTACGCCGATTGCTTTTGAAACAAACGGAACTGTACGAGATGCACGAGGGTTTACTTCGATAACGTAAACTTCTTCGTTTTTCACTGCGAATTGGATATTGATTAAGCCACAAACGTTTAGCTCTTTTGCAAGTGCTGTCGATTGCTCTCTGATTTTGTCCATAACGGCTTCGCTCAAGTTCCTAGGTGGAATTGAACATGCAGAGTCGCCAGAGTGGATACCAGCAGGCTCGACGTGTTGCATAATAGCGCCGATAACTGTGTTTGTGCCGTCAGATATAAAGTCAACGTCAACTTCTGTAGCGTTTTCTAAGAAGTGGTCGATAAGTACAGGTTTACCTTCGGCAACGATAGCTGCTTGTTCAACGAATTTTCTGAGCTGTTCTTCGTTATAAACGATAACCATTGCACGTCCGCCAAGTACGAAAGAAGGGCGAACAAGTACAGGGTATTCAATCCTTTTAACGATTTCAATAGCCTCTTCAACAGAAGTTGCCATGCCACCAGCAGGTTGTTTTAAGTTAAGTTTATCAGCCATTTGCAAGAAGTCGTCACGATCTTCAGCACGTGCGATACTCTCAGGTGATGTACCGATGATGTTTACGCCAGCTTTTTTCAAGTCAGCTGCTAAGTTTAGTGGAGTTTGCCCACCGAACTGAACGATAGCACCGTGGCACTCTTCACGTCTGTATATGTGTAGGATATCTTCGAGTGTTAATGGCTCGAAATATAGTTTGTCGCTTGTGTCGTAGTCTGTAGAAACTGTTTCAGGGTTTGAGTTTACCATGATTGTTTCATAGCCGTTGTCACGTAGTGCGAAAGCGGCGTGAACACAGCAATAGTCGAACTCGATACCTTGACCAATCCTGTTTGGACCACCACCGATAATCATGATAGATTTTTTGTCAGATTTCTTTACAGGCTCGTCATATTCGCTATAAGATGAGTAGTAGTAAGGTGTAACCGCTTCAAACTCACCAGCGCATGTGTCAACAAGTCCGAATGATGGAACGATGTTGTTTTCAAAACGGAACTCACGAACTTCTTGCTCTGTTTTGCCTAAAATGTATGCGATTTGTCTATCTGAAAAGCCATTGATTTTAGCTTGGCGGATAGCATCTGTTTCTAATTTTATATCTTTTTCAGATTTAACGATAGCATCGAAGTGGCGTAGGAAATATCTGTCCATTGCACATAATTCGTGGATATCTTCAACAGTTAAACCACGCTTAAATGCTTCGTAGATTGTGAACATTCTGTCAGCGTGTGGGCGAGTGATTTCAGCTTTCAATGTTTCCATATCCATTTCTTCAAACTTGCCGTTTTTGCCGTCAGCACCGAAACCAGCTCTGCCTGTTTCAAGCGAGCGTAATGCTTTTTGGAACGATTGCTTGAAGCTTCTGCCGATAGCCATAGCCTCACCAACAGACTTCATCTGTGTGCCTAAAGTTGTGTTAGTTGATGGGAACTTCTCAAAAGTAAATCTAGGAACTTTTGTCACAACGTAGTCGATAGAAGGCTCGAAACAACCAGGAGTAGTGCCTGTGATGTCGTTTACGATTTCATCTAATGTGTAGCCGATTGCAAGCAATGTAGCAACTTTTGCGATAGGGAAACCAGTCGCTTTAGAAGCTAATGCACTTGAACGAGAAACACGAGGGTTCATCTCGATAACAATTTGTCTGCCGTCTGCTGGGTTTACTGCCCATTGAACGTTTGAGCCACCAGTTTCAACGCCAATCGCACGCATAACTTTTAGCGAGTTGTCACGCATGATTTGGTATTCTTTATCAGAAAGCGTTTGAGCAGGTGCAACTGTGATAGAGTCGCCTGTGTGTACGCCCATTGGGTCAACGTTTTCGATAGAACATACGATAACGCAGTTGTCGTTTTTATCACGAATAACTTCAAGCTCGTACTCTTTCCAACCGAGTAGCGATTCTTCAACAAGTACTTCTGAAGTTGGGCTTGCATCTAGTCCACGTGAAACGATTTCTTCAAACTCTTGCTCGTCATATGCAATACCGCCACCTGTACCACCAAGTGTGAACCCTGGGCGGATAATTTGTGGCCATTTACCAATCATCTTAGAGATAGATTTTGCTTCTGCAAGTGTGTGTGCAGAGCCAGATACTGGAAGCTCAAGCCCGATAGATGTCATGCATTCTTTAAATAGTTGCCTATCTTCTGCACGGTTGATAACATCGGCTTTAGCACCGATAAGTTCAACGTGGTATCTAGCAAGGATACCTTTTTCAGATAACTCCATTGCTAAGTTTAGGGCAGTTTGTCCGCCTAAAGTTGGCAGCAGGGCATCAGGGCGTTCACGACGTATAATTTCATGAACGATATCAACACTTAATGGTTCGATATATGTTCTGTCTGCAAACTCAGGGTCTGTCATAATTGTGGCAGGGTTAGAGTTTACGAGTACAACTTCGTATCCTTCGCTTTTCAAGACTTTACAAGCTTGTACGCCTGAGTAGTCAAATTCACAGCCTTGACCAATTTGGATTGGACCAGAGCCGATTAACATTATTTTTTTTATATCATTACGCTTTGGCATTGTTGAATATCCTCTTACTTAATTATTATTTGTTAAGCAGTTGCCTAAATGTTTTAAACAAGTACATCGAGTCGTTAGGCCCAGGAGCCGCTTCTGGATGGTACTGAACAGCTGCGATAGGTAACGTTTTGTGTCTGAAGCCTTCGAGTGTGTTGTCGTTTAGGTTAATATGCGTAATTTCAAAGTCGCTACTGAGTGACTCTGGCTTGATAGCAAAGTTGTGGTTTTGGCTAGTGATTTCAACTGTGCCGTCAATCAAGTTTTTAACAGGGTGGTTGCAACCGTGGTGACCGAACTTTAAACGGTAACAATCAGCACCATGTGCGATTGCAAGTAGCTGGTGACCAAGGCAGATACCCATAGTAGGTAACTTCGATGAAATGATTTTCACTTGCTCGATAACGCTCGTCAACGCTTGCGGATCGGCAGGGCCATTCGATAAAAATACGCCATCTGGTTTAAGCGCAAAAACTTCTTCCGCAGTAGTGTGTGCTGGAACAACAGTAACTTTCATGTTTTGCTGAGCCATCATGCGTAAGATGTTGTATTTAATGCCGAAATCGTATGCAACGATATGCACATCGCCTTCTTCGCTCCATACATATGGTTTGTCAACTGTTACTTTTGATGCATAGTCTTGGTTGTCAAGTCCTTCCCAGTTTGCAGCGATTTTAACAGCTTCTTCAGGCGTGATATCGTCATCAGATGCTTTGATGTATGCGCTCATGCAACCGCTACTTCTAAGTTTGATAACGAGTTTACGAACGTCGATATCGTATAGACAAGGAACGTTGTGCCTTTCAAGCAATTCATGGAAAGACTCTTCAGAGCGGTAGTTTGAAGGCTCATTAAGGCCTTGTAAAATCATACCGTTTAGGAACAAGCCACGTGATTCCATATCATCTTTGTTACAGCCGTAGTTACCAACTTCTGCTGTTGTTAATGCAACGATTTGCCCAGCGTATGATGGGTCAGTTGCTACTTCTTGATAGCCTGTCATGCCTGTGTTGAAGACTGCTTCTCCGACACAGTCACGCTTTGCTCCAGCAGATTTGCCGTAAAAAATAGTACCATCGGACAAAGCGAGAAAATGTTTTTTCGTCATAATCTAATACCCTTTTTGTTTCGTTTATATCTCTCACACTATGCTGTGAAAACCATGCCATAGTGACTCTTTACTAAGTTTGCACGCTATAATATTGTAGCACAAAAACGTGCTTCAAATTATATTACACACGTACGTTTTAATTTAATACTTAGAATGATTTTTTGCAAGAACTAGTTTGAAAAAATTTATGATTTTTTGCCAATAGCTCAAAACGATTGAATATACAGCATGTGTTTTGAAAATGCAAGAATTTTCTTTTGAAATGTCAAATAAAAAACGAGGGCTTTTACACCCTCGCTTCCAACATTAATAAATAGAGCTAGTACCGTGATACTATTCTAATTCTTATTTTTTAATTATACCCTTATCCAAATATTAGTAGATGAATAACATCTCTCTGTATTTAGGTAGTGGCCATTCAGCATCGTCAATCATTGTTTCCCAAGTGTCGACCTCGTTCCTTAATTTAGCCATAGCGTCTAAAATGATTTCATGCTCATCAGATAAAGCTAATTTCAAGCCTGAAATACTTTTCTTTAGGTTGTCTAAGTGCATGCAGATTTTTTCAGCATATTCTTTATAAGTGTCGCCGCCGATTAAGTCTTTAGCTAAAGCGTATGATGATGCTGCACGCTCAAATGTTTTGATAGCTAATGGGAGTATCATTGTAGTTGCGATATCAAGTGCGATTTCGCCCTCGATTTTAATTTTCTTGTGGTATTCTTCAGAGAAGATTTCATACCTTGATTCAAGCTCTACTTCGCTCAATACGCCATATTTTGCAAACAATTCAGCGTTAGCTTTGTTTTTGTATGCTTTGATAGCTTCCATAGTTGAACGGTTGTTAGGTAGGCCACGTTTAGCAGCTTCCTCAACCCACTCTTGAGTGTAGTTGTCGCCGTTGAAGATGATTTGTTTGTTATCAGCGATGATTTTTTGTAGAATTTTTTGTAGTTCAGTATTGAAGTTTTCGCCTTTTTTATCTTCTAATAAGCTCGCAACATAATCAAGCGATTCTGCAACGATTGTGTTGATAACAACGTTTACGCCAGCGCAAGATTGGCTAGAGCCAGGTGCACGGAATTCAAACTTGTTACCTGTGAATGCGAATGGGCTAGTTCTGTTTCTATCAGTCGAGTCTTTTGGTAGCGGTGGTAAAGTGTCAGCACCGATGTTGATGAAGCCACCTTTACGGCTAGATGTAGCGCCACCTTGCTCAATTTGCTCGATGATGTCGTTTAGTTGGTCGCCTAAGAATATAGATACAATCGCTGGTGGAGCTTCGTTTGCACCAAGTCTGTGGTCGTTACCAGCATAGGCAGTAGATGCACGCATCAAGTCGCCATGTAGGTTAACTGCCCTAATAATAGATGTTAATACAGTTAAGAAGATAGCGTTTTGGTGTGGGTTATCGCTTGGGTCAAGCAAGTTTTGTTTGCCGTATGCGATAGACCAGTTGTTATGTTTACCAGAGCCGTTTACGCCAGCGAATGGTTTTTCGTGTAATAAGCAAACTAAGTCATACTTTGCTGCAACTTGTTGTAAAGTGCTCATAACTAGCATGTTATGGTCAACCGATAAGTTTAACTCTTCAAATAGAGGAGCAAGCTCGAATTGTGCTGGAGCAACTTCGTTATGGCGAGTTTTTGCAGGGATACCAAGCACCCATAGTTCTTTCTCAACATCTGTCATGAAGTTGAGTATACGTGTTTTGATTGAGCCAAAGTAGTGGTCTTCAAGTTGTTGGTGTTTCGCAGGTGATGCACCGAAAATTGTTCTGCCAGTTTGGATCAAGTCAGGGCGGCGTAAGTAGAATTGTTTATCAATTAAGAAATATTCTTGCTCAGGCCCAAGTGTTACAGTAACAAGGCTTTCTGGTAAGCCGAAGCAATCCATTAAGCGTTTAACAGATTTTTTCAACGCTTGCATAGAGCGTAATAGTGGAGTTTTTTTATCTAATGCTTCGCCTGTGTATGCGCAGAAGATTGTAGGGATACATAATGTAGCGCCGTTTCCGTGGCGTCTGATAAACGCTGGGCTTGTTGGGTCCCAAGCTGTGTAGCCACGTGCTTCAAATGTGTGGCGCAATCCACCAGATGGGAAGCTCGAAGCATCAGGCTCGCCTTGGCTTAGGTTTTGCCCAGAGAAAGACATGATAGCGTTGTCGATTGAGCGTGGGTCAAGGAATGAGTCATGCTTTTCAGCAGTGCCGCCAGTTAAAGGTTGGAACCAATGTGTAAAGTGAGTAGCGCCTCTGTCTAATGCCCATGCTTTTAAACCATGTGCAACGTCGCCAGCGATAGACGCATCTAATGTTGTGCCTTTGCTCATTGTGTCTAACAATTTTGCAGAAACTGCTTTTGGTAAGTATTTTAAGATAGCTGTTTTACCGAATACGTCTTCCCCATATGAGTTTAAATCAAACTCTTTGTAAGCGATTGGCGTATCACTTCTCTCGGCAATATTTTTAATGGCATCAAATCTGCTGTTCATTTTTTTCCCCTTATAAAGTTATTAGTTTTATTTTGATATTTTCTATTATGCAATTATCATGCCAATTTGTAAAGCTTGATTTTACGTTGGAAGTTTTACAAAATTGTAAAAAAGTTTAATTGATGTTTACGTTTTTGAAAAAGAAACATTATAAATTTGTCATGTGAAAAATGTATTAATTATATTTTTTTATGCTTAAATTGCAAATTTTCATTATTATTTATCATAAAAAAACAAAATAAGTGAATTTTTTGTTTTACTTTTCTGAAAAAGTATATTATAACTAACATCACAACAATTAGAACATATTTGAAAAACGTTTTAATTTTTATAAAAAAATACAATTAACTAATATAGTTACAATAATGTAAGAGAAGGAAATTCAATGGGGAACAAGATTTTTGACAAAAGAATGTCAGACGTTGGTCTGTACAGTTTTGAAAACGAGCATGATGCTTGTGGTGTTGCATACGTTGCAGATTTAGGCAACAAAGCTACACATAAAATAGTACGTTTAGGTGTTGAAGCACTTGAAAGATTAATGCACAGGGGTGCATCTGGTGGCGATCCAGAAACTGGCGATGGTGCTGGTATTCTCGTTTCGACACCTGATGATTTTTTCAGAAAACATATCACAAACCTACCACCGAAAGGCGAATATGCTGTCGCAATGGTGTTTGGTGACAAACAAGCAGAGATAGAAAAAATAGCAAAGAAAGACGGTTTACAAGTTGTTGCATGGCGTGAAGTTCCGCACAATGCAAACACTATAGGTAAAGCCGCTAGAGACACTTGCCCGAAAATTATGCAACTATTTGTTAAGGCTGATGGCTTGACAGGTGGCGAACTTGATAGGAAAATATTTGTTACTAAGCGTAAAATTGAAAAGCAAAACCCAGATATCACATTCTGTAGTTTTTCACGCACAAGCGTTGTTTACAAAGGCTTATTGCAAGCGACACAAATCACGTCTTTCTACCCTGATTTAGCAGACGAAGATTTCAAATCACCTTTAGCGCTTGTTCACCAACGCTACTCAACAAACACGTTCCCTACATGGAGCTTAGCTCACCCGTTCCGCTACCTTGCGCACAACGGTGAAATCAACACTCTTAAAGGTAACCTTAACCACTTGAGTTCAAAGGAAAAATTACTGAAAAGCGACTTGTTTGGCGATGCGTTGCAAGAGTGCTTTCCATTAATGGACGGCACAGAAAGTGACTCATCATCACTTGATAGAATGTTCGAACTATTGGTGCTTGCTGGCAGAAGCTTGCCACATGCAATGATGATGTTGATCCCTCAAGCGTGGGGCGATGCTTACCACTTGAGTAAAGATATCCGTGCGTTTTTCGCATACCAATCAGCACTTATGGAACCATGGGACGGACCAGCAGCGGTTGCATTCTCTGACGGTATAAACATTGGTGCAATCCTTGATAGAAACGGCTTACGCCCAGCGAGATACACATTGACTGATGAAAATATATTCATCTTAGCGTCAGAGTCTGGCGTTGTTGATGTCCCTACAGAAAACGTTGTTAAGCGTGGCAGATTGAAGCCAGGCGAAATGGTCTGGTGTGACCTTGAGAAGAACAGACTTGTTTTCGATAGAGAGCTGAAAGAAAGCGTTGCTAGGAGCAAGCCATATCGTCGTTGGTTAGATAAGAACCAAATCTTAGTTAGAGGTTTGTTTGACTCTGTTTCGCCGCATGTTCCTACTTGCGATTTACAGCGTGAGTTTAAGCGTTTCCATTGGTCGCGTGAAGATGTTGACAAGATTGTAAAAGGCATGGCGACAAGCGGCTATGAGCCTATCGGTGCGATGGGTAACGATAGTGCGCTTGCTGTTTTCTCGAAGCAGACACCATTATTATATAACTACTTCAAGCAACTGTTTGCACAAGTGACAAACCCACCGATTGACCCAATCCGTGAAGAGCTTGTTATGAGTTTGTTGACGTATATCGGCAACCAAGGCAACATACTTGAAGAAACTGAAAAACATGCAAGGCTTATCAGAATGCCTAGCCCTGTATTGACTGATGAAGACTTAACTCGCTTGCAAAACGTTGAGCAAGAAGGCTTTGAAGCTGTTACATTAGAGATGAGCTTTGAGAGAAACCTTGCTTGTGCTACTGAAAAACTAGCTGAAGAAGCTGTTAAACAAGTGAAAAGCGGTAAAAACATATTGATATTGAGCGATAGAAATATTGCTGATGGTAAATATCCAATCCCTGCGTTATTGGCACTAGGTGCTGTTAGTAAAGCATTGGTAAAAAACAACTTACGCCCACCTGTTGGCTTGATAGTTTCAAGTGCAGAAGTTCGTGAAGTTATGCACTTCGCATTGTTGTTAGGTTTTGGTGCGACTGCTGTGAACCCATACTTAGCGTTCGAGTGTATCCAAGACTTGTGCGAAAAAGGCGACCTAAAAGTCGACCAAGCAAAAGCTGCTGAAAACTATATCCACGCTATCGACAAAGGTTTACTAAAAGTTATGTCAAAAATGGGTATATCTACACTCAGAAGCTATCGTGGCGCACAAATATTTGAAGCTGTCGGACTAGATAGAAGCGTAATTGATAAATATTTCACAGGTACTGCATCACGTATCGGTGGTTTAACTATCGAAGATGTTGAACACGAAATCAAAGACAGATTTAACAAAATCGACGAAAACTCTCCACTACTTAGAAGCGGTGGCGAATACGCATACAGAAAAGACGGCGAAAGCCACTTATGGACACCTGACACGCTAGGCCTATTCCGCCAAGCTGTTCAAATGAACGATTGGGAACGCTATAAATCATACGCAAGCTTAATCAACAACCAAGGTACAGATATATGTACTATCCGTGGATTGTTCTCGTTTAAACAAACTAAGAGCATATCTGTTGACGAAGTTGAAAGCGTTGATAGCATTGTTAAAAACTTCGTATCAGGTGCGATGTCTTTAGGCTCATTAAGCCCTGAAGCACACGAAGCAATCGCTATCGCTATGAACAATTTAGGCGCTATGAGTAACTGTGGTGAAGGCGGCGAAGATATCGAACGCTCTATCCCAGGTGCAAACGGCGAAAACAGAAGCAGTGCTATCAGACAGATTGCATCAGGTCGTTTCGGTGTTACTATCGACTATTTAGCAGGTGCAAAAGAGTTACAAATTAAAATGGCACAAGGTGCAAAACCTGGTGAGGGCGGACAGCTACCAGGCCATAAAGTAGATGAAAACATTGCAAAAGTTAGGCACTCTACACCTGGTGTTACATTGATTTCACCTCCACCACATCACGATATTTACTCTATCGAGGATTTATCGCAACTCGTTTCAGACTTACGCCTATCAAACAAAGGTGCAAGGGTATCTGTTAAACTTGTATCGGAAGTTGGTGTTGGTACGGTTGCAGCTGGTGTTGCGAAAGCGGCGGCAGATGTTGTATTAATCAGCGGACACGATGGCGGTACAGGTGCATCTCCACTTTCAAGTATCAAACACGCTGGTCTACCTTGGGAACTTGGCTTAGCAGAAGCTCAACAAACATTAGTTTTAAACAACTTACGTTCAAGAGTTCGCTTGCAAGTTGACGGCCAGTTGAAAACAGGTAGAGATGTTGTTGTTGCGGCATTACTCGGTGCAGAAGAGTTCGGCTTTGCAACTACATTGTTAGTATGCTTAGGCTGTATCATGATGCGTAAGTGCGATGACAACAGCTGTCCAGTAGGTGTTGCAACTCAAGATGAAGAACTACGTAAATGTTTCACAGGTAAGCCTGAATATATCGAAAACTTCTTACGCTTCATAGCTAAAGAAGCACGTGAGCTACTTGCACAACTAGGCTTAAAATCTATGAAAGAGGCAGTTGGCAGAAGCGACTTATTACAAATGAGCGAAGCTATCGAGTTCTTCAAATGTAAAAACTTAGACTTTAGCAAAATATTCGAGCGTGCTGGCGGATACGAGCAAGCATTCGTTGAGGCTATCAAAGTTGACCCTAGCTATGACGAAACAGTTGTTATCCCTAAGCTTGCAAAAACGCTTGAAACAGGCGAAAAAGCTGAACTAAACTTAGAGATCAAGAACGTGCACAGAAGCTGTGGTACAGAACTTTCAGGCGTTGTTGCTAAAAAGTTTGGCGGTGCGAAGCTTGATGATGACACAATCGTGCTAAACTTATCTGGCGTTGCTGGGCAAAGTTTTGGTGCGTTCCTTGCAAAAGGTATCACGCTAAACTTAGTCGGCGAAGCAAACGACTTTATCGGTAAAGGTTTATCTGGCGGTAAAATTATCGTTAAAACTCCAGCTGAGGCAAAGTTCGACTCATCTAAAAACGTTATCGCTGGTAACGTAGTTGGCTATGGTGCTACAAGCGGTAAGGTGTTCTTGAACGGGCTTGCTGGCGAGCGTTTTGCTATCCGTAACAGCGGTATGACACTTGTCGTTGAAGGTGGCGGTGACCACGGTTGTGAATATATGACAGGTGGTATGGTTGTTGTGCTAGGCGAAGTCGGCATGAACTTCGGTGCTGGTATGTCTGGCGGTATCGCATATGTTTACGATAAATACGGCGACTTTGACATGAAGTGTAACCTTGACACAATCGACCTAGAAACTGTGGAACAAGGGAGTAAGTCAGAGCAAGAGCTACTAGAGCAAATCAACGAATATGTTGAGGCAACTGATAGTAGAGTTGCTAAAGATATCTTAGCAAACTGGATAGAGGAACGTGCAAAGTTTATCAAAGTGTTCCCTGTTGAGTACAAACGAATTTTAAAAGCTAAAGGGTTAATATAATGGGAAAAGAATTTTTAACAATAAAAAGACCATCAGACTTCTACCGCTCAAAAGTAGAAACGATAAATGACTGGAAAGATGTAGAGGTTGTACCTACTACAAAAGAAATAGCTGAACAAGGCTTGCGTTGTATGAGTTGCGGTGTGCCGTTTTGCCACGGTGCTGGTTGCTCACTTTTCAACGTTATCCCAGAGATGAACGCATACGCTGCAAAAGGCAAATGGTTGGAAGCTTGGACAGTGCTAAACTCTACAAGCAACATGCCAGAGTTCACAGCACGTATCTGCCCAGCATTGTGCGAAAACAGCTGCTGTGCAAGCCTCGTGACAGAGCCTGTATCTATCAGACAGATAGAAAAAGTTATCGTCGAAGAAGCGTTCAAAAACGGTTGGGTAACTCCAATCGTCCCAGCTGTAAGAACTGGCAAAAAAGTTGCAGTAATCGGTAGCGGACCATCAGGCTTAGAAATGGCTATCGAACTAAACAAGAAAGGGCATGAAGTGTTCGTCTATGAAAAAAGCGACAAGCCAGGCGGACTATTACGCTACGGTATCCCATCTTTCAAACTTGAAAAAGATATCGTCGATAGACGTATAGACGTTATGGAAAAAAGTGGCATAACTTTCATCTGCTCAACTAACGTTGGCGTTGATATCTCTATGGAGTATATCTCAAAAACATACGATGCAGTGGTCATCACAACTGGCACTCCAAATGCACGCAACCTAGAAGTAGATGGCAGAGATTTAAAAGGGATCGACTTTGCGCTCGAGCTATTGACTGATAAAATCGACGTTGCTGATAAAAATGTTGTCGTTATCGGCGGTGGTGACACAGGTAACGACTGTGTGAGCTACTCATACCGTGCAAAAGCGAAAAGCATTACACAAATCGACCTAATGCCAGAGCCACCAAAAGAGCGTTCAGAGTCGACTCCGTGGCCAGAGTGGGCATATAAAAAATATAAAACTCACAGCGACTATATGGGTGCAACACGTCGTTGGGCTACATTAACAAATAAATTTGTTGGCGATAAAGGCAAAGTTACAGGTATCGAAGTAAGCCCAATCGCATGGGAATACTCAGAGCTTGGCAAACCAACAAAATTTGACAAGACAAACTCGACAGAAATGATAAAAGCTGATATAGTTCTATTAGCAATGGGCTACCTAAAAAGCGAGCACGACACATCAAACCCGAAAGTGTTTGTTGCGGGCGATGCGGCGACGGGGCAGTCGTTGGTAGTTAGGACGATAGCGAATGCGAAATCAGTCGCTAAAGACGTAAATGAGTTCTTGTCCTAAACAGCACAACTACTTCGTTACACCTCGTTCGCCACTCAGTCACTTACCGTCAGAGTAAGCTCCTGTCGTGGTTCACTTGTGTGCCTAGTATTTGCACTATTTATAACAAGAACAGGGTTAATGTATAACAAGAACGGTAGATTAAATATCAACAGGTGGAGAGCAATCTCCACCTTTTTCTAGGAACTAATATGATTGGATTGTTACAAACAGTAATCGAAATATGGATAGACGGTTTTAAAAAAACTTTTGACTATCGCACAAGGGCAAACAGGTTTGAATTTAACACATTTATGTTTGTTTATGCAGTTTTTGCTGCAATTGCCTTATTCGTATTAGTGCAAATTGGCTATGGTGCTATGTCTAAAAGTGCGCAAAGTACTATAAAAGTGATACTCAGCATAATCATGTGCATTCTATACTTGCCAGCAATCAGCATTACTGTTAGGCGAGCAAGAGATGCTGGCGCACCGCCATGGGTTGGCTTGTTGTATTTTGTACCGATTGTTGGGTGGGCGTATATTGGAACGATAGTCGCTAAACCTAGTATTGATAACTAAAATAAGTTCTCGTCCTAAACAGCACAACTACTTCGTTACACTACATTCGCCACTAAGTCACTTATGTCAATAAGCTCCTGTCGTGGCTCACTTGTGTGCCTAGTATTTGCACTATTTATAACAAGAACGGGCTACCTCAGATATTACACAACACAATCTCCACCTTTTTTAGACTAAGCGTTGACAATTCAGACCCATTTAGTATAAACTATATCACTTATTATTAAAATCAGAGGTTTACAATGGCTAAAATTAACAAACATTTTGCAGAACTTGCAGACGATTATTTATTTTCTAGGATTGCACAAAAAGTTGGCAAATTCCAAGAATCTAACCCAAATAAAGACGTTATCAAATTAGGTATCGGCGACGTTACCCTACCTATCATACCAGCAGTTGCAGAAGCTATGCAGAAAGCAACAGTTGAGATGACTTCTAGCAACACTTTCAGAGGCTACGGCCCAGAGCAAGGCTATGACTTTATCCGCAACGCTATCAGCGAAAATGACTATAAAGCATATGGCGTAAACATCGAAGCTGACGAAATCTTCGTTAGTGACGGCTCTAAATGTGATGTTGCAAACATCCAAGAGTTGTTCGACCTTGATTGTAAAATCGCAATCGGCAACCCTGTCTACCCTGTGTACAGAGATAGCAACATCTTAGCTGGCCGTGGCAACAACATCATATATATGGACTGCCTAGAAGAAAACGACTTCGCACCAAAATTACCTGATGTTCCTGTTGATATCGTTTACCTATGCTCACCAAACAACCCAACTGGTGGCGTAATGACTCACGAAAAACTTAAAGAGTTCGTTGAATACGCTAAGAAAAATGATGCAATCATTTTATACGATTGTGCATACTTTGCATACATTCAAGATGGCTCACTTCCAAAAAGTATCTATGAAATCGAAGGCGCTACAGAAGTTGCTATCGAAATGCGCTCATACTCTAAAACAGCTGGTTTCACAGGCGTTCGTTGTGCATACACAGTTGTGCCAAACGCACTACCTAACAAACTAAACGCTATGTGGCGCAGAAGGCAAAGCACTAAATTCAACGGCGTTGCATACGTTATCCAACGTGCTGCTGAGGCTATCTACTCTGATGCTGGTAAAGCACAAGTTGCAGAACAAGTTGGCTACTACATGGACAACGCTAAAACTATCAGAAACGGCTTAACTGAAATGGGCTACACAGTTTATGGTGGCGACAACTCTCCATACATCTGGTGGAAAATCCCTACACAGTTCACATCAGAAGAATTTTTTGATGCACTATTAGAAAACTGTGCAGTTGTTGGTACTCCTGGCTCTGGCTTCGGTACATGTGGCGAAGGCTACTTCCGTCTAACAGCTTTCGGCAATAGCGACCGCACTAAAGAAGCATTAGAGCGAATCAAGGCATGGAAAATCAGCTAGAGACGGAGCTATCCGTCCTTAGAGAACTCAGCTTTGCAGTAGTTCATGAACGTAATATCCCATCATTACTAAAGAAAGTAATATCTGTTTTAAATAGACAGATGGGCATGTTACGTAGCACTATTACGTTGCGCAACGGCGACTTTTTTGAAATCGTCGTCGTTGATGGACTAAACAATGAAGAAGCGGATCGAGGTAAATATAAACTTGGCGAAGGCATCACAGGTATCGTCGGTCAAACAGGGATATCGCAAATTATCCCTGATATTTCAAAAGATCCACGCTTTAAAAATTTTACGAAAGCACGTGCTAAAGATAAAAAGTTAGCTTTTCTTTGTGTTCCAATATTTTATAGCGAAAAAGTGGTTGGCACACTCAGTGCTGATAAGAAAGTTGCGCCTGATGTGAACCTAGCATCAGATTTACGCTTTCTTGAAATCGTGGGCAACTTAGTTGCTGAAGCTGTAAACGTTGCAAGGCAAATAGAAGCTGAACAAAATGAACTAAGGGAAGAAAACGAACGCCTACGTGCCGCGTTGACATCGTCTTCTAAACCGTCAGGCATACTCGTTGGTAACTGCAACTCAATGCAGCGCATATATGAGCTAATCAAGCAAGTTGCGCCAAGTGATGCTACTGTGTTGATACGTGGTTCATCTGGTACTGGTAAAGAGCTTGTCGCAAGTGAGATAAGCAAACTAAGCCCACGTGCTGGCAAGCCATTTATAGCTATCAACTGTGCTGCATTACCTGAAAACTTGGTTGAAAGTGAATTGTTTGGGCATGAAAAAGGCTCGTTTACAGGCGCTGTCGCAAAGCGTGTTGGCAGGGTTGAAGAGGCCGACGGCGGTACACTATTTCTTGATGAAGTTGGCGACTTAACTCAGCAAACACAAGTAAAATTATTGCGTTTTATACAAGAGCGTACATTTTCACGTGTTGGTAGCAACAAGGAGCTGAAAAGTAATGTTCGACTACTTGCTGCAACAAGCCGTAACCTTGAAGAGCTTATGGAGCAAAACAAATTCCGTGAGGATTTATATTATCGCTTAAACGTATTTCCAATCGCATTGCCAGACTTAAATAAGCGACGTTGCGATATTTTGCTTTTAGCAGAACATTTTATAGATAAAATGAATGTGCGCTATAACAAAAATGTTCAACGCTTATCATCACCGGCTATAAATATGCTTATGTCATATCATTGGCCAGGGAACGTGCGTGAGCTTGAAAACTGTATCGAGCGTGCTGTGCTTACAGCTACAGACGATTGCATACATGGCTACAACTTGCCGCCATCGTTGCAAACAGGTGAGGAAACAGGCTCTGAGTTGATAACTGATGAGGAAGCTTCGTTTGAAACACTAGTAAACTCTTTCGAGCGTGAACTAATCGTTGAAGCACTCAAGAAAAATAACGGCAACATGTCAGCAGCTGGCAGAAGCCTAACGCTTACACCACGTGTTATGCATTACAAAATCAATAAACTAGGTATTATCGTAGATCAATACACGAACTCACAAAGCTAGTTTATCACAATAATTAGGCGATTGATTAATTTCAATCGCTTTTTTTATTCATAATCCAAACATTCTTCATTTTTGTTATAAAATATTCAAT
>CAYJDR010000046.1:0-16602 GCA_964368965.1 uncultured Deferribacteraceae bacterium
TAAACAGCGTTGTCACCAGGTGAGATATCGTAAGTAAGTTTGTAGTCGCCTTCAACAACTGCACCATTAACGATTGCATCAATTGCGTTGCTTGAAGAAGACCAAGAAGCAGAAGCGTCACCGTTTAATAACTTCTTAGTGTTGAACTCTGTAGAGTCAGAAATACGGTCAACCTCTTCCATAAGTTGGTCAAGCTCTAATTGTAGAACTGCACGGTCGTTAGTAGTGTAAGCTGGGTTACCCGCTTGAACTGCTAGCTCACGCATACGTTGTACAACGTCAGTCATAGAGCCCATAGCTGCTTCAGCAGTTTGTAGTAATGATGTAGCATCTTGAGCGTTTGTAGCTGCTTTAGCTAAACCAGAAATCTGGCCACGTAATTTTTCAGAAACCGCAAGACCTGATGCATCATCAGCTGCAGAGTTGATACGTAAACCTGTAGATAAAGATTTAATTGTGTTAGATAAAGCTGTGTTCGCTTTATTTGTAGACATTTGACCTGTTAGGGCCGTTGTGTTGTTAATAATTGAAAGAGCCATAATTAAAATTCCTCCGTGATAATCTTTAATTGACAAGCATCCTTGCTCGCCATAAATGATTACTTAACTTTGAACGCACCTATATTATTAAGTTTTTTGTACGTTCAAATTGTAGCCGTTTGCCTAAAGATTATATAAAGATGTGACGGAGCCTAATCGATATGTATGATTTCCGAATAGTATTGATTTTTTCAATTACACTGCCTGTTAGGGCAACTCAGGAAAACATAACTTATACCAATCTCGCCAAATACAAAATATATTCGCTCAGGACTAGACTAAATTATCATTCCTTGCATAGTTTCTAAGTGTATAGCGACTTAGCTCGCTTAAAGTTTTGTTAAACGCACCTTTTCCAGCACCTCTCTAGTAACCTTAATTACGTGATTTTATTTATTTACTGCATAAAACTTTTATTTAATTACAACTGGATACACCTATCCCTATAATCAGGCGGTATTATCCATACATTTATCCTACAATTAGATATCACTATTGATAAACCACCCCCGTTAATAAATGGAATACCCCTATCAATAATACACGACCAGCCATACACCTATGTTACTACACCTGCTAATGCAGTATGCACTTTGATGTTTACTTATACACTCTCCATTTTACTGGATCACCACGTCACACTGTTCCTCGTGATGACGGGAAACACATAACTACAGTCATTGCGAGCATAGCGACGCAATCCAGTCTTAAATAATAGACAGCCACAGCTCACCCACATTCGCTTCGCAGTAATAAATGCAGTATCCAGCTTTACGATTTAGTTCGCTTTCAGGCTAGACATAGTGCTATTTACGCACAAATGCTCTTTTATGATATATTTTACTTCCATACTAGACGGCTTGTGAAAAACATGCACGGAAGCAAAAGACACATAAAGCAATTTGTGATGTAGTACGTTTCTAGGCTAGGCGGCTTAAAAAAAATCAGCGGAGTGTACACTAAAAGTACATGAGCATTATTTTTTTTAAATAACGAAGCATAGGGACGTAGTACGCACAAATAAAGCAAAAAAAGCCGGCTATGGAATATTAATCCATGCCGGCTCAAGTGTACTGATACCTAATCATTGTAATAACAAACCCTTGGCGTAAACTCCAAAAGGCTTGCGAAATATTTAATTGTTATACAGGGTTTTCCTGTATATTCTTATTCTATGTTTATTTTATCGGTTGTCAAGAGGAAAAGTTTAGCACTTTTTTCAACTTTTTTAAAATAATTTTATTTTTCTTATTTACCAATAACTTACACATGCTATTTTTACTCATTTTCTATATATTCTTTTACTTTCATTGCAAGTTTTTCAGGTAGTTTTGCTTGCTGCCTGAGTTCTTCCACGGTGATATCTTTTCGGTTGTGGATATCTGGGAATGCTTGCAACAAATCTTTCAAGCGTTTCTTGCCTAAGCCCTCGATTTCTAAAAGTGGCGATAGCGACATACGCTTCAACGCTAGGCTTCTTGAATATGTAATTGCAAAGCGGTGCGCCTCATCACGCATACGTTGTATGAAGTGTAGCAACGCATCGTTTTTACGCAATATCACAGGGTTTTTCCTGTTCGGCAAGTGGATATGCTCTATAGTATCTTCTTGCAAATGCTTTATGGAGCGCATAGGTCTGCTTTTACTGATAGAGATAAACTCTGCATTAATACCAGCTTCCCTTGCTGCCCTCAGCGTGCTTGATAGTTGCCCAAGTCCACCGTCGATTATGTATAAATCGGCAGATTGCTCGCTTCCTTCAGTAATATTTTCGCCCTTTCGCATAAATAGTTCATACATCGACTGAAAATCGTCATTACCTGCAGTTTTGATTTTATATTTTCGATAGTTTGCTTTTGAGAACTCGCCACCAACAGAAACAACAGAAACACCAACAGTATGCTCGCCACCTAAGTGGGAGATATCTACACATTCAACTCGTTCAATATTTTCAACACCTATCAAGTTTGCTAACCGCTCTGAAACGTCTTTGCGTTCGCCGACTTTTTTCAAATAGATTTCCGTTTGCTCATAAGCGTTCTTTTTTGCGATGTCCATGATACCTGTTACGCCACGTTTACGGATACGCACAGTTCTGCCTGCCATTTGCGTGAGTGCTTGCTCTAATAGCTCTGGATACTCGCCACCGCCGATCGCAACAAACTCTGGAAACTGGCGAACATTCGCATAAAACTGCATAATGAACGACTCCAACAGTTCTTCTTCACCGTCTGTGTAAAAGCGTGTCGTTACGCCTATCATCTTGCCACTTCTGATAAATATCTGCGTGATGCCCGTAACAGACATGATGTTATGCATATAGAAAACGTCTATGCTTCTATCGTCTGTGATGTTCATTACAGATTGCTTTGAGAACAAGCGTTGCAACGAGCGTAAACGGTCACGGATATTTGCGGCATCTTCAAACATTAAGTTTTTCGAGTAGTCCGCCATTTGTTTTTTGAGCAGAGCTTCCACTTCTTCTGTTTCGCCTTTGAAAAACTTTTTGACGCTAGAGGCTATCTTTAGATAGTCCTCTTTCGATATATATTCTTCGCATGGGCCATAGCATTTCTTTATCTGATATTTCAAACAAATGCGCCCTTCTTTAAACTTGTGGTTGGAGCAAGTGCGAAGTGGAAACGAGGCACGCAAAAGTTCTATCATTTGCTTTAAGTCGCCAACGTTGACAAACGGGCCGAAATAAAAACCACTATCGTCTGCGATATTTCTCGTATAGACGAGGCGTGGATATTCTTCATTAGTGAGCATAACATATGGATAGCTTTTAGAGTCTTTGAGCAATATGTTATACTTAGGCATTTCAGTTTTAATGAGGTTTGCTTCAAGGAGGAACGCTTCCACTTCGTTTTCAGTAACGATTATCCGCACATCGACGGCGTGTGAAAGCATTTTTTCGGTTTTGATAGTTTTTGCACCATCGTTAAGGTAAGACGCAAGGCGATTGCGTAAAGATTTCGCTTTACCTACATACAAAATCCTACCCTTTTTATCAATAAACATGTAAACGCCCGGCTCTTTCGGGATGTCTGCCAAGTTTATCTTGATATCACGCCTTGCCAATAAAAAGTGCCTCTAGCTTCTATAATCTGCGTTGATTTTTACATAATCAACAGTGAAATCGCACGTGTAAAATAACGCACTTTCTGAGCCGTTGTTTAAATCAATCGTTATCTCATATTCGCTATCTTGCATGATTTTATTAACATCTTCTTCAAGCTTGTAGTCGATGATTATACCGTTTGCAACATAGTGCAAATCGTTGAAGTATATATCAACTTTATCTGGATTGAAAACAGCACCTGATGCACCAGCTGATGACATCAAACGCCCCCAGTTAGGGTCGCAACCAGCGAACATTGTTTTTACAAGCGGAGAGTTAGCAATCTTGAATGCACACAATTTCGCATCAGCTTTCGTGCGTGCGTTTACTACGTTGATAGTAACTAGCTTTGTTGCGCCCTCGCCGTCCATAGCCATCATGCGTGCTAGTTCGCTTGCAACAATCTCTAAAGCTTCTACAAATTGCTCATAGTTTTTATCATCAATCGCAACTCCTGACATACCGTTTGCAAGTGCTATCAATGTGTCATTTGTGCTCATGTCGCCATCAACTGTGACAGCGTTAAATGAAGTGTCTGCAACATCTAGCAATGCTTTATGCAACATATCTGCACTAATCTTTGCATCAGTAGTGATGAAGCCTAGCATTGTTGCAAGTGACGGCGCTATCATGCCAGCACCTTTGCATGTGCCACCGATAGTGTAGATACCTGTTTCTGTTTCTACCATTACCGCATATTCTTTTGGGAACGTGTCTGTTGTTAAGATGGCTTTTGCAAACTCTTCGCCGCTATCGTCATCAAGATTTTCAACAAGCTCAGGTATAACAGCTTCGATTTTATCATGTGGTAGCGAATTGCCTATCACGCCTGTTGATGCCATGAGTACGGCATTCTTTTTTACACCAACTGCTTTCGCAACACTTTCTGCAACCATAGCTGTAACGTTATCGCCATGCACACCTGTGCAAGCGTTTGCGTTGCCAGAGTTTACAACTACTGCATATATTTTATCGTTGTTTTCTTCCAATATTTTTTTATCGTATTTTACAGGTGCTGCTTGTACTAAGTTAGTTGTGAAAAGCCCTGCCGCTGTGCATGCCTCGTCGCTAACTAGCAATGCAACATCTGGCTCTACCCTGCTTTCACCCTTGATTTTTGCAAGCGCTACTGAAGCCCTAAAACCTAAAGGTGCGGTAACTCCACCTTCGTTTATTTCGTTAATCATATTAATCCCTCATGGTCATCTAGACCCATTATCAAATTCATACACTGTACTGCTTGGGAAGATGCCCCTTTCAATAAGTTATCGATAACTGACAATATAACTGCTTGGTTGCCACGCTTGAAAACTGCGATATCAATAAACGGAGAACCAGCAACATCGCCAATAGTTGGCACTTCTTTACGCATACGAACAAGTTTGTTGTTTGCATATTTCTTTTCAATAATGTCATATAGCTCTTCTGCCGATTTTTCTGACTTAAAGTAAATCGTCGACTCAATACCACGTGTCAACGGCAACAAGTGCGGTGTGAAAACAACATCAACATTTTCATCAACGTCACCTAGTATATAGTTCATTTCATCGTTATGTCTGTGGCTCAAAACGCTATACGCTTTGAACGACTCGTTACACTCGCAATAAGAGTTCGCAAGGCTAGCCTTTCTGCCAGCACCAGATATGCCTGATTTGCAATCGGCAACGATATATGAAGCATCTATCACACCCGCTTCCATTAATGGATAAAGTGGCGTGATAACTGACGTTGGGTAACAACCAGGAACAGCTACTAACCTTGTGCCAGCAATCTTTTCTGCAAATAGTTCAGCGTGTCCATAAACAGCGTTAGGTACGATATCCTTTGCAGTATGCTCTACACCGTAAACTTTTTCGTATAAGTCAACATCTTGCATACGAAAATCAGCACTCAAGTCGAGAACTGTTTTACCTTTATCATAAAGTACTTTAGCAATACCCATAGCTGTTTTATGTGGCAGACATAAGAAAAATAAGTCTGCATTTTCTGCTTGTTTCTCAATGTCGTTTGGTGTAAGCACAATATCGCAAACACCTGATAACGCTGGATAAACTTCTGATATTTTTTTGCCTGCATAACTTTCTGATGTGAGCGCAACAAGCTCTATATGCTTATGATTAGCTAACAGTTTAACAAGTTCAAACCCTGTGTAACCTGTTGCGCCTATGATTGATACTTTCATTGCGTTACTCCTTTTCTGCATTTACTAAACGGTTGATGTAGCCTTTAAATTTGCTTGCTGTTTCCGCTGAGCGTAGCCTTACGCCTGCTTCTGAGTGTTTGTTTAAGCTACTGTATGTAAAATTGTGGCTACCGATATAGACAATGTCTTCATCAATAACGCACATTTTTGAATTCATTGATTTTTCATCGCTATCAAAAAATACTTGTATGCCGTTGTCACGTAAGTATTTCGCTGTTTTTTCATTCATATCGTTTATGAAATCGTCTTCGCCATCCCTGTGCTCTAGCACCATGACAACTGTAACGTTACGCTTTGCTGCGTTAACAAATGCTTCCGTGATTAGTGGCACGCTTTCGGTAAGTTCGCCTTGTAGGTTGTTATCTAGCTTATACATATACATCGAGCAGACAACATATCGCTCTGCGTTTGCGACGTCTTTGACGAACATCTCTGTGTATTCATCATCGAGTATCGGTATAACGCTTGTTTCAAGCTCTTGTATTTGGTTGTATGCGTTCGCTAAAAATATGGCAGCAACTACCAACATCGGCGCTATAATTTTTAAGACTGTAAACAAACTTGATTTATCTTTTCCCATAATTCCTGACGCCCTTGCCCTGTGTGTGATGAAAACCTGATAAGCTCCTCCGCCGGTATGCCTATCTTTTCAGCTATTATTTTTACTTGCTTTGCTTGCTCGTTTTTCGATAGTTTATCTGTCTTAGTGAGCACAGCCATAACTGGTATGCCTGATGAGCGCATCGCATATAGCATGCCCATGTCGTCATCGTTCGGCACTCGCCTAAAGTCTAGCAACAACACGCATAGCGATAGTTGTTCACGCTTAGCGAAGTAGGTGTTCATGAGTTTACCCCATGCGGCACGCTCTGACTTAGAAACAACAGCATAGCCATAACCTGGTAAATCGGTTAATATGAAGTGGTCGTTGATGTTAAAGAAGTTTACAAGCCTAGTTTTACCAGGTTTGTTACCGACTTTTACTAAACTTTTACGCTCTACGAGTTTATTTATCATAGACGATTTGCCTACGTTACTACGCCCTGCGAAACAAACCTCTGGCAACTCCGTATCTGGAAACTGGTGTGCCGCTGCTGCAGATAACATAAAATCTGCTTTCATGATTTTCATTATAATATACCAACCCTTGATAGTATCGCATCTATATCAAACGTTTCTTGCCTGATAGAGAAGCCAGCAGCGTTTTTATGTCCGCCACCGCCGTTCGCCTCAGCAATCACCCTGATATCTACATCTTTATGTGACCGTAGCGATACTTTGCGCATTTGCGCGTTTATTAGAACTGCATAGTCGGCGATATCTTCGCAAACTATCCTGTTGCCAAGCTCCGACGAGTATGCCTCAGCAAACACAATGCCAGCCCTTAGCCCGCGCACATCTTTATATACGTGTACGTTTTTTAGTGCTTTATTTATGTAGCTGTCACGTTGCTCTTCTTGCAACGATATTATTAAATCTTCTGCTTCTGTAAAACCGTTGTATGGCTCAGCTAAGAAGCGTTTCTCTGCCCTTTCGATACCTAGTGTACCAAACAAAATACCCATGCGCAAACTATCTTCACGGCGCAAGTGCCACATATCAACATCGTTCACACACTCTGCAAAATCTCTGTAAGCAGATACGTTGAAGCCTTGCTCTTCAAGATATTCATACGTTAAAAGTGTAGCGCATTTAGTGATATCATGCACAGTGAACGGAAATTCTTTAAGCCTTGAGCTTGTTGCATGGTGGTCGATGATGATGACATCTTTCTCACCTGCAAGCATCTCAATAGTGCCATAACTAGCTGATACATCAGTAATAATTATGCGGTCATACATGTGTATGTTTTCTTCTATTATATTTTCAACTTCGTCATAGCCTGTGTAGACAGTTGTGATAGTGCCTGGCATAAACTTTTTGATAAGTACGCCACAGCCTAAGCCGTCTAAGTCGTTATGTGTTATATGTAATGTAACCATGTTCAACCCCTGATAATATTAATTTATAAGATTAAAAGTTTTTTCGCAAATTGTAAATAGAATTGTTGAGATTTGTTTATTATTGATTGATTTGAATGTTGTAGGGTAATGTTTGCTAAGGACTCCTATATGTACTGGAACACTTCACGTGCGTTCGTGATGACGAAAAATGCGCAATCACCCCCGCCTTTCTTCCACCATTGTTCGCATTTGTTCTTTCGATAGCCAATACTTTTTATCTGCATCCATTGCAACTAACTTTTCAAACACGTGCATATCTTGTGCTGTTAGCCCTAGGCGTTTTTCATGCTTTGCTGGCATATTTATGCACACACGGAACACAAAGTCGGCTATCTCGCTACAGTTGCAAGCCTTTATAACCATTACAAGCCTATGTAATAAGTCATTTTTTGTGTTCACTAAAACTAAGTCGGATAAATTGATCCATAGCGTGTTTTTTATTTTGTTATGGTTTATCAAGTTTAGCTCATCTAGGCTTACATCAAACAGCAACAGCGCTTGCTTATTGCGTGGGTTAATTTCAAGCACGGTTGCAAACTTACCTATCAATAGTTCATAACATTCACGAGGGTTTGTGTTCCTCAGTGGCACTTTTCGCCCTTGGAAAGTTGCTAGCACTACATGGTCATTTATTTTTATGCTCATCTATCACCTATCGTTGTAAGTGCTTGGTTGCCTATCACATATTTGCCATTGTCACACGTTAGCCCTTCATGGTTTTGACGTATAGCATTTTTAAACACAAACTCAAGCTCATTATTTTCGCCTTTATTTATAAGCAACACTTCGTTGTTATAAAGGACAAATTCATTGCGGATAATTGCTTTCAGCCTTTCATCAAGCTTTTCAAAACAGTTTCTAAAGTCATGGTCATACACATTGTTTATGATGTTTGAAAACACATATTTAAAGTCGCCTAGGTCGTTATGGATATCAAGTTCTTTTTCGTAGTAACAGTCGCCATAACTTGTTTGGAATTTTTCAAAAGTTTTGTTTACAAATTCAATTTTCTCACTATGGATATTTTTTGGACTTAAAATCACTATCCAGCGGTAAGTTTTATATGTGCGAAAGTGTTCATGCCCAACTTCGCCTACAGCATGTAGTGCTTCTTCGCAGATTAAATTTACAAGCATGCCGTTATAAAAAGCTTCAATATTTTTAACCCTACTTGTTTTTGCGACATATTCAAGTGGGTCTTTAAGGTTGTCCTCTGATATTTTACCCATTAATGCGATTTTGAAATTGAGTTTAGGCAACCTCATTTTAATGCCATGCATTGCTGATAGAAAATGCTTAGCAATGCCTTTATCTAAAAGCCCGACAAGCACTTGCCCCTCTCCAAAACAAATGATGAAATACGAATACAAGTTATAAAGCCCATCTATATCATCAGACTGCTTGCTAAGAAAATATGCATCTTCTTTAATTGGGAGGAAATCCTCTGAAATCGTAGAAAGTATTAGTTTTTCGCTATCAAAATTATGCCCATACAAGCCAGCCAAAAACGATTTTAACTCACATTGGTTAGTTATATATGGAAAATAGTTGTTCATATTGAGTATGAAATAAACTTCGTAAAAGAAATCTTCACTAGTAGCTGCGGCGCTATAAATTCCTTCAAATGACTTCTCTGATACCCCTAAGATAGATAAGGCTATCGCAAGCAACGGTTTAATGTCAGCTTCTTCTTCGCCCACCACTTTTATTTTGTAGTTGAATTTATACCACAATGATGAAAAAACTAATCGCATTGATGATGTAAACTTTTTGCCATCTTCTTTTTTCACAAGCCCTATAGCTCTTTCATCTGCGCCAATATCAATGATAAAATAAACATATTCATCAGAATGTTTTGCAATGTGCGCGAGTAATTCTTCACAAGTGGTAGCGTTTATATGTGGGATAATATTTTCAGGAATTGGTGCTAAGATTTGCTTTTCCGCAACGGTATTCAAACTTTGTAAAACTTGGTGGAAATTATCGCTATCATTTTGATACGCAATATAGTTTTCTTGATTGAGCCAGCTTAAAATGTAGCCGAGATAATTTTCTTGCTTTAATGCATCATTGCAAATTGCTTCATAACTATCTGCCGAAACGCCAATGTGAAGAAGTGCATCGCCAAGCATTTCTTGAACATTGTCAAAGCTCTTTTTGTTATTTGCAATGAGTTCTTTTTCTTTATTATTTTTTAAAGTCGTTCTTGCAACAAAATCAATCACGTTATTAATTTCTACCTGCCTAAAAGCGATTTTTGTTCTTTATAAACTTACGCACGTTTTTCATACCACCGACGTCTTTAAACATTCTGTCGGCTTTCTTCTTTTCAAGCTCTTTGCTACTTAACCCGTCATAAGATGTTTCGTTCAATAGCTTGAAGTAGTTATCCAATCTACGTTTATCAATGTCGCCAGCGTCAACAGCACTAAGCACCGCACAATCTGGCTCGCTCGTGTGCGTGCAATCGCTATACTTGCACCCCTTTGCGATCTCTTCAATATCTTCAAACGAAGTCGACAAGTCTGCGCCATCAATACCTAGCTCACGCATACCTGCCGTATCTATCAATGTGCCACCAAGTGGGCAGATAAACATTTCACGACCCGTAGTGGTATGCCTACCTTTGTCGCCTTTGCCTATTTCACTTGTTAGTATAATTTCTTCACCTAGTAACTTATTGATAAGTGTAGACTTTCCAACACCTGATGAACCTATAAACACACCCGTGATACCCTTCTTAAAATATGGTTCAAACTTCGATATAACGTCGTCATCATGCATAGATATCGTGATAACATCGCAAAATGATGAAGCCTTTTCCGCCTCGTAAACCATGCTATCTAGGTCATCTGCAAGGTCTGATTTAGTAAGCACGATAACAGGCGTTGCACCACTGTCCCATGCGACTGAAATATATCGCTCAAGGCGGTTTAAGTTATAGTTATTGTTTAGCGACATACATATGAACACGGTGTCAATATTAGCAGATACTGCTTGCGCTTGCCCACTAACGCCAACAGCTTTACGCACAAAAACACTCTTACGCGTCAATATGTTATGTATTATTTCGCCTTCTATCATAACATAGTCGCCAACGGTTGGATATTTTGCCAGTTCGTCTGTTTCGTGCCTTAGTTTGCCAGATATCTCTACAAGCAACTCGCTATCTGCCGTGACAACCCTATACTTGCCACGATATTGAGCGATAACCCTTGCAAGCGTTAAGTTTGGATACATTAAGGCCTCACTTTCAAAGCGTGGTTGCAAGCCATATTTTTCAATTAAATTTTTCATCAGTAAACCTCAAACATCGAAAATTTACGCTTTACTTGCTCTAAAATTTGTGGTGGAACGTCCATACACATGATAGGCGTACCTTTATCACGCATAAAGCTTATGAGTAATTTATGTGTTTCACCACGCAAAGTTATGTTGCAGTAAAATTTTGTATATTTTTTAAATTCATAATCGCTAAAGTAAGTTACACCGTTCAACTTTTCTATAAAGCACAGATAGTCGCTACTTGTCATAAATGTCGATAGGTAGCCCAACCCATAAATTATGTCATATGGTGGGCATGGATTGTTTACATTTTTCTTATAGTCGTGGAGGTCTGGTAACTCGTGCAAAAACAACAAATTATCAAGCTTTTCAGGCATTTTTACACGTTTATATTCTATCCTAAAATGATCATAATTATAGGTAAGCTCGCTATCTGTTTCGACAAGATTAAACACTTCTGAATAGTCGTTTGCTTTCACATATAGTCGCTCGTTGATAACGATAGACGACATGCAACCATGCCAGTTTACGAAGTCATCTATCTCGTAATTATCTATTTCAAATTCTGGGAACGCTTCTTGCATTTTATGGCTGTTATACTTGAATACTTCAACTTGGTCGCCAATCGGGCTACAAATATCTAGCACGAAATATTCGCTTGATAGCACACGCTCAACATAGGCTTCGTTTGATAGTGACATTGGGTCGAAGTGTGTTTTTGATATTAGCCGTGATGATAGATAAATATCAATGCAACTATCTGCGGAGTAATCGCTCACGACAGGTCTAGTGTAGTTTGTTTCGCCCTGTTTGCCGCCAATAAATGATATGATGTCGCGCTTCACTTCTGGGTAGAGTTTGTCAAACGCTACAAATTGGAAGCCTATTTTCACATGTTCTGCATCGCTATTGCATGCAGTAGTTATTGCGTTAAATAATTCATCAAAGCCTACTTCAACACTTGCTACAACTTTTCTATAGACGAATGATTGTATAAAAAATGTTGCATGTCTATCAATAGTTTTTAAGTTTAGGTAATATTTCACAAACTCGATTAATCGTGCCTTGTTTGGTGAATATATGTTGTATGATGAGTCTGAGCCGTCAATCTCGTATCCTCGCCATGATTTGAACATTTTATATGACCTCTTCATCCTTAGCTATGCAATCGCGTTCGCCTGCGTGGTAGTCATCATGTAGTTTTTTACTGATAGCTAGGCAACCTCTGCAATCGTGTTTATATTTGCAAGTTTCACAATCGCCTTTTAAATTTTTGCTAGCGTCACGTAATATTTTGATATCTTCTGATGTGTGCCAGTAAGCAGATATCGAGTCGCACTTTTCGCCCATTGGCAAGTGGCTGCATGGCTTGAATATGCCATCAACATCAATAGACATAAAAGTTCTGCCAGCGCCGCAGCCGATTTTTTCTTCATCATAGTCATCGCCGTTTAAGTAAAACAGTAAGTTTGAGTATGCTGAGTCTACTTTTATGTTTATATCTGTTCTATGTTCTTCAATCTCTTTAGCTAATTTTTCAACGTCAAATTCTGCTTTATTAGTCTTAAAGCGTAGCACGTTCAAGTTTTCTACATTCAACTCTTTGCCAAGCTCAACTATTTTATGAAAGTCGTGCACGTTTGACTCATGCGCAACCCAATTTATACCGAACGATATACTACTATTAGATAATAACTTCAATGCAGACATCGCATGTTCGAACCCATCACGAGTAGCTGAGTTTACCTCAGCTGTAGAACCATTCAGCGACACTTGCATATGGCGAAGCCCACTGCTTATAAGCTTCTTAAGCACTTGCTCATCTAACCCATAGCCTGATGTTGTAATGCTTGCCGACATGTTGAACTGGTCAACCAAACTAACAGCGTCATATATGTGTGGATATGTGAGCGGCTCCCCACCACCAAAAGCTATCTGGAAAACGTTTAGCACGCCTGCTTCAACGATATATTGCTCTAGTTTTTCAAAGTCTAGTGTTTTATCGCCACACTCAGCACGGTAGCAAAGTTTGCACTCAAAAGGGCAAACAGATGTTACATCAATATGTATAGCCTCTGGCGCACGGTAATGTATGCCTGAGCTTGCAAATTTTCTTGATTCATTAATATTATGAATAATCTCTTTGACATTATCATCGCCTAATGAGGTGGGCAATATGCCGTTATCAATTAAGCGCTCAACAAATGATGATTTAACTCCATTCGTTAAATATGTTTCAAGCATGCCAAGTGGCGTGCCTGCAAACAAAGTTGTTTGACCTGTTGTATTATTGAATAAGTAAAATTTGCCGTTATAATCAGCACGAGATTTTAAGTACATAGTTATTCTCTTTCAAATATTTTTGTTGACAAAGCTTTATCAAATTTCTTATCTAACTTAGTTTGGAAGCGATCTGCCTCGCTAAAAATGCAACCACAATAGTTTTGGCGATATAATCCCATTTCCTTAGATTTATCAATACCTTGCTGCCAACCATCACGATAGTCTTTATAATATAGTTTCACGCCGTATTTTGCTTCTGCTTGTTTTGATAGTTCAATAATCGCTTCATGTTTCTGCATTTTGCTATAAAGTAGCGAAAATGTTATATATTCAATGCCTAGTTCTTTTGCTTTTTCAGCTGCTTTATTGATGCGCATTTCATAGCAACCAGTGCACCTATCATTCAAGTCGATATATTCTATAAACTCTTGTAAGCCATAGTTTTTTTCAACGTGGTACTCTACACCGTATTGCTCGCACACATACATTGCTGTTTGCATACGTTTGTGAAACTCTTTTATGCCGTGGATATTTGGATTGTAAAAAAACACAACTGGCTCAATGCCTTCTGCAATCATCTCATCAAGTGGATATAGCGAGCACGGCCCACAGCACTGGTGCAAAAGCACTTTCATTATGTTACCTCAATATATATCATGCACCTCAAATTATATCTATTTTACAATGAACAATCAAGCACTAAAAATAGTCATTAAACTTATCTAATAATAAAAATAACTCTTTAAAAAAACACAAAAATGTACTATATTGCTAGTTTATAACTTGTTTTTATTTTTATTTTATTGTTTTATGAGGTTTTAATTCATGTCAAAAAAAGCTTATATTAAGCACATTATGTCTTACTTTCCAGAAGCTTACGAGGACAACCCAGCAGAAGAGCGCATCACCCAAAAGGTAGGCGTTTTCAGAAGGCACATCGCAGCAGAAGGCGAATGCGCTTCCGATTTATGTATCAAAGCTGCTGAGGATATGTTTGAGAAGTATAATGTCGATAAGGAAACTATCGACGCTGTAATCTTCTGCACAGAAACGCCTGACTACATCATGCCTTCAACAGCATGTGTTATACACGGTAGGTTAGGGCTTAAGCAAAACTGTATGGCGTTCGACTTCAACCATGGTTGCACAGGCTACATCTACGGTTTAGCGCTTGCGAAATCTGTTATTGAAACAGGGCTTGCAACAAATGTTTTATTGCTTGCTGGCGATACGCTAAGCAAAATTATCCACCCAAAAGATATGCGCACGAAGCCTCTTTTTGGCGATAGCGGCTCTGCTACGCTTGTTTCTGGCACATATTCTAGGCGTGAGTTTTTAAGCAACTTTAGGTTCGGCACAAACGGCGAAGAGTTCCGCAAAATCATCGTACATTACGGTGGTATGCGTATGAAACACGTTGACCCAGCAATCGCTCATGAAGAAATTGTCGACCAATATGGCAATGTCCGCACAGACGCTACACTTTATATGGACGGCAAAGCAGTTGTACAATTCACACAAACAGTTGTACCACCGATGATGCACGACATATTAGACTCAGCTAGGTTGAATATGGACGATATCACAAACTTCGTGTTCCACCAAGCAAACAAATTTATGCTACAAAACGTGCAAAAAGCGTGCAAAATTCCTGATGATGGCAGATACTTTAACGACTGCTCTATGATAGGCAACACCGCCTCAGCATCTATCCCTAATGCAATCAATAAAATGCAAAGGGACGACATAGTGCTTGGCAAATATGGCTTACTCATGGGGTTCGGTATCGGCTTAACATGGGGCGGCTGTATCGCAGACCTATCTATGATAGACCCAGAAAATTAATAACAAAAAAGCGTACATTTTACTGTACGCTTTCTTTTTATCTATTTCGCATTCATCAATAAATTTATCACATCTTGCTTGTGCAACTTTTTAACAGTTCCACGTGGGCTTGTGTCGCCCCTTGTTGCTTTATCTGCCATTTCAATGATGTCTTCATCAGTTACATCAACGCCTAAGCCAGATAACGTTATTGGCATGTTTAGTGTTTTACAAAAATCTTCAAACGCCTCAATACCTTTCAACGCTGTTGCTTTATCGCTCTCTTGTGGCTCAATACCCCATACATCTGTTGCAAACTTTGCAAGCCTTTCAGGTATTGCATCAATAACATACCTTGCCCAACTACCCCATATTGCAGAAAGTCCTGCACCATGTGCAACATCATATAGCCCACTGATTTCATGTTCAATATTGTGCGTTGCCCAATCACCATCACTTGCAGTGCCTGTCAACCCATTGTGCGACAAGCTACTTGCCCACATTATGTTGCTACGCGCGTCAATATTGTTTGGATTTTTCTTTAATATCAATGAATTATCTATAACAGAGCGCATAAGTCCTTCAGAAATTTTATCTGTAATATCAAGGTTGTTTCCGTTTTCGCCACTATAGAAATATCGCTCCATAGTGTGCATAAGCACATCTACGCAACCACAAGCAGTTTGATAGTCTGGAAGAGTCAACGTCAACGCTGGATTAAGTAGCGCAAACTTGCACAAGTTTTCCTCATGCCTTGCAGAGCGTTTCAGTTTGCCATTTGCGTTTGTGATTACACTCGGCAAGCTCATTTCGCTACCTGCAGCAGCCATTGTTAAAACACAACCTATTGGATAGCACCCTTTTGGTGTTGCTTTGCCCTCGTAAAAATCCCACACGTCGCCATCATACGCTAGGCCTAAGCCGATAGCTTTTGCAGAGTCGATAACACTTCCACCACCGACTGCAAGTATAAAATCAACATTTTCTGCACGGCAAAGCTCTATACCCTCATAGACCTTCGTTATCAATGGGTTAGGCACAACGCCACCAAGTGTAACATATTGAAGCCCTGCGATAGATATAGTTGTGATAACCCTATCAAGCAAGCCAGACTTTATAACACTACCTGAGCCATAGTGGACAAGCACTTTCTTTGCGCCATATGCTTTCAACATTTCGCCAGCTTGTAACTCCGCATCTGCGCCGAATATAACTTTTGTAGGTGTGTAGTAAGTAAATTTTTTCATGTGCATAACCTTCAATATTAATATATTGATAGCGTACACTTGTTTGATAGGATATTCAAGAAAAAAAGCCTACCACGTGATTGTGATAGGCTAT
>CAYJDR010000047.1:0-15912 GCA_964368965.1 uncultured Deferribacteraceae bacterium
AGCTCCCTATTAAGCACGCTTTCCTCGAGTGCATAAAGAGCAACTTGATAATACTCAATATTCCCGTCAGCTTTTTGTGCAACAAAGTCAACTTCGATTGTTCGTTTCTCTGTCGTGCCATCAGATTTTTTGATAGTTTTAGTTTTCACTTTACCTACATTAACCCTATAACCACGCCTTAAAAGCTCCAGATAAACGATGTTTTCGAGCATATGCCCCATATCTCTATCAGAGTTACCAACAATCGAATTACGCAATCCAATATCAACGATGTAATACTTCGGGTTTGTACTCAAAATCTGTTTACCCTTGATATCAAATCTATCGCATTTATGAAGAAGGTAGCTATCAAGAAGCCCTTGAATATATTTATCAATCGTAGGGACAGATATTGTGTTTCTGCTTGCTTTAAATTGATTTTCGATATTACGTAGCGACGTTTCGCTTCCGATAGTATCGAACAAATAGCGTGCAATTAAATCAAACTTAGACGTGTCAGAAATATTATATCGCTGCATAATATCTTTTTGGATAGTGTTTCTATAAACTGTGTCATGCAGATAATCATTGATTAACTGTCTATTGCCTTGAAAATCTAGCGTTTGAGGGAATGAACTTTCCTTGATATATTTTGCATAGATTTCTTGAGTGTTAGATATATCTTCATGTTGATTATCTTTCAATGCGTTATAATATTCTGCAAATGAATAAGGTTGTACTTTAATTTCAACATACCGCCCACCAAAAGTGTTTGCTAAATCGCCTGAAAACATGTATGCGTTTGAGCCTGTTAAGTATAAATCTATGTTGTCTTGCATGCGTAATGCGTTGGCGACTAACTGCCAGTTTTCTAAGAGTTGTACTTCGTCGATGAAAACATAGTTCATTTTGTTAGGTTGTATTTTCACAATAATATAATCGAGTAAGGTATTGTAGTCAGTCAATAAGTTCTTGTCATTTAAGCTTAAACCGATTTCACGAGTTTGAAAAATATCTTCCAAGTTGATGCTTATAATTTGTTTTTCATCAATATTTTTATGTTTTGCCAGATGATTTTGAAACAGGGTAAAAAGTTTAGATTTTCCGCAACGTCTAACACCTGTTAGGATTTTAACTAAATCAGTATGCTCTTGCCATAACTTTAACTTTTCAATATACAGTGGTCTATCAATCAAGTTTTTTGTCAGCATAAACACCTCCTTGATAGCTAAAGTTTACTTTACAAAAACAGAAAAGTCAAGTTTTTGCAAATCATATTTTACAAAAAATGAAAAATAGCGTTTTTGTGAAATGAATTTGTTAAAGCAAGCGTATGTAATGCGGACAAACATTACCGAAGTCCAGCTTATACATTTTTTGACACTCTATGGGGTTATATAAACTGACATGTACCCTATCAATAATCCCCCATAGGCTATAAAGTTTACATAGGATAATTTACAAACTTTTTATCTGTACCTCAGGTTTACTGCTGTTTTTTATGCTTTGTTGTAAAGTGAATCGAATTTGTTGGACAATTATCTTTACATGTTAAACATGTTGTGCATTGTTCAATAAATTGTCTGTTGTTGCTTTTTATATCCACATTTTCAGGGCAAGTCGATACACATGTATTGCACGCTATATCTTTTGAACACAAGCATGTATTGTTATTTACATGTAGTTGTATCTTTTTGATAGGTATTTTTCTTATAAGTGCAAATATACCTGCAATCGGACAAATATATTTGCACCATTTTCTAAAAAATATTAGTTCAACTATGAGTATCGCAGGGAAGATAATTAAATTCCAGCTTGGTTCGTATATGCTTAACATTTTAATCATTGCGAAAATAAATCCGAATATTAATCCAATAGGACACACTAAGCAAAATACTGGGAATTGGACAATAAATGACACAACTAACGCTACAACAAGAATGATATATGGCAGATAGCTGAGAGGCTTTGTTGGTTTTTTTTCAGCTTTGTTTACTTTAGGTTTTATTAAGCCTGTTGGGCATAACCACGAGCAGAAAAACCGCCCTATTAAAAATATCAACACAAGCCCTATCGAGACACCAAGTATCATGTGCGTTGGGATACTTCTTGCAGCTGCAGTTATTTGTAAAAAACCAACAGGGCATAAGTTGCATAGCGTGCCAACGCCTTTATCAGTAAAAGCGCCACCAATTATAACCGCAAGCGTTAATAAGAGTATAGGGGTTTTGAATTTGTGTAATTTTAATTTCATATAACTTCTCTAGGTGGAGTGTTAGCGTTTCTAGGTATTACTATTATGCCAATCCCCGTAATATTTCGCCCGAGCGATGTTGATGGACATTCAATTTGACAAATACCACAACCGTTGCACTTTTCAGGTATCACAACAGGACGTTTAGAGTCATCTAAGTAAATTGCTTTTAGTGGGCATTTATCAACACAAACGGTGCAACCGATATAATCCCATGCGACACAATCCTTTTCGATAATTTTAGCTATACCAATATCGAGTGATTGTTCCGTAACAGGTTGCAATGCGCCTGTTGGGCATACTTGTGGGCATTTTATGCATGAGTTGCAAAAGTTTTCTTTAAAATATATTACAGGTGTGTTCATTCTGACAAAGCCGTACTCAAGCGATGCTGGTTGCACAACTTCAGTAGGGCAAACTTGTACGCACCTTTGGCAGCGGTTGCATTTCGCTAAAAATTCATCTTCAGCTACAGCGCCAGGTGGGCGCAACATATTTGAATTTTCAACGTCACCAGCTATTGCTGAAGTGGCAGTAATATTAGATATTGCTATCGTTGCTAAAAAAGTTCTACGCGTTATTTTTGTCATGTATCCCTCAATACATTTATTAGTTAAAGAAAATTCGGTTATTTATACCTCTTTCAACCATAGGTAATTGTGCTACAATTATATTTAGTAGCAATATCCCCACGATGCAAACTGTTGACGTAATAGCAGTAGCTATTTTACTATTGTGCTTCACAAAGCTATAAGCTGTTGGGGTAACGCAACATACAATAACAAACGCCCAAAATATAGGTGCAAGCGTGCCACTTGTTAATCGTTCAATATCAAGTATGCGGTCTTGTTGAGGCAAAGATGCAAGCCTTAATGTAAAACCAGCAACTGATATACATACTAAGATACTCACGGCACGTAAAGTAAGTTTATATTTGTGTGATGAATTGTAGCTACCCATTAACAATGCAGTTTGCACAACAACTAGCACAAAAACTAATGTAAGTATAAACGTATTTAGTGCTGGCCTAGTGCTTATCATATAGATGTTGCTTATAAAAAAAGCTGACACTAGTGATATTAATACTGCAACACCTGATACAATTTGTTTGTATTGTTTTGCGTAGAAATATGTGAAAACTGCCACAGTAGCAACAAATATTTGTGTAATAAGCGCCGCAGAAAACGCTTTTTGAGGCGTCCTAATTACTGTAAGTATTTTTACAGGGTCGTTAAATCCAAGTGCTATTGCAACAATACTAGATAGTGCTAAAACTGCTGAGACAAGCACAAATGTTGGGCGTTTGTCGTTTTTATAAGCATAAATTGCGCTATGCAAAAGTATGATAGCGCCTACTAGTGCAAGGAACATAAAAAAAGTTGTATTCCATTTTGTATTCATGATAGCACCATATTAATGTAATTCGTTTAGTAGTTCTTTATCCATATTGACAAACGATAATGTTATATCTGCTATGCCACGGTAGAAATCTGTGCGTGCAAACTCCGTCACTTCACCACAAAAAAATGGCAACCAATTTAGTAAATGATTGTCTATAAAGCTTTTTTGAATTTCAACGTATCTTTCAACAGCTTCTATGTCGCTGTTGTTGTATGCTTCTATTGTTTTTTCGCAGAGGTATGCCATAAATTCTAATTCAATTGCCAAATGGTCTTCTGGGATATGTTCAGTAGTTTTTTTATCAAGCCCATTTTGTCTGTATATTGCAAGGACTTCATCACGAGCAGCCTGCATGATTAGTCGCTCTTGGCTTGTGTAAACGGATTCATAAGGTGCTGATATTTTTTCTTTTTGAACAACGCCAGCGCCTAAGAACACGCGTGCATAGTCAACAGCAAGTTCAAGGACAGGTTCATTTTGTTGAGAGTCAATAAAGTTTTTTATTAAATGATACCCTCGTTCCATGTAAGTATCTTTTACAGAGTTAAAATCAATATTTTTGATAGTGTCATACATATCATCAGTGATTTCTGTTTTATATATTTCTGCAAGCAGTTGATATTGTTGTTTTCTTGCTGTTGTTAGTTCCACATTTTCTACGTTCATGGTAGCTCCTTAAATAATAATTAATAATGTGCCTACGTGAGTAGGCACATTACGGGAGGGTGGCTAATTTTGAGGGAAAAATTGCCATTTAGTGCGTTTTTGCCATTTTGCTACTTTATCATGGAGAATATATTTCACAGTTGGCTTGTTGCCTTCATCAGGCATAGAGTGAGTATTGTGCATGCCTGCATCAGCAACTTTTTTATTTACAATGCTATTTTTATCGCCAGCATCGCCAACATAGCGAGCTTTTGCACAGCATGCTGTTACGCATATTGGGTCTTTATCGCCTAGATGCTCGCACAGTGTACATTTTTCAACAACTTCAGTATTCTTATTGAAAGATCTTGCGCCATAAGGGCAAGCGTCCATACATAGTAAACAGCCGATACATTTTTCTTTGTCGATAAGTATAACGCCATTTTCATCAATATGTGTTGCTTCTGTAGGGCATACCTCAACACATGGTGCGTTGTCGCATGCTTGGCAAATACTTGGGAGGTAGTATTGCTCAAGGTTTGGGAACGTGCCAACTGGCCCCATTGTGAGAACTTTGTTGTAAGTTACACCTAAGTCAACTTTGTTTTCATTTTTACAAGCGACTTCGCAAGAGTAACAACCAATACAACGATCTAAATCTATTACCATAGTTTTCTTTTTCATTAGTTTGCTCCTAGTCAATATTATTTGAGTTTAACAATTTTAGTTTGCTCAGAAACAGTTGGCATCCATGGTTTAAAGTCTTCAGGTTTTGACCAAATACCTTCTGGTGCCCCATCAGCTTTGCTAATTTTTACCTGAAAGCCACGTAGCGTATGCGTGCCACAAACATCGTTAAACGGTGCGTCGTTTTTAGATAAAACGTTTACGTTCATTTCTTTCCAGCCTTGTGTTTCAGTTTCAAGTGTTTCTGGGTTCCAAAAACGTTCCATATAAACAACGCCTGGAGCAATAGCTTCAGATACAAGTGCTTTAGCTCTAATTTTTCCGCGTTTCGACTCAACCCATACCCAATCACCTTGTGCAACGCCATATTTTTTAGCATCGCTTGTGTGCACCATTATTTCTGCAACAGGTACAATTTCACGAAGATATGGGTTGTTCCTTAATGTTGTATGGTGCCATACGGCTAAACGTCCGTTTGTCATAACAAGTGGAAATTCTTTTGCTATGGGCCTATTTGGGCTTTCGTATGGCTCAACAAAGTACATGAACGGGTCATAGTCTTTCGTTACAGGCTCAAGTTTATATTGTGTAAATGGGTAACCTGTACGTCCTAAGTGTATGAATGTTTCAAGGTAAACTTCACATTTTTTAGAAGGTGTGCCAAATCCTTTTGGTTTGCCAGTTTTTGGATCTTTTTGCAAGTACACTTCATATTGTCTATAAACGTCCATAGGGTTATATTCAAAAGGAATTTTTGCAGTGTACTCTTTCCATGTCATGCCAAATGCGTCACCAACCCATGCATCAAGTTGTTCTTCATAAGTTTCATAATAAGGTAACTCAGGAGCAGTTTTCTTAGGGTCAAAAGCGTCTTTACAGCCTTGGTGTCCAAGTTCGCCACAACGTTTAGCAAGTTGAGCCCATACCCATGTTTCGTTTACTGTTTCAAATAAATGTGTAGTAGCTTGCCTTGCGAACATTCTGTTAAAAGAAGCGGTTACAAAGTCAGTTTCTAGCCATTCATTTACAGGCAATATGAAGTCAGCATATGCAGTAAATGATGTTGGATACATGAAAATATGAACAATCAAATCAACATTTTTAGTAGCGTCTGCCCATTCTGCAGCGTTAGGTACAGTGCCAAGTTTATTACCAGAGCGCTCTAACCACGCTTTTATTGGGTAAGGCTTACCAGTTTTCATTGCGTCCAGTATAGCATTAGGTTGAGCTGTCCACCAATGTAGCGTGCCTTTATGCTCTTTTAAGCCCAAGCGCTTGTTTAGTTGTTCTTCAGACAAGAAGTGAGTTAGTTTTGACGTTCTAATATTACCAACAGCTTTATCTTGGTAACGCTGTAGAACTGTGCCAGGTTTTTCAATATAGCCCATTAGCATATCAAGTGTTGCAGTGCCTTGTGCAGCTTGAACAGAGTTCTCATTTTGGTCTGTTGCAACGCCTAGTGCAATACTTGATGGAGCGTCTACATATATTTTTATAGCTTTTACAATGTCATCTTTGTTTAACCAACAAACTTCAGCACCTTTTTCAAGTGTCCATGGTTCAGCACGTTCTTTTAACACTTGGAATGCAGGTTTACATTTAACACCTTTTACAGTATATGTGCCTTCTAATGCAGGCGAAAGTTTTTCATCATATGGGTATGCCATAGCCTTTGCAGATTTAGTCTTTGTATCCCATACGACGAACTTATCTTTATCGCCACCTTTAACAAGGTCGCTTTCACGTAGTAACATTTTTGTTTTAATATTTACAAGATATGGCAGGTTAGTCCATTTTAATACAAATTCTTTGTCGTATAAGTTATTGTCAATAATATATTTTACCCATGTAAGCATAAGTGCTACATCTGTACCAGGCCTGATCGGTAACCATACATCAGCTTTAGTTGCATCTGGTGTAAATCGTGGGTCAATAACTACAGTTTTTGCGCCATAAGCTCTCATTTCAGCAAGTACCCTACCCGCTTGAGATGGTCCGCTATACGAAGGTGCAGTTCCCCATAAAACAAGGCTCTTCATATTTTTTTCGCGATAAAAATAAGTTTCGATACAGTTAGAGTCACCTAAGCTTGAGTTACCAGTTGGGCCACCACCATACATAAACAAGTATGCAAGCATACGTGGCATATAACATTGTGCAGCACCTGGCTCAAACCAGTTAGGTGTACCGAACACGTTTGTAAACCTACAAATACCATAGAAGTTTGGGTTACCGCCGCCACCAGTTGAAGCCATAACAGATTCCGCGCCGTAATCTTTACGTATCTTCATAAGTTTTTTTGCTATTTTATCAATAGCTTCTTCCCAAGTGATACGTTTCCATTTGTTTTCACCACGCTTGCCAACACGTTCCATTGGGTACTTGATACGGTTAGGGTGATAAAGGGCTTGGATACCAGATAAACCTTTAACGCATAGTGCGCCTTCGCTACGTTCAAAATCAGGGTTGCCTTCAAGTTTAATTACCCTGCCATCACGAACGTGTGCAAGTACACCACAGTCAGCAGTACAGCTACGGCAATTTGTTTTGATTATCTTTGTTTCTGCTTCGTCAGCTGCAAAAGCAGCCTTAGCAGTTAAAAGACCGTCCGTGATACCGCCTGATGCAACAATACCAGCAGTTGTTGCTGATGCTTTCAAAAAGTTACGTCTGTTCAGTTTCAGATGTTTCATTCTCTCCTCCATAATTAATGTTTGCTAATAAAAAGCATAAAATAAATATTGTTCTGAAATTCAATAATTATTCTCTCTAAAAAAATATACTCTAAGAATTGTACAATTTTGAGAAGCAAGTCGTGTGCCATTGATATAATCAATTACTTATCAATGATTTACAAGCATAGTGTATCATTGATTTGTGTCATTTTTGAGACAAATGTCTCATTTTTAATAATTTACTTGTTTTCTTTCATTTTTCGTATATAACTATTTTATAGGGGGAGGAGATATGGATAAAATTAACTTGATGAAAGCGGAGCCAATTGTGTCTATAGTTTCTCGTGACAAATGGAATAATGTTTTAAACATGAAAATCAGCTTTATAGAGGAAAGTATCGAACCGATAGTGTCAGATATATTGCCTTTAGAGGTTATTGAGTCGTGGAAAATAGCAAAAGAAAACAATGTCGACCGATTTAACTGGCCACCGCCAAACGTCTCTAGTTATGAACTTGATGAAATTATAAACGATAATCAACTGTTGATAGAGGTTGCAAAACCGTTCATTGCCGGCTATGGAGAGATATTAGATGACTATAATATGTTATTGTATGATAAAAATGGCATAATTTTAGATTATACATTGGTTAGAAAAGATGAGCAAATATCTATAGGCGGTATCCGTAGTGAAAATGTCACAGGCACAACCGCACATAATTTAGCAGCAAGGCACAAGCGACCTGTCCAGATGATTGGGCCTGTAAATTATTGCAAAGCATTAGAAAACAACCTTACATCAGCAGCGCCTATACTAAGCGAACAAGGCGAATTGCTTGGCACGATAGTTTTATATCAAAGAGCGGCGTCAGAGCAATGGCGTTTAGGGCATAGCTTGGGCTGGATAACCTCTACTGCGGTTGCAATAGCAAGCCAACTACACTTAAGGCTTGGCGATGCAAAACTAAAAATGATGGACGAAACTTTTAAAGCAACATTTGACAATTCAAAAGAAGCGTTTATATCTATTGCAAATGATGGCAGTATTATTAATTGCAACCAGTTGGCACTAAATATAATGGGTGAAGATGAAAACAGTATAAACGGGCGCGTGAAGAAAAATTTTTTTGAAATTATTGTTGATGACTTTTCAATCAAAAAAGCTATGAACGCAAAGTCTACAACCCAAAATATTGCAATAATTATAAAAAGCAAACCAAAAAAAGTATACAAAGCAGATATTGTTCCATTTAATGGTGGTGCAATGATAAAAATATTTACAACTAAAGTGAATAAAAATCATATATCATTTGACAACATTATACATAAAAGCAAGGTCATGTCAAACTTGATAAATATGGCAAAGTTAGTTAATAAAAACCCTGTAAATATTTTATTACTTGGTGAATCAGGGACAGGTAAGGAACTGTTTGCTCAAGCACTCCATAATCACTGTAGCACTGGCCCTTTTGTTGCAATAAACTGTGCCTCTATCCCTGCAAACCTTATTGAAAGCGAGTTATTTGGATACGAGAAAGGTGCGTTCACAGGCGCAGATAAAGAAGGACGCAAAGGTAAAATTGAACATGCAAATGGCGGTACACTGTTTTTAGATGAAATAGGTGACATGCCGTTAGAGCTACAACCCGTTTTTTTAAGAGTGTTGGAAGATAAGCAAGTTATACGCGTTGGTGGTCATAAAGCAATTCCTGTTGATTTTCGCATCATTTCTGCCACAAACCGCCACTTATATGGTGACGTTCAGGAAAATAAATTTCGTAGTGATTTATATTTTAGGCTATCCGTTATAAACCTTGAAATACCAGCACTGAGGGAGCGAGAAAGCGATGTTATATACCTTGCAGAATACTTTATCAGTAAAGTGTGTGCAAGTTTTGGGCTTCCTTTATATTCACTTTCCGAAAGGGCAAAAATAGCAATATCAAGGTATAATTGGCCAGGTAATGTTAGGCAACTTGAAAATGCAATTACGTACGCTGTTAGTGTCGCTAGTAATAATATTATTGATGAAAACGATTTACCCAAAGATGTATTTAATATCACCGATAGCGAAGCCATTGCAACCCTGCGTGAAATTAAAGCAACAGAATTAGAACATATGAAAAAAGTTGTTGCAAGCTCCAGAAGTATGGAGGAAGCTGCCTATAAACTAGGTATGAGCCGCTCTACATTATATCGCAAATTAAAGTGAAATTATGCACTTAATTATACAAAAATATCCAGCATTTTTTTGGAGATTATTGTGGATTTATTAAAAGGAGATATTAAATAAATATATACAAAATACCTTCTTGCCTCATTTGGTGGAGCAATTTTACCATCGGTTTATTCGCTTGTAGATATGATTTATGAAATGAATAGTAATCTTGAATAAACGTAGTGCCATTGAGATTGTAAGCATCACCACTTGATATTTATCTGTAACAGCAGTATAATAAGTATATATTGTTTTATGGAGGTAGTGACGAAAAAGTTTTACTTTACTATAATTGCTATTATTTTATCATTCTTAGGGGTAATTGTGCACGGAGCATATACAGATCAGTTGACGGGCGTACACGCTATTGCATTTTTCGGCTGCTTTATATCACTTGCTGCTTTATATATATCTTGGCAAGTTGATCTAGAATTAGAAGAAGACAGCAAGAAATGCAGCAAAAAAGACCAAGAATATATCGAGAATATACTTAAAATAAGGTAAAGTATATTTTTAACTGGGCCTATAAATATTTTTGTGTAAATTCTGTAATCTTCGTATTGCAGAGTTTATATTTAGTGACTATATATGAATTTCCTTATAGCCACTGTATTTTATTATACCATAAAATTTGATTTAGTAAATCAAATCCTACCAGCAAAGATAATTTGCAAGCTAGAATAAATAACACCCCAATTAGCGTAAACCATATTCCACTTTTTCGTTATCTTTTCTTGTGCCAAATACAGTGATTTAAACAAGCTCTCATCTGTTGGAAACACTGTCCTAATCTTAGTAAACTTCCTGAATACACTTTATTTTATACCAAAATGACATAGAGGTCAATAGCAAGTTATTGTAAATCTGACAACGTTTTCAATAGCAAAATATAATTCCTTGACAATCAATTTCATAATGCTATAATCACATATTATTAATACCATTCTTGGTTATCTATGCTAAGCATAGACACGCATGTTTTTGATGCTGTATTAAATTCACTAAGTGTATTTTACTACATACAGAGGATGTCAAAAATATCGACAAAGGAACCCACTGCCCTATGGCTAAGCTGTACAGAGGAACTCCCAGTGGTCACATCCAATGGACATACTTCACGTATGTTGCATTGAGAATACACATTGTTGTGTATTTCAAACAAACTTAATCATTAAACAAAAATTAATTTAATGCCAACCCAACGGGGATAAAAGATATTCCCTACAGGGATAGCTTTGTCCTTATTGGAAAAATAAAACTAATCCAAAGGAGGATAACCATGGCACTATTTATTTCAGAACAGAGAGCAAATCTATTTCAATCAAAGGTGATTACCGCAAAAAACGGTAACGAGTTCGTTGCGTGCGACGTTGTATTCTACAGCAAAAAAGCTGATAAAGACGGCAACTACACACAAGATGACACACCGTTCCGTGTTAAAGGTATATCCTTTTCAAAGACTGTTGTAGATTTTGTAAAAGACAACGAGTTAGAAAACCTTTACGTAGAACTAAATGGCAAACTAACTACAGAGCAGCGTGCAGATACAGAGGAGTATTTCTCTCAACTGCTTATAACCAAAATTGCAAACGTGGCACACACTAAGCAAGACAACTAAACCACACTATTTTGATTTACCCACAGGGACACAGCTTATCCCTCGTGGGTTGTTGCTATCCTATGGGTAACCACAGGAGAAAACAATGAAAGAAATCAGAATGAGCGACATCACAAGAGCATTATATTCACTAGGTTACAAAATAAGGATTATCAATCCACCTAATAGCAAAGAAACTCTATGGCAAGTTAAGTCAGATGAGGGCTTTGTCTTTACTGGCAACTACCACCAATTTATGACTTTTTGCCAAGATGAACTGGCAATATAACCATGGATAATTTTAATGCACATGAACGTAACATCTGGCTACAAGCTATATCAAAAAATGCTTACTATGAGCGAGAATCTGCAAAACAAGAAAAAGCAGAAAACGCACTTTATCGTCAATCTTTGATTGATGACTTAGTAAGCATACATGGCTACAAGCGAGATGAGATAAACAGTTATTCAACACGTAGGTTAGAAACTATGTGGGATAACGCTTAACAAAACCCATCACCCTACAGGGAGCAATAATCCCTGTGGGGAGTTGTATCTCTGAGGGAATAAAACTTATAGGAGAATACAATGGGATTAGATCAATTCGTTTTCAAGACGATGAAAGAGAAAGTAGGACAGTTCAGAAAACACGCAGATTTACAAGGCTATTTTGACGACATATGGCAAGACGAACTAGGGCATGATGAAAGCCTTAACAGTTGCTATGTTGAAATAAGCGTTGAAATGTGTGAGGACATTATAAACAGAACTGAATACTGCATAGAATTTTTACGCAATGCAGAGTATTCTGTGAATTTTACAGAAATACCTGATGATGAACACGACTACTACAAACGCTTGAGCAAAGTTACGCCAGAGTGTAGCGAAACGTATGATGATGAATTAGGCTTTAAAATCACACAAGGATTTTTCTTTGGCGAGTCTAGCCTTGCACATCATATAGAAGCGTTAAGTGTATTTAAAAACATATACGATGAAATTCAAGAAGATTCAGAGTGCGTTTTTCAATACTACTGCTGGTGGTAGAAAATTATAAAATTCATGCCCTATAGGGAGCTTATCCCTGTAGGGATACTCCCTTTGGCAAAAAGGAGAAAACATGAGTAAAATAGACGTCATTTATTTTGAAGTAGGCAAAGAGCCTGTTTTGCATGAAGTTGAAAACACTTTAGAAGCAATGCAAGGGCTAGTTGGTGGGCATATCGAGTGCATAACACTTGAAGATTATATCATTGTATGTAATGAAAATGGCTTGTGGCAGGGATTGACTATCAACAAGATTTACGATGAACTCAATATCGCACTTAGAGGGAACTTCTTTTTAGTTTCAGCTAATGACGAGGGCGAGTTCACTTCAATAACAAATGCAGAAAACATAATACCAGACTTACATTTTAAGTTTGTATAAACAACATAATTTCACCCTACAGGGACAAAATCCTTGTAGGGATTTTTTGTATCCGCTGTAGGAATAGAGGTGCAAAAATGAAAATACAATTCGATTTTAAAGAATGGCTTACTAAGCGTTTGCTTACGTTGAAATATGGTTACTACTTAGAGGAGTTCTGTGCTGAATGCAGTGAACTCAACTATATCGGTAGCGAACCAGCACCATGTACATCATGTGGCGAAAGGGTACTACCTTGTAGCCTATGTGATTGGGACAATGTGTCATGCGATGAATGCAAATACGAGGAGGCAAAATGAATGTTTGTGCATTTTTACATGGGCAGTATGCACATGGCGATGAACATAGCTTATGTTTGAACGATAAAAAGCTAATCATCATATCGCAAAACGACTGTGTAGAGCTTGATGTTAAAGTCAGGACTGTAATAATACCATACGAGGAGAACATTCCGCCATGTTTTCAATTGATTTATACGGGCAATTCATGGCTGTATTTGATTGATGAAACAGGTGTTGCATGTTCCATAGAAACGAAACTAGACGATATACAAATTTATCGCAACAGCAACAGTTTGCTAGTGAAAATCAACGACAAAGATGTGTTCATTGGTCGTGATGAAAAAGTCAACAACGCTCACATGTTTGTTGATAGCATAGCAATTGCGAAGTGTATATTTCGTCCAGAATTATAACAATACAATAACTCATACCCTACAGGGATAATTTCCCTGTGGGGTTATTCTCTGTGGGTGTTGAACTTACGGAGAATAATATGAGATTAGAAGGCAAAGCAAAATTAGGATTTTATCCAACACCGCACAAGGTGCTGGAAGATGTGATAAGCAATATACAAATCAATGGTAACGCACGTGTGCTAGACACATGTTGTGGCGATGGGCAACCTCTACAAATATTTAAGCAAAAGTTCCCTGATATTACAACGTACGGAGTTGAACTCGATAGCGAACGTGCTGCACAAAGCAAGGAAGTTGTCGACCACGTTTTAAACTGCGATGCGTTAGGCGAATTTAAGGCAACGAACGGTGTATTCGATGTACTGTTCCTTAATCCACCATACGACTACGACACACGTGATGACGATAACAAGTCAGTACGCCTTGAGCGTAAGTTCCTAGAGTACCATCGCAAATATCTGAAAGTGGACGGAGGGATTTTGATTTTAATCATTCCCTACTACTCACTAAAAGATGTGCGAGGGCTACTAGCTAGGTATGACAAGTTGCAAGTTATTCCGTTTGAAGAAAGCGAGTTCCGAGCATTTAGACAAGTGGTAATCATTGCTCAATCGAGCAAGAAAGAAACATCAGATATGGTTAAACGTAACAACGCCTATCTTGATGAAATGGTAGAAATGCCCGATTTCAAATACCGCTTTAGCGAAGAAAACACAGCTACATTCAGCGGACATTATGAAACAACTGCAACTGACTTGCCATTGAAAACATTTTACACATCACGCATTAATCCTGATGAAGCTATCGAATTAATTAACAATAGCAAAATCAAGATTATCCAAGACTTTCAACACTTCACGACAACAAGAAAACTTAACTCCATACAACCATTAACGGAGCTTAGCCAAGGGCACTCTGCAATGTTAGTTGCAGCAGGACTTATGGACGGCTACTTAAAAGCTGATGACGGCGAAGAACTTGTTGTTAAAGGCATGGTTGAGGAAAGCTATCTCGAGCGTGAAGAAATAACTGATGAAAGTGAAAAAATAATACGTAAAAAAACGTACAACGTTGTAGTGGAAGCAATTAACTTAACCACTAACGAATACGTGAGGATAATCTAATGAATAACGAAAAATATATTGAAAGTTCTGTACTAGGTGTACAGGTTTATGTAGACAGCTACGTTGCATATGGTAGCCAATTGGTTTACGTATCGTGCTTTAAAGGTAACGACAGCGTAAAAGGTGCTTTATCGGGCTTTTTATCAAACAACGATTTCAAAATCGGAGATGATATATTTAGCCGAGGTCATGGTGTAAACTTCACTATGGCACAGCAAAAATTAGCTGAGAATTTATCTTACGGTATCGCATACGTCAAGCAATACTTCGATGGCAACGACATCAACAGATTTAACGTTGTCATGGGCAAAGACTATAGCGAACTGCGTGACATCATATTTGAGCGGTTGAAACGTTTAACACGTGTTCCGCTGCATGACGCATGGAAGCTAGACATCATATCTGATTGTGTGGAGTGGACGAATTTAAAAACGTTCAATATTCCTGTAGCACAGATGGTAACGTACCCTACAGATGAAAAGCTGGAGGAATATGTTATGGAAAACCTTGAACACTTAAAAACACTAATTAACAGGACTGTACAATGAATAATGAAAACTTAAACACAGAAAGAAAATCCGTTTCGATGAAAGACTTTATCGAAAAATACGGAGCAACTATTAAAGAAAAAGTAAGAAACTCGTTCGAGCCTATTTACCAAAACGACCAACACGACGAATGGGACAAAGCTAACTTGCAAAAGTTGGCCACGTTGAAACGTCGTCCTTTTTCAGCACAAGCTGATACAATCTTAGCAGTAGCTAAAAGCCTATTTAAAGCCGATAACAAATCGGCTTTACTTATTGGCGAAATGGGTACTGGTAAAACATTGATGGGGACGGCAATTTCAACACTAATACCAAAGGTGAATAGTCGCATTATGGTAATGTGTCCTAGCCACCTTGTATCGAAGTGGGCGAGAGAAATCAGAGAAACAGATCCACACGCTACGGACGTTCGCATCTTAACTAGCGTTGGCGATGTTAATCTCTCGAAGCCTAACGGACGTGAATATTGGGTGGTATCGAAAGAACGTGCGAAGCTGCACTATGCTGAGAAAAACGGGGTGGAGTACAAAAGGGAAATGCCACATTGTCCTGATTGTGCTAGCAAGCTAGTTGATGAAGATAGCGTTATAAATGGTGTAGAATGTGCTTATTGCGGTGCACAACTCTTTTCTGCTGATAATAGCAAGTTTAGACGTTA
>CAYJDR010000048.1:0-9664 GCA_964368965.1 uncultured Deferribacteraceae bacterium
ATTTAGCTCTTAGCTATCCAAGCCGCCTAGTATTGCAACGAAACTATCAGCTAAGGCGTACATTTTCACCTAAATATACTAAAGTGTATCAATATCAATCTATTTAGTGGGAATATTTTTCCGCTCTAAGTGAAAAAATCTTTGTAAATCTTTAAAAAATTGTATAAAATGCTTGTAACAACGCTATGAATTGTATATATTATGATTGATGTAATCTTTTTTCATAACAGAATTTTTCGTATCGAAAGTATAAAATACAATATTCGGAGGTTTTATAACCGATGACACCACGTACACTCACTGCCCAGTTTATGGATGTATGGGCTAAACTTACAATGTTGCAACGCGTTTCGATAGTGGCGGCTACTGTTGCTGTGCTTTCATCTGTCGTTGTTCTTATCATATGGGCGAACAAGCCAGCTTACCGCACGCTATATTCTGATATGGCCGAAGCTGACGTTAAACAAATTGCCGATAGCCTACAAGCAAAATCAATACAATATAAAGTGAACGGCAACGCTGTCGAAGTTCTGCAAGACAATGTCTATGACACCAGAATGATGCTCGCAGCCGAAGGCCTACCACGTGAAAAGTCTACAGGGTTTGAACTGTTCGACGAAACAAAACTAGGCATGACTGAGTTCGCACAAAATGTAAACTTCCAACGCGCGTTGCAGGGTGAACTTGCAAACACTATCACAGCACTTAACGAAGTTGCAGAAGCGAAAGTTTTAATCACTATACCGAAAGAGCGTCTATTTGTTGAAGATACCGACGAAATCGCAAAAGCATCTGTTGTTATCAAGCCTATGCCTGGCGCAACTATCGCACCTGACCAAATCAAGTCGATAGCGCATTTAGTTGCATCATCTGTTAAAGGTTTAGTGCCTGAGGCGGTGCAAATTGTTGATACTAATGGCAACTTGCTTAGCGACTTCCTAACCGAAGAAACACAGCCACTACTACTAACGCAAACACAGTTCGACCAACAAAAAGCCGAAGAAAAGCGCTTTGAAACAGGGCTTAGAAACGTGCTTATGCCTATCCTTGGCGATGGTAAATTTGTTGTGAAGGTTAGCGTTGAGCTAGACTACAACAAGCAAGAAATCCTACGTGAAGAATATGGCGATACAGGTGTTGTTCGTTCGCAAAACCTGCTAGAAGAGAACGCGAAAAACATGGGCAAAGCACCTATGGGTATCCCTGGTGTTGAGTCGAACCTTGCAGAGCCTGATATTTTAGTTGATGGCATCGTTTCGGAATATAGCAAAACACAAGAAATACAAAACTTTGAAATAAACAAAACTACAACACGTGAAGAGCGTACAGGTGGCGTTTTAAAGCGCTTAGCTGTTGCTGTTGTTGTTGATGATAAAATGGTTGTAGCTGAAGAAAATGGCGAAGTAGTCACTACTAAAGCACCAAGAACTGAAGAAGATATCCAAAAACTTCGTGGCACAATTGCTGGCGCTGTTGGTATCGACCCAGGGCGTGGCGATGTTTTAGATGTTACAAACATCTCGTTTGACACTACAAACGAAGCCATTGATAACGTTATCACACAGAGAGAAAGAACTATGGAAATTATAAGCATGTCTATGAAGTACGCTAGTGCGATTATCATACTAGTGTTGTTCTACTTCTTAATTATGAGGCCGATACTGTTAAGACTCGACCGCTCGAAAGAAATCGACGAAGAGTTATTGGGTGAGTCTGCGATTGATGCACAAATGACTAACTTCGAGCTTAATGTCGGCGGCGATAGCGGCTTCCCTAAAACTATTGACGAGCTAGAGCGTGAAATCGAAGCAGAACTTGATGAATCAACACCGATTGATGTCGAGGCGATTAAATCTAAAGTTATGTTGAAGAAAATTGAAGAACAAGCAAACGAGGATCCAGAAATGATTGCGAACCTTGTTAAATCTCTTATAAAAGGTACATAATAGTGGCTAAAGAAGATGTAGCAGCGAAAGTTGCCCAAATTGCAGGCGGAGAGCCAGACCAAGGTGTCAAAAAAGCCGCAATCTTAATGGTTGCATTAGGCGAAGAAGTATCGTCAAAAATCATGGCGTTCCTTGATGATGAGGAAGTTGCAGAACTTTCCAAATCTATCGCGCTTACTCGTACGGTTCCACCTGAGCAAATTGATGAAATTGTTGAAGAATTCTACAACATCATGCTCGCTAAGAAGTTCATCTCTAAAGGTGGCTTAGAGTATGCGAAGTCGGTACTTATCAAGTCGCTTGGGCCTGAGCGTGCACGTAAAATTATTGATAGACTTACTAAAATGCTGGAGCAGTCGTCTGGTTTCGAGTTCTTAACGAAGATCGACCCGAAACAGCTTGCAAAGTTTATCTTAAACGAGCACCCGCAAACGATTGCACTTATCCTTGCCCATCTTGACCCATCTCACGCAGCTGAGTCTATGGCGCAGCTACCAGAGGAACTGAAAGCAGAAGTTGTCGTGCGTATCGCCAACTTGCAAGATATATCACCATCGGTTGTTAAAACATTATCGAAAGTACTTGAAGAAAGGTTCGAGGCATTATCATCATACAACGTCGAAGTTGGTGGTGTTAAATCTGTCGCTGAAATCTTCAACCGTATGGATAGGGTTGCTAGTAAAACTACACTTGATAGGCTTGAAAAAGACTCGCCAGAACTTGTTGCTAAGATCCGCGATATGATGTTCGTATTCGACGATATCCGCCTACTTGGCCAAGCTGCTATTCAAGAAATCCTCAAGAAAGCAGACAAGAAAGTACTTACATTTGCACTTAAAGGCGCTGACGAAGAAACTAAACGCAAGTTCTTTGAAAACATGTCTAAACGTGCCGTTGAAACTATACAAGAAGAAATGGACTACATGGGACCTGTTAGACTTAAAGACGTTGAGAAAGCACAGCATGAAATCGTTGCTATTGTTCGTGAGCTTGATGAAGAAGGCGTTATCAGTATCGGTGGCGGCGAAGAAGAGCAGTTCGTATAAGCGGCATAAGCACTACTATACAACGCTAAAGGGATATACATGGCATCTAAGATATTAAAGAACTTTACAGAAAAGACTGAAACTATTGAACTGTTAGAATTTGCTGAATCTAACTACGGTGAAGAGTCGTACGCATTAAAAACGTTCGCAGCAGAGGAAGAGCACTCAGTTCAAGACCTTTTCACAGCTACTGCCGATGAAGACCCTGAAACTATACCGATAGTTGAAGACATCATTACCGACTTCGACTATCTTCCACCATCACGCAGGCTTGCGAAAGCTGGCGACGATGTTAGCTTTGAAACCGTACCTACATGGAATGGTAGCTCTACAAACACGTTCCAAGAGTCGCCAAACTTTTCAGATGCACTCGAGGGCGAGCAAGAATACCCTAACAAAGTCGTCACCCAAGAAGGCGTTGTTGATACTGGGCTTAGCGAAGAGCAAATCAAAGAATATACTGATAAAATCGAAGCACTTGAAGTAAACAAGCAAGAACTTGAGCTTGCGAAACAAGAGCTTGAAACGAAACTAGCTGAGCTTCAACAAGAGCTAGATAAAAAATCTAACGAGCTTGAAAAACAGCTTGAAGCAGAGCCAGCTAAAATCGAAGTAGCGAAAACAACAAGCTACCAAGATGGCTACAACAAAGCAAAAGATGAAGCAAACACAGTTTACGTCGCAGAAAAGTCTGACTACTTATCACGCATTGAGGAGTTCAACAACAAATCACTTGAAGAGTATAAGAAAATTGAAGCAACTGTCAACGAGTTCGACACCCACCTACATGATATCGTGATAGGCTTTGTTGAAAGCATAGTTGGCGCAGAGCGTAAATTTAACAACCAATTTATAGTTAGCCTTATCAACAAACATTTATCGAAACTTGTTGGGCTAAAAGATGTCACTTATTCTGTACACCCTGACGATATTGCTGATGTTAAAAGGGCGTTCCCAAACAATGTCGTCTCAGGCGATACAGCACTTGAGAGAGGTAGCGTAAGTATCCAAACTAACGTTGGCGTCATCAATCTAAACCCGCAAGACATGGTGGAAGAGCTTACAAACCAAATCAACTCTACAGTGACAGAGGGCAATAAATCTACAAATGAATAACTTAAAGTTATTAAAATCAATACGCCATGAACCAAAGATAGTTCTACAAGGCAAGGCTACAAAAATAGTAGGACTTGTTATCGAAGCTGATGGACCGCTCGTAAGCATCGGTAGCCGTTGCACTATAGGCACTATCGACGGCAACAAAGTTCCAGCAGAAGTGATAGGCTTCAAAGATGGCCGCGTTGTGCTTATGCCATATGCAGAAAGCGAAGGCATCGCACCTGGTAGCCCCGTTATCAGCGATGATAGCAGCAGCTCAGTTAAAGTTGGGCCAGGATTACTCGGCAGAGTGCTTGACGGCTTCGGCAACCCTATCGACGGCAAAGGCGAAATTACAGACTATAAACTATACCCAACAAACGGCAAACCACCAGCAGCACTAGAGCGCCGTGTTATCAAAGCGCCTATCACTACAGGTGTTAAAGCTATCGACGGGCTTATCACAGCTGGCAGAGGGCAACGTGTTGGCATATTTGCAGGTAGTGGCGTTGGTAAAAGCGTGCTACTAGGCATGATAGCAAGGAACACAAACGCAGACGTAAACGTCATCGCACTAATAGGCGAGCGTGGGCGTGAAGTGCGTGAATTTATAGAGCGAGATTTAGGCGAAGAAGGCTTGAAACGTAGCGTTGTTATCGTTGCCACAAGCGATCAATCGGCACTAGTTAGGCGCTTAGGTGCGTCAGTTGCGACATCTATCGCAGAGTATTTCAGAGATGAAGGCAAAGACGTTATGCTTATGATGGATAGCGTTACTCGTTTTGCTATGGCTCAGCGTGAAATCGGCTTAACTGTTGGCGAACCACCTACAACAAAGGGCTACACACCATCGGTTTTTGGCTTGTTGCCGAAACTACTCGAACGCGCTGGCACAGATGCTGGTGAGGGTTCAATCACGGGGCTATACACGGTGCTTGTTGAGGGCGACGACATGAACGACCCGATTGCAGACACTGTGCGCTCAATCATTGATGGGCACATTGTGCTTGATAGGCAACTTGGCGCTAAGAACCACTTCCCAGCGATTAATGTTATGGTTAGCGCATCTAGGCTTATGAGCGAGGTTGCATCGCCTGAGCATAGGGCTGTTGCTGGTAAAATGCGCAACTTGATTGCAACGTATCAAGAAGCTGAAGACTTGATCAACATCGGTGCATATACGAAAGGTAGCAACGCAAATATTGATGAAGCGATAGCGAAAATTAGCGCTATAAACATGTTCCTACGCCAAGAAACTACACAAAGTTTTTCAATGGAAGATACGGAAAAACTTATGACAGCAATCATAGGTAGCAGTTAATGAAGAAAGAGTTTAAGCTAGAAAAGGTGCTGGACTATCGCAACACGTTGTTAGATGAAGAAAAAATGAAAATGACGAAGCTAAACAACGAAGCACAAGCACTAGCTGAACATATAGCAAGCATCGAGCAAGAGATAATAGCACAACAGCAACAACGGCTGGAAGATGCGAACGCTGGCGCGTTATCGTTTGCAGAAATGTATGATAAGTATATTAAAGTAAAAGAGCAAGAGCTCACAAAAACTATCATGCAACAGAACAAGCTTAAACAAGCTATTGATAAACAAAGGGAAGTGCTAAACAAAGCACTAGCTGATGTTAAAATTATACAAAAACTGAAAGATAAACACTTGCTAGCATACAAAAAATATATAGCAAAGCGTGAAGCGCTAGAAGTAGACGAAATAAACACAATTAAGCAACGAAACGAAATATAGCCGAGAGGTCGACACCATGAAAAAGACAATATTCGCACTATTAATAACTGTGATAGCTATGCAAGGCTATTCACAAAGCTTTTCAAACAATGGCCAGAACTTATCAGACACGACTGAACTGATGAACACTCTGCGTGCGAAAGAGCAAGAACTTGCAACGAAAGAGGCCGACTTAAACGCGCGCGAAATCAGGCTGAACGCACTAGAGAAAGACTTGATAACTCGTGAAGAAAACATCGTCGCTATGCGTGATGAAGTCACAAAAAAACTAGATGAACTAGATGTCAAGCAAGATGAAGAGCTAGACAAACTAGCAAAGATATATCAAGCGTCAAAGCCAAAATCGGCAGCGGCTATCCTTACACAAATGGAGCTTGAAAAAACAACGGCACTGTTTAGGCGCATGACTCCGTCAGTCGCTGGTAAGATATTGAACGAGATGGCGAAATCGAACGCAGAATATGCATCAAAGCTTACAGCTGCACTATCTCCATCAGCACCAGATTTTGACAACGGCACACAGTGAACGTATCATTCTCCCCCTCGATATGTGAGGGCTACCTTAAAGAACTGTTTGATGATAGCGCATACACAATATTGCGTGGCATAGCTGCCGACTTAGGCGTCCCATCGCTTGAGGAAACGGCATGTGCTGCACTCACAAACATCGTCAGCATAAAGAAACCAGCAAAAAGTATTGACATTGGTTGCGGTATCGGTGTATCTAGTTTAGCTATTTTACGTGGACACCCAGAAACAGAACTAACTGCACTCGATGGCAACCTTGAACGTCTGCTTGTTTTCAACAACTATTTCAAAGACTATAAGAATGTTACATCATACCAAGTGCTTGGCGATGCGTGGCTTGCTGGGCGTGAGGATATGTACGACTTAATATTTATCGACAGCGTCAAACGTGACTACCCAAAAATGTGGCAACTAGCACGCAAACGCTTAAACAGCGGCGGCGTTGTCGTGTTCGACGATATACTTATTTACGGATATGTTTTCTGTGAAGATGCAGAAATCCCGCAAAAATATATACACAACGTCAGGCTCATACGTGAGTTTTTGACAGAGATTTTTTCAGACGATACCATAAACGCACAACTCATACCTGTCACAGGTGGGTTGCTTGTGATATCGCTAAAACAGTAGAGGAAACAACATGGAACTATTATCGCCAGCAGGCAATTTTGATAAACTAAAAGCGGCTATCTCGTTCGGCGCAGATGCTGTCTATATGGGCGGCCCAGCGTTCGGCTTACGTGCGTTCGCGGGGAACTTCTCGTTCGACGAAATGGAACACGCACTAAAATACCTACACGAACGTGGCAAAAAAGGCTACGTCACTATGAACGTCTACCCATCTACAGAGCAACTTGCAGAAGTTGAACCATACGTAAAACGCATTGCAGACTTAGGCGCAGATGGTTTAATCATTAGCGACCCTGGCATATTCTCGATAGCTAAAAAGAGTGGCGTAAATGTACCTATCTCTTTAAGTACGCAAGCAAACACAACAAACTTATCGGCTGTAAACTTTTGGGGCGATATGGGCGCATCACGTGTTATCTTAGCGCGTGAAGTGAAAAAACACGATATGCAAGAGATAGTTAAAGGCGCTAACACCGAGATTGAAACATTTATACACGGCGCGATCTGTATCTCGATGTCAGGCAGGTGCTTAATCAGCGCATACATGACAGGCAGAGATGCAAACCAAGGCGAATGCACACACCCGTGTCGCTGGAAATATTCACTCATGGAAGAAACTCGTGAGGGGCAATACTACCCAGTTTACGAAGATAACGACATGACATACCTCTACAACTCGAAAGACATGTGCCTATTGCACAGAATTGGCGAACTTGTGAAAATGGGTGTGAAAAGTGGCAAAGTTGAGGGACGCATGAAAAGCGTAATGTATGCTTCAATCGTCACAGGTGTCTACAGAAAAGCTATCGACCAAGCACTAAAAGACCCAGAAAATTACACAGTCGACCCACACCTCGAGCGTATGCTTTCATGCGTTAGCAATCGTGGCTATACAGAGGGGTTCTATAGCGGCGAAGACGACTACTTCGCAATCAACCGCGATAACGCAAACTCTACAAACCAAGCCGACTTCCTTGCTGCTGTCGTTGGGCAAAAGGGTGGCAATGTTATCGTTAGTTGCCGTGCAAAGTTTTTAGTTGGCGAAAAGTTAGCATTTGTTACACCGTCGCTTGATATCATCGAGTTCACAACTTCACAAATCATTGCAGATGATAGCGAACAGTTAGTGGAAAACACAAGACCAAACTACAAATACCAAATCCCTATGGAACAACAACTTCCAGAAGGCTCATTATTATTGAGGATGAAATAAATGGACGCAAAATCACGCATATTACAACTAGTTGAAGAGATAAACAAACATAACCAAGCATACTATACAGACGACAACCCGTTGATATCTGACAAACAGTATGATGAACTTTATGCAGAACTCGTCGCACTAGAGCGTGAACATCCAGAACTAAAACTCGCAGAAAGCCCTACAAACACAGTAGGCACAGCACCGAAAGACGATGCGAAAACTGTCGTGCATGAATATCGCATGTTGTCACTCGATAACTCATACTCGCAAGAAGAAGTCGCGGACTTCATCAGAAAATCAGGCTCTGCAATCGACACCGTTTATACAATCGAAGCAAAGATTGACGGAGCAGCCGTATCTATCACATATGATGGTGGTAAACTCGTGCTAGGCGCAACACGTGGCGATGGCAAAGTTGGCGAAGATATCACACGCAACGTTAGCTTGATTGAAGAGTTGCCGAAAGTTATTGACTATAAAGGCAAAATCACGTTACGTGGCGAAGTTTATATGTCAAAGGAAGTGTTTGAGCAACTCAACAAAAAACGTGCAGAAATGAACCAACCACTATTCGCAAACCCTCGCAACGCTGCCGCTGGTAGCCTTAAACTACTTGACGAAAAGGAAGCGAAATCACGTAAACTATCTATGATAATCTACGGCATTGATGGCTTTGAAGACCAACATAAAACACATGTGGAAGATATGGAGTATGTTAAATCGCTAGGTTTTCCAATTAGTGAGATGTTATATACTGCTAGTAATATTGAAGAAATCACACAAGCGCTAGATAAGATTGAAAACGTACGCTTCACACTTCCATACGATATCGACGGTGCAGTAATCAAAGTAAACGAATACGCTATCCGTGAGGAGCTAGGCTTCACATCTAAGTTTCCTCGTTGGGCGATAGCATACAAATATAAAGCGTTGCAAGCGACAACTGTGCTTGAAGATGTCCTCTTTCAAGTTGGCAGAACGGGCGCAATTACACCTGTTGCAGTGCTTACGCCTGTGCTACTTTCAGGCTCTACAGTCGCACGTGCAAGCTTGCATAACCAAGACGAAATCAATCGCTTAGGCATAATGATTGGCGATACTGTGTTTATCGAAAAAGGTGGGGAAATAATACCGAAAGTTGTTGCTGTGCAAAAAGATTTACGACCAAACGACGCACGTGAAATCGTGTTCCCAGCTAATTGCCCAGTATGTAACCACGAAGTTGTAACGATTGAAGACGATGCAAAAAGCCGTTGCGTAAACGAAGAATGCCCAGCACTCGTAAAAGGTAAAATTATCCACTTCGCATCAAGAAATGCTATGGATATCAAAGGTTTAGGCGAAAAAGTGGTGGAAGAACTACATGACGCTGGTTTTGTGCGTAATTTTTCAGATATTTATAACTTAAAAGCTGACGACATAAGCAATCGAGAGGGCTGGGGGAAACGCTCTGC
>CAYJDR010000048.1:9764-15254 GCA_964368965.1 uncultured Deferribacteraceae bacterium
AAAACAACTTGACAAAAAAGGGAATTGATAATAGATTATAAGTGTTGGGTGGCTAGACAGCTAGCCCCAATTTAGCGAATTTGTTTGCACAAAATGTGCAAGAATTTCCGCCTATTGCCGTAGGCGGTTATTTTTTTATGGTAATTAATATGCTTGTTAAAGCAATAATGATGAATATTAAAAATGTAATATCTTCTCTTGCCATAAAGCATCACCACCTTTCAAAAAGTATTTTATAAGATAGTGAGGCTAACCGTCTAACGTACCCAACGTCTGTATATTACAATAATCAATAAACATAATCAATACCATAATTATTTTTTCACAATACTCGCTGATTTTTCTTGACAATGTTGACTCACGTGACTATAGTTAAAAAGTTACGTGTATGCTTGCCAGTTAATTCAGATAAATAAACACAATCATTCACAGTTGAATATGCATAAACAGTCCACATAGTTTATGTCGCTTATTTTGAAATCTAAATACAAATCAATAACATTATTAGAGGTTTTTTCGTGAATTTAACCGATTTAAAAAAGAAATCTATTGAAGAACTTGTCACTATCGCAGGTGCAGTAGAAATTGAAAACGCAGGTAACTTGTTGCGTCAAGAACTGATGTTCGAGATATTAAAAGCCACAAGTGCTAGAAACGGGCAAATCTATGGCCAAGGTGTTTTAGAGATACTTCCAGACGGCTTCGGCTTCCTTCGCTCACCTGACTACAACTATCTTCCAGGTCCTGATGATATATATGTTTCGCCAGCTCAAATCAGACGCTTCGGCTTACGTAATGGCGATACTGTCGCAGGTGAAATCAGGCCACCAAAAGACAACGAAAAATATTTTGCACTATTAAAAATAGAAACTGTCAACTTTGAAGCACCTACAAGACTACGTAGCTTGTTTGAAAACTTGACACCACTTTTCCCTGATGAAATCATCAACCTAGAATCTGAACCTACTAAGTATGACACTAGATGTATCAACCTTATCTCGCCTATCGGTAAAGGTCAACGTGGCTTAATCGTTGCACCACCAAGAACGGGTAAAACTGTGTTGATGAAATCTGTTGCATCGTCAGTTGCTAAAAACCATGCAGAAGTTTACATGATTTTCTTGCTTATTGATGAGCGTCCTGAAGAGGTTACAGACTTCAAAAAATTCGCAGAAAAAATGACTAAAGAAGCTATCGCAGAAGGCAAAACACCTATGGCTGTTGAAGTTATCTCGTCTACTTTTGATGAGCCAGCTTACCGCCACGTGCAAGTTGCTGAAATGGTGCTTAATAAATCTAAACGACTTGTAGAACACGGAAAAGACGTTGTAATCTTGCTTGATAGCATAACTCGTTTGGCACGTGCATACAACGCTGTTGAGCCATCGTCTGGTAAAGTTTTATCTGGTGGTGTTGATGCAAACGCTCTGCACAAACCGAAACGCTTTTTCGGTGCTGCGAGAAACATCGAAAACGGTGGTAGCTTATCAATCATCGCATCTGCTTTAGTTGATACAGGTAGCCGTATGGACGAAGTTATCTTCGAGGAGTTCAAAGGTACAGGTAACATGGAACTGCACCTCGATAGACGTTTAGTTGAGCGCAGAACGTTCCCAGCTATCGACTTGAACAAGTCAGGCACACGCCGTGAAGACCTACTCCACACAGCAGAAGAGCAAAACAAAGTATGGATTTTACGTCGCTTCCTATCGAACATGAACTCGGTAGACGCTATGGAGTTCCTACTCGATAAAATGCGTGGCACAAAAACTAACATGGACTTCTTAAACAGCATGTCTAAGTAATAAAATATTTTCAGGGAGGCAAATGTCTCCCTTTTTTTCGAGGTGGTGGTATGAAGAAATTTGAAGATGTTCAAATCCAAGTAAGGTTTACAGACCTAGACGGCTATGGCCATGTAAATAACTCTGTGTGCATAACTTATCTAGAGATTGCACGTAACACAACGTTTAAAGAAGAACTTTTGCGAGCAAGGGACGAGGGCCACTGGTTTGTGATTGTTGAAACGAGGATTAAGTATAAAAAATTTATCCAGTTTGAAGATAATGTTTATGTATCGCTAAAGCTGACGAACGCTAAGGGCGCAAAGTTCGAGTTTGAATATGTTGTTCACGACGGCAACGGCACAACATTTGCAGAGGCGACAACTGTACATGCAACATACGATGCAAACAGCCAACGTCCGATGCGTGTGCCTGAATACTTAATGGCAGTAGCAGAGTAGCGTTAAGTATTATCCGCCAACAATTTTATAGTGTCTATCAACTCTTGCTTAGTGATAGACGCTGGGCGGATTAGTACGTGTGTTCTATCGTTTTTGTCAAACAAATTGCCAGCTAAAGCACTAGTGTTGTTGGCTTTATTTAATATTTTCTTTATATGCACATCGTCATTAGTAAACTCAATCCAAAACGAGTAGTAACAATTATCAGCGTTCCATTTCGCCTTACCTGTCAGATATTTTTCACATAAATCTAGTGTCAACTGGCGTCGCTCTAGCACAAAGTCTTTCACGTGCTTATGAAACTCCTCTAACTTATCGCTAGAAAGTGCTTCATTAACAAGCAGTTGCATAAAAAAGTTTGGTTTTGCAGCAGTTTGCGCAAACACATTACTAATACGCTCTATCAAATATTTATCAGCCACTATCCATGATATTTGTGTGTTGTATGGAAACATCTTAACGAAGCTATCAATATAAATTATGTTGTTTGTAGTATCAAAAGCCTTCATCGGTTTTATGTCGTCTTGGTCGTGCCAGATGTGTGTGTGATGGTCGATCTCAACAACGGGTATGCGATATTTCTGAGCCAACTCCACAACTTCAAGTCTTCTTTTTTTGCTCATTATTAAGCCTGTTGGTACGTTGTCAGTAGCGTCAATTTGTAAGATTGCATTCCTATTTCGTGGCAACTTTTCGATGATATCTGAAATAATTACACCGTCGCCATCACACTTTAATGACATAATATTTACGCCAAGCGAATGTATGTTTGTGATAGCGTGCACAATGTTATATTTTTCTGTAAATAGCACGGAGCCTTGTGTCATAAGTGTTTCGTATATATGGTAAATTGTGAGTGCATCTTCTGTAGCTATGAATATGTTATCAATATCAACAAATATCCCTTGCCGCTCAATATATTTTTTGACAGTGTGACGCAGTGGCTCATAGCCATATTTTGAAAACTCAAGTTTATTATAGTCGCGATGTAGTTTACGTGTAGCTTTCATGAACGCTTCTGACAGATGTTTCGGTGGTGTAAAGTCGCTACTAAGTGCGCCCATGCGTGCGCTTCCAGAGAACTTTGATATATCTTCCGTGGCTGTTTTGTGCTTTGCACGTGTGAAATAGCGCTCCCAGTTGACACCATGGTCGCCTAGTGTGTATGTTACTTCAAACCCCTTACGTGGGTGAGATTTTACAAGCCCGTTAAATTCTAGCAATTCAAGTGCTTTTGCGAGTGTATTCTTGTTTATGCTGAGTGCGTCTGTCATAAACGCGCGCCCAGGTAATAGCGAACCATTCTTTAATACACCAGTTGTAATAAGCCTACGTATGTGGCCTGCAACTTGTGTGTAGACAGGCATATTACTTTCAGGGTTAACTTTAAAATCACTATACATAGCAACCTCTTACGTGTGTAAACTGAATGGAACAATGTTTAATATCACTGCCTTATTATACATATAATTTTTGTTTTTGGAAGTGAAAAAAATATCTGGCCCACTATGATTTTGATTTTGTGGCCCTTGTTTAATTATTAATTTCCTCTAATATTACTTGAGATCAATGTGGAGGAGATACATATGTCAGATATCAAGAAAGAACAAGATGCTCTTGAAATAGTTAATGACCCTGCGAATAGGGTTACAAAAGAAGCAATGAGTCAAGAAGACATTGAAAATGTGATGCTGCAATCAGGTGTTTCGAGACGTAACTTATTAAAATATAGTGGTGCCGCGGCAGCAGCTTTATCGGTTGCGGGTTCGGCTGTTACAGGTTTTAAACTTGCTAGAACAGGCGATGCATATTCAGGTTGGGAGAGCTATTTAGGCGAAACTCAATTCTTTAACCGTGAGCCATTCCGCGCTGAAACTGCTGCAATGATGACACCTGTTGCAGAAGTTACAAGACCAGACTGGACAGATCAACTGCTTGAGCGTTGGATAACTGTTTTAATGCTTGTTAGAAGCAAAAAATGGAACCCATCTATGGGCCTAGAAGCTATGCCTAACGAAGCTATGAAAAAATACTACACAAAACACCCAGAGCGTTATGAGCTAGTTGTTGAAAGGATTGCCGCATACTTCAAACGCCTAGACTATTGGAACAACGAAGTATACGACCGCTATTCGCTTGCAAACGCTTATGCACAAGCATACAATGTAGCACAAACTAACCGTTATGGTTCAGCTATTCCTGAAAACCCAGAAGATGCATTAAGAATAACTGGTAAACCGCAACCACCAGAAGAGTGGGATTTCCGCCGTATACCAAAAAATAAAAAGAAAATGGAGTTTAAATCTCCTAAACATGCCTCAGAACTTATTAAAACTATGGGCCATCTTTTTGGCGCGTCATTTGTTGCTATCACTCCGTTTGATAAGAGCCTCATGTTCACAAACTTAATGCGTGGTATGCCTAACAAAGGTAAAGACGATTGGGGCGATAAAGTGCCTGAGCACTGGAAAAGCATGATCGTGCTTGGTACGCCAATGTTCTGGGATTCTACATATGGCGCAATCGGCTACTCTACATCTAACGATGGCTATTTCCGTACTCGTGTTGCAGCTGGTTTATTAGAAGTGTTCCTACAAACTTTAGGTCACCCAGCACGTGCACAGTTCCCAGGTAACTTTATGGAAGTTATGATGTCAGCATTCGCATTAAAATCAGGCTTAGCTGAGTATTCAAGGTCTGGTTTAGTTATGGTTCCTGAAGTTGGTTCAAACTTCCGCTCTGGTGGCGTTATTACTGATATCGAGTTTGAATATGATAAACCAATCAACATCAACATGGCTAACTTCTGTAAGAAGTGTAAAATCTGCGCAGACACTTGCCCAGGTGGCGCTATCGAAACAACTGACGAACCAACACAAGTAATACGTGGTATGAAACGTTGGGTACTAGACGAAGAAAGATGTCACCGTATGTGGGTTGCAGGTTCAACTCAAGGTGGCGACGGTTGCCGTGTTTGTATCGCTGTTTGTCCGTTCACACGTAAAAACACTTGGATACACGCAATCTCTCGTGAATTAGATGCTCGTGATGCTACTGGTTTAGTTGGTACAAGTTTATTACTAATGCAACAAAACTTCTTCAAATACCCAAGGGGCGAAGAATTCCGCGGTACTTGGGACGGCGGTAAGGAAGCACACTACCATAACCCACCAATGTGGGAGAGACCGGAAGAGTGGTTCTCGAATATTGATAAGGATTGGGAATATAACGGTATGTACTAAATC
>CAYJDR010000049.1:0-15018 GCA_964368965.1 uncultured Deferribacteraceae bacterium
TAGATAAGTTTATTGAAGTGCTTGAGTATAGGGCAAAAAACGACGAATTTTAAAGCTTTCTAGCGCTGACTTTTTTAGGGCGATATATCTTTATGCTAAGTAGTGAAACAACTACAGATAAAAGACTAACAACGGCGGTGGAAACATCGCCAAACTTTAACACATAACTTGCAACACTTGCACTCGCAAGCATAACTACTGTTGGCACGCCATAGAAGACAAGCCCGTTTGTAACCATTCCACTTTCTGATATTTCAAGTGAAACGCTATCGCCGACTTTATAGTCGCTATCGTTTTCGATAGTGATTGCTTTTTCATCATCTTGCGATGCGCTACAGCCAACACACCCTTGCTCACAAGCGATAGATTTCACGCATACGATTGCGTCGCCGTTAACAATTTCTTTTACAGTTCCTTCACGTTTTAACATGTTTTTATTATTGCTTATGTATGGAATATGTCAATAGGAAAATAGGCAACTTTAAACATTGTCACTATAATATATTGATGTGAAATAACTTTTGTCCATAACGCGTATCATTTCTTGATAAAACATCATCAGCCATTCATAATTATCTATGGAGGCGACTATGTTATCAGAGAAAACTAAAATCGGCTTAAAACTTTTCACACCTCAAAGGAAGCACCCTGACCCTAAACATACTATCCCTGAGAAAGATAAAGATTTGCACGGCAAAGTGATTGTATTCACGGGTGGCACAAACGGGATAGGGCGTGTAAGTGTGAATATGCTTTATAAAATGGGTGCGACTGTTATCGTACTTGGCAGAAACAAATCGTCAGAGCAAGAGCTCAGAGGTGAGTTAACAGGCGATGGCAAAATGATTTTCGAGCTTTGTGACTTAGCTTCACTTGATAGCGTGAAAGCATGTGCAGAAAAGATACGTGATGAACACAAGGTTATCAACGTGCTTGTGAACTGTGCTGGTGCAAACCAGATTGATGTGAAATTGACAGTAGACGGATTTGATCAAAATTGGGCAATCAACTATTTTGCACCGTATTTGCTCACAACCATACTGCAAGATAATATAACAGAGCGGATTGTAAATGTAACAACTGATACGGGTTATATAGATAGGCTTGATATTAATAACATGTATGGCAACTTTGCAACAGCTAGCAGATATGCAGATTCAAAATTGTCGCTAAACATGTTTTCTATCGACCTTGCGGAAAGATTGAAAAGCAGGGGTGTAACTGTCAATTATCTTTTACCAGGCTATATAAAATCGAGCTTATTGCGTAACTTGAAAGGCTCACAAAAAATTGTTCAGTTGCTTATGAATATCATGGCATCGCCAACGGAGGTTGGTGCTGATAGGGTTGTACGGCTTGCGATATCATCAGAGTATGGCGGAAAAACGGGCGTATATGTTTCAGAAGATGTTATAAAAGAGGCACACAATGAAGCACAAAATGCTGATTTACGTAGACAAGTTGCAGAAATAACAGAAAAGACGCTAGCCAAATGGCTAAGCTAAGCAAGGGAGGTTAAAAGCCTCCCATTTTTTTTGACTTATCAGTCATTGACAACGCAATAAATGCAGAATACATTATATATAACAATAAAGATTGAAGAGGTGTAATATGAAGCTGAAAAGTTTAGTTTTTCTTATAGCTTTTTTTGCTGTTGGTTATTTTTTACTGAGCATGAACAGTGATGACACACAATCAAATATCAAAGTTAAAGACTATGCAAAAGAAAGTGTTGCAAAGGAAACCACAAAAAGTTATGCAAGCAAACCAAAAGATGTGCAAAAAGAAACACGCACCAAAACAACCACAAGTGGCACATATGGCATAGGTAGTGCAGAACATGCTAACGACTTACTAGGCGTTGATAGCAACAATAATGGCGTGCGTGATGATGTTGAAGAGTATGTAAACGACACATACAAAAACCCACTCATAAATGAGGCAGCAATGGCTCATGCTAAAATAATTCAAGATTACTTAATTGTTGATACTTCTGACAAAGCAGTTGTCAAAGCGTTCTTAGAAAAAACTACTGTAGTTGAAATCTGTTTTAGATACCGTTTAGGTTATTTTGATATAAATAATTCATTTACGCAAGACCGTGCAATTGATAACGCAGTTGGAGATATTATTGATATGACCAAGAATACTAGAGAAAGAAATATTGCGTATCGTTCAGTTAGTGCTGCTGCAAGTGGCATGAGCTTTAGATTACCGTCAGATAAAAGGGCGACGTGTAACGCTCTTTATGAATGAGGCTGCAAGTGGCGTAGCGAGGAAATAGCAAGTCACTGACTTGCCCGAGCGGAGGCTGGAACGGCAGTGACAGCGCGGGTTGCAAGTAGATTACCGTCAGATGAGAGGAGGACATGTGATGAACTATATAAATAAAACTTCGGGAGGCTTTTAAACCTCCCGTTATTTATTAATCTTCTGTAGTTTCTACTGTTTCAGTTACTTCTTCAATAACTTCATCTTCTTTTGGTTTTGCCGTTACTATCGGTGTGCGTTTGCAGAACTTTCTTGCAGTAACTAAGAATGCACTATGGTTATATATCCACATTTCTGGGCGTACAGATAATCCGTCTACTTTCCAAGGGCGTCTAATCAATTCCGCCGTGTCAATCTCTACAAAGTAGCCAGCAGCTTTCAGTGTGTCAACATATGTTTTTACTTGTAACACTGTCGGGATATATGCAACAACGATACCGCCGTCAATAAGTGCATGTTCCATGTGTGGTATAACGTGCCAAGGCTCTGGCAAGTCTAGCAACATTCTATCATATTCGCCGTCGATACCTTCATAAATGCTACGTACTTCGATTGTATGATTTTCAGGAGTTTTACCAAGATATTGTTTTATGAAGCCAGCCGATTGAGTGGCGAAGTCTTCACGTATTTCATAAGATGTAAGTTTGCCTGTATCTGCTAATGCACGTAGGATAGCGATAGATAGCGCCCCTTGCCCGATACCGCTTTCAAGTACACGTTGATGAGGTGCAATATCGCCCCACATAAGCATAGCCGCAGAGTCTTTTGGATAGATGATTTGTGCTTGACGTTTTATGTTCATCACAAAGTCCATGTATGTAGGTTTATACACTAAATATGGAACGCCTCTGTTTGTAAGGATTGTGTCGCCTTCTGAAGCGTTTGCAATAACATCATGGTCGATAAAACCATACTGTGTTGAAAACCTTGCTCCCTCTTTTAGATTGAGCATGTACTTTTTTTCTTTTTTGTCTACGAGCATTACGATACTATAGTTTATCATACCACACCTATAATTATTGATTTGTTATGTAATGTATGTGACAAGCAAGTGAATGTCAATTAAAATAGTAACCAAGCCTATTTTTAAGCATAAAAAAAGCTGACCCCATGGTGAAGTGAGGTCAGCTATACCACTTAAAATAACGCAGTGCGGTGCATTATTTTTCGCAGTATAATTCTATAATAGCTCCGTCTTTACGTATGAATGCGATTTCAGCAGTTTCGCTAACAGCCATAGGCCCGCAAATAATTCTATCTGCTTCATCAAGGTATTTTTGCATGTCGTCTACTTGGTATGCGACGTGCGGTTCTCTGTGGATCTCCTCAGGGAACGGAGTACCTTCTTCAAACACCAGATATTCTACTTTATAGTCGTAGTCGTCTGGGTTGCTCATCCATATTTTTGCTCCCTCGTTGTATGTCATACCTGGTTTCTTGTTAGTGATAGGTATGCCAATGTGCATGTAAGTTGCAGCCATAATGTACCTCCTTCCTTATTTTAGTCCATCATGTTTTATTGTTTCGTAAACTTCAAACGCTTGCTCAGGCGTGTAGCCTTCATGAACTACTTTACCGATAGCAACAGTCATGCCTAATGGTGAATCGGATTGGAAAATGTTTCTACCCATATCAACACCATGTGCACCTTGAGTTATTGAATTATAAGCAAGTTGTAAAGCTTCAAGCTCTGGTAGCTTTTTACCACCAGCAACAACGATAGGCACAGGGCATGCAGAGGCAACACGTTCAAAGCCGTCACAATAATAGCTTTTAACAATGTTTGCGCCAGTTTCAGCAACAACACGTGTCGCAAGTAGAAAATACTTTTCTGTTCTTTCAAGCTCTTTACCAACTGCCACAACACCAAGTGTAGGTATGCCATATTTGCTGCCAATATCAGCAGTGCGTGACAATATCTCTAGTGAGCGAGATTCACCAGCGCCACCTATAAACGTTTGCACAGCCATGCAATCAGCACCCATAGCGATAGCCGTTTGTGCATCACACGCGAAGCCACCACCGTTAGACATATCATCAAATAAAACTGTTGAATCATATGTAACACGTAGGCAAGTTGCCGCTTTCGTTGTTGGCGTAATGCTAGATTTTAGCGCACCACGTGTAGCCATCATAACATCGACATGCGGTAGTAATGGAGTAATTGCAACATCAATACGCTCAAGACCAGATGTAGGCCCCATGATGTAGCCATGGTCGAAAGCTAGCATAACTGTGTTGCGAGATTTCTCATTAAAAATTCTTGATAAGCGACGCTTCATGCCCCAATCACAGTGAGATGCTCCTTTAACAAAAAAACCTTCTTGTGTATAAGGCACGTCGATGTGGTAGTTGCGTGCTTCTTTATTTCCAATATTGTCAGCCATGTATTATTCCTTTTTATTTAGTTAGGTATGGTGTACGGCAAGGTGCGTTCCATAGCCTTAGTAGTTCGTCATCCATGCGTGCTAAGAACATTTGGAAGCCTGCTTGCTCTTGTACTGTCAGCAATTCGCCTACAAAGTTTGCAACAACTTCGATACCTTGTTCATTAAGCACTTGTTCTGCTCTGCGGAAAACGATTAGTTGCTCCATAAGTGTAGTTGCGCCAGAGCCATTTATGATAAGCATAACTTTCTCGCCAGACTTAATGCCTATATCTTTCACGAGTGCGTTTACCATGATTTCAGCAGTCTTATCAGCAGATAGCATATTAATTCTACCGCCACCGCCTTCGCCATGTTGCCCCATGCCGATTTCGATTTCATCTTCACCAAGGTCTGCTAACGGTGCGCCGTTAATAGGGTGTGTTGCACCACGGGCAGCAACAGCAAGCGTAGCCATGTTCTCTGAAAAGCGCTTTGCAATATCATGAACTTCTTGGAGTGATTTACCTTCAGCAGCAGCTGCAGCAGCGATTTTATATGTAGGAACACAGCCAACCAGTCCACGACGGTCATCGCTATTTTCTCTAGGTGCGTTTGATATATCTTCTTGAGTAACAAGTTTTAGACAGTTTAAGCCTTTCTTTTCAACTTGTTTCATAGTTAAGTTGCCTGTGAGCATGTCGCCAGCGTGGTTTAACACAACAAATAACACGCCTTTGCCTTTATCTGCCATTTCGATAGCGTTTAAGCAAGCTTGTGGGCCTGGAGCTGCGAATATGTCGCCAGCAACAGATATGTCAACCATGCCTTCGCCTACAAATCCAGTAAGTGCTGGTTCATGGCCAGAGCCGCCAAGTGTAACGATTGTTACTCGGTCAGCATTTTCAAGCTTCTTGTTGATAATCATGTTTTCTTCGCCACGGTAAATAATGTCACGGTTGGCAGAAGCAAGGCCATCTAATAGTTCAGATGTCAAGTTCTCTGGGTTGTTGATAAACTTCTTCATTTTCATAACTACTTCTCCTTGTTTTATACGATTTCATTAACTATGCATATTTATGCCGTTTGCAAGTCCTCTGAATAAATATGAGGTAGATACTGCCCCTGCATCTGGTGTGCCAAGAGTTTGTTCTTTATAGCTTTTTGCTCTTCCAAATTTTGATACGTATTGTTCGCTATCTTTTGCACCTTGTTCGGCAGCAATAGCTGCGAGTTGAAATAGTTGTTCAGGTTCACCTTTGCCGTTTATTACTGCATCGACAGCGGGGATAAGCGCATCCATCATAGTTTTATCGCCAACTTTTGCAGTTGTGATATCTTGCATTTCAGCAAGCGCACCTTTGAACATGCGTACGACACCTTCAGAGTCAAGCTCATGCTCATCGTCTTGTAGTTGGCTACCAAACCCTGCAATCAATGTGCCATATAGTGGGCCTGCTGAGCCACCATTTATGCCAAGTATTGTGACGCCTAATGTGTCAAGGAAGTCTTTTATTGATTCATTTTGCCACTCTGTGAGAGATTTTTCAATAGCTTTGCTGATTTTCTCGATAGTGATGCCATGGTCACCATCGCCAAAGCGAGCGTCAATCTCACTAAGTTTGTCAATATTGTCGTGCAGCATTTTTGCGGCAGATTGGAACATTTGTGATAAAGTAGTTTTATTAACTAGCATGTTATGCCTCCGCTTAAAGTCTAGTTCGATATAAAATACATAATGTTACATATGTAACATTTAAGAGAATAAATATTGTCTATAACGATTATTATAACATGTTATGACTGTTGTCAATACTTAATCACAAAGGAATTTAAGAAAGTAGAAAAATGTTACATGTGTAACTTAATTTAGTGTTACATATGTTATAAAATTGAGATTGTAGAATCGAGAAGTGATTTGCTTGTGATAATATGTGTGCAGATATTTGAGCTTAATGCACCTTTTAAGGCTTGTGCAGAGGTGTTTGCAGAGCATATGCCGATGATATTTTTGCGTGATGAGAGAGTCTTTAGTGGTATTTGTATTGCGAAGTCGTTATTAGAGTGTATGATTTCGCCCTGCTCGTTTAGGAAGTATGCGAGTATGCGTCCGCAAGCTTTGCTTTCGCGCAACAGTTCGCCATATCGTGCATATGATGCGAAGTCGGGCGTGGATGGATAGTTGCCAATGTTTACGATGACTGTATCGAGTGTGAGCCATTCGTTATATGCTTGTTTGTATATTTCTGTAGAGCATAGTAGTTGTTTTTCGTCAAGACATTCTGCTATAGCTGGTAGCGATAGGAAGTGAGGTGTAGCGTTGAGGTGCTCAGCGATTATGCGTGTGTTTTCATTTGAGTGATAGTTACGCATTGCGATATTTGCGTTGCCAACAAGTGGCATTACGTGTTCGATGTTGTTTAAGTTTGTAGCTTCTGTTTGTATGTAGTTTACAAGTTCGCCGATTATATGACCCCAGCCGATACCAAGGCGGCATGTGTTTATGTCTTTTAGTAGTGCTACAGCTTCATGGCAGATGTTTTTGTTGGTTATTTTATTGTTGGTGCCGTCTTTTACTACTTGCAGATTTTTTAAAGAGAATTTTGCGATGATGTCACTTGTTGTGATAGGGGTATTTTTTTTGATGTTGTCAAAGTCGTTTATTTTTATATCGACGATGCCAAACTCTTTAGCCTCTGAAAGCATGCGGCTAACTAATGGGCGAGATATTCCTAGCTCTTTCGCAATTTCACTTTGTATCATACTGTCGATATAGTATTTTTTAGCGACATCAGCAAGGCGGTCATATCTCTTTTTTGTTATTTTCAATGCATGCCCTCGTAGGTTATTTATGTTATCTGTAATGTATTAGACGTTTGAGATAATGTCAATATTTTAGTTCGTTCTAAAAATAAAACAAAAAACTTGAATTAGTTAAGTTTTATAGTTGTATTATGAATAGTTATCTGTTACTATCGTTAATTACTAATAAAATATATAGATACGGTGGAATGTATTATGATTAATTACAAGCAACTTGCAGGCGAAAAACTAATGGCTCTTGCGCCATACAGCCCTGGAAAACCAGTGAAAGAAGTTCAGCGTGAACTAGGGATTGAAAAAATAGTTAAGCTTGCATCTAACGAAAACCCTTTTGGCGCTAGCCCAAAGGCATTTGAAGCTCTTAAGCAACTTGAGCAAGATGTTACTCGTTATCCGCTTGGTGATGCATATTATTTACGCACCGCTATTTCTGAGAAGCATGGTGTGCCAATGGATAGCATATTATGTGGGGCGGGTTCGGATGAGATCATCCAATTGTTATATATTGCGTTCCTGCAACAAGGAACTAACGTTGTATCGCCTGCTCCTTCGTTTTCAGAGTATTATATATTGGCGGCGTCACTACGCTGCGAGTGCAGATGGGTGGACTCAAACCCAGACTTCACTACAAACTTTGACAACATTTTAGCAGCAGTTGACGAAAACACAAGGTTCGTTATGCTTGCAAATCCTAATAACCCAACAGGGTTAGCATTCACTCAAGCTGACTTAGTTGCATTCCTTGATAAACTTTCAAGCGATGTGATGGTCGTTATGGATGAAGCATACATAGAATTTGCAAACTATGAGGATATGCCAGATGTGCTTTCTCTTATGAAGAAGTATAAGAATTTGATGACTATGCGTACGTTTTCAAAAGCGTATGGCTTAGCATCTGTAAGGTGTGGCTACCTTATTGCAGATCCAGAGTGTGTCGACTGTGTACAACGCACAAGGCCTCCGTTTAACGTGTCAGTTCCTGCACAATTAATGGCAGAGGCAGCTATAAAAGATAGCGATTTCTTAAACGATGTAGTCGCTAAGAATGATGCATGTAAAAAATATCTTTATCAGTCTTTCGAGGCGATGGGGGTTGAGTACGTGCCAACGGAAGCAAACTTCATGTTAGCAAAGGTTGGTAACGGCCAATCTATATTTAACGAGTTGCTCAAAGAGGGCGTTATAGTTCGATTTATAGGCGAGCCTACCCTAAAAGAGTATATTCGGGTATCTGTAGGTACGATGGAAGAAAATGAGATATTCGTATCTAAACTTAAAAAAGTTCTAGGTAAATAACCTAATTGGAGATTTAAAGTGATTATAGTGATAAAACCACAAGCAACACAAGAAGAAGTATCAGCCGTTACAACTCAGTTGGAGAAATTCGGCTACAAATTAAATATATCAAAAGGTACAGAGCGTACAATTATTGGCGCGATAGGTGACGAAAGCGCACTTAGAGATAGCGCAATCAAAGGCTTCCCAGCAGTTGAAAATGTTATACCTATCTTAAAGCCTTACAAACTTGTTAGCCGTGACTTCAAAAAAGAAGATACAATCATTAATGTAAATGGCGTTCAAATCGGTGGCGAAGAGTTAGCAGTTATGGCTGGCCCTTGTTCAGTTGAAAACCAAGACATGCTTATGCAAGTTGCAGAAAATGCAGTTAAAAACGGTGCTAAAATTTTACGTGGTGGCGCATACAAGCCTCGCACAAGCCCATACTCTTTCCAAGGCATGGGGCCAGAAGGGTTGAAATACCTACGTAAAGCCGCTGACAAATTCGGCATGGCTGTAGTTACAGAGATTACAGATTCAAGCGATATCGAAATAGTTGCAGAATATGCTGACATACTACAAGTTGGCGCAAGAAATATGCAAAACTTCCGCTTGCTACACGCTATCGGTCGTCAAGAGAAGCCTGTTTTACTAAAGCGTGGCATGAGCTCTACTATCAACGAGTGGTTACTTGCTGCAGAGCACATCGCAAACGAAGGCAACATGAACATCATGTTCTGCGAACGTGGAATAAGAACTTTCGAAACAGCTACACGTAACACGCTAGATTTATCTTGCGTACCTATATTGAAAGAGTTATCTCACTTACCAGTTATCGTTGACCCAAGCCACGGCACAGGTAAACTTTCATGCATTCCATCAATGGCTATGGCAGCGGTTGCAAGTGGCGCAGATGGTTTAATGATCGAAGTTCACCCATGCCCACAAGAAGCATGGTCTGATGGCGACCAATCATTAACTCCAGCTCAGTTTGCAGAGTTGATGAAGAAAGTGGAAGTAATAACATCAGTAGTTGGTAAAAAAGTTGCAAAGTAGTTTTAGCAGCATCGGAGTTGTTGGGCTAGGCTTAATTGGTGGCTCATTTGCTAAAGCGTTTAGCATTAGTGGCATGGATGTTTATGGATATGATGTGTCTAAAGAAACGATCGAGATGGCCAGCAATTCGCATTATTTCAAGCATGTTACAGACGAGCTTGAAACGTTTTTGAGTTATGATTTAGATTTAATTTATATATGTTTGCCTATGCTTGTATCACTAGAGTTTGTAAAAACTCTAGGCAAGCATGGGGTAACATGCGCTATCACAGATGCTGGTAGTGTGAAAGCTTCTATCGTGCAAATCGCAGATGAATATGGTTTAAATTTTTGTGGTGGTCACCCTATCAGGGGTAAGGAAACTAGTGGGTTTGAAAACGCTGATGAAGACCTATACTGCGGTGCATTGCATGTGCTTACTCCTTGCGAAAAAACGGATAAGTCATTAGTTGAAAAGCTCACGGTGCTACATGAAATGATTCAAATGAATGTCGAAGTTATGGACGCGCATAAGCACGATGTGACATTCTCACTAATAAGCCACTTGCCACATATTGCCGCGTTTTCGATGGTGGAAACAGCTATCTCTACTGGTGATAGCACGCTAGAGTACGCTGGTGGCGGGTTCAGAGATTTCACACGTATTGCAGCTAGCGATGCGACCATGTGGGCAGACGTGTTTATAGATAACAAAGAGCAAATCCTTGCAAGCATAGCAACATATGAACGCATCTTAAACGACTGGAAAACACAAATCGAACAACAAGATAGAGAAAAACTATACAAACATATAAAAGATATTAGCAACATTAGGAGAACGTTATGATAACGTTGGATAAATGTAAGTGCTTCAAAGGTGAAATTGAAGTACCTACTGATAAATCAATCACACACAGAGCTATTATGTTTGCATCACTTGCTGATGCTGGCTCACTTATAGAAAATCCGTTACGATCAGAAGACACAATGTCTACAATAAACGCTATGCGTGCGTTAGGCGTCGATATATTAGATGAAAAAGATAAACTGCTTATCACAAGCGATGGCTACAAAAAGTTAGTTGAACCATCTAGCATAATCGACTGCGGCAACTCAGGAACAACTGCTAGGCTTATCACAGGCTTAATAGCGCCACAAAATAAGTATGCTGTTTTAACAGGCGATGCATCGCTATGTCGCAGACCTATGGATAGGGTTATAAAGCCTTTGTCAAGCATGGGTGCACGTATCGAAGCTAGGGATAACGGCAGATTGCTACCTATGACAATATTGCCAAGCAAAATGCACACGGCAGACGTTGTTGCGGAAGTGAAAAGCGCTCAAGTTAAGAGTGCTGTGCTGCTAGCTGCATTACAGTTAGAGGGTACTTCGAGTTATACTGAAAAAGTAATCACAAGAAACCATACAGAAACAATGTTGGAAGTTTTTGGCGCAGATATCAAAACTGATGGCTTAAAAACCACTATTAATGGTGGTAAAGATCTAGAAGGCGTTAAGTTTAGCGTCCCGGGAGATTTCTCATCAGCAGCATTCTTTATAGCAGCAGCCATAGCGTTTGAAGGCTCTGATATTACTATCAGAAACGTAGGCCTAAACCCTACAAGAACAGGGTTGCTAACAGCGCTAGAACAATTAGGCGCAAGCGTATCATATGAAATCACAACTGGTGGTGCAGAGCCAATCGGCGATATACACATCAGCAAAAGTGGCTTGAAAGGCGGCGTAGTTAGTGGCGACATTACAGCCAACTTGATAGATGAAGTTCCAGTATTAGCGTTCTTAGGTTTATTTTCTGATGAAGGCATAGAAATACGCGATGCAGCTGAGCTAAGGGTGAAAGAGTCTGATAGAATAACCGCTCTTGCAGTAAACTTAGCTGAAGTAGGTGCAGAGGTTGAGCAATTCCCTGACGGCTTAAAAGTTTATCCGTTAAAAAAATGTGCGCCAAAAGCACATTTACGTTCGTTCGATGATCACAGAATATGCATGATAAATATTCTGCTTGCTAAAAAATTTGGAGTAAGCATATTATTAGATGACGTTTCAGCTATCGATATATCGTTCCCTAACTTTTTACAGTTAGTGTCAGATTTATCCCAAAAATAACATAGGTGAGTGATGCAAGTTGCTGTTGATGGGCCTGCGGGCAGTGGTAAAAGTACAGTTTGCAAAATAATTGCAGCAAATTATAATTTAACATATTTAGACACAGGCGCAATGTATCGCTCTGTCGCTTGGTGCTTTAATAAATTTGGACGTGATATTGATGTCAATTCAATAACATTTCAGTTTAAAAATAGCGGCTCAGGCATTGTTGTTACATATAATGGTGTTGAGTATGACGTATCTGAGGCTATCAGAACGCCTGAAATATCTGCACAAGTGTCAAGCGTAGCATCTATATCCGAAGTACGTACTATCATGACTAAACGCCAGCAAGAATATGCAGAAGGTAACGATGTAATCATGGAAGGCAGAGATATTACAACAGTTGTACTGCCGAATGCCGAGATAAAGATTTTCTTAACAGCATCACCAGAAGAGCGCGCAACAAGGCGATTTGCTGAACTAGAAGGTAAAGGGCTCGATGTTAATTATGATGAAATATTAAAGTCTATTATCGAACGTGATGAAGCAGATAGCAGCCGTGAAGTCGCACCATTAAAACAAGCAGACGATGCAATTTATGTTGATACGACAGGGTTAACGCTAGATGCAGTAGCCACAAAGATTGGCGATATAATTCAAGGGAAACGGGGCTAAATGGAAGTAAAAGTTGCAGAGTTTTCAGGTTTTTGTTTCGGTGTTGAGCGTGCGATTAGCTTGGTTGACCAAGTGATAGGCACAAGCGACGACGTTGCAACATTTGGCCCGATTATCCACAACCCTCAAGTTGTAAAAAGTTTAGAAGAGCGTGGCGTAAATGTCATAAAATCTGTTAGCGAAACAGATAAAAGCAAAACAGTCGTGGTTCGCAGCCACGGTGTAGAGCTAAACGAATATAATATGCTGAAAGAGAGATCGCATAACATTATAGATGCAACATGCCCGTTTGTTAAAAAAGCACAAATTAAAGCAAAAGAATTATCTGAAAAATGCGATGCTGTTGTTCTGTTAGGTGAGGCTGACCACCCTGAAGTAAAGGGTATAATTAGCTACGCAACAGGTGAAATTCACCTAATTGAGTCAGAAGATGAAGCAAAAAAGTTAGATTTTAGAAAGAGTTATGGTTTTCTTGCACAAACAACACAAAATAACATGCTTTTTTTAAAAATATCTGATATACTAAAAGATAAGTGCGAGGAGTTGTCCATCGCCAAAACGATATGCAACGCAACTGACAAGCGCCAAAAAGCGTCTGTTGAGCTTGCTGCAAATGTAGATGTTATGATAGTAATTGGTGGCAGAAATAGCGCCAATACTACACGGCTTTACCACCTTTGCAAAGAGATATGTTGTAACACTTACCATGTCGAAACCACAGAGGAGATATCTGTTGATATGCTCGCTGAGGCAAAGACTGTAGGCATTACCGCTGGGGCGAGTACTCCAGGTTATCTTGTATCAGAGGTGCGTGAATATATACTAGAGGTCAGTAGATGAGTGAAGAGAACAAAGTAACCGAAGAAACTATGGAAGATTTTGGTGCGCTACTTGAAGAAAGCTTGCAAAAGCACGAAGTAGGCTCAGTAATCAACGGCACAGTTGTGCAAATTAATGAAAACGAAGTAGTAGTTGATTTCGGCAACAAGCGTGAAGGCGTTGCACAAAAAAATGAGTTTGGAGACGACATTGAAGTCGGCCAAGAAGTTGAGCTGGCGATAGTTAGCTTCCCTGTTTCAGGCTACATTCAACTATCTCGTAAATCTCTCAACGAAAAGACAGATTGGGAAAACTTCAAAAAGTTAGCTGATAGCGGCGAACCTGTTGAAGTTAAGATTGTTTCACACGTTGACAAAGGCTATGTTGGTAAAATCGGCGAAATACCTGCTTTTATCCTTGATAACCACATCGACGTTAAATTGAAAGACATTAAGCCAGAAGACTATGTTGGCAAAACATTACTTGCTAAGATATTGAAAGTTGGCGGCAAGAGCAAGCGCTCTGCATTAGTGTCACCTAGGTTGCACCTTCTTGAAGCAGGCGACAAAGGTAAACAAGAATTTTTCGAAAGCATCAAATTAGGCGACCGTGTTAAAGGTGTTGTTAAAACATTGAAAGACTACGGCGCATTTATCAGCCTAGGTGCTGTTGATGGTTTCCTACACAAGAACGAAATGGCTTGGGGTCGCGTTAAAAACCCTAACAAATACCTTGCAGAAGGCGACACAGTTGAAGTTGAAATCTTAGAGATCAACCTAGACGATAAAAAAGTTGCTGTCGGCATGCGTCAACTTACTGTTGACCCGTGGTCAGAAGCTTCTACAAAATACCCAGTAGGTAGCGAAGTTGAAGGCCCAGTTATCACTAGGAAGCGTGCAGGCTACATAGTTGAGCTTGAAAACGGTGTTGATGGCTTCATCCCTAACGAAGAGTTAAGCTGGTTGAAAAACGCTAGAACTGCTCTTAATGCTAAAGATGTTGTTATCGGTAGCGTTGTTGGCTATGATGATGAGCGCAAGCGTGTTATCATGTCTATCAAAGCACTATCAGAAAACCCTTGGGTAGCTCTACAAGAAACTAACCCAGTTGGCTCAGTAGTTAGTGGCGCTATCAAAAGCATTACTGATTTTGGTCTATTTATCGACTTCGGCGCTTTAGTTGATGGCTTAATCCGCAAAAGCGACATCTCTTGGACTGATACTCCAGAAGATTTAAACACAGCATACAACATTGGTGATACTGTTGAGGCAAAAATCTTAACTATCGACGATGAAAAAGAACGCATCAGCTTAGGTATCAAACAGCTAGAAGCTAACCCTTGGAAAGAAGTTTCAAAACTTTTACCACAAGGCAAAGTTATTGAAGCTAAGATTACATCTATCACTAAACAAGGCTTAGAAGTTGAACTTCCACTTGGCTTAACTGGTGTAATCGCTCAAAACGATTTAGCTCCAGATGCTCAAGCATTAGACGCTTACAACGAAGGTGACATGATCACGGCAACAGTAATCAAAGCTGACCCACGTGAGAAAAATGTTATATTATCAGTAAGAAAATATCTTCACGAGTCTGAAAAACGTGAAACAAAAGAGTACATGAGGAAAATGGCTGACGATGACAG
>CAYJDR010000050.1:0-13572 GCA_964368965.1 uncultured Deferribacteraceae bacterium
AAAATGGTATAACTTTTTTGTATGACCATTATGATATTGGTGCATATTATATGGGCATGCCAGAAATTTTGATTACTTTCAACGAGTTAAAGCCGTACATGAAAGAAAATACACCAATAAATTATTTGTTTAAGTAAGGATAAAAGCCCCAATTTCTTGGGGCTTTGTTATTATCTAAAGTAACAATGATTACTTGATGTTGTAGAACGCTGCACGACCTAAGAAGTCAGAGCTATCAAATAGTTCTTCTTCGATGCGTAACAATTGGTTGTATTTTGCAACCCTGTCAGTTCTGTTAGGTGCGCCAGTTTTGATTTGACCAGCGTTAGTAGCAACAGCTAAATCTGCGATGAAAGTATCTTCTGTTTCGCCAGAGCGGTGAGAGATAACAGCAGTATAGCCAGCACGCTTAGCAGTTTCAATAGCATCTAGTGTTTCTGTGATTGTGCCGATTTGGTTCACTTTGATTAAGATAGAGTTAGCTGTGTCGCTATCAATACCACGTTGTAATCTGCGTGAGTTAGTAACGAATAAGTCATCACCAACTAGTTGGCAACGGTCGCCGATAGCCTCAGTAAGCTTTTTCCAGCCTTCCCAATCTTCTTCGTCAAGGCCATCTTCGATAGAGATGATAGGGTACTTGTTCACTAAATATGTGTAGTATTCAATCATTTCTTCAGATGTCTTCTTTGGTTGCTCTTCAGCCTCTAGGTAGTAGTGGCCATCTTTGTAGAACTCTGACGATGCTGGGTCAAGTGCGATAGAGATATCAACACCTGGTTTGTAGCCAGCTTTTTCGATAGCTTCCATGATAACCTCTAACGCTTCTTCGTTAGACTGTAGGTTTGGAGCAAAGCCACCTTCATCACCAACAGCAGTGTTTAAGCCTTTATCATGTAGAACTTTTGCAAGTGCGTGGAAAGTTTCAGCACCCATACGTAGCGCCTCTTTGAAAGAGCCAGCACCAACAGGCATAACCATAAACTCTTGCAAATCAACGTTATTATCAGCGTGTTTACCGCCGTTTAAAATATTCATCATAGGAACAGGTAGCACGTGTGCAAAAGTGCCGCCTAGGTATCTATATAAAGGCAAGTCAAGTGCAGCAGCCGCAGCTCTTGCGCAAGCCATAGATACGCCAAGGATAGCGTTTGCGCCTAATTTTGCTTTGTTGTCTGTGCCATCAAGTCTAATCATGACTTCGTCGATAAGCTTTTGCTCAAGAACGTCGATACCTTCAAGCTCTGGTGCGATAACTTCGTTTACGTTTCTAACTGCAATTTCAACACCTTTACCTAAGTATCTGCTTTTGTCGCCATCACGTAGTTCAACAGCTTCAAATTGGCCTGTAGATGCACCTGATGGAACAGCTGCACGTCCGATAGCACCTCCGCTTGTTACAACTTCTACTTCAATTGTTGGGTTGCCTCTAGAGTCTAAAATCTCTCTGGCAAACACGTCTAAAATATCTGTCATTTTCATGCCCCCTTAATAAGTTATATTAATGTGTATCTTATTCTATATTATTTTACATACAAATTACAATATGATTTTGCATAAAATGAAAAAAACTGCTATAAAAGCTATAAGAGCATAATAAATAGTGGAGAAACCAAGTTGTATAAAATCCCAAACCTAGTTTACGCAAACGATAAAGGCGAAATATTCGACCACCCAGAACTAAAAATGTCCGTACGCAGTGCAAACTTCGACTTCGTACCATACGAGCTAGAACTCATAGAATTACCAGCATGTGCAAGGCTTTACTTCATGCCAGATACTAACCCTATCGCATATAATCCTGAAACTGCAAACATGCAAGAGTTCACAGGGGGACGTGCCGTGAGCGTTTTCTTGCCACCAGGATATCTTCGCTTATTTTTGCCGTCGTATAAAAAAACGAAAGACTACACAATGCCACTTTACGCATACACAGCAGTCGGCTTCCTCGATGGAAAATTTGTCGTGCCAGCAATAAAAGTCGACGACGACTCAAAATGGAACCCGTCTAACTATGATTTTTCGCCAAAGTTTGACGCACATGCAAAAGAGTTCCTTGAAAGCGTGCCAGAAAATAGACTTTATGACCAACTATTTAAGTGTGCTACAATTTACCATTGTACAGCTGCAAAAAATATATTTTATCCTCGTTGGGAATGCCCGATACCGACATCGCCAACTTGCAACAGCTCATGTGTTGGTTGCATATCGAAGCAAGAGTCTGAGTGTTGTCCATCGCCTCAAGATAGGCTTGAGTTTATGCCGACACCTGAAGAAATTGCACAAGTTGCACTAAACCACGCAGAAAGGGCGAATGATGCAATAATCAGCTTCGGACAAGGTTGCGAGGGCGACCCTATACTTGCAGCAGACAATATAGCTGAGGCGACACGCATTATAAAACGTGCTAAACCTAACTTGACAGTCAATTTTAACTCGAACTGCTCTGTGCCTGAAAATGTGAAAAAACTTGTGGATGCTGGCGTAGATAGTTTTAGAATTAGCTTAAACTCAACTGTTGAAAGCACATATAACGCATACTATCGCCCACGTAATTACACGTTTGATGATGTTAAACGTAGCGCTGAAATCATCAAAGAGGCTGGCAGATTTTTACAGCTGAACTTATTGACATTCCCTGGTGTTACAGATAGACAGTCGGAAACTGATAGCTTGTTAGAATTTATCGTTAAATACGATGTTGATTTAATTCAAACACGTAACATGAATATTGATGCTGAACTATTGATGTCACAATTTAAGTTTAAACCAGAAGAGATTTACGGCGTTAAAAATATGCTGAAACTCATTAAGAAAAAGAAAGCTGATATCCACTTTGGATATTTTAATAGAACTAAGGCGGAGTTTGATAGAAATACTGGCTTTCCTGATTTACGTCCACCAAAAAAGAAAAAGTATAAATAACACATGTATTTACCTCAACCAATTTTTGGCGATAAAAAGATAATTAATACGGCAGATTGCTCGTTTACGTTTTATAGCATGGAGTATAGCGAGTCGTACAAGACGAAATCATCTGGCGCATACACAGAGAGCTATCATAAGTTTGTGCGTGCTAGTGGCATTATCGAAAAGCTAAAAAAACAAGATGTGCGGTTGCTAGATATCTGCCTTGGGATAGGTATGAATTTAGCAACAACATTATCTGAAATATCTAAAAATGATATTGCAAATCATCTCCATGTGGTTAGTGTTGAGCGTGACCCTCACTTATTACAAGTTATTGACAAACATGAAATATTGTTGCCATATAACGGCTATAAACATTTGCGTAAAGCACTAAACGGTGAAAAGGTTGAAAACTTCTCAATGGAGCTATACATAAGCGATGCTAGGCGATTAGTTGATTGTTTGTCTGGTAAGTTTGATGTAATCTATTTTGACCCATTCTCAAAGCAACACAATGCTGAGATGTGGACAAGCGAAGTATTTGATAAAATGTATGAGTTACTTGCAGATGATGGCGTGCTTGTAACTTACGCATCTAGCAGGGAAGTGCGCGATACAATGGTTGCAAGTGGGTTTGACCTAGAGCGTGTGAAGTCGCTAAAACGCAAACGCCCGCAACCAAGCTTGAAGGCTACTCGCTCAATAGGTTAACAATTTCAGAATAACCACCATCTAATGCAAGCATTAACGCTGTCCAGCCGTCTTTACTTTCGATATCTTTGCTTGCACCGTTCTCTAGTAGTAACTTAACTATGTCGACATTGCCAGCGCTTGCTGCAAACATTAACGGCGTCCAAACGTTATCATCAGGTAAGTTTACATCTGCGCCTTTATCTATTAATAACTTAGCTGCGTTGTATGCATTGTCATGTATTGCATAGCTCAGTGCTGTCCAGCCGTCTCTATCGCGTAAGTTGATATCGGCATTATTATCTAGCAGTGTTATTATTGAATTTTCTGCGTTGTCAAGTGCTGCATACATCAATGGTGTTGTGCCGTCGTGGTCCATAACGTTAACGCTTGCTTCATGTTTTAATAATATTTTAATGGCTTCTGGATTGTTTGTAAGTGCTGCATATGCGAGTGCTGTTGCACCATCAGCATCACGTGCTTTGATATCTGAGCGGTGGCGCAGAAGCATATCCATTGCTTCAATATTTGCATTTCTTGTCGCATGCATTAGTGGTGTCATTCCGTCAGCATCTTTAAGGTGCACGTTAGCAACTTTTGAGTTAAGCAGCAGTTTAATAATGTCTATGTTGTCATACAAGCAAGCGAGCGAAAGCGCTGTGAAACCTTCACTATTGCGTTTGTTGGTATCGGCATTATTAACAAGCAGTTCTTTTATTATGTCAGGTTTGTTAGCTTCTGAAGCTAGCATTAGGGCTGTCCAGCCGTAGTTGTCAGTGTTGTTTATGTCAGCACCAGCCGCTATCAATGCCTTGAGTGCACGCCTGTGGCCAAGCCCAGCAGTGAACATAAGAGGTGTGAAACCGTTTTCATCAGCTACTTCAAGGTTTATATCGTTTTCCAAAAGCTTTTCAATAGTTCTCGTGTCGCCGTCAATACTTGCAAGTATGAGTGTTTCTTCGGCTGATTGAGCATAGGCCATAGCCGAGATGAAAAGAACGAACAATATAGTAGTGAGCGATTTATATAAAGTTTTCATGGCAGTCCTCGTGTGTATATGCAATATAATATATTATATGATAAACTTTTTTAGTGCAAGTGTAAGATGCGTATTTGTTGAAAATAGAGCGTTTTAAAAGCATTATGATAAAAAAATATAAATGATTGTAATTTTTTTGAAATTTTCTCTTGACATATTCTTAAAATACATGTAAAAAATACTTCCACTTGAGAATAACTTCTTGAGTATGGATGCCGCCCGAGTGGTGGAATTGGTAGACACAAGGGACTTAAAATCCCTCGGTCGCAAGGCTGTGCCGGTTCGAGTCCGGCCTTGGGCATCATGATGAAAGGCTATAGTATTGATAACTATGGCCTTTCTTCGTTTTCAATCCCCGTCAGAAGTGAACTGCTAGAACTTACTGGATATTCCTATGAAGCAGCCATCATTTTAAACCAAATTCTATATTTTTATGAGAAAAATCACCGAAAATCTAAGCTAAATATATACCATATTAAGCGCATAACTAAGTACCCAAAAACACCTCAAACACTAAGAAAAGTTCTTTTATTGCTTGAAAATATGGGCTTTATCATAAAGTCTGGAAAGACGTATGACCTTGCTAATTATCAAATAAATGAAAACTTCCTTAGGCCCGAAAAAGAAGAGCTCATCTCGTTAATCGAGTCTAAAGACCTAGAGTATCTCGACTATCACTCTGCTGCAATTGTGAACTTCTTTAGGCATAGCTTGATTGAGTTTGGTTTGAAAGCTATCTACATATCAGCCAAGGAGCTAAAAAGGCGGCTAAGGCTTGATATAAGCGTATCGACCATACGTACAAAGCTAGAGGAGCTTGAATCTGCTAACCTTATCAAACGTGTATTGATTGGTAGAAAATATAACTACGAACTCGTTGAAAATGAGCTAACCAGCAAGGGGCTTGCACTCCTCCAGTCGTTATCAGACGAGTTGTCATCGTTGCTAAAAAAGCACTGTGAAAAGTTTGGATATTACGTTGCTCATAAAAATAATATCGCATTTAGGCGTATGCTCGACAACGGCTACGCTTATGATGATATCAAACATATTATTGCATATTTATGTGTTGCAGATATCGACACCAGAAGAAGATACTACACAGCGAACCATATTGGTAAATATTTTGAAAAACTTTTAGCAAAGGCTAGGGCAGCCGTTAGCAAGCATAAAGTAGTTAGAATTATATCAAAACTGATGCACGGACAGATTATCAAAAAATTTCACGATAAAGAGCAATCTTTAAGCCATGAAAAGATATGGATGGAGGCAACAGGGTGGCTTGAAACGCAAAATGCATTTGTCTATAAATGTTATTATGAAAACAAGGCCATGACAACGATTGCTGATGATGGGAGCGACTTTAACGACTTCTATTATGAGTTGCTTGTCGCAATCGTTTCTGCGGCAATAAAGCATAATGTAAGCCCGCTATCTTTTGAGCGTGAGTACATTAAGAAAACGATCCAAGCACATGCTATGCACAAGTTTAGAAGCCAATCGACAGATGTCATGATTGATGAAATAATGGATAGCATAGAGGTAGCACAAAAACATTTTGAGCCATTGAAGTATAATGAGTTAAATGTGCCTGATTATTTAGCCCACATTCCATATGAGGAGCTAGAAGTGATTATGAAATACTATCTCAAGAGCGAAGGCAAAATGACAGTTGCTGAGCTTGCGATTGAGTATGGCTTTTCAGTAGGCAAGATATCACGGGTCATAAATAATACTTTTGACGAAGTCAAACGGTTACATTATGAGCATCATCCGCCTGCTAGCTGATATCGCCCCTAAAATAAATCATAAAATCTAACAAATTCCAATGTGCCAATATCGGTGCGTCCAGTCATTAAATTGTATAAAACTCAATAATATCAAGTGTTTGATTGCTTGTTGTCTTATAATACGTACAAAATGGCAGTAATTAAACGCTTTCAATAATGAATATTGCAAATAATAGCGCAAATAAATGTGGAAAAAACATCAACATGATTTTATTTATGCATTATGCTCAAAATTTCAATTTTAATGCACAATATTTATAAACCTTATAAGAGTATAATAAGAATAATGTATGTTTTTGCATTAAAGTTTCCTGACCACAAAAAAAGAAAATGTTGCAGCATTTAATCTCATGTAGAAGTAGGAGCGTATCATCGCAGTTAAGCGTTTATGTAAAAAGTTCTCGCAAACTAATTGACAATACTTAATTTTTTTATGGATGTTAAAATATGTGAATGGCTATTTTCTGTTTTTAAACAGCAGAGTATCAATATTATTCGCAACAGTATTTTTCCCCACATCGCCAGCTTTAATAACCTCCCATGATGCAACAGCAAAATATCTAGTGAGTGCAACAAACCATTCATCTGAGAGTGTCACATCTAAGTCGCCTTCTTCTTTCATTTGAGTTGCCAGTGTGAGCAAATGGACGTTCTTTTCTTCGTGGTGTTCGTTGCCTTTTTCATAGTTTCGGTATAATGTATTGTACCTAAGAAAGTCGTTTCTATAAGACAATGGTATATATGACTTCAAAAACTTGATATATTTTTCCTTGCCTGATATTGGTTCATCTAATATCGGGATGATTAAGTTCATAAAATCTTCGTGTGATTTAGCATAAGCAGCAACAATTAGCTTATCTCGTGTTTCAAAGTAGCGATATAATAATGAGCGTGCAATATTTAGTTTTTTTGCAATATTTTCCATTGAAAGTAGTGGGTCATCGTATAGTAAAGTGATTGCTTGTTCTAAAATTTCATTTTTCTTTTTTTCGCTCATAATTATACCTATACACCTTATTTTATAGCATGTTATTATCCTGATATTAACAAGTCAAGCAATTTCAATGTTTAAGGATTAGCCATTTTCACGCATTAGCCATGTGAATTGCTCCATCGCTTCTGGTGTTGGCGTGACGATTGCCATTATATATTCCATCATTTTATCATTGCCAAATTTTTCTTTGATTGATTTTGCAACATTTACAGCTAGGCTTGTCGCTTCGATATCAATAGATACAAGTGTTGCGTGTGCTTTTGCAGCTTCTTCGATATTGCCTAGTTTCATGAATGCATTGCCCTTGATTTCATAAACCTTAACCTGATTATTATCTTCACTTTCAATAATCATATTGCATAAGCTGATACACATATTTAGATCGCCATTTTCAAGCATAAACTCGCTTGAAGCATACCCTCTGACGCTGTCTGTATGTTTGAAGTTTGATAATTCGCTAGCTTGCTTAAAGTATTTGCGTGCTCTTTCATAGTCACGTAAGTATAATGCACATTCGCCTGCCCAAAAGTTTGCACCCATTGCGCATTCATCTAGCTCAGTAGTTTTAATGAAATATTCGATAGCTTCTTCTGGTTTACCAGCGCTTGAGAGTGATAAGGCTTTCAAATATGTTGCAAGCACGTTATTTTCATCTTTGCTAATAATTAAGTCACATTGACTTATAGCTAAATCAAAATCACTCAATAAAAATGCTAAGTCGGCATAATTATATATAGCAGATATATTATCGTTGTTGTATTTAATAGCCAATTTAACACATTCTTCAGCTTGCTCATGTTTTTCAGCGAGTATTAATGCAGAGGCATATTCGTTATAGAGTTTACTAATGAATGATGTTGCAAAGCAGCTATACGAGTTGCCTTGACGAGTTACTTCTATTAGGTTTGCATTATCAATTTTGATTTTGTTCTTGATTGTGTTTATGTATGCTTGCTCAGCATTGCGACAAACTTCTTCTAAAAAATCAACATACTTAGTAACAACTTTTTTATTTTTTAGTTCAACGATATTATCTATGCAAAATTCAACAAATTCATTATTAAAATAGTAGCCATCGTCGTGTTTATAAACCGAAATATTCATTATATTTGCTCCAAGTTTTACTTTTAGTATAAAGCAGATAGATTAGGAATAGTAAAACTCCTAATCTATTGCTAATTGTTTAAGAGACTTTTTTAAATACAAACAAGCGTAAGAATAACGCAAATGCTAGTATGTGGGGAACACCTAAGAAACCAATAAAATACCAGCCAGCTTGCGATTCATATTCACCTGCAAGCGTGAAACCGCCACCAATAACAAGCAAAAATGATGCAAATGTGCCATATAATATAGCCATCTGCCATGGCTTTACTGATTTATTTGCACTTTTCAGCCAAGCATATCCACCAACGATTATTAATATCTGCATTACGCCGAAAATCATCCAATACAAACTGTTTATCATAACTACACCAGGAAACATATTACCCTCCATTCATTAAATTTGTTTTGCAACGACCGAAATTTACGAATCGTGCAGAAGAATCTTAAAGTTTTTTGCACAACAAGTTTAGTGCATGCCTTCGTATATCCAAGATTGTTTTACATTTTCGAAGAACTCTTCTGATTTCATCCACCAAGGTGGGTTATGGTAAGTTGCTTCTTTACCGCCATCCCATATAGACTTAAATTCTTCTGGTTTAGGGTATTTAAAGAAGTTTTCTTGCATAGCGAGCAATCCTTTCGCGAAAAGGCCAGTTTTATCTCTAGCGTCTAATTCGCGTGAAATCGCATGTATCCATGTGTTTTTGCGTGTAAACGGGCAAACACCAATACAAATACCGCAGTGAGATGAAGGAGTTGTGCCTGACATCCATTGTAGGTGGCATGTGTCTTCTTCTAGTTTCCAGCGTCTGTAACCTCTTACGACTTTTTCAGGCTTGTCAGTCGTGTCGATTGAGCCACTAGGGCATGTGTCGGCACAGATTTTACATTTTTCACAGAACTTAGCCATGCCAATATTGATTGGTTTATCGTATTCAAACTCTATATCAGTGATAACTGCTCCAGATTTAAAATTACTGCCTAGCTCAGGAATCATTGTATAACCAGCACGAGCATATTCGCCTAAGCCACTCATTAAAGTATGTGGTGTTAAGCTGATTTCATAATCATTTGGTGGGAATTGCGCACGAGCTGGGTAGCCAAGTTTTTTGATGAAACCTTCAATTAATCCACTTAGGGTTCTTGTCTTATGGTAGCCGTCAAAAGCCGTTGAGTAGTCTGCCGCTGCTGTCGCCATATCCCACTCTGGAACTGTTGCAAAAACAATTACACTTTTCCAATGCTCAGGGATTTTATCGCCCCATACACCATGCCCATCATGTTTCATGCCACGCATAATGTCAGTAAATACTGCATTTTCGTATAAAGGTGTAGTCGCTACAACTGATGCCCCAAATCTATATGCGATCTCTTTTATAAGTTGTGAAGCATGAGCTGGTGACTTAAATTCCATTTTTCGTTCTGCAACGCCTCTATAGTCCCAAACCTCCGGAGGAGTTTCTATACCTGTTTGAGCATAGTATGTACGAGGGTTCTCAGGCATATGGTTGTTTTTTACTGTTGCATCTTTAACTGTTATCGCATAAGCAGTGTAGATTGCGTATTTATCGTAAGATTGAGTTTTCCAATATTCGGTAGTTTTGATGAGGTGCTCGAAAGATTGAACCATTAGGTCTAAACTTTTTGGATTTTCTTGATAGAATTTACCGATAGGTCCAGGGATTTTTTCAGCACCCATAGTTGGATTCCATTTACCACTGCTTAATAAACCATACATCAAAGTTCTGCGTTCAAACAGTAGCTCTGCGCCGCTTGGTCTTCTCGATTCACCTACTTTATCGTCCATCATTGCTGGAACTTCTGCACGGAATGGCTCACGGTTGAAAAATTGGTCTTTTCCTAGCCCTGTTCTGCCATAACCTGTATAGCCATCTGCTGAACGCCCTGTTGTAAATCCAGTTGCAGCTGAACCCGCTATAGACAGTGCCGCAGCTGTGGCACCACCATACTTAAGCAAGTTACGTCTACTAAGCCCATTATAATCAGCATGTGCTTCACTTGTTACTTCATTGTGATTTACGCTAATTTTGTTTTTAGGGTCGTTCACAATTTCTAAAGCATTTTGTTGTTTTTCATCTTGATTTGACATTAATTACTCCTCCTTCTCATATTCTAACTATATGTTATTTATAAGGAGACTTTATATTCATTAATGTGGTATGTCAAGTGTAAAAAAGCTCTGTAACCCTTATAAATAAAGGGTTTCTGTAGGACAGCGTGTCCATGCAGACAAGCTGTTATTAGAAAAAATTAATAAAAAATAAACTGTATCAATAAAAACAAGTTTAGGACACTGTGTCCTAATTTTAGGTGAAATTTTTTGAAAAAAAATACATATTTGATATAATTGAGCAACTCAAAATACCAAATATGCAAAACGATTTTAAAAGATTATTTTGGTGAATATAATTGATGTGATATATGTCAATACACGGTAAAATATTTTAATTGTAATAAATTTATGAATTAAACGTTAGAACTAAATTACTTAATTTCCTGCTCTAAAGCTTCAAATTCAGTTGTGTTGAAAAACTCGCCAAGTGTAATATCAAGCCCGTCACACAGCTTTTTAAGCGTAACCACACCAGGATTTAAACTACCACCATTTATTATGTTTTTAAGCGTAGAAGGTGGAACAGCAGAGTTTCTTGCAAGCGTATGTACAGCGATGTTTCGCTCCTTGCATAAGTCCCTTAGTCGTTCCGCAACAGCCTTTCTAGTATCCATAACCCCTCCAGTTAATGATTGACTATTATATATAAGTCCCTCGTTTGTTACAGACCATATATAGACTTTTGCGACCATATATGGCATTTTGACCGTATATGGACTGTTATAGCTATATCTATTTACGTCAAATAAAAAAATATGCACTTACTAAAGACTTTATATGGACTTTTGCGACCATATATGGTAGTTTAGCCCGTATATGGTCGATGTGAGTGTGTAATAACAAATTGAATCGACAAATAATAAGGAGGAACTTTTATGAAAAAAGTTTTATGTACTTTAGTTTTATTGACAGTTATGTCAGTGTCGGCTTGGGCGGATGACTTTGCAAACAGCCCGAAAACTTATGCTATGATTAATTTAGCAATTTCTCCAACAGCAGAGTATAATGGAGAAGCGTCAGATGAGACAGTATTAGGCTTTGGTGTGCTTGCAGGTTATCACTTTACAGAAAATTTAGCTGTAGAGGGGGCTATTCTAGTTAATAATTATAAGTCTGTACCATATTCACGATATTCATCATACAAGCTACAACTTACAGGCTTAGATGTGAAGTTAGGTGGGGTATTCGTTTATCCAATTAATTCTTTTAGACCATATGCAGGTGCAGGCGTAATGTATTCTAGCATCAGTTTGGATTTAGCTCATAATACGGCGGCTATAGTTTCAACTCTCGATTCTGATAGAGGTTTTGGTGTATACGGTAAAGCAGGTGTAAAATATGATATCGGTGGTTATCAAGGTCGATATATTATAGACTTAGGTGCCGAATACGCAAGTAGATTTATGGATAAAGATTTACAAACATTTTCAGTGAGTGTTGGTATTGGTTACAAGTTTTAATTAGCATTTCACATCCTTCCTTTTTGCCCACTGTTTTTGACAGTGGGTTTTTGTTTGTCAAAAAAATTAAGCGCGCTTATGTTAAAAAAAATGGCAATACTTGAGTGAAGTCACTTGTGTATTCCCTCAATTAAAGTAAAGTTAATTTAACATTTGTGATTTTTTTTCATTGACAAGATTATTTTCATGTGTTATAACGAATTATAGCATGAGGTGAAAAATGAATGAAAAGCTTGATAAGTTTAATATTATAGCAAGTTTGAGAAAGGAAAAAGGCTATTCGCAATCTGAATTAGCTGAGCGTCTTAAAGTATCTCGTCAGACATTGAGTAAATATGAAAACAATACTGAGGGCATTTATGCTGAGTTAATAGTCGGTCTTTCACAAATTTTTGGTGTCAAGTATGAATATATTATCGAAAACAAACCTCTAGCTGCTACGAAATATGAACTTGAACATAGTGAATATAAACAAACAAATACTACAGAGCAAAAAGTTAGACTGAAAGTATCTGAAGAAAATATGCTCAAGTTTAAACAAGTTTTTTTATATGTCATTCAACAAGTAGGGGCAAAGCCTAATATTGGTCAAGCGGCATTGTTATCATTGTTGTATTTTATTGACCTTGATTATTATGAAAAGTATGAAACTCAACTCATGGGGTTAAAATATCAAAAGCAAGAGAGTGGATCATTTATAATAGGTTTTGCTGATTTTATAGAGTATATGTCAAGTGAGCGTATTATATGCGTTATTAAAACAGGCAATTTTACGTTAGATACTACAAAATATCTACCAATGGTTTCACCTGATTTGACGCTGTTAAATGCACAAGAGATTAAGCATATTGATGCAACGCTTGAGCGATTATCAGATAAAAAAGCTAAAGAATTGCTTAGCTTGCTTGAAGAAGATACTCCTTGGATTACAGCTAATTTTAATGAGTTAATTAATTATGAGCCAGTATTTTATAGAAATAATATAACATCGGTGAGATCTTATGCGTAGAAGTTTTTATACAGAACAATTCATTGCTGAACATACAGTGGTTGTAGAGAAGTGCCCAACATTTGAAGAAGATTTTGAAATGCTTCGGACAGTGTTAGCTGCATTACATGCAAATGATAAAGATGTTAGTTTTATGACTACAAAGCTTAGTGAGTACAGTGGTTCATTTTATACTGTATATGAGTTGACGAGAATTGCTTCCCGTTCAGTATTTGGTAAAGGTAGTGATACAGGGTTACGCATTACCTATGTATTTGATGAAAAAACAAAGAAGATTACTTTTTGTGAATTATATTCAAAATATAAGGAGTTTAACCATGATCGCATTGTAGACGTAATTAGAGAATTAGATGTAAATTACGATAAAATATAAATTAAAAGAACAATATAAAAGTAAAGCCCTGCTAAGCGCCAACTTAACAAGGCTTTCAGAAATATC
>CAYJDR010000051.1:0-13071 GCA_964368965.1 uncultured Deferribacteraceae bacterium
CTAGGCGAAAATTTTTGACAAAAAGATTTAAAATTGATTTTATTTTCTTTTATTCTATACGATTAAATTGCATTAATCATGCTGCTGTTAATTTGCTTAAATACCAACAAATTAATGCATTCCTTCCCATTCCCAAGTAACATCGATATCATCAAACCACTCTTCAGTCATCTGCCACTTTGGAGGGTTGTGATAAACCGCATTTTCACCGCCAGCATATTCGCCACGGAACTCTTCTGCCGTTGGGTATTTGAAGAAGTTTAATTGCATTGTAAGCAACGCTTCACCAACTAAGCCAGTAACATCCCTTGCATCAAGCTCACGAGAGATAGCGTGTATCCATGTGTTTTTACGAGTGAACGGGCAAACTGCAACGCAAGTACCGCATGCGCTACCCATAGTGCTTAACCAGCCAGTGTGACACTTTTCAGAGTCTAAGTACCAGCGGTAAGTACCACGTACATCGCCTTTAGGAACTTCGCCAGTTTCAATAGCGCCAGATGGGCAAGTATCAGCACAGATTTTACATTTCATACAGAATTTAGCCATACCGATATTGATTGGTTTGTCATATTCAAACTCGATATCAGTGATAACAGCAGCCGAACGGAAGTTGTAGCCCACCTCAGGAATCATTGCGTTACCAGCCCTTGCATATTCACCCAAGCCTGAAGCTAAGATGAATGGCGTGAAAGGTATTTCATAATATCCACCAGGAGTTTGCGGTCTTGATGGGTAGCCAAGTTCTTGAATATAGCGCTCAAGTAGTGTTGCAACCATACGCACACGGAAGTAAGCATCTTGTGCTGTTAAGAACGATGCAGAAGATTGTGTTTTATCCCACTCTGACGGGATTGCGAATATGATAACGCTTTTCCAGTGTGCAGGTATTTTATCGCCATAGCCATAGCCTCTATCAGGGAAGCCGTGCATGAAATCTTTAGCCATAACCAATGGGTTGAAAGGTGTAACACCAACGAATGACGCACCAAAACGGTGAGCCAATGTTTTTATAAACTCACTTGCGTGTGCAGGTGATTTGAACTCAAATTTCTTTCTCTTTTTGCTAATGTGGCGGAAATCCCATTTTTCAGGTGGTTGTGGTTCGCCTTTCAATCTCATAGCAGTTGTAGGGTTCTCAGGTAAAACTGCACCTTGGAATGTGTTTGATGTGCTACGGTATGCTACATTATACATGTGGTGGAGAGCATTTTCATAGTAGCCGCCATCGTTTAAATATTTATTACGCTTAGCAATTAATGCACGTTGTGACATGTAATGCTCAAATTTGTCAGGATTAGCTCTGTAGAACTCTCCAAGATGGCCAGGCATAGCATCTACGCCGTCTTTTGGGTGCCATTTTTTTTGTGCGATAAGTTCATTTGTTGCAAAGAAACGCTCTAGATAGTAATGATACCACTCTGGTCTGCTAGTTTCGCTAGTAGGTGTCATCATTGCCGCAACTTCAGCACGGAAAGGTTCGCGGTTGAAGAATTGGTCTTCGCCCATGCGTTGACGTCCCCAACCTGTGTATGCATCGCCGTGCCTAGCAAGCTTAAAGCCTGTAACAGCAGAAGCTGGCACAGATAAAGCAGCAGCCGCAGCGCCACCATATTTCAACATGTCACGGCGTGAAATTCCCGCGATAGTTTTTTCTTCATGCTCGCAAGCAGCTTGTGCCGCAGTTGTGCGGTTTTTAGGATCGTTTACAATATCAAGAGCATCTTGCTCTTTTGTAATCTCTTTGTCAGACATTTGTTTCTCCTCCGTTTATTAATCAATGCTAATAATTAAGCAATAGTTATGCCAACGTTATAAATTATTGATAAATAAGAATTTGAAAAAATAGCTATTGCTTTGTTTGTTCATTAAGTGTACATTACAAGTGGACGAATGTTTGCAAAATGGACAAAATGAGGTAATGGTTTTATGTTTAATACTGCAAAAGAGGAAATTAAAAATTATATAACCAATAACCCTAGAGATGAATGGCATAAGGTTATAAAATGTAAAGATGATTTTATGTCAACAGGTGTTATTTCTGGCGATGTGCCTGAGTTTATCCAACATGCATGGGTAGGGTCGAAAGAAAATGGCATGGCACCTGATGATGCCATAACACCTGGCACTATCCAATATACAGAGCTTGAAAAGCAGCTATTTGACGCATCACAAGATATTTTTAACAACAATCAATTTCTAATCAATCATCAATGTTATTATATTTATAATGCTGATGGTGTTGTAGTTTATGAGCATGGCAACAAAGCTGACCTAGACTATATGCACAACTTGGGCATAAAAGTTGGCACAGATATGTCTATGAGCAAGGTTGGGCTTACTGCACATGGAGTTGCTTTAAAGTTTGGTAAAACAGCCCACATAGTTGGCCCTTATAACTATAAAAATATATTTAACGAGTGTTTATTATCTGCTGTGCCGATATTTTTTCAAGGTAGGGTTGTTGGCGTAGTTGAGCAAATTTTACTGGATGTGCCTAGTGAAAAGCTACGCTCTACAACTAACAGGTTGAATTTCCTAGCTTCGATTGCGATTTCTATAAAATCATTTATCCAAGCGAGGCAAGAGCATTACTCGTCTGAGCTTATCCGCTCCACCATCAACATCAATATGGATAGCACAAGCAGTTCATCTGGCGTTGTTACTATCAATAAAGATTGCAACATTGAATATATCTGCAACCATGCAAAGTCGATATTGAACTATGACGAAAGTAAAGAGTTATCGAAATTTGTGCCAGATATCAAGAAGATTGTTTCAGTTCGCTCGAAGTCAAAGCAGGCAAGCAAACAAGCACTAACATTGCAAAACGGCGAAAGCGTTAATGCGCTCATTTATACGTTGCGTAATTGGTTACATGGTGAAGTTATCGGCTATTCGCTGTTCATATCTGAGCCTAACGAAAACAAGTTTACACGTTACTCGCTGGGCAATATGATAGGCGAGCATAAGTCTATCAAGGCGCTGAAGGAACAAGTCAACAATATTGCGCAAACGAGATACAACGTGCTAATACTTGGCGGTAGTGGCACCGGCAAAGAGATGATTGCACAAGCAGTGCATGAAGCCTCAGGCGTGAAAGGTCCGTTTGTTGCTATCAACTGTGCGTCTATCCCTGCTAATTTAATCGAGAGCGAACTGTTTGGATATGTCGAAGGTGCGTTCACAGGCGCTGTGAAATCTGGTAGCATGGGTAAAGTTGAGTATGCGAACAATGGCACACTTTTCCTTGATGAAATAGGCGATATGCCACTTGCGCTACAGCCCGTATTGCTACGTATGCTTGAAGAAAGGCAAATTATGCGCATCGGTGCGAAAGAGCCAACACCAGTCAATGTGCGTGTTATTGCTGCAACAAACGTAAAGCTATATGATAAGGTGCAAGCAAGAGAGTTCCGTGAGGACTTATATTTTAGGTTGTCAGTTATAAACCTTGTAATTCCGCCACTGCGTGAACGTGGCAACGATGTCGTTCTGCTCGCACAACACTTTATTGATAAAGAACCATCGCAAAGATATAATAAGATAAAACTATCTGATGAGGCAAAAGAAACCCTGCTTGGCTATAACTGGCCAGGAAATATCAGGCAACTAGAAAATGCAATGATATCAGCAATTTATTCATTAAATGGCGAAACAGTGATAATGAAACACCACCTACCACCATTAATCGCACACGCAAGCAAGATTGTTGATGATAAACCATCGCTGCAACTATCAGAGGAAAACACAATACTCGAAGCGTTGAAGCTAAACGAATGGCACTTGACAAACACAGCGAAAATGTTAAACATCTCGCGAACAACACTATATAAAAAGTTAAGAGAATACGGTATAAAAACATAGTTGCATTTTCTAGTAAAAGCTAATATAATAACTATAAGGCGTTAAAAATATGGTTAAGGGTTAAAATAATGGCTATTAGTTTTAAAAGTGTGTCAGAGGTTATGTCAGAGATTGCAGAGCGAGCAAAGCAAGAGCGCCTAGCGATGAACTTAACACAAGCAGGCCTTGCGAAGCGTTCAGGTGTTAGCCTTGGTTCGATAAAGCGTTTTGAAAGCACAGGGCAGATATCGTTGCAATCGCTTTTAGAGTTGGCCTCCACGCTTAAGTGCCTTGATAGTTTTGATAAAGCTTTTCAAACAGATGTTGATGTTCACTACAGCTTATTCACAAACAGGCCTGTTAAAACAAATTATCGTAAACGAGGGCAACTGAAATGAGGTTAAACGTCTACTTAAACGCACATGGTAAGCGTGAGTTTGTCGGCTTGTTGCAAGAGGATGATGACAGGCGCATCTTGTTTGAATATGCTCGTGAATTTTTAGAGAAGGGCATAGAGCTTTCGCCGTTCAAACTGCCGTTGCGTGTGGGTGTGTTCGAAGATAGTGAGCGCACATTCGAAGGTTTATATGGCTTGTTTAGCGATAGTTTGCCAGACGGCTGGGGTTGTTTATTGCTTGATAGAAAGCTGAGAAAAACAGGGCTAGCCTTACAGCAAATCACACCATTAAAGCGCTTATCAATCGCAGGCGTTAGCAACATGGGTGCGCTAGAGTATGAACCATGCATTGAAGATGACGCAAACACTGAGCACATCAACCTAGACCATTTAGCAACCGAAGCAAACTCTATCCTAGCTGGTGAAAGCTCTGATATGTTGGAGCAGTTTTTGACATTGAACGGCTCGTCAGGTGGTGCAAGGCCGAAGATTACCGTGTTAGTATCTGATGATAAAAAGAAAATAGTGCAAGGTGATATTGGCGATAGCGACCTAGAGCCATGGATAATAAAATTTCAATCGTCGCTAGATGTTGATAACATTGGCGTGCAAGAGTACGTTATCTCGTTGCTAGCGAAACAAAGTGGTATAAACATGCCTGAAACATACTTGTTCCCGTCGAGTAGTTGTGCTGGCCATTTTGGTATAAAGCGTTTCGACAGGGTAGGTAGTGCTAAAGTGCATATGCACACAGCTTGTGGATTGTTGCACGCTAGCCATAGATATCCAAGCCTTGACTATGAAACATTGCACAAACTTACCGAACGCTTAACTGGCGATGTTAGAGATGTGGAGCAAATGTTTCGCTTGATGGTATTCAATGTGAAGGTTGGCAATAAGGACGACCATAGCAAGAACTTTTCATATGTTATGAATAGTTTAGGCGAGTGGCACTTGTCGCCAGCATATGATATAACGATATCAGACGGCATAAGCGGCGAGCAAACAAGCCTAGTGAACGGAAGAGGGCGCAACATTTTAGATAGCGACATTATGGAAGTAGGTAGGAAGTTTAGGTTGCCACAAGCTAAGATGAAAGAGATAATAGAGCAAGTATCTGATAATGTTGCAAAATATCCAACAATGATGCGTGAATATGGTGTACGTGTTTAGTTTTTTCTAACTTAGTTCTTGATAAAATTATCAATATAATCAATAATGTAGCATTAATATTTCAAGTGTGAGGTATCACAACATGAATGTAACATTTATGATGGGTAACGGATTTGATTTAGCATGTGGGCTACGTACTAGCTACATTGACGTATATAATGCATATGCATGTGCAGCGTCTGACAATAGAAACATATCAAGCTTCAAAAATGGCATATTGAGGAAAGAGCGCAACCGTTTTGCGTTGTGGTCTACGTTTGAACTAGCTTTGCCAGAGTTTGCGCAAGAGGTTGGCAACTTCGATGTATTTATCGAATGTAAGCACGACTTCACAGAGTTCGTAAAAGAATATATGTTTAAAGAACAAGAGCGCCTATTTAAGATATCTGATGAACAGGAGTTGAAAAGAGTTTTTGAAACATGTTTCTTCAATATTTACGACTACTGTTTACACATTTCACATAAGGCACTCAAAGAAAAATTTGAACGCCAAGCAAACAACTACAACTTCATTACATTCAACTATACAAACACGCTTGAGCGTTGCCTACACTTAATGCCAGAAACAATCGAAAACAAAGCTGGCACTGCATGCACAATCACAAAGCCACTACACATACACTCTACATTGCATGAAGGCATAGTGCTAGGGCTTGATGATGAGGAACTATATAAAAACCTACCTTGCGACAGCTTGAAGAAGATACAAAACTCGCTTGATAAAGTAATTGTAAATTCTAAGTATTCCGACATAACTGAAGAGGCTGGCAAAGTGATTAGCGCTAGCGACATCATCGTTATATATGGTTGGTCTATGGGTGGCAGTGATAGGTATTGGGTGAAGCAGGTGCAAGCGTGGTTTGCGGGCGCAAAAGAGCGTGAAATTATCTATGTGCCATATTACCCAGAGCCAGCCGACCTACAACACAAAAACATTTTGCCAGATAGGGAAGATGAAAGCAGGGAACATGTAAGAAGTGTGTTCGATATCCCAACAACTGAGGAGCATAGGATACATGTAGTCACAGACGATAGATTTATGAGCTTGAAGAAAGTGATACGCTCACAGCAACAGCCACTTGATATCGAGTCTGAAACGACGCTAGCATTCCAAGCAAAAGGGCATGACATATACTAAGCAGTTAATGTTGTGCTTGTAAATTAAATATTAGAGGCTATATTGTAACTTATGCGTTTAATGAGTAAAGTCACCCTATTTTTATTTATTGTTATTTTAGTTATCATGGTTCCGTCTGTCATTTTAATATGGCAGAACATGCAGCAAGGCGTTATGGAGCAAGCACATACACGTGCGAAAACTATCTATGAGATGATAGTTGTTACGCGCCAATGGGTTGCAGAAAACGGCGAGCGCATTGAACCTGTGCCAGCGCAGGCGACTAAAGAGATATCTGAATTTGCCCATGATATGACAACATTTCGCTTCCACATATCTAGCGACAAGCTAATGAACCCTGAAAACGCACCTAATGAGTTTGAAAAAGAAGCTATTGCACACCTACGTACAGGCGCTATGGAATATTTTAGCGTGACAGGTGCAGACACATTAGACGGCGGTACATATAATTATGCAGCACCACTTTTAATAAACGAATCATGTTTAAGTTGTCACGGCATACAAGATTACCGTATAAATGATTTCCGTGGCGTTATATCTGTATCGTTCCCTATGGAAGAGATCACAGCACCGTTTAAGGATACGAACATCGCTATCTTAACTGTTGTTATTGTTAGCTTAGTTATGGTTATCATCACGGTTTGCTTATTGATATATCTTATGATTACTAGGCATTTGCTTGTGTTGACTGATGCCGCAAAACTGTTCTCTGCTGGCACGCGTAAGCCTAGTAACTTAAAGACAAACGACGAAATGCAAGACCTATCCGAAGCGTTCGACTCTATGACATCGCAGATTGTTGCAAATGAGGACGTCCTCAAAGCGAAGTTAGATGAAGCTGTTGAAAACTATAAGCGCCTAGTTGTAGAGCTAGATGATAACAATAAGAAGTTGAACTCACTCAATCAATTAAAGACGGACTTTTTAGACTCAATAGCACATGAGATTAGAACACCGCTAACGAAGATTCTTTCAAACTCAGAACTATTGACCGACCCTAGAATATTGCAAGATGAGATAATGCGTGACAAGTTCGCCTCTAGTATGAAGTTGAGCATCAACTCTATCCGCACGATGTTTAACGATATCATCACGATATCAAGGCTAGAGCATGACCAGCACAAATATCAAAAGATACCTGTAAAGCTACATAGCCTAGTATCTGAAACGCTTGATATGTTTGAGTTGGATATGATAAGCAAAAACATATCGCCAGTGATAAACGTTAACCGTGAGGACGTAATACATGTCGATGGTGAGACGTTTTCTATCGTTATATCTAACCTAGTTTCAAACGCTATAAAGTATTCGCATGATAACGATAAAATCACGATAGAAGGCTATACGGATAACGAGAACGGCAACTACGTCATCACATGTAGGGATAACGGCATAGGTATCCCGCAAGATATGCTGAACAATGTGTTTATACGTTTTTTCCGTGCAGAGAATGTTAAGAAAACCTATGCAGGCACAGGCTTAGGGTTATCTATCACCCATAGGATTGTGAAAGACCATCACGGCGCTATTGAGATAAAATCAGTTGAGGGCGAGTATACTCAGGTAATCATCAGGCTACCACTATCAGTTGTAGCAGTAGCCGATGAAGATATTATGAATTAAGCAAATAGTTTTGCTATTTCTTCTTTGTCAGTTGTTAGCCCAAGTGCTAGCATAAGCTTTAGCCTAGATTGCAGTGTGTTGTGCCCTTTAGATAGTATAACGCCCATGCCTTCAAGCACAGCGCCAGCGCCACCGTATGCATATACGCCTAGTGTTTTACCGCTATTTGCCCTTGATGAGCATATAACTATCACGCCTTTATCTAAAACTTTTTGTAAGCCAGCTAACATGCCAGATGGAATGTTACCTCTGCCGAACCCTTCAATAACCAACCCTTTGATATCAGTAGTTGCAAGGTATTCCAGAAAACTGCTATCCATGCCTGTGTATGCTTTTAAGATAGGTACGTTCAGTTCAAGCTTTTCAGGGTGTAGCTTTGGTAGAGCGTAGGGCTTTGTGCGTATAACGATTTTATCAACATCTGCATAGCCACAAGCGCCAAACACAGGTGACTTGAATGTATCAACGTTGCATGTGCTTGTTTTTGTAACGGTTGAGCCTAGGTGGATTTCCTCGTTCATTACAACAAGTGTGCCAAGTCCTTGAGCGTCGTCACATGCTGCTGTTCTGATAGCGTCATATATGTTTCTAGGCCCCTCAGCAGATAAATCAGCAGCGCCACGCATAGCGCCAACTATGCAGACAGGCTTGTCTGACCTAACGTATAGGTTAAGGAAGTATGCAGTTTCCTCAAGTGTATCTGTGCCGTGTGTAACAACAACGCCATCAGCGCCGTTTGCGAACGCTTCTTCTATTTTGTCGCCTAGGTTTTTCATTATTGCTGGTGTCATCTCTGGGCTAGATACTTGTGCAAATTCAACAACAGATATATTTGCAACGCCATCTAGCTGAGGCACACCTTCGATAAGGTCCTTACCTGTTACGGCTGGTACAAGCCCTTTCTTTTCCTCGTCATACTTCATGCAGATAGTGCCACCAGTTGTGAATACTGTAATATTTTTCATCGTGTTAAACCTCTTATGCTTTTCTATTAGTGAGTGTGTGTGCTGTTTTCAACGCTATTAATAATAATGCTATAGAAACAAGCAATGTTATAAACACGTTGCCTGTTGCGCCTGCAACAAGGTAGCCAACTATCGAACAGCCAGCAACGAGTATTGCATATGGTAGCTGTGTTTCAACGTGGTTGATATGTGAACAATTTGCACCAGTCGATGATAGGATAGTAGTGTCTGATATCGGTGAGCAATGGTCGCCAAAGATAGAGCCAGCAAGCGTAGCAGATAAGCTTATAACAACAAGCTCAGGCGCAACAGCTTGACATACTACAACAACGATAGGGATTAATATACCAAACGTACCCCAAGATGTGCCGATAGAGAACGAAAGCAAGCCCGCAATCAAGAATATAATAACAGGGATAAGCATAATAGGCATATCAGAGCTTTCAACAATGTGGCTAACGTATGGGCCAGTTGAAAGGATTGTGCAAACGCCTTTAATTGTCCACGCTAGTGTTAGGATTGTGCAAGCTGATACCATTGATTTGATACCTAGCACAATGCCGTTCATAAAATCGTGGAACACCATAACGCCGCGTGATAGATATAGCACGAATGCAACTAAGATAGCGCCACCGCCACCCATTGCGAGTGCTTTGTTTGCGTCAGTATCGCCGAACGCCTGGAACAATGTTTTTTCGCTACCGAAATAGCCACCAGTATAAAGCATAGCCATTGTTGCAAGTATAATCAATGATACAACAGGGATAACTAAATCCATCACTGTACCTTTTTCAGATATAGCTGTGTTTTCAAACTCGTTATGTGGTTGAGCAATTTTTTTGTTAGTAACTTTTATGCCTTCGCGTGCCATTTTTTCATACTTTGCCATTGGGCCGAAGTCGAACTTTGTGACAGATAATATAATAACCATAATAATCGTTAATATAGCATATATATTGTATGGGATAGTTGCGATAAAAGTGCCCATGCCATCAAGCCCAGTATCGCCCATGTATGAGATAACCGAAGCCGCCCACGATGAAACAGGTGCGATAATACATATCGGTGCAGCCATTGCATCAATTAGGTATGCGAGTTTTTCACGAGATATTTTGTGTTCGTCTGTGATAGGGCGCATAACCGTGCCGACAGTTAAGCAGTTGAAGTAGTCATCAATAAATATAATCATACCTAAGAACGACGTCGCAAGCTTAGCCCCAGTAGGCGACTTAGCTTTTTTAGATGCCCACACACCATAAGCCCTAGCACCACCAGCCATTGTGATAACAGCAACGAGTGAGCCAAGCAAGCAAAGGAATATAATCATCATAGCGTTAAACTCTGATGCCATAAGCGTGAACATGCCATCAACTGCAACGATAGGGCCACCGCCCGTATGCAATGCATAAATAAATGTACCAGATAAGATACCAATCACAAGCGACGATATAACGTCCTTAGAGATAAGTGCAAGCGTAATCGCAATAATTGGTGGAACGATAGATAGTATACCTACAGAAATGTTTTCCATAATTACCCCTTCATAATAATTAATAATATACTGTATATAATATTTGTGATATTCACAAGCGGAAATTTATAAAAGTGTTCGATTGTTATAAAAAATATTAATGTCAATAAATATGAGATAAAAAAAATCTTTTTTAAAATATTGCTTGACAATTCCTGAAAAGTAATTTAATAATAGTAATCATTACTACTTAGAGAGAAACATATGCAAAAATTTTCAAAACAAAGAGAACTGATATATAATGCAGTAAATGACAACAGGGTACACCCAACGGCTGAAAATATTTATAATTTATTGAAGCCTGAAAACCCACAGTTAAGCCTTGGCACAGTTTATAGAAACTTGCAACAATTAGCTGATAAAGGCTTGATAAATAGGCTATCTATGGCAAATATGCCAGATAGGTTCGATGGAAATATCGCGCCGCATTACCACACTGTTTGTTCATGTTGTGGCAAGTTGGAAGATGTTTTTGTTGATTATTTCAAAGATATAGATAAAATAGTAGAGGATAGTTTAAATTGCCGTGTTGAGTCGCACTCGATAGTGTTCAACACTGTATGTTCAGATTGTCTAGAAAAATCAAATGCCAAAAGGGAGGCTATATAATAATGGATCTAAAAGGAAGCAAAACAGAACAAAATTTACAAACAGCATTCGCAGGCGAATCACAAGCTCGCAACAAGTACACATACTATGCTGGACAAGCTAAGAAAGAAGGCTACAACCAAATCGCTGCAATTTTCGAAGAAACTGCAAACAACGAAAAAGAGCACGCTAAATTATGGTTCAAACTTTTCCACGGTATCGGCACTACTGATGCTAACCTATTAGACGCTGCAACAGGCGAAAACTACGAGTGGACTGACATGTACGCTACATTCGCTAAAGAAGCTAAAGAAGAAGGCTTTGCTAAAATCGCTTTCTTATTTGAACAAGTTGCAAAAATCGAGAAAACTCACGAAGAGCGTTACCTAAAATTATTAGACAACGTTAAAAACGGTAAAGTTTTCAAGAAAGACTCTAAAGAAACAGTATGGGAATGTGGCAACTGTGGACACCTACACATTGGCGAATCTGCATTAGAAATTTGCCCAGTTTGTGACCACCCAAAAGCACACTTTTTCGTTAGACCAGAGAACTATTAATTAGTTAAACATAGCTGTGGGGGCGACCTCACAGCACCTTTTTTAAGCACTACCCAGTATTATTTAATATGATTTTTCACGTGCTTTTCGCATGCCAATATAGGTGCGCCTAAAACACGGAGAGATAAAAAGCACATCTTATTAAGGAGGATTATGAGATGAAGAAACTTAGTATCTTACTCGCGATGGTTGTTTTCGCAACAACTTCTGCACACGCTGATGCACTTATGGACAAGGCTAAAGAAAACTTTGAGCCAATTCCAGCAACACCAAAAATGTTAGCAGGCAACCCTGCAACACCTGAAAAAGTTTTCCTAGGCAAACTTTTATTTTTCGAGCCAAGGCTATCTAAAAGCCAGTTAATTAGCTGTAACACTTGCCACAACTTAAGCTTCGGTGGCGATGACTATCAAGAAACTTCAATCGGTCACGGTTGGCAAAAAGGGCCAAGAAATGCCCCAACAGTTTTAAACTCAGTTTACAACGCTACACAATTCTGGGATGGCAGAGCGGCTGACTTAGCTGAGCAAGCAAAAGGCCCTATCCAAGCATCTGTTGAGATGGCTGCAACTCCTGAATATGTTGTAGAAGTATTAAACAGCATGCCAGAATATGTTGCATACTTCAAGCAAGCGTTCCCTGGCGAAGCTGATCCTGTAACTTTTGACAACATGGCGAAAGCTATCGAAGTGTTTGAAGCAACTTTAGTTACTCCAGATTCTAGGTTTGACAAATACTTAGAAGGCAACATGGACGCACTAACTGCACAAGAAAAACGTGGCTTGAAAGCCTACCTTGATAGCGGTTGTGAAACTTGCCATGCTGGTGTGAACTTCACATCTGAAGGTTTCTACCCATTTGGCGTTGTTGAAAAACCATCTGAAGAAATCTTAGCTGGCGATAAAGGCCGTTTCGCTTTAACTGAAGCAACTGATGACGAGTTCGCATTCAAAGCGCCTACATTACGCAACGTTGAATACACTGCACCATACTTCCACTCTGGTAAAGTTTGGAGCTTAGAAGAAGCAGTTGCACTAATGAGCTCATCTCAATTAGGTATCGAGTTATCTGACCAACAAGTTAAGGATATCACAGCTTTCATGAAGACATTAACAGGTAAGCAACCAGTAGTTGTTTATCCTACTATGCCACCTTCTACAGCTGCGACTCCGCAACCAGTATATAAGTAGTTTTTATAAGGGGGACTTGATGTCCCCCTTTCTTGTTTACGTGTCTTTTATTCAGTGATA
>CAYJDR010000052.1:0-3857 GCA_964368965.1 uncultured Deferribacteraceae bacterium
AGGCTACTCTGATGAGTAGCCTCTTTTTATCTAATGTTTCTTATAGTGCCTTGTGTCACGATATGTGCCCATATATATCATGCCAGTTTGCGAAGCTGCTCTGTCATATCCATCATTGGTTACATGCTCTGTGTACCATTCAAGTGCTTTATCTGCGCTTTGCTCCACACCGATACCATCTCTGTACATCAAGCACACGTTAAAGTTTGCATCTTCGTCGCCTTGAAGTGCTGCTTTCATGTTCCATTCAAATGCTTTTTTATCGTCCTTTAATATGCCTAAACCTAAGCGATACATTACTGACAAATTAAACTGCGCATCAACATCGCCTTGCTCAGCAGACTTTAAAAAATAGCTATATGCCATAGGGTAATTCTTTTCGACATCAACACCATAGAAATTTTTAACCCCTTGCTCAAACTGCTTAACTGGGTCATCACTTTCAGCATGTGCTATGCCAACAAACACAACAAGTAACGATAAAATAATCTTCCTCAACATATCCGCCCCCTTTTAGTAACCACTACAACAATGATACTACACCTGCGGTTTCATGTCAACAAACATTTCAGCAACTTCATCAGCGCTAAACGGCTCAACTGTTATCGTCTTAAACCTCTTATACGTTACAAACCCGATAGGTGTGTTCTTAGGTTTTATGACATATTTTCTATGTGTGTAGTCGATATCAACTTTTGCTTCGTTCTTATGTTTCGAGAACGCTGCCGCTACTCGTGCGGCTTTCACAACCAGTTCATCTGTCAACTGCACACCGCCTTCAAGCCTCAGCAATATGTGCGACGACGGAATATTGCGCGCATGGAACCAAATATCGCTATCCTTTGCAAACCTAAACACAAGCTCATGGTTAGACATCGAATTGCGCCCAGCATAAAGCGAATAACCCTCGCCCACATACTCATGAAATGGCTTTTTCGATAGTTTCTTATCTTTATGCTTCACATTTTTCTCGCTCACTATCGAGCGCTCTAGTTCTGCCAGGCTATCATTATCATCTGCGCTATCAATAAAATACAACTGTTCCTCAGCCGATAATAGCAACTGTTCAGCCTCGTGCATACGCTCTGTTATTAACGGTATCGCACGCTCTAGCTTCGATGCTTTTTTATATAGCTTTTCAAGCTTGCCTTGTGCTGTTTCACCTTGTAACAATGTATACTTAACAACCTCTAAGCCCTCATCAGTATAGCGTTCCAGTTCATATTCTCCACACTTGTTCATCTTATATAGGTTGCTTTTGAGCAAGTCGCCCTCTGCTCTATAGTCGTGGTATTTTGCTGTGTCTTTAAGTTCCTGTTTAAGCTTTGACACTAGGCGCTCATATTTATCTTTGCGTGCTGTGAAAATCTTCTTCAAGTTTTCATGTGTGCGAACAAAGTTGCTGACTTCTTTTGTTTGGTAGTAGTCGCCAATGTTTTCATACGTAGCAGTTGCTGTGTTGCCTTCAAACTTAAACGGAACAAGCTTTCCACTTTCATTGATGTAGAAGTTTTCATCTTGCGTGAGTGACTGCTTAATAACTTCTGCAACGCTTGCCATGTCGCTACCTTCAAGCATGCTATCGGCATATTTTGCCGTGAGCGGATAAAAGCCAGAAAGCTCGTTGAACGAAGTCGCCGTGCCGATATTATCTAGCGAGAACTTTTTGTTTGGTTTTGGCGTCATATATTTGCTACCAGCGCCGATGTTTCTGTCTGGGTCGATTGTTCTAGACGAGTGTGAATACAGTATCATGCCGTCGCCGTCGAGCAATAGGAAGTTTGCATAGTTGCCTGCTGGCTCTAGTATTGCTTTATATTCCATAACTTTACCGCTCTGCTTGCGTTTTTTCAGCAGAATATATCCAGCACGCTCATAGCCGAACGACGCGATCTCGATAACTGTAGCACCTGAAAGCACCGATAATGCGCCCACACTTTCGCCAGCGATATCGTTGATACATTTTAGCACAGGTGGTGATGGTGTCATGCGGTATTCAAAATTCACCATGCCTTGCTTGTAAAATGAGAAGTATATCGAGCCACCCGCAGTGGTGATTTTGTTAAGCTTTGCGCCAGCAAAAACGCTGTTTAGCACGAGCATTATTTTATAAAAAGTTAATCCGTCCAATGTTCTCTCTCTTTTTTATTTATTTACTATGAACTTATTTAACATACATCTGTCATATTATCAAGTGAGTAGATAAAGTCTATCACATACAGCAACTACACTCTAGTTGTTGCAACCTCCTTAATAACTAGAGCTCTTGACCGCACTCAACAGGGGCTCTAGCTTTTTTTTGTCCATTTTTATAAATCTATTGAAAATCCTTTAACATTTCGCTATAGTATTTGTTTGATACATTTGTTATCACGGAGAACTTAATGGACCAACACAGACAAGAAAAATCACAAAAACTTCGCGAACTAGGGCTTAACCCTTACGTTAACTCGCACATCATATCATCGCCTATCGTTGATATCACAGATAAATTTAAAGATGCTGAGGAGCTACCAGCTGAGGAAACTTTCAAAGCTGCTGGCAGAATCATGGCTAAACGTGAGTTTGGTAAAACTTGCTTCCTAACTATAAAAGACAGAACTGGCACTATCCAAGTGTACATCAAGAAAGACTTAATCGGCGACGCGTTCCCAATATTTGAGCTTACAGACGTGGGCGATTTCATTGGCGTTGAGGGCACGCTATTTAAAACAAAAACTGGCGAGCTCACTATCAGGGCGTTCCAATACAGGTTGCTCACAAAAACACTACGTGACCTACCAGAAAAATGGCACGGACTTAAAGACGTCGAAACTAGGTACAGACAACGCTACCTTGACTTAATCGTAAACGATGACGCAAAAGCAGTGTTCATAACTCGCAGTAAAATATTGCACGAACTTAGAACATTCTTCCACGATAAAGATTTCTTAGAAGTGGAAACACCTATGATGCACCCTATCGTTGGTGGCGCTACTGCTAAGCCGTTCATCACGCACCACAACGCACTTGATATGGAACTTTTCCTCCGTATCGCACCTGAATTATACCTAAAAAGGCTTGTTGTTGGCGGTATGGAGCGTGTGTTTGAGCTGAACAGAAACTTCCGTAACGAAGGCGTTTCAACTAAACACAACCCAGAGTTCACAATGGTTGAGTGGTACATGGCATATGCAGACTACAACACACTTATGGACATGATAGAAGAACTCGTTAGCGGACTAGTTATGAAGCTTCACGGCTCGCACACTATTAGCTACGGCGAAAAGGAAGTCAACTTTGCACGCCCTTGGTTGCGCATCTCTATGGAGGAGTCGCTAGCAAAATTTGCAAACATCTCAAGTGACCAAATAGTCACTCGTGAACAATGTGAAGAAGTCGCTAAAGCTAACCACGTGAAAGTTGAAAAATCATGGGGCAGAGGCAAAATAGTTCAAGAACTATACGACGCACTAGTTGAGCACCACTTAACTAACCCTACATTTATCACAGGCTATCCGAAAGAGGTTTCTCCACTTGCTAAATCAAGCGAAGATAACGCTGAAATGACTGATAGATTTGAACTGTTCGTTGCGGGCATGGAGCTTGCAAACGGCTTTAACGAGTTGAACGACCCTATCGACCAAAAAGAACGCTTCCAAAAGCAAGTTGACGATAGAGAAGCAGGCGACGAAGAAGCAGGCATGATGGATAACGACTACATCAGAGCGCTAGAATACGGCCTACCACCTACAGCTGGTGCTGGCATGGGTATCGACAGGCTTGTGATGTTGCTCACAAACCAAGTTACTATCAGGGAAGTTCTGCTGTTTCCACATATGAAGCCGGAAGATATCTAATAAATTAGAAGGGGGACT
>CAYJDR010000052.1:3957-9568 GCA_964368965.1 uncultured Deferribacteraceae bacterium
CCCCTGCGGCAAGGTGTTCAATTCGCACGTACACGCCGAGCTGCTTTCACGGTGCAGAATATATAGATGAAGCCGGAAGATATCTAAATAATTAGAAGGGGGACTTAACAGTTCCTCTTTTTTTATCCAACTTTTTAAATTAATCATTGAAAAAATTTATTACTTTTAGTAAATTGGTATTGTATTTCCAATTTTAAAACACATAGGGGTGCTTTAGTGCAAATGTTTGACATTCTTATTACCGATCACATAGCTGAAGAAGGTATTGAGATACTTGCTAACGAACCAAATATTCGTTATGAAATCAAAGCTGGTATCAAAAATGAAGACCTTAAAAAAATACTAGGCAACTACGACGCTGTTATTACTCGTAGTGGCACAAACGTAGATGAAGATTTACTCGAAGATACTGGTAAATTGCGCATCATCGGCCGTGCTGGCGTTGGGCTTGATAACGTTGATATCGAGGCTGCTAGTAAAAAAGGCCTGATAGTTATGAACGCGCCTACTGGTAACACTCTTGCAGCAACTGAACTTACTTGCGCAATGATTTTATCTGCTTGTAGACGTGTGCCTGCTGCTGACGCTTCTGTTAAAGCGAAAGAGTGGGACAGAAAACGCTTCATGGGTATCCAACTATACCAAAAAACACTTGGTATCATCGGCATGGGTAGGATTGGTAGCAACGTTGCAACACGTATGAAAGCATTCGGCATGAAAGTTCATGTTTTCGACCCATACTTAAAGCAAGCTAGGGCTGACCAAGTTGGCGTTACACTTTGCTCATCACTTGAGGAAGTGCTTACGACGGCTGACGTTTTAACGTTCCACACGCCACTTACACCAGAAACTGAAAACTTAATAGGCAAAGAAGAACTCGCAATGATGAAAAAAGGCGCTGTCCTTGTTAACTGCGCTAGAGGCGGCATCGTTGACGAGCAAGCACTTTTCGACGCTGCAGAAAGCGGACACCTATTCGCAGCTGCTACTGACGTATTTAGCGAAGAACCACCTGCAAGAAAAGGCAATGTATTATTAGACGCTAAAAACATCATCTTAACGCCACACATCGGTGCTAACACGGAAGAAGGCCAAAAAGGTGTTGCTGTTATCATCTGTGAGCAAATCGTAAACGCATTAAACGGCAAAGCTTATGCAAACGCTGTAAACATTCCATACATGAAGTCACAACTTCCTGAAGATATGCAACGCTACTTTGAACTAGCTAAAGCGCTTGGCTCACTCGCAGCACAACTCACTAACGAGAACGCTGAAGAGCTACGTTTCACTATGGTTGGCAAAAGGTTTGCTGAGGACTTCGGCGAGCGCACGTTCGACTCTCCGTTCAACTATCAGCCGTTCACTATCGCATCTATGAAAGGGTTCTTAGAGGTATTATTCTCTGATAAGGTTTCATACATCAACTCTCCATACCTTGCAAAAGATAGCAACATCAACGTGATGGAATCTAAACTTGAAGCATATGGCAAATATAACGACCTATTAGTATTAACTGTGAAAACTGCTAAAGGCGAGCTGAAACTTGGTGGAACTGTGTTCCCTGACGGCATGGGGCGTATCACATTCATTAACGAGTACAACTTAGACTTGTTAGCGAAAGGCTCTTACCTATATTTCAGAAACACCGACATACCAGGCATTATCGGTAGCATTGGTACTACGTTAGGTAAAAACAACGTAAACATCGCTAACTTTGAACTATCAAGGGTAGACGCAAAAGGCTCTGAGGCTGTTGCATTCGTTTTAGTTGATGACCCTCTAACACAAGGCACACTTAACGAAATTATGGACATAAACGGCATAATCGAAGCGAAAGCTATCAAACTATAAAAATAATGGCGGAGTTAAATGCTCCGCCTTTTTTATTGACTATTCTGATATCGCAATATCGGGGTCGTATGATATTACTATACTGCCAATCTTATCAATCTCTTTTGTAATTACATCAATTTCTGCTTTCAATTTTTGCTGAAGCATCTCTACATTGCTACGTGTGTAGACCGTAAATGCTACTTTATCACCACCTGTTTCAGATGAATAACCCGTGACTTCACCAATGTTTTCAAGCACGTCACTTAATGGCTCTGTTATCAGCTCTTCTGCTTCAAACATGCTCATTTGTTCATACTCGATAGTGATAGTAACTAGGTTTGTCTGCACACTATCACTAACATTAACATCAGGCGTACCGATCACAGCAACATAAGCATAAAATAGAAGCTTAGTGATTAATATTGTCACTAGCCCATTTTCTCAGTGATTAGTGCTTTTACTTCATCAACGCTTAACACTTTACCAGTTGATACAACTTCCTCTTTCATAACTAGTGCTGGTGTAGACATTACGCCGTATTCCATGATAACAGGTAGCTCTGTGATGTGCGCAACAGCATAGTCAGCGCCTAGTTGCTTGATAGCCTCTTGTACGTTAGCTTTCAGTTCGCCACATTTTGCACAGCCCATGCCCAATACTTTAACTACTGTATCGTTATCAACGATGTCGCCTGTGCCACTAGGTGCACAACTGCCACCGCAACCACATGACGATAATAGTTTTCTGTTTCCTAAAACAAATTCGTTCATTAATATTCTCCTTAAAATCCTAGATAGAACATGTAAAGCCCTATCAATAAGATAAAAAATCCCATAACATATTTTAATATGTTGCTAAACTTGCCATACCTTTCATCAGTGCCCATCTTTTGAACAAGCCCTACAGACGTGCCAGCAATTACAGCTAGCGCACCATGACCGACAGAGTATATCAGCAACAAAACAATACCCCAAACAATGCTACCTTTGCCAGCAACGATAGCTAACAACACTATCAACACAGGCGTAGCACACGGCGATGAAAATATACCGCCCAATATACCCGCAATAAACGCACCGACAAAGCCCTTGCGCTTACTTTTTGATAGCATATGAGTTGACGGAATAAACTGGAACAATTCCCACGTTTGCAACGCCATCATAATCATCAACACACCTAGTAATATATACCACCACTTTGCAGTAGCGCCTATTAAACTGCCAGCGTATGAAGCAACAACGCCCAACAACGTGAACGTAACAGCAGAGCCAATAGCAAACGTCATCGATAGCCAAAACGCACGTTTAGTATCCTTTGACGAGCCACCAACATAGCCAACAACTAAAGGTATAGTCGATAGCGAGCACGGCGTGAGCGAAGTCAACACACCTGCAACAAGCGCAAATAACGGCGCAAGCCAAAGGCTGTTGCTAATAAGCACACTGAGTGCTTCGAGCCATTCTGTAACCATTACTGAACGCCCATATCAGCTAAAATTAATCGCATATCAGCTTCTGTTAAGCCACCGACGTGCGTAGTCATGATTAAATTATCGTTGCGGTCAGTATAACCTTTAAAGCCTGGTATGCCTTGCAAAATCTCAACACTAGGCCTATACGGTGTACCATCAGGGTTATAAAACACTTGCGTAGGAATGATGTTAACAGGGAACCCATCAGCAAGTTTTGGGTGCTTCCACACATCTACAAAATGTATGCGTGCCTTTTCTTGCATTTCTCTGTTTAGCTTCACAAGCACAGGCGCCATTTCTTTACATGGGATACACGAATCAGCACCGAAGTCTATTAATATAGGCATGTTGGCTGATGTATAGTTATCTATGTTGATTTCTTCTGTGATATCAAGTGGAATAGCTAGGTCACTAACGAACATGCTCGCCCCACTCTCGCTAGATTTAACACCCCAAATAACGCCTACAGCAATAACTATAAGCCCAATAACTAAGAACCTTGCAGATTTCTTGTTCATACTCCACTCCTAAATATCAATTACTTTTGATATATACAGTATAATTATAATACGTTTATTGTCAAGTCAAAAGTTCAAGAACTATTGAAATAATATTATGTTAAAAAAAACGACACCTTTTACAGTGTCGCTTCATTAATATCTATTGCTAGATTATTTTAGTAACTCGGTGAGTTCGTTCCCTTTTTCTAATGCTTTCGAATAAACTTCGTACATTAAATCAGGGTTGTGCACACCTCTAGAGCCGTCGCCAGCGAATAGTAGGTATAGTTTGTTGAAATCTCTAAACAGTTCCGATTGTTCGTTAGTCATAACTTTTGCGTTTTCAACTAGTTGAACCCATATTGGTGTAAGTTCAGATAGTTGTGCATCGTAATCTGCTTGGTACATTTCAAGTAGTTCAGCGTAGCTTTCATCGTGGCAGTCGATACAAGTTTGAGCAGTAGGTGCTTCAAACGCATCGTAGTGGCAAGAGCCGCAATCGCCAGTTAGTGATTCCATCAACCAAGGCATTGGCTCTTCCATAGCCATTTCAGGGAACTCGCCCTCTTGTGCTTGAAGTGCTTCAACGTGGCAAGATGCGCAATCGTCGTTAGATGGCATAGATAGCCCCATTTCCTCAGTTGTTTCAGTTTCGCCGTCGCGTGTTTCATCGTGGCAAGTGAAGCAAGTTTGCATGCTAGTTTTAGATAGCATTTCACCACTGTGAGCAACTTGAGTGTGGCAAGTAACACAGCTCATGCCCATGTCGTCAACGTGAACTGCGTGGTTCATCGAAACGCCAGATTGAACTTGTGTAGTCATGATGTCAACTAGGCCGTATTTTTCACGGTATTCTGGGTTGACAACTTTATCAGAGTCACGCATAGCGACCCCTAGGAATGTCATTGCAGTGTTTGCGCGTATCTCAGCATTTGCAGCGTCTGAGTGACAGTACAAGCATGTTGAGTTTGGCATAATTTCTGCAGCGTGTTCCGTATTAGTGGCGATATCAGTTAATGTCGCCATTTTTTGTTCTTTACTTCTGAATATTTCAGCGTATAGGTCCCATAGTCCTGTAAACATTTTTGCATGTAGGTAGCCTTTGATACCAGGCTCGCCGTGACACTCGATACAAGAGATATCAGCTAGTGCGTGCGTAGTAGGCTCCCATGTAGTATATTCAGCACCAGGGCCGTGTGGTGTATCTTGGTGACACATTCCACAAAATTGAGCAGTACTAGTTAAGTGAAATGCTTCATAAGTAACAAACAAACCAATAAACATAACTGCAAGCAATGATACAATAAATAGAGAAGGTTTTCTTTTAGCAAAGCTTCCAACTTTTTTGCAGATTCCCATTTTCTCATCTCCTTCAAAACAATTAAAGGGCAAGGTTAACCCCTGCCCCTAAGATACAATATATTCTTAAAATTATTAGATAACAAGTAAAAGAATAAGAGCAACAACTAACGCGTAGATCGCTAATGACTCGATAAGAGCAAGACCGATGATCATAACAGTTAAGATTCTGTTACCAGCGCCAGGGTTACGAGAGATACCTTCAACCGCACCACCGATAGCGCGACCCATACCCATACCAGTACCAAGTGCAGCTAAACCGATTGCGATACCAGCACCTAAAAAGATTGCCCATGCAGACTCGCCTTGTTTAAGAGCTTCTTGTGCGAAAGCTGAAGTTGCAGTCATAGCCATGATTGCAGTGAATAGAACTTTACGTAATGTTTTCATTACATCCTCCAAAAATATGTTATGTGCTAATAAGAGCACCACTTAGACTAAAAAATAT
>CAYJDR010000052.1:9668-12327 GCA_964368965.1 uncultured Deferribacteraceae bacterium
GCTTCTTCTAGAGCGCCACCTATATAAACCATCGTCAGCATCATGAACACGAACGCTTGAAGCGTACTCGCGAACGTACCTAAGAAAAACATAGGTAATGGCACTAAGAATGGAACTAATACGAATAAGATTGCAATAACTAGATCCTCACCAGCGATGTTACCGAAAAGACGCATAGTCAACGATAACGGCCTAGCGAAGTGACCGATAAGCTCGATAATTAGCATGAATGGTGCTAACCAGCTAACTGGCCCTAGGAATTGTTTGATGTAACCAGCACCGTGTTTTTTGATACCGATGTAGTTATAAAGAACGAACACGCAAAGAGCAGGAGCTGCAGTAGTGTTCATGTTTGCAGTAGGTGCTGCGAAGCCTGGAACTAAGCCCATGTAGTTAGAGATAACGACATATAAGCCGATACCGATAACGAAAGGCATATAAGGGCGGCCTTCTTTACCCATGATGTTATCGCCCATGCCGTACATGCCACTAACAAGTATTTCAAAAAAGTTTTGAGATTTGTTAGGTATTTCAGCTGTACGTTTGCTAGCGTATAAGCCAATCAAAGTGATGAAGCACATTGCTACGAACGTAAAAATAACGTGTAGGTAATGCACTTGGATATCGTGAGGTAGCCACGAGGCAAGGTTAAGAGGGTGTTCCATCTTTTAACTCCGTATATAATTTTCTTTTTTAAAAAAACGTTTTTAGGCGCAAAACCGCACCAAAAATAGTAATAAACTATTTTACAAAAAAAAGCAACTATCTTATAGCTAATTTTGTATTTTTTTTTGCTCTGTTTGTTCCGACTTTAAAAAACCTAGCGCCAGCCCTATAAAAATAGACACTACAGGGATAACCACGCCGATAGCAAGCGCAACGAAATTAGCTTTATAGTAAACTAGCCCTACTGCGATAATCACACCGACGATAGCCAAACGCAAATACGCAAGCGGAGCATATAGCCACCCTGCCCCATTCGTTATAAGCTTTCTTAGCAGCCTTGAGAGTGCATATAGGTCAAAAAAAGCAGCCGCATAGCCTATCAAAAGCGAGTTTGCCGTGTGCATATCATAATAATATAATGTGCCACTATAAACAGCGATTGCGATGATGATAGAAACTGCAAAGAACTTGAACTCAATATTTATGTTTGTCATCTGTTGTCTCTTCGCTCGGGTCGATTATATCTTTAGCGTTCCATAAGTCTGTGCGTTTTAAGAAATAGAAGGCGTTTTTGAAGCCTGCAACAATCCCCATAACCATGAAAAACAGCGTTGCATAAGGTTTTGTGCCGAAGAGTTGGTCGATATAAAACCCCATTGCAGAGCCTATGCATATTGACGAAACGAACGCTAACCCTATCGTTGATGCGTTCCATAGTGAGCGCATATCTACACCGTCTTTCTTTTGTTTATCTTTATTTTCCATATGAATTATACCTTCAATTTAAGTGTGCGTGATTGTATAACAATGTCGCCGTTTTTACAAGCCATTTATATATCGATGCTAACAAATTACTTGAATTTATTTATCATATTAGTATAATACACTATATTTTTATGTTATGGAGCATATCATGACAATGATTGAGAGATTAAAAGCAATACGCCCAGAGTTTAAGATTGCAGGCGCAATCGCTTTGAGCATTATATTATACGGTATTATTTCGTTCCTTAGTTCGTTGCTAACAGATGGCAAACACACACCCGACAGCACGAAAGAGTTCACATCGCAAAAAGGCTCTATCAACGAAGCCGTTAACAGCGAACGCCCTATCGTGATATCTAGCGAAGGCATGAAGCAAGAATTCAACAACCTGATGGAACTGTCACCAGAGATTAAAGGCATGGAAGTAGCTACAGAAACAAGCACGCCGACTATCTGGGTATATATGAACAACAACGGCAACAGGCGTGACGATATCGCAGAGGCATATTGCACAGCGTTGCACTCTCGTGGCGTTATGGCGAAACGTGTAACCATATTAGACGAGCGAGCACGCACTAAAGGGCAACTTGTCGAAATAGGCGATAAACAATGCAACTCGAAATAGGCATAACATGCTAAAATTCTTCAACATATTTAAACGTAAGAAGAAAAAGAAAACATCTTTCTACGATAAAGGCGCTATCGCTGCCGATAAAAATCACTTTGCGCTTGCGTTTAAATGCTTCTTTACTGATGCGAAAATGACTAACTCGCCCCAATCGCAATTCCTCGTTGGGCTTTTCTTATACCACGGCACAGGCGTAAAGCAAAACTATGATACTGCTATCAAGTGGTTTCAAGTGGCGGCTGCGACTGAGCATACCGACTCCATGTACTATCTAGGCGAATGCTATAAAAACGGGAAAGGCACAGCTAAAAACCTCACAAAAGCACTACATTGGTACTTAAAAGCAGCTGAACAAGGGCATGCTGATGCTCAGTTCAACACAGGGTTCATATTCAAGAACGGCAAAGGCGTAAAACAAAACTATGATGAAGCTGTGAGATGGCTAGAGCCAGCCGCCGAAAGCGGACACATGAAAGCACAATACAACATGGGCATACTATGCGCTGCGGGCAAAGGCACAATGAAGGACGACGAACAAGCTGCGAAATGGTATAAACTTTCTGCTGAGCAAGGGTATTCGATTGCGATGTATAATCTTGG
>CAYJDR010000053.1:0-5873 GCA_964368965.1 uncultured Deferribacteraceae bacterium
GATAGCCTTTGACGTCTGTACCTGAGTGGATATTTTTATCATTGATATAAACATCTTCTTTATTACCTGTAGTTGACGTATCCATTCTTGAATATGTTGTATCATTAATATCAAGTTGTTGAATATCAGAGCCGACCTTGCTTGTCTCCATTCTCGAGTGATTGAAATCATCAATATCTTTCTGCATGAGTTGTTGTCCACTTGTTGCAGTCATGTTTACAATCTCGCCTTTGTCATTAAAAGCTACGCTACCCTCAAACGTACGTCCGTCTGCTGTGGATAATTGACCTTGATAAGTCGATTGCTCGCCTGTAGATAAAAATTTGCCACCAGCTTCCATAGTTATGCCACCTAGTTGAGTATCTTTACCAAGTACAGTTTCGCTATTTTTGAGTTCGCTACCAACATAGTTTTCAGTTATCTTATTGTTGTTTTCATCAAGATAGCTTCTTGACATATCTGTACCATTGTATCTATCTGTGTACTCAACGCCGTTAGCAGAATACGTATGTGAGCCATAAGTGTTACCTTGTGCATCTTGTGAAAATCTGTAAAATCCTCCGCCTTCTTTCGATACTGCTGCGAATTGTCCGTTTTCATCATACTTAAACGTCGATGTTACTGCTCCATCTTGAGATGTTGACGTATTATTAGACGTATCAATGCTCCAGTTTTTGCCGTCTCTAATACCTGAAGCGGTAACGTTTGTAATGTCTCCGTTGCTATCTAAACCAACGCTATTCATTTTCAAGCCAACCATTTGATTAGCTAAAGTCTGCGACATTCCATCTTTTGCGAACTCGTTAGCCATATCTTGTGTGATAATGTTGCCTGTTTTTTGGAACTCTGCGTATTCTTGCGTATTCATACCGAGTGAATTTGCCATTGTGTTGCCACCAATAACATTACCTGCAGATGTGCCACCTGTGACTTGTGATACAGCCATATTATTGCCGATAGCGTCAATTTGTTGGTTAGCACTATATGCTCTCGATTGACCAGCTTGCGACTGTGCATGACCTGTGCCATGTACATAACTAGCTTGGTTTGCAACACCTGGCATATTAGCAATATCAGCGTGCCCAAAGTCTTGCCCAGCTTCATTCATCAGTTTACCTTGCCCAGCAGTTCCAATGTGTTCAGCTCCTGCGTTAGCAGCACCTTTTGCACCCATTGCAAGTTGGTTGCCCATTTGACTCATTGCAAACGCATTCGCTTTCGTTATTGCTCCAGCAATCGCTACCGCAAGCCCCATCGACATCCACCGCCCTTGACCGTACAATGATACTGCGTCTGCCGCTGTGTTCGGTATATCGAACATTTGATTTAACCCGTAACCTGTTTCACGCATTATTGCGAACAGGTTATGCACTTCATGCTGATATTGCATATCCATGAACGTATCTATCGCTTGCCACAATACCATCATTACAAACATGCCAACGTAATATGACATAGTCCTTGCAGGTGCTATCCACATAAACGCAATCAGAAAAGGGAATATCCCGATCATCATGCCGAACATCATACCTTTCAAACGTGGTAGAGCCTTTTCTGCCATGAACGCTTGAGAAGCGTTTTTCTTGTTCATATCAGCAAGCATGGTGTTTAACATTCCACCCTCGCTCATCGCAACCCATGCTGTTAAATATGAGCGTAAGAACACGTTTGTGTTTGACGCTGGCACAATGTTTGCACTAAAAATGTTGTTCATAGTAGCGGTGCAGTTATCAACAGGCATACCACTAGCTTCACATTTTACCTTTAAGCTATCGTTGATAGCAGATGTATTAAGCTGTGCATCTATCGTTGCATAAGCAGTTGCACAAGGTTGTGTTTGTGTTGTACGAATACCGCCAACATCTGAAACAACTGTTGTGTAACGTGTCATAGTTTCAGATTTTATATCAGCCCATAAGTTTGTAGATGAGTGCAACTTTTGTTCGCTTATCCAACCATATGTTAAATCAGGTATAACGCATGAGTTCCAATAGTTCGACATCGACTCAAACGTATAAGGCTGTCTTTGAAAAAACGACTCTGCAACATCATCATAGCTTGCTAAGAGTTCATATCCTTTGCCTTTACCAATTAGTCCATAAGGTATAATTGGTTGCATTAGCGTTTCGATTAGCTCGACAGAGTCTCGTTCAATAGAGTTCTGCATTTGTGCTAGTTTAGCCATAATGGTTGGTACACTTCCAGCAGTCTCAAATGTATTGGTCGGTAAATCATGCACAACAACTTCTGTTTGCATTCTCGTTAGCGTTAGTGTTATTATTGCTGCAAATAACATAGATACAGCAAACGCAATAACATTGCCCTTACCATTAACGTTTTGCGACACGAAGTAGAACGAGCCGAACGCAATACCTGCAACCGCAAGTGTAGCAATCAAACCATAGTAGCCAGAACCAGGAGCAAACATCATTGATACGAACTTAAACGCACGTAAAATATATTCGTATTCGCTATACGTATAAATAACTACTTGTTCCATTATTGCACCGTAGAAATAGTATTATGCATTAATATCGACTTTGTGCGAACATCACGTATGACAGAGCTTTCACTTTCCATTTGCTTTGAGAACTCAAACACATTATTCATACTAGCCATTGCACTATTATATTCATGACGGAAGAAATCCATTTTTGCGTCAATAACTCTTTCATACTCGGTTAGTGCATTTAACAGTTTATCAATATAGATTTTTTGTGCATTAGTTCTTGTCCTCAATTCACGCATAACGTACTTGATATTTAGCTGTAGCCTTTTGATAGAGCCGTATGCATAACCTGCTGCAACAATATCTTTAAGCATTGGTTGCATACCTGTCAAATAGCCATGCCCTGCAATACTAGCAGACGCTAGATATGAATAAACAGGCACATCAGCAGAGTTTATAAACGACATCATGCTTGCATCAATAGCTACTTTACGTTGTGTATCATCAGTTAATGCGTCGATTATCGCAAGTAGTGCATCATCTGCCCTTGTTGCGATAGGTGTTGCCGAGTCTACAGTGCAAGCTGTGCTACCTGCATCTTGTTTTGGTACAGGTTGGTATGTATATTGTTGTAAATCATAATCACTTGCACAGCCCGTAACGGCTATCACTTCGCCATCGTTTACGTTGCCAACAAGCCCTTTATGTTGAATATCGCCAAACAATGCACGCATAACGTTTGCTTCGTCTTGTGTTAGCAATTTAACATCATCATGTGCAAGCGTATCGAGTAAATAGCCGTCAGTTTTTAAGATTTTATTAACTACAGTATCATGTATTTTTGCATCTATTATTTTTGTTGTTTCTGTGGTTAAATTGTTTTCAACTTGAGCAGTTCTACCCAGCCAATCACTAGTAAATCCTGTTACTAAATTTGAGCCAGCTGTTGTTATCGCATCGACTTTTGAAGTCAAAGCTGAAGCGTCGCCTTGAGTTACTATTGTGACAAGCCCTTCAGCTGCTGCACACTCATCAAGTGATAATTGGTTTAGTTGGTCGATTAATGCTTGTACACTTTCGATAGTATCGCCAAATTGCGTTGATAATGCCTTTAACCCTAATGAAAACAAAACGTATTCAGCATTCTTTAAAACTGACTCTGCTCTCGATACCATATAGTCAAAATCTAAGAATGAAGCACCACCAAAAAAAGTATCAATACCACCGCAACCAACTGAAACAGACGGTAACGCTATCGACATAAGCGGTGTATTTTTCGTAGATATTCTTTGAGTAAAACCACCAGCAATAAAATAGTGTGCCGATTGTGTTTCAAATGCTGTTGGATTTGTATGCACAGTATTGCCATAAAAATCGTCAAGCCAACTAGCATATACACTTGAACTGCATAAAAATGATATAACTAATACCTTACTGCACAGGGCGGATAGATTTCGCAAAGTTCCTTTCATCTGTTTCTCCTTTGATGTATTTTATTGTTTTATATAATCGTTCTTCGATTTCATCTGCTGTTGTTATGCCTGAAGCAATCGGTAATGATTTTTGAGTGTTCCTATCAACAAGTATGATTGCAGGAACAGTTGTAACCCCAAAGCGTTGCATACCATCAGGTGACTGGTCGCCGTCAATATACTTGACAGGCCAACCAGTCTCGCTCTCAAAGTATTGAACAATAGGTGCTTGTGCAGCACAATATTTGCAATCGACTTTGTAGAAGTATAGCAAGCCAAAACGATCCCTGTTTTGAGATAGATAGTCACGTCTTATACGTGTTTGCTCTGCATGTAGCACGTTTTGTCCGTAGCCACTTGTTGGATACCATGCATCGTTCGTTGATGCTGGATTGAGTTGCCCCCATAAACTACCCACGCTTGCAAACTCTGTAGAGCGGTCAAACATGACATCACGCAAACGTGCGTATGTGTCGAAGTTTTGCAAAGTTCTATCGCTCATTGCAACTTCTTCAACTTGTGTAAACAGTTCTTTGAACTCTTGAACGTGCATTGAAGATACACGCTCCCACGGCACATCAGGCATAATTACAGGCGGATACTTTTTTTCTGTGGTTGTTTCAGTTTCATTATCTTTAGCTATGACTTCATCTTTATATTTATACCACCCCGCACTTTCTTGAGAGCCATAAAATCCGTCATTCGCATAAGCCGATTTAACAAAAGCAATAGGGTAGACTATGCGTTTAATATCGGCGTATGGAACAAAGCCCCAATACTTGCTGTCGTAGCTGTTTTTGTCTGTGCCAATCATAAAGTAGCTATCTTCAGGAACGATACCGTTGTATGCTTTGTATGTTAGTTTTTCGCCTTTCGATGTTTCAAACAAAGTCAAAGTCGATATAACTTTATTGTCACAAAGATATGCAATAGAGCCGTTGTCATTTTGTACTGTAGTTAAGTGTTGGTTAGGCATACACGCAACCATTTTGACTACATTTGAGCCTTTATCAAATAATTGGTTATCAGGTATTTCAAACAATACAAAACTATCTAGTGTAACCTTGTGTTTATGTACTTGATTATGCGTGTAAAACGTAAATCCAACGCTATTAGATGTGTTTATCCCAAAGTGTGAAAATAGTGCCACTATTGATAATATGAACATAAAAAACAGTATCAATGGTGTAAGTTTGTTAAACACTTTCTTTATCATTTCAAGCCCTCCAAGTCGTTTACAACTTCGCCTTGTATCTTCGCAGGGTCAAGTGTTGTTGTCATTTCTTCTGTCATCTTTTCAGCCATTTCAGCACCCATTTTTTCAGCGTACGCTTGCATTGCTGGGTGGTCTGATATTCCTAACGCTCCAAGCTCTTGCAACTGTTCAGGCGAAAAGCCGCCACAACTAGGGCTTTCAGGAGTTCCCCAACCCTCGCCAAGCAAATCTTTACCAGCAATCACAAATGCTTTTTGAAACTCGTCACTAAAACAGCAATGTGTAATCTTCTTTTGCACACAATACTTGCCAAGCCACTTTTCAGTACAGTATTCACCAATTTGAACACATGCGTCATCGTTGCGTTGCACCCATAGTTGCTTTTCATCAGGCGAGCAAACGTTTTGGTCATATGCTTCTGACGCTTCAATATCTGCTGCACTCATACTTTGACAACATTGAAAATATAACGTCTGTGTTCCTGGTGTTCTGCAACGCATGTCGCTCCCTGGGAATATTATCAATTGGTCAGCACAACTTCCGTCAGCATTAACTGTTCCGTTATTGTTATAGTCGTTTGCTCCTTGCTCCGTTTCTTCTTCGTTTTGTGTGTAGTTGCCGCCACTTGACATATCATGGCAATCATAAGGCGAACACTCATACTTGCCAGCGTTAAGTACGCATGGTTGGTCTGTGTGAGGACAAGTGTAAACTGTTTCAAATTCTTGAGTGCATT
>CAYJDR010000053.1:5973-11874 GCA_964368965.1 uncultured Deferribacteraceae bacterium
CATGGTTGGTCTGTGTGAGGACAAGTGTAAACTGTTTCAAATTCTTGAGTGCATTGCATTCTATTGCCTTCATATTGTCCATACATCAACCAGTGATCCATTGCACTTTTTTGCCAGCCAGCGTGTCCTTGGTGGATTAAAACGTATGCGTTTGGATCGTATAACAAATAGTAATGCTCATTCAAATTTGTGTATGTAACAAGTTCAGGTTTACATGTTGTTTCAACATTACAGCTTGTTTTTTCAATAGGGCATATGTCTGTTTCATTATTGTCAACATCTGTTCCAACTGAACATGACTGAAAACCTATCACGCCGAATACGTCAAGTGAGCCATCTGTGCATGAATTGTTGTTTGCGTATGCAATTGTTGCAAATAATGTTATTGATATTGAAATGATTATTTTTTTCATTGATAACTCCTTACTCGCTACAAACCATGCCATCAGCCATAGCTTCGATTGTCATCAGCTTTGTGATGTTTTCGTTAAAGTCGCTAGGACAAGCACAAGCACTATCAACAATAATTTCATCGTTTTCAGCAACGCACTCATATTCTTCACTATTTTCGATAGGTGCACATTCTTTTGTGTAAATGCTATAGATTGGTGTTGTGCTTTTCTTTTCAGCTGGTTTGCCGTCTATCATGATTTCATCGCTATTGTCTATAGGTGCTTTAACCTTACATGTAAGCACACATTGTGCTTCTCCAATCGTTAATGCACTTGATTTCATGCTAACTGTTTGACCTTCTTCATTGATGTACTCGATTGTGCCGTCATTTTCATGTGCTGACTTTGTAACCATTTCGCCTTGTGCCACCCATGCAGAAAAGTCATAATCCGTTTCAACTTCGCCACAATTATAACTACGCTTAGTTGTGAAATAATCAGCCGCTCTTGCAAAATTATTCTTTTGTCCTGTAGCTGTAATTTGTGTGCCATCAGCACAAACAGTATAAATATCTTGAGATGTTTTTATTTCCATACAAATTTTCTTTGCAGATGTTGCTGTTTTTATGCCGTCTTTGACTGTTTGCACACAGTTATTGCCGTGCATGTCGCAAACATATTCAGTATCTAGCGAACACTTATCAGGTGGGTTACAACCGTTATTTGAAAACACGTTGAATATCTCTCTCACAATGTGTTGCTCTGTATTTACTGTAAATGTATAAGGTAGGTCGCCATGAACGTAACTACCACTAACTTTAACGCTTGCATTTGTAGTATAAAAATCCACTTTGATATTGTGACTGTGTTCAAGTAGTGATGTACTTACTATACGATATGGAAAACTCTTAAATTCATCTGAATGCATGTCGTTTTGAATTTTATCTGCATAACTTATATAGCTTGCATTTTCTTTTTGATTATACCCTGACCATAATCCGCCTTTTTTCTCTCGCCAGCGAAAATATATACCAATATCCGTACCATTGTTTAAAAACCATGTACCATCATCGCTACGAAATTGGTCTGCACCATGTGTGATATTTGGTAAATTGCCTGTATAAGTTAATGCCTTATATCGCACATAGTCCTCTGTGTATAACTCAACATCTGCTGTGCTTTCACATTGGTAAACCTCATAGCTTGAGCCGTCTGTTATATCTTTGTATGTTTCATCTTGACGTGCTTGCGTAATATAGCTTTGCGGTGCTTCGCCTGTTTTGCCAATCTCTGCAATGACATCTGATTGCGGTATGCTTGTTTGCAACGCTCCCTCGTCATCACACGCTCCAGCAACGATTGATGAAAACTCAAGTTGCATATTGCCATTGACTTCTTGAATTACCATATGCCCTAACTTCGATAAGTGCTGGTTTAAAGCGTGAGAAATGTACATAAAATATTCTTGAAAAGAAGTAATAAAAGTCTTTTCTTTCATAAAAATACATGTGCCTAAAATCCCATAATCGTTTGTTATAGGTGTCGATATTTGGTTTTTCTCAACATGCCATGTATAGCCCACTCCGTCAGATACAAAGCCGTTTGTGCATACAGAGTCTATTGCACCAGTTGTAAAGATTTTATCAGCATAATTGATTTTAAGTGTTGGGTTCGATATCATCTTGTTAGTTGCTTCAATAGTCATAATCGTTTCCGCAACTTGACATGACAACTGTACTGAAAAAGTATCTTCAGTAGGCTCAATAGTTGTCATCGGTTTACCTGTTTTTAAGTTATCGATAGTGTTTTTAATACCTTGTTCATTAGCAAAATTTGCACGTCCAAATTCGCCTAAATTTTTACCTCGTTGCTCCATTGTTTGTGCAAATACGGTCATTGGTAATAAAAGTAACATTAGTATTAATATGCGTTTCATATTAACCCTCATAATAGCTTCCACGTAGCCTTTCAAGATACGGCTTTATGCTAGGGTCAATCTTCAAAAACTGTTCAAGTGCATACTCAAGCGAGATGTCGCCTTTTATCATGTAAAACTCATCATCGGCTACTTTTTCGCCTAAGTTCATTCTCATCATAAGTTCATGATACGATAGCTTTGAAAACACAATAGCTGGCACTTTTTCAACACTAAATGCACTATACAAAAGTGGGTTAATATCAACCCTCGATACTTCACACGGGTCATCAATAACAAGCTCGTTTGCTTTTTTACCACACGATAATTCTGTCATAAAATTTGCTGTAGGCATAATGTATGAAATGTCGTTACCAACTAAACCACGCAACACTAATAGCGTATCGTTCATGCGGTAAGCATCACGCATATATGTTTCTAGCGTTTTCATTGGCACGCTTTCAGAAATAAGTATATAAATATTGAAGTTGCCTAGCGTTGCTGGGTCAATACAACTAGCTTCATCGTTTGCATCTCTCGATATGACGATATTGTCAGGTTGCGGCAACTCAAATAATGGCATAAACGTGTCTTGAGCTTTCTTATAATCTATAGACGGTATCTCAACCTTTACAGACTCCATTTTGCTCATCGCTTCATACACGCTTTGAACTTCTTTGCTATATTTGCTTTCGTTGTCGACTTTAATTCTCAAATTATCAACTGTTTCGATAAGCTCGCTATCGTCACGTTTTTCTTTTGCGGTTGCTATTAAAGGTAATAACAATAGTATTGATGTAATTATTTTCTTCATTATAAACTCCTATAAAATGCAACAGTTGCGACGTCGCCATATCAAAAATGCTAAGTTGTCAACGTTCTTTGTTAGTGCTGGGTTTTTGTTTGGTATGTTCCATATCAACGACGGCTTGCCCATACGTCTGCAAAATGTATCAGGTATCGGCTTTGCAATCTGAAAGCGATATTCTATTTTATTCCATATAGGGCTTGGCAAGCATGAACATACACCTGAACTAGCGTTTAAACATGTCAGCAACTGCCCAGTTCTTGCACTTGTAAACAACATCTTTGCAACGTTGATACTTGCAGCATCGACATACTCTGTTTCTACTGCGTGGTTAGATAATGGGAATATCGAGTGCCCACCTACACACCAATAGCCGATAGGGTCAGTAAGCTCAACTATCGTCAACGCTGCATCTACCATGCAATACGCTTGTGCAATAGGGTTTGCAAAAAGTAGGCTTTCAGGTGCTAATATCAACGCAAGCTCTGATGATTTCGCTTGTGGCATGAACTCTGAAAAGTACATCATCGTTAATGGCGACTTTGAGTCTGAGGATTGCAAACAAAGCACATCAATCATCACACCAAGCATTGCTGTTGGTATAAACTCCAGCATGTGCGTATATGTGAAAGTGGTTTGTGATAGCTGTCTGCCAGCTCCTGTATCTTGCCCACCTTGCCCAAAGTAACTACCTAGCGGAATACCAAAACCAAGCGAAGGCATACAACCAGCGTCTTTTACACTTTCGCCAATGCGGAACACGTTATTCATCGCAAAAGTTAGCCCAGCACGTGGGATAGGGTCTACACAAAAACATACAGGCGATATCGGTCCGACCATTTTATCAGCCAACACAGCACTTGCTGCTTCGGGCATACCTAAGTCAGAAAAACTCACGCCAGCAAGCGTGATCGGTAGCATACAACTCCAACGAACGTCCGTTATTGGATTTAAAAAACTACCGCTACAACTAGCTGCGTGTGCATCAGCTGCAAATGTGTCCATAATACCTATTAACGCATTTGCTACAACTTCGGCTGTTTTATCAATAGTTGATACAGTTTCTACTTCGAGATAAAACTCATCTGCACGCAACTTGTTTTTCTCTTGATAAACGTGTGTCGGAGTAGCTTTAACTTTTAACGCTTTTCTAACTTCATCATCAAGCAAATACACTTCACGCTTGATTTGCCCTGATAAGTCGATAACGTTACCTTGCGTGATGATAGGCATTACAGATAAATCTTTTGCATAGTTTTCTTTGTACCAGTTTAGTTCTTCAGGTCTAGTTGCATCAAAAATCACGTACGATTGGTGCAACGTTGTATAATCTAGTGCGTTAAACTTATACCCGCTAGGATAAAGCATTTTAGGCTTACCTTTTTCATCACGTGTGTAAATAGAGTCGTTTACAGTTGTTGTTATATCTACATAAAACGTGTTGTCTTTCTGTGCCTTTGGTAGAACTTCTGTACCTTTGCCAATGTCTGCAAGTATTTGCTTTTTAGCATCGTCATAAAATTTCTCCCAATCGTGTTTGCTTGCACGCTCCTTGATTGCTTCGATAACGTCTTGTTCTTTTATATCGTAGACGTTGCCAATTGTATCTAAATCGAGTGCGTACGCTGGGATAGCAAATACAGTAATCGCAAGTGTTAGTAGCTTTTTAATCATTTTATTTGCTCCTTATGCATTGGTATAAATTCCGTTTGCAAATAATGGTTATAGCCACTTAATCCGCCATACTTATTGCAAGTTTCCACAGCTATATAAATTGCTTTAATCATCGCTTGTGTGTTTCTGACTTTTTCATCATCAATCAATTGTATATCTCTGTCAGTTTTAAGGATTTCATCTTTGTGATAGTCTAGGAATGTTTGGTCATCGGCACTAGATGATGACACAAAGTATGTAAACGTATCAGTTGTCAATCGCAATGAAGCAACGAATTGGTCTGATTTTACTAATATTTCAGAATATCTAGGTAGTGCGGTCGATTGTTTATCAGCTAAGAAATGCCATGCAAAGTCGCTTAAATCTACGTATGATTTTTTCTTGCTAGAATGTAGCGCTTTATCAGGCAACATGAAGTGCATATGCGATTGCATTTGGATAACACCGCCAAGCTGGCCAAGTTTGCCATCAGGTTGTAAGTCTGCAACGCTTTGTGTTGCAATACATACGCCACCATTATACTTTCTAATTTTACGATATAACCCCTCTGCAAACTTTGCAGCCGCTGGATTTTCTGATAGTGTTTGCCACGCTTCGTCTAATATTACAATTGTCGGTGTTTTCCTATCGCCACAGTATATTTCATCTTCAATAATCGCTGCAAACGCAAGCACAACTACACGACGTAAATCTTCAGCAGTTCCGTCAAGTTCAATCACTGTCAAGTCGCCTTTAATATCGACGTTCGATTTACCGTTAAAGTATTTGCCATATACCCCTTTAGTAGTGTACGGTTTAATCGCTTTCGATAATTTGCGAGCTTCTGTAGCCATTTCAATATCTTGGTTATCGTTTACTTTGTATGTGTGCAACCATTCTGCAATTTTATCTATGTTTGTATCTTTGCCATAGCGTGATATGCATTCGCTAATCGCTTCCTCAATGATAATGATATGTAAATCTGATATTGGGTTATCTGTACGGATACACATGGTTGCAATAATACCTGTAAGCATTGATATTTTATCAGAAAAATCTTCGTCATCATTGTTACTTGTAACGCTTTCAAAAAAGTTGATAACTATGCCTGAATTTGCGAACTCAATAAACTG
>CAYJDR010000054.1:0-11265 GCA_964368965.1 uncultured Deferribacteraceae bacterium
AACAGCTTGAACATTTCAACGCGCTAGAAGTGCTTTCGTTTAGGGGTGTTTTTGCATTACTTTTCACTACCCTATTCATCATTTTTTTAAAAGATGGGTTAGCTATCAAACGAGCATTAACTGACCGTAAAGTATTGATAACTATGATAGGTTCAAGCTTTATGATAGCACTCAACTGGGGATTATCTATCTGGGCGTTCAACAACGATAGGATTACAGAAACTAGCATGGGCTACTATATCAACCCATTATTGAACGTTGTTGCGGCCGCTATCATCTTCAAAGTACGCATGAACAAGGTGCAAATTATTTCAATCGCTCTAGTGTCAACAGGTGTGCTATATTTACTTATTAGCATCGGCACAATGCCTACGCTAGCGCTAATGCTTGCTACATCGTTTTGTTTGTATGGCGTTATACGTAAGATTGCACCTATTGCTACATTTCCTGGCATGTTTATTGAAGCGTTATTTGTTGCAATACCGTCTATAATCTTCCTAACATATCGCTATATGTCTGGCACAGCAACATTTGTGACAGCTGACACGACTGATATTATATTGATTGTTATGAGCGGCTTTGTTACGACCGTTCCACTCGCTGGCTTTGCATATGCGGCTAAAAATTTACCATTATCGACATTAGGTGTCATACAATATATTTCGCCAACGCTATCGTTTTGTGTAGGCGTATTTTTATACAAAGAAACTTTTACATCTGCCCACCTTGTTGCGTTTGCATTCATCTGGGTAGCGTTATTGATATACACAGTTGACGGACTTAGAAGTTATAAAAAATCTAAAGAGTTATCATGATAGACAGAAACATTACAGCAGTTTTAATTGCTATTGGCTCATTCACAATATGGGGGCTATTCCCTCTTTACTGGAAACAAATCGACCACATCAACGCACTTGAAATACTTGCGTTTAGGGGCGTATTCTCAGTGTTATTCGCAGGTATATTCATAGCGATGGCAAAGGAAGGCCACGCCCTGAAGCAAATTATATCAAGCAAAAAAACTGTGTTAGCATTGCTTGCATCAGGCACAGTTGTTGCTGCTAATTGGGGCATATACATATGGGCAGTAAATGCTGGAAATATCGTCGAAACAAGCTTAGGATATTACATCAACCCATTATTAAATGTATTTGCATCAGCTATCATCTTTAAAGCTACAATGAATAAAATACAAAAACTATCAATAGTTTTAGTATGTATCGGCGTTGGCTATATGTTAGTTGGTTACGGCTCTATCCCGTTTGTTGGGTTGTCGCTCGCTGTGTCGTTTTGTATGTACGGTGTTATACGCAAGATGGTTTCAGTCACTACTTTTTCAGGACTGTTCGTTGAAGCATTTTTTATATCAATTCCATCTTTAACATATTTGACTTACTTGTTCATTACAGGCACAGGCACATATTTGCATGCGAGCAATATAGATATCGTATATATTGTCTTTAGTGGACTAGCAACAACTGTTCCGCTCGCTGGCTTTGCATATGCAGCGAAAACATTGCCGTTATCGACCATTGGTATCGTGCAGTACTTAACGCCTACAATATCATTTTTTCTAGGCATATTTTTATACAACGAGACATTTACAACAACACACTTTATAACATTCTCGTTTATATGGGTAGCAGTGATTATATACACAGTTGACGGCGTTGTAACGTACCGAAAATCGCATAAGTAACATCAGGAACGATACATGAAAGATAAAAATATTATAGCAATATTAATAACCATTGCAACTTTCACAACTTGGGGATCGCTATCTATCTATTGGAAACAGTTGGAAAATATCAACGCTTTCGAAATCCTTGCATTCAGAGGTTTTTTATCAGTTTTCGTAGCTGGCGCTGTCATAATTTTTCTAAAAGAAGGTTTAGCTGTAAAACGAGCATTGACTGATAGGAAAACACTATTCACAATGATTGCTTCAAGCTGTATGATAGCATCAAATTGGGGCATATACATATGGGCTGTAACTAACGGAAAAATTACAGAAGCAAGCATGGGCTACTACATAAATCCACTTTTAAACGTCATCGCATCAGCATTGATATTCAAAGTAGGCATGAATAAGGTGCAAGTGTTATCAGTCGCCTTAGTTATATTGGGTGTTGCTAACCTATTAATTGGATATGGCGCAATACCTTTCATTGCGTTGTCACTTGCGGCTTCATTTTGTTTGTATGGCGTTATCCGTAAGGTTGCACCCGTTTCTACATTCTCAGGCTTGTTTATTGAAACGCTATTTATCTCTATTCCATCAACAATTTACTTGGCATATTTACTCATAACTGGCACAGGAACTTTTTTACAAGCGACCACTCAAGAAATAGTTTATATTGTATTAAGCGGTGTCGTCACCACAATTCCACTAGCTGGGTTTGCATACGCTGCAAAAATTCTGCCATTAACAACTGTTGGCGTCATACAATATATTTCACCTACTATCACGTTCCTCATTGGTGTTTTCATGTATAAAGAAACTTTTACAACATCACACTTGATTACATTTATGTTTATCTGGGTAGCGTTGATTATATACACTGTTGACGGTGTAGCAACATATCATAAAGCACATAAAAAATAGGCGACTATGAAAGTCGCCTTAACATCTACTTTATAGCAACATATATTTCAACGTCATATTCGCCGTTTTCATATGACTTTGTGTAGTCTTCAAAGTCGCCTGTGAAAGTTCTATCAAGGTCGACTTGCCATATCTTTTCCCACATTTCTGCAGCGATACTGCAAGGTAGCCCACGCCCTATAAACTTAGCATACTTCGATGCTGGGATAGTTTTCTGCGCTAATACTTCGCCGTCAAAAGATGAAACCTCGCAACCAGCTGTTGCAACATAATAACCATCGCTATCATAGTCAGAATATAATGCAAACACGTTGCCAGTTGTTTTATTTATGATATCTGCTGGCACGTTATTTTGGAAAAAATCTTGCCACAATTTTGAGATATCCTCTTTCATGTTAGGGTCGGTGTTAGCCGTTTTAATACACTTGCCAACGACTTTCTTTTCTGCTAGTTCTACAATTTCATAATTCATGTTATGACCTCCATATTTGATAATAGGAGTATATAACAAGTAATATGACAACTGTATGTCATATTATAAATAATTATTTAAAATAGTTTGAAATTCTTTCACGATATCTTCACGGACGCTTTCAGGCTCAAGCACTTCACATTCACTCATAAAAGATGCAACATATTGAAACAACCAAGCACCAACGGGGTACATCTTAGTTGCAATAAAATAGCCATCATCGTCTTCATAATACTCTTCAAACTCATCATAAACACGGAAAGCCATCTTTGGTGATAGTCGCAATTTTAGCTTGATATATTTATCTTCAAAAATATTTTTAACATCTTGCTTTTCAGGTATTTCACGGCATTCAAACTTATCATCTAACATCGCTACATTCTTCATACGGCTCAACTTGAAGTAGCGAAACTCTGAACGTAAACGGCAATATGCGTACAAATACCTTGATATTCCTTTGTAAAAGATTTTATAAGGTTCAACAACCCTATCTTTTGTTGTTTCGCCGTCTGCGTTTGAGTAGTTGAATGATAATAGACTTCTTGATAAAACAGCTGATTTTATTGTATCAAACAGCTCTTTTTCTTTATCGGCATTGTGCCACGGGGAAAAGTCTATCTCTATCCAGCTTGAAGTGTTGCTACCAAACAAAGTATCAAGTTTTTCAAGTGCTGATTTTTGGTTATTGAACGATACTGTATCAAAGGCTTGCAGAGATGCAATAACGTCTGAACGCTCTTGTTCATTTAGCAACGTCTTATTGATTACGAAGTCATCAAGCAGTGATATTCCGCCACCCTTCCCCTTGTTCATATAAACGGGGATACCAGACATTGATAGCGTTTCAATATCACGATAGATTGTACGCGTAGATACATTAAACCTATCTGCAAATTCTTTTGCAGTAACAACTTTATTATTTAACAACGCATAAGTAATGCTTAAAAGTCTATCAATCTGTATCATTTATTGTAAAATTTTTCAATGATAGCTAAAGCTTCGTCTTTAGTGTCAACAATCTTTACTATGTTTCTATCTGTTTCGCTTATTAGGCCTTGTTGTTGGAGTTTATCAGCAACATCAACATAGATATTTTGCCAGAACTCACGCCCAATTAATATAACAGGTATTTGTGGCATGCTGTCAGTTGTGAGCAACGTTAGCACTTCATATAGTTCATCTAATGTGCCAAATCCACCAGCACATGCAACAACAGCGCATGACTTTGCAATCAATATATACTTACGTGTATAAAAATTTGAACAAACATAAGAATGTGTTAAATATTTATTACCTGTTTGCTCATGTGGCAACACGATGTTGATACCATAAGTTTTCACACCAGCCTCATGCCCGCCTTGTGATACAGCTTGCATAATGCCAGGCCCACCACCAGATATTATATTATAACCAGATTGCCCAAAATATTTCGCCATGTCACGTGCTTGTTGGTAATGTGTGCTATCTTCCATAACCCTTGCCGAGCCAAATATGGTAATGTTTTTCTCATTTTCATCTATTAGTGCGAGCCCTTCTGTGATTTCATCAAGCATGTTGCTAATATCTTTATCTGCTGCTACAAGCATTTTTATACCTCTCGTACATAAAAAAAGCGCCCTAAAAATAGGACGCTTTATCTATAATTAAGTTAATAATTATTTGTTGTCGTATAGTGACCAAGAACCACGAGTTTTCGCTAAGTTCTCTGCGTCAGCCATTTCTTTTTCAGTGTAGTCAAAAACGATTTCGAAGTTTTGGCCAGGGAAAATTAGGTCAGGATCTTCGATGTTTTGTTTGTTTGCCCAGTAGATTACAGGCCACATAAATGGGTTTTTGTACTCAACACCAGCAATTTCCCATAGGTTGTCGCCTTTTTTAACTGTGTACATGTAAGACTCACCAGACTTCATACCTTTAGCAGAAGCTTCAGCGATAACGTCTTCCCATAGGTCTAAGATAGCGCTAACAGCGTCTAACTCAAGAGCTGCTTTCTCAGTGTCACACATGTCGTATGCTTCTTGAGCGCTAGCGATGTGAGCGTCCATAGTAGCTACGCTTTCAGCCCATTTTTTAGAATCAACAGCATTAGCGTTAGCAGCGATTGCGTCACGTCTAGCTGTAAGTTCGTTAACGCGAGCAGCTTGTGCTTCGTTAGCGTCCATAGCTTGGTTGTAAGCTAGGCTTTCAGTTTTGTACGCTTCCATAGCAGCATCTTCAGCGTCTTTAGCTTCAGAGTTGTTGCCATCAGCACGTAAAGTTGTAGCCTCAGCGATTTTTGCTTTAGATTGAACAAGAGTTCTTTCTGCACAAGCATTGTTTTGTTTCTCAAGCGCTGCTTTGAACGCATCTACTGCGCTAGTATCTTCTACTTCTGATGCAGCACATGCAGATAGCATCATTGCTGCTGTAGATATAATTAATACGCGTTTAATCATATCATCCTCCATTTTTAATTAATACATAACAAGTATCATATTACTTCAATTATTATATAATGTCAACCAATAAACTATTGCGTTTATTAATTTTTAGCTACACTTCTTATGTGTAGATCTTTCATTTGTTTGTCTTCAACAGTGCCTGGCGCATCACACATTAAGTCAGTTGCCTTTTGTGTTTTTGGGAACGCTATTACATCTCTGATAGAGTCAGAGCCTGTAAAGATTGCTGCGATCCTGTCGATACCAAAAGCAATACCGCCATGTGGAGGTGTACCATATTTAAGTGCATCAACGAAGAAGCCGAAACGCTCTTGTAGATCTTCATCTTTGAAGCCCATTAGTTCAAACATGCTTTGTTGAACGTCGCTTCTGTGGATCCTGATACTACCGCCACCGATTTCAGAGCCGTTCAATACTAGGTCATAAGCTTTTGCACGTGCTTTGCCTGGCTCAGTTTTTAATAGTTCAACATCTTCGTCCATAGGTGCAGTGAATGGGTGGTGAACAGCAACGTAGCGTTTTTCGTCTTTATCAAAATGTAGCATTGGGAACTCAAGCACCCATACTAAGCTATGCTTGTTTTCATCAATCATGCCAAGCATTTTGCCGACTTTCAAGCGTAGTTTTGACATAGTTAAGTTTACTAAATCTGTTTCACCAGCACCGAAGAATATGATATCTCCAGCCTCGCCGCCCATGGCTTTAATAATTTCGTTAGTAAGCTCTTCGCCAAGTTGCTTTATAAGTGGCGATTGGATACCATCTTCATTGATTTTGATATAAGCAAGCCCTTTTGCGCCTAGTGACACAACAAAGTTTGTAAGCTCATCAAGTGTTTTACGAGAAAACTCTTTACCAGCGCCTTTTGCAGTCATAGCTTTAACGCAACCAGTTTTACAAGCATCTGCAAATACTGAGAAGCTTGAGTTTTCAACCATGCTGTTTATAGTTTTTAGGTGCATTTCAAACCTTGTGTCTGGTGCATCGTGGCCGTATAATTCCATAGCATCTGCATAAGAGATTGTTGCAAACGGACGAGCAACTTCTTTGCCTAAAACTTCTTTAAACAGTTTACAAACAAGCCCTTCCATAAGCTCCATGATATCTTTTCTATCAATGAAAGACATCTCAACGTCAAGTTGAGTGAACTCTGGCTGCCTATCTGCACGTAAATCTTCATCACGGAAGCAACGAACGATTTGGAAATAACGCTCATAACCACCGACCATGATTAATTGCTTAAACATTTGTGGCGATTGAGGTAACGCATACATCTTACCAGCATGCACACGGCTAGGAACTAGGTAATCTCTAGCGCCTTCTGGTGTACTTTTTGTTAAGAATGGAGTTTCTATATCAATAAATTCGTTTGCGTACATAAACTCACGGATAGTGCGAGTGATGTTATGGCGCATGATTAAATTGCGTTGTAACTGTGGGCGACGTAAGTCAAGGTAGCGATATTTCAAGCGGATATCTTCAGCTGTTTCGTCGTTGTCGTCGATCATGAACGGCGGAGTAAGTGCTGAGTTTAATATCTTGATTTCGCTAACGATAACGTCAATGCCACCAGTTTTGATATTTGCGTTTGCCATGCCTTCAGGGCGTGGAACAACTGTGCCTTTAACTGCAAGTACATATTCACTTCTAGCAGCATCGCCTATTTTTGTAGCTTCTGGTGCTGTTTCGTTCATTACGATTTGAGTAATACCTTCTCTATCACGTAGGTCAATAAATATAACGCCACCGTGGTCACGACGACGCTGTACCCAGCCCATTAATATAACGTTTTCACCGACATTGTTTTCTGTTAAGGCGCCACAACTGTGCGTCCTTCTCCAATCACCTAAATTGGCAAGCATATCATTTCTCCAATTATGTTTATTTCTTTATGTTATTTAATAAAAATTCTGTTAGTTCTGCAAGTGGCATGAGTTTTTGTTCGCCACTGTCTAATGCGCGCACGGTTGCGTTGTTGCCTGAGAGTTCGTCTTCACCTAATATGACAGCGAACTTTGCACCAGAGCGGTCAGCTTTTTTCATCTGGCTTTTCATAGAGGCGATATCGTAATCATATTCTGCTATGACGTTGCTCTCCCTAAGTGAGCGCACCATATCAAGTGTGATTTTAACGCCATTATCATCAAACGAGATGAAGAACACGTCAGCTTTTTGGTCTTCTAGTGTTTCCATTTCTTTCATGAGTGCAACGAACCTGTCAAGCCCTATTGCAAACCCAATACCAGCGCTATCTTTGCCACCCATTTGTTTAATGAGCCCGTTATATCTACCGCCAGCACCTATGGCACTTGCAGCACCTAGTTTATCTGTCACTAGTTCGAATGCTGTGCGGATATAGTAATCAAGCCCACGTACCATGCGTTTGTTTATTGTGTATGGTGTGCCCATAACGTCTAGATATTTCTTAACGCTAGTGAAATGTGTGTCACACTCTTCGCATAGGTAATCTAATATTAATGGTGCATCAATAGCTACTGTTTTGCATTTTTCATTTTTGCAATCGAGTATCCTTAGTGGATTTTTCTCTAAACGGCGATTGCAGTCGGCGCATAGTTCTTCTTTTTTATCAGAGAAGTATGCAATCATTTTCTCTCTATATGCAGGCCTGCAAGTGTCGCAACCGATAGAGTTTATCTCCATGTTTGCGAGTTCACTAATGCCTGTAACTTTTGCAGCGTTATATAGTAGGTTGATGATTTCTGCATCAATCAACGGTGAGTCGCACTCGAGTGCTTCCACGCCGATTTGTGTGAACTGTCTAAAGCGTCCTTTTTGAGGGCGTTCACGGCGGAACATGTTGCCAAGGTAGTAATATTTCTTAACACCTGGTGTTGCTGCTAAGTTATTTTCAACATAGGCACGTATGAGCGATGCTGTCCCTTCTGGGCGCAGGCTGACTTGTTCCTCGCTGTCTATGAACGTGAACATCTCTTTTTCAACGATATCAGTAGTTTCGCCGATACCACGTTTGAATGTAGAAGTTTTTTCTAAGATAGGTAGTCGGAACTCTTTAATGTTGTATGTTTTACAAAGTTCTTTTATAGCGGTTTCAGCTTTGTGCCAATATTCAATATCGACACCGTAAGTATCGTGAAACCCTTTCACTTTTCTAAATTGCAAGTTATTACTCCATCATAATAATACAATCACACATTATATATGATTAAATAAAACATATCAATCATTTTATTTAAGAAACGTAAAAAAGACAAAAAAAGCCCCAACCGATTAAGATTGGGGCAAGTTATTTCTAAGGTGTTTTTAGTTTAATAATCTCGTTACGGAATCTTCACCAGTAACGTTTTCAACCGTGCCACTACCTACGCCTACAATCTTTCCAATTAGGTTACTACCTTTTACTGTGATTGTGTCAAGCACGCCATTGCGCACAACTGCGCCACCCTCGTTACGCCCAACAACAGAGCCAACTTGATCGTTTGCTACAGTTACGCTAGAGTTGCTTATTTTAAAATCCTCAATCGTACCATAACTTTGCCCAGCGATTATGCCTGATGCACCATCGCTTGTGATGTGTGCATTATCTACATTCAAGTCTTTCACAATGCCACCAGCTGCAATAAATGCGAACAAGCCAACATTACTAATAGCTGTATCATTAAAATATAGCCCGCTGATTGTTTTGTTGTTGCCATCAAACTCGCCACCATATTGAGTAGAAGTAATAGATATAGGCACCCATTGTGATTTATTATCTAGTGTGATATCGTTCTCTAAGCGAGCTTTCAAGGTTGTGCTACCGCTGTTCACTTCTGCACGGAAATAGTGTAGCCCGTTAGCATTAGTTATCAACCATGTGCCATCTGTATGCACTGTGTAGCCTTTTTCAGCAGCTGTGATTGTAGGCATGTTATTGCCACTGCCTGCAACGATATTAAAATCTTTCGGATATGGTATTTTTGCGTATATCGCGCCGATATCTGCATTTAACGCTTCAACCGTTGCATATTTTGTTTGCTTATCGTCACTTGTGAGTGTGTCATCGCCTTTCACAAAATAGTTGTTGCTCATAGTGCCACCAGCTAGGCCAGCTATACCGCCTTGGGTGCTACCTGATAGTGTTATGTTGTTTGCAAATGTGCCGATTATTGTGCCACCATTTTGCCCAACAACACCACCAACTTGTTGATAAGCTGTTGCATTTACGCCATCTACCACAACGCCTTTTACAGTACCATCGTTTATGCCTGCTGCTGCGCCAACTTGATTTGCACCATTAAGGGTTACGTTTTTCAAGTTTATGTTTTTAGCAATGCCGTTAATGTCAATATAGCCAAATAAAGCTTGCTGACTTGCAAAGCCATCGCCAACTTTTAAGTTGCTAATTGTCTTGCCACCACCGTCGAATGTGCCTGTATATTTGATAGCTGATGAGCCTATCGGTGTCCACGCCACATTGCCTAAATCAATATTAGCAGTTAGTGTTGCACTTGTGCCAGCATTTGCACCACCAGCCGTGTTTACATGTTTAGCAAACGCGAACATGCCGTTAATATTATATATTTTCCAATTCGCTGTGTCTGTATCGTCATAGCCTTTGTCTGTATCATATGCCGTTAATGTTGGCAACACTGTTGCACTAGGCTCGCCCTTTGTCCATTGATATGCTGTTTCAATGCCTCGCATTGCTAAGTTCATGCTCGCTACATTGTCGTTAATTGCTTGAACATTTGCAACCTTGATTTGCTCGCCATTTGTTGACAAATTTTCACCCTTATCAGTAAAGTAGCTTGTTGTAAGCGTGCCACCATTATTAAAGGCAACTATACCACCGATATTCGAGCCTTTTATGTCAACATCGTTTGCAAACACGCCAGCAATAGTTTTACCTGATTCAAGCTGCCCCACAACACCACCTGCTTTTTCAAGTGTTGCTTCAACTGTTACATTATCAACATATGAAAGTGTTACATTCTCATATGCTCTACCAACTACACCACCAACAAATATGCCACCTTTGATTGTGCTGTTAGTAACTTTTGATGTAGTAACTTTGTTATGTGAATTGCCTGCAATACCACCAACATTTTGACCAGTTGCATTAATTGTTACCCTGTTTGCCGATAAGTTATTTGTTATCGAAGTAGTCAGAGGGCTAGAACCTATAACGCCGCCAACATAGTCTTCACCAACTATTTCTGTATCTATTACTGTTGATGATATTACAGATATCTCATCACCTTGCAACATCCCAGCTATTGCACCAACATAGTCTCTACCCTTTACAACGCTATCTTTGATAACTAAGTTTTTAACCTTGCCTGTTTTAAACAAATGTGTAAATAAGCCTTTATGGTCATTTGCGGCATCATCAATGTACATGTTGCTTATTGTCCAGTTGTCGCCGTCGAATGTGCCTTCGTACCACTGTATCGGTGTCCAAGGAGTAGCTGAGCCACCTAAGTCGATATCACACATTAGCTTTGCGTTCTGTGAGCCTGATAGTTGCTCTAAACCTGCTCTATTGAATATTAACCATTGTGTAGGGTCTGTTGTTTTATCAACGCTTTCAGTTGTACAACGTGGGTCACCTACACGTGCGATGATGTTTATTGTAACGTTTGCAGTTTTTGCGCCGTCAACTGTTGTAACAGTGATTATCACATTGCCAATTTTACCATTATTATTTGCTTCAACTAAGCCTGTATCACTAACTGTTGCTTTTGACTCATCGCTTGATTTAAACGTAACGCCTTTTTCTATCGCAT
>CAYJDR010000055.1:0-2033 GCA_964368965.1 uncultured Deferribacteraceae bacterium
TGCGTATGTTGATATTTACGCACGCTGATGTAGTTTACTTTTTTTACGGAGGATATATATGAGAAAAGGTTTTACGCTAATCGAATTAGCAATCGCGCTTATGGTTATAGGTTTAATCCTAGCTATGGCAATGAAAGGTCGTGCAGTTGTTGATTCAGCTGAAATTAAAAGCGACATGAACAGGATTAACAAAATCCAAGCAGCTCTTACTGCTTATGTTTCTAAGTACAACAGGCTACCTGGTGACAACGCTACAGATGATAGCGCGGTATTCACTATGGCAGATGTTTACGATGATTTAGTTGAAGAAGGCCTTGTTTCAGAAGCTGACTTCGCAGTTGGTTTAGAAGGCTCTAGCAAGTACTTCCAAATCGTTGGTTGTGAAAATGGCGCAGCTACTGCAGCTAGAACTATCGCATTCAACTATGACTTAAATAACGTTTGTTTAGTTGTTTCTGACGACCAACCAGATGATGAAGGCGTTACAGCTCCATCAGTTGTTGATATCTCTAAGTTTGCTTGCTATGCAGAAACTTTAATCGACGATAGACACATGGGCCAAGGCGCTGGACGCTCAAACGCAAGTGATAGCGATGATACATACGACTACTCAAATTGCGAAGAAGCAGCTGATGTGTCAAACTATTCTTACATCATTTTCTAATAAATTCATTTATTAAAAATAGTTCGAAAGCCTAACGTCAAGTTAGGCTTTTTTTTGTTGTAAAAAGACTATTAATCTCTTTATTGCTTGACAAAATCACAATTTAGAAATAGTGTAATATAAGCAGTACTATGTATTGCTATAAGCACATGAATGTAGTCGCAGTCAAATTTGTTGTGGCGTTTGTTATAAATGGAGCATAGCATGAAAAAAGGTTTTACTATTATGGAATTAACTATTGGGCTTGTTGTCCTTGGTATATTGATTTCAATGGTTTTTAAAGGTAGGTCAATGTTTGAGGCCGCGAGGATAAAGGCGGACATAAACAAAGTTACTAAAGTGTCTGGTGCGGTTGCATCTTATTATAAAAAGTATAGCAGATATCCAGGCTTGAGGGAAGTAAGCGGTAGCGACGTGTTCACAACAAGCGCATTACTTGAAGACCTTGAAGAAGAAAACCTTGCGACTAGCGCAGATTTTTTTATCGAAGTTGATCAAACATATCTAAGCGTGTTTGGTTGCAGAGGTGGTTCAACTGGTAGCTACACACTAACGGAAGGTAACTACAGGTTGCCTAACTTATGCATCGTTCCTGTTGATGTTCCACCGACAAATGCAAGCAGCTCAGATACAGACCACATTGTTACAGAAACAATCCTAGGTTGCTTTCTAGAAGCATTTGTTGATGATAAAGATGCCGATACTGGTCGTGTGCGTAACAGTAGCGATACATTAAACTTTGATAAGTGCGACACAAGCAAACAAAATAACACATATACTTATACTGTGTTTTAGCAGTATAATATATACATACATGGGGGAATAATTCTTTTATGAAAAAAGGGTTTACGATTATAGAAATAGCAATGGCACTTGCTATTGTTGGAATAATATTTATATTAGTATTAAAAGGGCGTAGTGTTTTTGAAAACGCAAAGATTGATGCCGACGTTGCAAAGGTTAGCAAAATGACTCACGCAATATCTGGCTATACTGCTAAGTATGGCGATATCCCAGGTATGATGATTGATGAAACTTTTAGCACGTATAAGCTCTATCGTGACTTACTTGGTGAAGGTTTGATTGATTCAAAAGACTATCTTTTTAAATCAGAAGATTTGTATTTAAGCGTGATTGGTTGCAGAAAAGTGGAAGGTAGTTTAACATTTGAAAACGCAGACCAAACATCAAAGCACTCAAACTTGTGCATAGTGTTTACTGAAACTCCACCTACGGAAGATGTTGTCGTTAGGGCGCCAAGCACTAAGATTGCATGCTATATAGAGTCGCTTCACGATGATTCAGACTTCACTTATGGTGTTGGCCGTGCAAGCAATAACGTTGCAAAAGATAATCCAGCATATTTTTC
>CAYJDR010000055.1:2133-4639 GCA_964368965.1 uncultured Deferribacteraceae bacterium
TAGAGAATAGAGTTAAATAATATATATAATGGATGGTAGTAATCAATGAAAGTACCTATAGGTAAACTATTAAAAGAATTCGGTTATATCACGGAAGAACAGATCCAGATCGCACTTGAAGTTCAAAGGATTACAAGGCAACTTCTTGGTGAGGTTTTACTTGAGTTAGCGTTTGTATCTCCTAAAGAGATTGCGTTAGCAGTTTCTAGGCAGTCTGACAGGCCGTTTGTTGACTTGTTGGAAGTTGTGCCTGAGGGTGAAGCGCTTAAACTGATCTCTAAATCTGTTGCAAAACAGCTAGAGATTATGCCGTTCGCAATATCAGAGGAACGCCTTTCAGTAGCTATGGCTGACCCATACAACATCAACGCAATTGATATTATAAAAAACAGAACTAAACTACCTGTTGAAATCTTTGTTGCATCTAAAGATGTTATCCAAAAGACAATCGAGTTCAGCTACTTACTATTAGAAACATCACTTGATGACGAAATTAAGCGTATGGCTTCTGGCGGTGGTACTGGTTCAGAAAATACAGTTATACCTACATTGCTTGATGGCATCTTCAATATGGCTATCATCAACAGGGCGACAGATATCCACATATCACCTGAGCAAACAACTATGCACGTATTCTTCCGTATTGATGGTGTTTTACGTCATGCATATACTTTAAATAAAGACTTGCAAGCTGGTATTATCTCACGTGTTAAGATTATATCTAACTTAAACATCGCAGAGCAACGTTTACCGCAAGATGGTGCGTTGACTTATGAGTTGTTTGATGAAAACTATGATATGCGTGTGTCTACTATCCCTACAGTAGCTGGTGAAAACGTGGTTATCAGGATTCTAGGTAAAAACTTATCTATGTTCAACCTAGAAAGTTTAGGCTATACGTCAGATGAATTGAAGACAATCAAGTTCCAGCTTGAGCGCTCACAAGGTATCGCTATTGTTACGGGTCCTACTGGTAGTGGTAAAACAACTACTCTATACTCTGCATTGCGTATCATTAACTCGCTACAAAAGCGTGTACTCACTATCGAAAACCCGATCGAGTATAAGTTCCCATTCATTAAACAATCACAAATTAATGAAAAAGCTGGCTACTCTTTCGCATCAGCAATGAGGGCGTTCTTACGTCAAGATCCTGATATTATCCTAGTCGGTGAGATGCGTGACCAAGAAACAGCTGAAATGGCAATGAGTGCCGCTATCACAGGTCACTTAGTTTTATCTACAATGCATACAAACGATGCTGTTACAGCGATATTGCGTCTGGTAGATTTAGGCATTAAGCCATACTTTATCGCATCTGCGTTATCTGTTGTTATTGCTCAGCGTCTAGTGCGTAAGGTTTGTTCAACATGTGCAACAGATGCTACGACAACTCATGCAGAGTTAATCGAGAAAGGGTTTAATAATGGTGCTTTGGCTCGTGCAGGCATCACTCCTGAGGCTGGCGAAATAGCTATTAGAATTGGCGCTGGTTGTTCTAACTGTAGTGGCACAGGCTATATTGGTCGTGTTGCTATCAGTGAAATTCTTGAACTTACGCCAGAGATCGGTAACATGATTTCTAAAGGTGCGACTCAGTTTGATATTAAGGAACACGCAATCGCAAGCGGCATGTTGACGCTAGAAGATAGCGGCATCAAGAAAGTTATCTTGGGTATCACTACTCCTGATGAAGTTGCAAGGGTTAGTATCTAATTTAAAATTTTATCAACAATATATGGTAGCTTCGGCTACCATTTTTTTATGAGGGTGTAAATGTTGCAATATAAAATTGTCGAAAGTGAAGATGATATAAAATTAACGGCAGAGTTGGCTGATATAATCTGGCATGAGCATTATAGCACGCTTATTTCAGTCGAGCAGATAGATTATATGGTTAATAATTTTCAGTCTGTCGAAGCTATTAAAAATCATATAGCTAACGAAAATTTTACATATAAACTTTTGTTAGAAGGTGACCAGCCAGTTGGCTATATAGGCATAGTTAATAAGAGTGAAGATGTTGATTATCTGTTCCTGTCAAAATGCTACTTATTGTCAGATGTGCGTGGCAAGGGTTACGGGTATGAAACTTTTAAACATGTTGTTGATATCGCAAAAGAGCGTTCGCTAAAAAGCATACGACTAACAGTAAATAAGCATAATGAGATAGCGCTAAACGCCTATAAATCATGGGGTATGCAAGCAATATCATCGGTAGAAGTTGATATCGGGCAAGGATTCATCATGGATGACTATGTAATGGAATATGAAATATAATTTAGATTATTAAGGGCAGCTTAGGTTGCTCTTTTTATTTGTGAAAAAAGCTATGGTTCCATAAAAGGGATGCACCTTGCGGTATGCCCATTCGTGTTATAGTTGAGAGGGCTTCGCTCTTCTTTCACCAACATCGTGTTGGTTCGTCAGAGCCAGCTCAAGTTCTGCCGTAGACATCCATGTCTACTGTTCCTCGCTTACTCGGCGAACTTTCGCTAACGAATCC
>CAYJDR010000055.1:4739-11102 GCA_964368965.1 uncultured Deferribacteraceae bacterium
AAAAAAGGGATGTACCTTGCGGTACATCCCTTTTTTGTTACGGAGAGAGAGGGATTCGAACCCTCGATACCGGTTTCCCAGTATACTCACTTAGCAGGCGAGCGCCTTCGACCATGCTCGGCCATCTCTCCAAAATCCAACATGTTAAATACGTCGGACTTTGTTTTTAGCAACTTAATACGCATTTGTCAAATAAAAAATTAAAAAATGTGATATTTTTTTTGAAATACTCTTGAATAACATAAAAGTGAACATGAAAATTTCACTAAGAAGTAGTAAAACGTTTTTTTACTTGTAATCATACGAAAATGGTTGCTTTTTATGTCAAAATGTGCATAATTAAAGTGTTGGAGTATGCTCTAATGTGGGCGTGTCCAAAATATTACAATATTGTTATACTGTGAGGTCAAATTGTTATCAATATATGTCTCAGAAAATAGCGGTGTGAAACAATGTCAAGTTGTAAGCTACAGTGTTAAGCGTGGTATTGTGTCCTGCTCAAATGTTGAAAGCACAACTGTTGAACATGCAGCTAAACTTATCAAGAAAAATTATGCACGAATTAGTGTTCAGACTGATGGAATCCTTATTGAAAAAGTGGAAATGCCTGATGTTAAAGACGATAGTGCACTTGCGCCACTTATCAAGCGTAGGCTTTCTCATGTACCTAACATAGATGAGTCTATTTTTGCATACTCTAAGGGCGATATCTCGCAAGCGTCAAAGAAAGTTATGACATACGCATACATCATACCAAACGATACATTCGCTGGTGCTGCTATGTTGCCTTCTAAAACAGAAGAAAATGTTGATATGTACACAACTGAAATGCATGGCTTGTTTGCAATATCTCGTAAAGTTAATACTGAAAACTACGTATTCAACGCATACGCTGACGATAAGCATCTTTTTATGGTGCTCAGCACAGATAAAGCAGTTGTTTACTCGAGGGTTGTTGACATACCTGCAAATATTAAGTTTGATGAGGATATAGAAAACTTCTTCTATGAAAACCTTAACTTAACATACCTTCACTTAACTACTACGTATAATGATAGAAAGATTGACACTATCCTTACGGGTAGGCTGCACTATTTCTCTGCATTGAACGAAAGGCTTGTTAATTTCTTATCTGCAAATGTTGTTCAGCTTGATTATGAATCATTTACTAGTAATGTTTCAAAAGAGACATTCCATAAGTTTATTGTGCCGATTGGTGTTGCATTGTTAGACGGAGCTGCCGACTACTCAAATGACGTCCAAAAAGGCGATAGAACTGTTAGGCGTTACCTTCAAAAGTTCAACATAGGTTTTATTGGGCTTGTTATAGGTAGCCTTGCGTTTTTCCTATGGAGCTATATGCAATCAGTAAACGCTGAACAATTACTTGACGATGCTGCAGATGCTAGCTATCAAGGTAAAATGAATGTCATTGCAAAAATGAAAGACCCAGCAACGATAGTGCATTATACAAACAGTGTTGATATCATCACTACAAAGTATAATACGTCATTGCAATTAGTTCCTATCGTTCAAGACTTGCTTGGATTTATCCAGCTTGGAACTGTTGAGTTTGAAGGCATTGGCGAAAACGCTAAAGTTACTATATCAGGCTCAATTTCACAAGATGACTATTCTAGCTTAAATGAATTTGAAGCTAAAGTTGATGAGCTTGTTGGCGAACTTGGTGAATACCAAGTGACTGTCGAAGATGAATCGCTGCATACTTACAAAGGCAGAGCAAACACTATTGATATAGTGATTACAATGAATAAGTAGGGCATATATGAACCAGATAATGATACTTAAATCACCAATATTAGCGGTAGTTACTATCGCGATTTCGAGCATTTTCTTTGTGTTGTCATATACATATATGAACTACACAGAGGCGGTTTTAGATAAAATTACTGAGATAGAGTCTATTGAAAGTAACTATAACTCAAGACTTTTGATAGAACAAATTGACAAACTATACGGCAAAGTTGATGAGCTTGGCATTAATAAGCAATCAAGGCAAGATGTGCTAAACAGCGCGTTGACTTTTCTTGATAGCTTACTAGATGATTACACTATCGCAGTGGATGAAGAAAGGCCTAGGGATTCAGGCGCAATTCTATCTATACCTGTTACATTAGTTCGCAACTTTGATAACGCGGGCGAGTTTATATCTTTCTTAACTGCAATGGTTGAGAACGAACACCCTCATATTGAAGTTAACTCAGTGTCTATTGTTGAAGATGTCGCTGGTGCAACTAACCGTGCAACAATAAAGATGACACTTAATGATGCATACATAGGCGGTAACTAATTATGATGATGTCTAATAAATATAAAATTACAATTGCTATAGTTGTATTGTTGCCTATACTTGCTTACGGCATAAAGAATATGGTGTCAGACATGCTCGTTAGTGAGTTAGAGGTAATGTCTAACGACTCTGACTACTATGCAGTAGTTGATTTAACTAACAGAAACAGAGCGACTTTCGATGTTATTAGAGATTCTAACTACGATATTGAAGAAATGAACGCTTTTGAGAACGCTAGTGTTGCAGCACTTTCAAGATACTTTTCACTTACTGAAAAACAAAAGAAAGAGCGCCTAGCTAGTCAGCTCAGAAACGTAGAGTCTCAAGGTGGGCAAACTGCTCCGCAAGGAAGCACAACACAAGTGGACGAAAACGGTAACACTATCGCCATGGCTGTTGACCCAGCTACTGGTGAGCTGATGCCTGTGAGACCTGATGAGGTTTCATTCATCTACACAAGCTCGTTTAATAAATTTGCCATCATAAATGGCTCGTTGTATAAAAAAGGCGACTCGTTCGCAAAGAATAAAAAAATTATTGAAATAACACAAAAGGGTGTGAAAATCACATCTGAGGGAAAGGTTAAATGGTTATTGCTAGACTAAAACTATTGCTTGTTACTGTAGTTGCAGCACTTGTTATATCAGGTTGTACAGCTACACAGTATGCAGCAAAAAACGAAGCCTTTATCGAGGCTAACGCTGGTGCAACAATTGAGGAAAGACTTTCTTCGTTGCCTGAAAAGAGTAAAATCGATGCTCCAGTTTACAAGGATTTTTCTGTGCTTGATCACAAATACGTTACTATCACGTCACCGAGCGTTCCAGTTAGCGTAATATTGTACACAATCAGCAGAGATCTTGGATTAAACTTGATTATCGAGCCAGGCTTAGACATTGAAGGCACAGTTGTTACTGTAAACTTCACTAACACTCCTATCGAAGAAGCGTTAGATGTCGTTATGGACCTTGCAGACATGTTCTACTCTATCAACGGAAACGTACTTGTTGTAAAACGTTATGAAACTGTTCACTACAGCATCCCTTATATTCCAGCTGTTGCTGAATATACATCTACACTTGGTGGCGATGTATTAGGTGGCGCATCTGGTGGTGATAGTGGTGGCAGTAGTAGCAGCAGTGAAAGCGAGCTTACTGGTGAGTTCTCTATTGAGTATTCACGCCCAGAAGGTTCTTCTGATTTCTATTCAGAAATTGAACGTAACTTAGTTGCAATATTAGGTGGCGGTGCTGTTGAGGTTTCTGAAGAAGGCTCTGCATCTATCGGTAGCGATGAGTACTATACACTTAACAGAACTACTGGTACATTATCAATCAAAACTACTAAATCAAAATTAAACCGTGTAAACGATTTCTTTGATAAAGTATTTGCTAAAGCGAAAAGACAAGTTCTTATCGAAGCAAGAATTGTTGACGTTGTATTAAGCGACAACTGGGAATATGGTATTGATTGGAATGCTGTTATTGAGTCGTTCACAATCGGCCAAACTGTTACTAACTTAATACCTACACCATTAGGTACAGCTGGTTCTGTTGGCTTTGTTGACCCATCAGGTAACTTTAATGCAACGCTTTCAATTATCGGCCAGTTCGGTAACTCTGAAACATTAGCAAACCCACGTATGATGGTGCTAAACGGCCAAACAGCTTTAATCACTGCTGGTACGATCACTCCATATTGGGAAGAGGAATCTGACACAAGCACAACTACAGCAGGTTCTGTAACTTCAAGCACATTCACTAAAACAAACGTTCTTGAAGGTGTTATGTTAGGCGTTACTCCATTCATCAACGATGATGGCACTATCACTATGAACATTGTTCCTGTATCTACTTCTATCGAGAGTGAGAAGCAAAACATGGTTAACAACGTAAGCAGAGGTTCTGCTCCAGTTGTAAACATAAAAGAAGCTGGCACAATCGTTGATGCTGCAGACGGTGCAACTATTGTTATGGGTGGTATGATGACAACTACTGATAGAACAGATATTAGTAAAATACCTTTGTTGGGCGATATCCCTTACCTTGGCTACTTGTTCCGTTCAGAGAAACAAGTTAAAGAGAAGAGAGAACTTGTAATATTCGTTAAACCAACAATTGTTTATACAGATGGAGATAGAAACTAATGAAAAAGCTAACTACTATCACACTAATTTTAGCATTATCAGTATTCGCGTCTAGTGCATTTGCGCAAGTTCGTGTAAGTAAACCTGTATCTGCTAGTGAAGCAAGATTTTTCTCTATGCTTAGCCAATCGCAATCATACTTTGAAAGCGGTAAGTATGACCAAGCTTTAGAGTTTGCTGCAGAAGCATATAAAATTAAAAGCACTAAAGAAGTTGCAATGAACATGGCTATGTTACACGTCCTTTTAGGCGACGGTATCAAAGCTACAAAAGTTGTTGAGCTTGCGAACATCGTTGAGCCGAACGTAATTGCTACTTTATTAATCAAGTTAGTTGATGGCCGTGATTTAAGGGGCGCAAAAGTTCTTGTTGACTATGCTGCTAACCTTGAAGATAACGGTGATATCGCGTTCGCAGCTGGCTACTTCTATGACACAATTAACGAAGTTCCAACAGCTAAAGAATACTACCTAAAATCAATGGCATTAGCACCAATGATGCCTGAAGTAAACTTCAACTATGCAAGACTTGCTGAAGTTGAAGGCAGATACGAAGATGCAGTAAAATACTATGAAGCAGCAGCAATTTATTCTATACCTGGCTCAAAGATAAACATTATCAGCGAAACTAGAGTTGATGAAATAAACAGCGCTATGTCTGGTTCATTGTATAAAACTATAACTAAATAGAGGAATCGTATGCACGAACTACTTAAAAAAATGGTAGAGCTTGGCGCAAGTGACTTGCACATCATGGCAGACACTGAGCCTAGTTACCGTATTCATGGCGACGTACAGAAAATTGGCGACAAATTGTCAGCTGCTGATGCAGAAAGCCGTATCCGTAACGTTATGACAGATCAACAGAAGAAGAACTACGATGAGAACTGCGAAGCGGATTTCTCGTTTGAAATTTCAGGTGTATCAAGGTATCGTGCAAACGTTTTTAAAGAGCGTGGCACTATGGCAGCAGCGTTCAGAACTATTCCACATGAGATTAGGTCTTTTGAACAGCTTAAATTGCCTCAAGTAGTTAAAACATTATGCGAAAAGCCACGTGGTCTTGTGCTTGTTACTGGCCCTACAGGTAGTGGTAAGTCTACAACTTTAGCAGCTATGATTGATACAATCAACGCTAATGAAAAAGTACATATCATCACTTTGGAAGACCCGATCGAGTATATGCACCCAAATAAAATGGCTGTTGTAAACCAACGTGAAATCCATGCTGATACATATTCATTCGCTAACGCGTTGAAATCTATCTTACGTCAAGATCCAGATGTTGTACTTATTGGTGAGATGAGGGATAAAGAAACAATCAGCTCGGCGTTAACAGTGTCTGAAACAGGTCACTTAACGTTCGGTACGTTGCACACAAACAGTGCATTGCAAACTATCAACAGGATTATTGAGGTATTCCCACCAGAGGAACAACCACAAATTAGAACTCAGTTGTCGTTCGTGTTAGAAGGTATCATATCTCAGCAACTTCTACCAACTGCTGACGGTCAAGGCCGTGTAGCTGCACTAGAAGTGCTTGTGCCGACACCTGCGATACGTAACCTAATTCGTGAAGATAAGGTTCACCAAATCTACTCTTCAATGCAATCAGGCCAAGCGTCAAGTGGCATGGTAACAATGACTCAATCGTTACTAAACCTCGTTAAAGAGAACAAAATCACTGCTGAAACAGCAATAGCTGCGGCAACAGTGCCTGAGGAAGTAATGCGTGGTTTAGGTAGATACTAAGCCTAGTTAAAGATATTTATAAATTGCCCATAGTTTACGCTATGGGCTTTTTTAATGTGCATAATTAAGCTTTAACATAAACAGAGCGATGTGTATAATAAAGAGCATACATGTATGCGTTGATGTAAATGACTTAATGAACGTGAATAGTTTGC
>CAYJDR010000056.1:0-10117 GCA_964368965.1 uncultured Deferribacteraceae bacterium
CTTGGTTGAAGTCGGCTAACAAAAGTGTTAAGCCGTGGCAAATGGCTATATTATATGGCACATTCGCATCATTTTTATTAGTTATCGGTGGTGGTTTCACACTAGCTGGTGAGTATGAATCACAAGCTGGTTGGTACTTCATAGGTTTCCTAGGTGTGCCACACATTTTAGCGTTTGCTTTATTCTTAAGACTATTTGTTTTCAAAAAGGCACAAGCATAGTAAACTAGCTATAACATTTTAACATAATCAAGGCTACCTTTCGGGGTAGCCTTTTTGTTTATCTTGTTCGTTGTGATTTATTATTGTACATTTTCTTATCGGCTTTTATGAGTAGCTCTTCGATAGTTGTTGCATCTTCTGGGTAGTTAGCGTAGCCGATGCTTGCTGATATTTCTATCCTGTGTGAGTCGATATAGAACGCTGAGCAAGAGAGTGTGTCTATCCTGTCTGTCACGCTTTCTATCAAATAGTCGAACATTTCGCCCTTGACGATAACTGCAAACTCATCACCACCAAGCCTAATAACTGGCGTATCTTTTTTGAAGTGTCCTTTAGTTCTTTCCACATAGGCTACAAGTAGTTTATCGCCGATATCGTGCCCATAACTATCGTTGATTGGTTTAAAGTCGTTCAAGTCAAGGTAGAAGAGTGTGAACGGTTCTTTGTTATCGTTATTATCTAAGTATTCGCTCAAGAATTTGCGATTTTTCGCTTTTGTTAATGGGTCGATATATAGTTCACGGCGAACTTTTTCATTACGTTTTTCGATGCTTGATACAGTTATATAAACAAATATCGAAACTAGCACGCATATTAATATCACGCTTGATAGGCGCTCGAAGCCGTCTAAAACTGTGAGTGGCTTGTATATTGATAGCTTCCAAGTTGTAGCGCCAACTTTAAAAAAGAGGTGCCTACAAATTGTGTCATCAAAATCTTCTGATTGCGTGATGACGACATCATTTGCGCTATCGTTGTTTATTGTTTTCAGTTGGTATTTATAGCCAACTGAATTAAGTTCGCTTAGCCCAATTTTATTTACAAGTTCATTAACGCTCACAACTAGGCTGACTATGCCTATGAAGTTTGTGTTGCTATCATCTTTAAAAATAGGCTTCCTGATAACCATGGCGTAATCGCCAGTGATTAACTGGCTAGGTGGCGACACTGTGAACGTGCCAGTTTGCATAGCGAGTTTTACTTCGTGGCTAGATTCTTTATCAGTTATGACATTTGTGCCGAGCCTTTCATTTGCAGTATCGTTGAAACCGTAGATATATGTGAGTATGCCATGAGGAGCATAGCCAAGGAACAAGTGAAGATTTTTATCAAAGAGGCTAGATGAGATTTGGTCGAATTTTTCCTTTGAATATTTGTCACCAGCAAATAGTATGGTGCTTTCAACAGGGTATAATATGTTGAATGACGATTGAAGTGTGTTTTCGATCGTTTTTACATAGTTAGAGAGTAGGAAGTCGGTATCGCTTACATCATCTGCTTTAATCTGATAATAGCGCCCAGCAATAAACAAAGCCGATAAAATAACTAATGTAATCAATAAAACTTTTGACTTTCTCATAAAACTCTCTTGCGTTAAATCTAATACAAACTAAATACTATACTAACTTGCTATACAATATTGCAATTTTGGTGCAAAAAATCAACACATTTTTTGTATTAGATAAATATTTACTTATAGCAAATATAACGATTAACTAATTTGAGGCATTAAAACTCGTTAACTTAGCTTATTTCATTTATGAGTTCATCAATTAAGTTTTTGTCATATAGTAAAAAGTTTAAACATATTAATGACATATTGGCGTAAAACATTTCCCCATTTTTATTTGCGCTATTATTTGTGCTATCTGCAAACATGCCTGCCCATTTTAGTAGGTGGTTATCTAGCATTGTTAGTTGGTCTTGCATTATTTTTTTTGCAGTAGTCGCATCGCTATTTGCTGCTTTTTCGCAAGTTTTGAACATGAAGTATAGCTCAACTGGTAAACTGTCGATAGAGTGGTTCACTTCGAGTGGTTTCGCTACGTCATTATCTGCAAACAGGCCTGATAAACTAAGCACGATATCAGTTTTTGCGGTATCTGTTAAGTAGTAATGCTCAGCGATTTTAACGTTAGTACCTATTGTAAAAAGGCTAGTGAAAGCAGTATTTAGCGTGATTTCTAGGTCGCTATCGTTAGTGATGTCGTTTATTTCTTTAAGTAGTTGCTCTATTTCGCCGTTTTCGTCAATGTCGGCCATTATGCTTGCGAACGTGCTTATGTATTGTAGTTGTTCTTTCGTAAGCACTTTGTAAAAAACGGTGAATAGGAACTCGTAAATAGCAGCCCTGCTTTTTAGTATGTCAGTGATGTTGTTCATATATGCTCCAGTGTAAATGAAAACCGCCCACAGAGGAAGTTGCAGGCGGTTTTATTGTTTTTATTACTTAACTATGACGATTGATGGGTTCGTCTTAGTTCCAGATGGTACAACGCTGGAGTCAATTGTGCCTAGATCTTGCGATTCTCCGTAGCTTGCTACAAGTGCTTCATAGTGACCTAATTTAAGCGAGTTGTTAGGGCAAGATTGAACACATGCTGGTTTCATACCTTTTTCAAGCCTAGCATAGCACATGTCGCACTTAGATGATTTGTTAGCTGCTTTATCATAAACAGGTGCGCTATATGGGCATGCGCTAACGCACTTTGTACAGCCTATGCATCTAGAGTTATCTTGAACAACTGCTCCGTTAGGCATCTTTTGGTATGCATAAACAGGGCAAGCTGCCACGCATTGTGGGTCTGCACAGTGGTTGCAACTCATTGCTACGTAAACCTTTTTGTTTAAATCATTGCCGCCCATTCTGTCGGTAGCGTTTTCGTCAAACTTGATAACGCTACGAACTTTACGCCACTTGAAGTTTGGTTGTAGTTTACGTTCCATTTTACAAGCGATTTCGCATGTTTTACATTCGTTACAGTATTTTGTATTTATTAAGAATGCTAATCTTTCGTTCATTATATGCCTCCAATCCTAACTTCAACAAGTGTGTTGTTGTGCGTGTGTGCGTTACCGAGTGGGTCAGGTAGTTCGGCAGCTAAAGTGCTTGCAGATTTACCATATTTATCCCACCAGCCGTTTTCAAGTCCAACATAGCCTTGCATGATGCCATCTGTAACAACAGCTACACGCTCTAGACTGCCAAGTTCGTTATAAACTGTGACTTTATCGCCATCGATGATACCACGAGCTAGTGCATCTTTAGTGTTCATCACGATTGTAGGTGTTTCACTAAACGCTTCCCTAATCCAAGATAGGTGAGTGAACGAGCCATGCACCGTGTTAGATGTTTTATATTGTACTGCACACAGTTTATACTTATTACGTTTATCTAGATAATCCTGAGGTATAGCTGTGAAATCAGGTAACGGCTCAAGGTGGCTATTTAACGCTGGTACATACCTTGGGAATGGGCCACGAACTAAATCTCTAGCTGGGTTAGGAGCTTGGTCAATGTACGGGTAAACCCTGTTATTAGCATAAAGTGTTTTCTTAACTTTTTGGTTCCAATCAGTTATGAATATCTTTGCGCGTCTATAGGCAGCTTGAAGACCAAGGAACTCATGGTTGTGTAATGGTATAAATGCACCAGTTGTGCCTTCATAAACCTTAGGGCGTATTATCTTTTTCTCTTTTAACATGTCGTAGTTAGTTATGCCGTTATCTGCAAGTTTATTATCAGGGTTGCTAATAATTTCGTTAGGATACCATGCATCGTCGTGGTCGAAGTTTGCAAGTGCGCTAGCATCAGCACTATCAGCAAATACGATTTTTGCAAGTCCACGTAAGATTTGCATGTCAGACTTAGCTTGACCGTAAGGTTTAACGCCAGCTTCCATAACTTGTACATATCTGTTACGGCTGTGTGCGCCGATATCTTCATACTCGAAAGGAGTAGTAACAGGTAGGAAGTAATCGCAATATTCTGCATCAGTGCTCCAAACAGGTTTAGCGTTTACAACCATCTCTGTAGAGCGTAATGCTTCTTTCAGAGCGTTAGTGTTAGGGAACTGTGTTAAAAGGTTCGACGTAGCAATGTATAACAACTTCATTTGTGGGTCGTTATTATTGTTATTAGGGTGGAAGCCTTTCATAGCTTGCCCATTATTAGCTAGTTGCAAGCGTCTACCAAGTTCGCCAAACGGAATTAGGTGAGGCGTGCCACCAGGTGCTGGATTTAATCGCATTGTTGCGCTCGGTTTAGCAATGTCGCCTGTTTGCGTGCCATATGCAGTGCCCCAGCCAGAAGTGTCATCAACACCGTTACCAGCGTCGCCAATGTTGCCTGTAATTAGTGCGATGATACATTGTAGTGCACAAATTCCACCTGCGCTTTCTGTACGTTGCCCGCCACCCATGTTTTGGAATATCATAGATTTTTTACCTGTGCCAACATAAGCAGCTACGCATTCTTTCAATGCGTCAATGCTTGATATACCTGTAACTTCTACTATCTTACTTTCAACATAGTATGGGTCATGTAAGCCTTCAAGATTAGCTTTTAAAGTTCCAGTTGCTGTATCAAGTGCAAAGTCACCAGCATATAGCGCACGCATTAAGTTGAACGCAGTAGTAATTTTGTTTACGCCATCATGGTAGTATAAATCAGGTGTTTGAGTTGTTGCGGTGTTTCTACCTTTATTTTCTTCTGCTTCAACAATGTTTGTGCCGTCATGGATATACGCTTTTGTTTCATCGCCACCAACATGGTAATATTTTACGTTGAAGATCTCATTATACTTTTTATCGCTAGCAACGATTGTGCCAGCTGGATCTGCAATTGAAGAGTAATCAACAAGGAACGCCGCATTCGTACGATGCTTGAGGAACATTTCATCAATAGCGCCAGCAGTTCTTAGTATCTCTCTAATCATGCCGATTGCGAATAGTGTATCTGTGCCTGCTTTTAGTTTAATCCATTGGTCAGATTGCGCTGCAGTTTTGTTGTGCCTTGGGTCGATAGTGATAATCTTTGCACCACGTTCACGAGCTTCTGCAAAGTATTTCCAATAAGTGTTTGATGTGTCAGCTGGGCTGTTACCCCAACATAAGATACACTGAGAGTCACGCACCGTGTCACGTGTGTCGACACGCCTATCGCCAAATACAGGAATCATACCATCATCAACACCTTGGCAACAAGAGTTACCTAGTTTTAACGCTCTGTTTGGGTTGATATGGCCGAAGAAGTTGCCGTATAATGTGTTTACGATAGGTCCCATGTTGCCAGAGCCTGTCCAGATCATTATGCCGTTGTCTTGAGCAGCTCTTAGCTCTTTCATCTTTGCGCCGATTTCGTTGAACGCTTGTTCCCAAGAGATAGATTGCCATTGGTCAACGCTGTTATCTTTCAATACAACACCTAGAGGTGAAGTTGCAGTACCTTTCTTGATACGCTTCATAGGTGTGAGTGCACGCTGTTCTGTGAGCATTTGCATACGTGCAAGCCCTCTTGCGCATGCTGTTGTGAAGTGGCTATCGCCGTTAAATGTTGATGCTTCTGTACGGATAACCTCATCGCCAACTAGTTGGCAGTTAACACTGTGTGTTAGGCACTCAACAGGGCAAGTTGTGTAAACTTTTCTTGTTTCCCTTAGGTCAGGCATGTTTGCCACAGGTCCACTAGCTGAAGCTTGCGATGCTAAAGCACTGCTGTTGCTGTCATCATCACTAGAGCAACCAGCTAAAGCCGTGCCAGCTGTGATAGCCATTGCACCTTTCAAGACGGTACGCCTCGAAACATCAATTTTTAAATCGTCTGTTAATGTCGTTTTTTTACTCATTAACATCCTCCTCCCATATTTATAGTATTGCATGTATAGTTCTATAAGTAGATATTAATATAACAATGTTTAACTTGTCAATAGAAAAATATATGAATAGACATATAAATATTAAACAAAAAGGCTATCGAATTAACGATAGCCTTAGGGGGAGTTACTTTACAAGCTTTTGATATTGTGGTTGAGAAAGGCGATAAACTGTCCATTCATCGAGTGGTTCAGCATCCATTGATAGATAGAAGTCAATGCTAGGCTTGTTCCAATCGAGACATATCCATTCGACCCTGCCATAACCTCGTTCGTTTGCAATAGTTGCTAGCACGTTAAAGAACGCTTTTCCGTAGCCTTTACCGCGTTTGTCTTCGTCTACGAATATATCTTCGATGTATAGCCCAGCTTTGCCGACGAATGTTGAAAAGTTTTTGCAGAATACGCTATATGCGACTGGTTTGCCGTTTTCCTCGCCTATTAATACTTCTGCCGTGCCTTTTTCAAATATCCATTCTTTGAGTGTGTCGACAGTGGCTGTGACTGCGTCTTCAAGTTTCTCATACACGGCGATTTTCTTAATGAAATCGAGTATTAGTTCTGCATCTTCGATGTTTGTTTCACGGATAATAAATCCGTCTATGCCTGTTGAGTATTGCTTCATTTCTTTTTCTTCTCGCTCCTTTTTATAGCTTCTTCAAGCGTTTTCTTAAATATCTTCATAACTTTAATGCGTGCATATTTCTTATTTTCCGATGGTACTATGTGCCACGGTGCGTTGCTGGTGTTTGTACGTAGGAACATTTCGTCGGCGGCTTCGTTATATTGTGGTTGTTTATCACGGTTGCGCCAGTCTTCATCGGTGATTTTGTAGTTTTTCCACTTAACTTTCTCACGTTCTTTGAATCGCTTTAGTTGCTCCTCAGGTGAAACGTGTAGCCAGAATTTTAGCAATATGTGGTTATCTTCGGTGAGTTGTTCTTCAAAGTCGTTTATTTCGGCATATGCTCTGCCCCATTCGTAAGGCGTTGCATAGCCCTCGACACGCTCAACTAAAACTCTGCCATACCACGACCTATCATATATGGTGACGAAGCCATTAAGTGGGATATGGTTCCAGAAGCGCCATAAGTAGTGGTGTGCGAGTTCAACATCTGTCGGTGCGCTAACTGGTATAACTTGTGTTATGCGTGCGTCGATACCGCCAGTAACTCGCCTAATAACGCCACCTTTGCCAGCTGCGTCGCAACCCTCAAAAATCAAAGTGCTTGATATGCCTTTCTTATACGCTGTATATGTCAGTTCGGCAAGTTCTTTCGATAGTTTTTTTAGCTCAGTTGAGTAGTCTTCATCGCTAATTGTTTTAGTGAGGTCGATAGCGTTTATTGTAGATATCGTAGATGTTGATGTGCTCTGCACAGATGTATTTTTGCGCCTATCTTTTTTGATGTCGATAACTTTTTGTACTTCAGCGATAATAGTTTGTGCGATAGTTGCATCTCGGAAGCGTTTATCTTTAGCGTCTATGAGTGTCCACGAGGCTTCAATTTTATCGGTAATTTTTATAGCGAGTGATGCTGAGGCGACTTGTTCGTCGTATCTGTCTAGTATTTTAGTATCTAGCGGTACGAAGTGGCGTTCCTCATCGTCTGCTATGCGTTGGTCACGTCGCTTTTCAAAGGTTGGTTTGTCGATATGTAGCCATAGTTTAACGATAGCTGTGCCAGAGTCGGCGAGTGCTTTTTCAAGATTTACCCAGCGGTGCATGATGTTTTTGAACTTGTCGTCGCTCATTTCGCCAATTGCGTGTTTTTTTATATATGGGCCATACCAACCGCCGAAGAACGTGGCAAGTTCGCCACCTTTAGGCATTTTTCGCCAAAATCGCCATGCGTAAGGTCGTTCTTTTTCTTCGTCTGTTTCGCGCCAGAATGTGTGGTTGCGCACGCCTTTTTCGTCCATGTAGTTTGATATCATGTTTACGACGCCGCCTCTGCCAGCGCCTTCGATACCCGCGATGATTACGATAACAGGTATACCAAGTGTTCTAATTTCTTGTTGCACGGCAAATAGTTGCTCACGCAGTTGTGGTTCAAGTGCTTTATAGTCACTTTTTGATATTTCGCGCCCAAGGCAGACCGATTCAAACATAAAAGCCTCCACTATTAGTTATGTATATTAGTATAGTGCATAAGGTTAATAATTTCAACAGAATGTATTGAGGCTATTTTTTATTGACAAATAATTGCAATAAGCATAATTTAAGTATATACGATGTTATAACATTGTATTAATTACAGGGGGCAAAATGACGAAAGCACTCACAAAGCATGGCAACAGTTTAGCGTTAGTGATCGAGAAACCGATATTGGAGTTGTTAGGCGCTGATGCCGACACTCGTTTTGATGTGACAACGGATGGCAAGGTGTTAGTTTTATCGCCGATTGTTGACATTGAGAAAAAGCAGAAAGTAAAATCGGCATTAAGTAAAGTGAACGCTAGATATTCAAACACATTAAAGAAGCTTGCTGAGTAGCTATGAGCATACAGTTTTTAGATTTAAGCGATGTGCTCGATATCCACATGAACCAGATAGAAAACTATGGTGGAACTTTAGGTGTGCGCGATGTTGAGCTGTTGAAGTCTGCAATCGCCATGCCTCAAGCGACATATGGCGATGAATATCTACATACTGATATTTTCGAGATGGCAGCAGCGTATCTTTTTCACTTAACTCAAAACCATCCATTTCTTGACGGTAATAAACGTGTTGGCGTTGCGACAGCATTAGTGTTTTTAATCATTAATGATTTTGAATGCCAAGCAGATGAAGATGAATTATATCAGTTAGTTATCGGCGTTGCTAGTGGCGAAGTTTTCAAATCAGAGATAGCAATCTTTTTTCGTAACAATTCTAATCCGTTATAAAGTTAATTTTTTATTGACTATGCTTGATTATAGGCGTAACCTTATTTTTTGAGGTTTTTATGTTTCGTGAAATTTTTACAAGAAATTATAATTTATTATTTGCTGGTAACTTGTTGCTGTGTATAGCATTTTATATGATTATCGCAGTTTTTCCACCGTATGCTGTTAATGATTTAAAGATTGACACAAGCGATGTAGGGTTAGTTATCGGCGTGTTTTCGGTTAGTGCTGTTATGATACGTCCGTTTTTGGGCAAAGCTGTTGATAAGTATAACAGGTTGGTTGTTTTTCTGCCGGCACTTGTTTTGTTTGTTATTTGTTGCTTTTTATATTCAGAAGTTACGAGCATGACAGGCGTCATTATCACAAGGTTGTTGCATGGCATTGCATGGAGCGGTATGACCACGGCATATATGACAATCGTTACAGACATTGTGCCAATGCGTTACCGTGGGCGAGGTATCGGCTATGCGGGGCTATCCATGACGATAGCTATGGCGATAGGGCCAGCGATTGGGCTTTACTTGCTAGAGTTTATGGACTATCACCAGTTTTTCTTAACGTGCACAGGGCTTTCTGCGTGTGCGTTGGTGACTGCGCTTATGTTGAGGTTGCCGAAAGTTGAGAAAATTACGCCAGCCGAGCAAGAAAAGAAAGGCGCACTCTTTGAGAAAAAGGTGCTAGGCATCACATTTGCATTCCTTATGACAGGTTTTTCATACGCAAGTATCGTTACATATATAGTGCTACATGCTGAAACTTTAGGCATAACGCAAACAGGGCTATTTTTCTTGATATTAGGGCTAGCAGTAGGGTTTTCGAGGCCTATCACAGGCAAAGTTATGGATACTAGGTCGCCTACGGTGTTGCTAGTTGTGGGTATCACAGGCAATATCATATGTTCGCTAATGCTAGCGTTTACAGATACGACAAGCATGTTTTTACTAGCTGGCTTTTTCGGTGGATTGTCAACAGGGATACTCTTTCCTACGTATTCCACAATGGGCATGAACAGCGTTCCACCACACAGGCGTGGCGCATCAAACGCTACGTTGTTTTCTGGCATGGATGTCGGTATCGCAAGTGGCTCTATAATACACGGCATGGTCGCAAACAAGTTCGGCTTCCCAAGCATATATATGCTCGCAGCGATTGCGATGTTGTTGCCACTTGTATGGTATTTCACGAAGGGTAGAAAGCAATATGAAGAGCTAAGCAGCCTTTATAAGAAATAGATAGTCGGGAGCATGTGTTGCTCCCTTTTTTTATGAGTAAATGTTGGGTGAGTTAGTTTACTGTCACCTATCTTTCAATTCTCCTAAATAATCATTTGACTTAATCCTATAAATTCGT
>CAYJDR010000057.1:0-9224 GCA_964368965.1 uncultured Deferribacteraceae bacterium
AGTTTACGTATCACGTAAGGATAAACAACTTCCTGTTGCACCTATAGTTGATAATACTACAGCAGATAACATAACAGAAATTATTGAGGAAGAAGAGGAAATTCTTGTAACGTGGTTCTTAGAGCAAGACCCAGACATAGAGGGCGCATTGCTATCTATTAATCCAAAAACTGGTGAAATATACACAATGGTTGGTGGCTTTTCATACGAAAAATCATTCTTCAATAGAGCTATACAAGCATATCGTCAAACTGGTAGCTCGTTTAAGCCGATAGTTTATTCAGCAGCGTTTGAAAGCGGCTACTGGCCGATGGACGTTATATATGATACACCAATCATATCAGAAGAAGTAGAAACAGACAACGTATGGAAACCTACAAACTATAGCGACAAATTCTATGGTGAAACAACACTTAAAGAGGCATTGTTGAAGTCTAGAAACATTGTTACTGTAAAAATAGCGGAAGAAATAGGCGTTAAAAAAATCACTAACTATGCTAGAGCATACGGTTTAACATCTGATATTCCTAACGATTTATCAGTTAGTTTAGGTAGTGCGTCTGCATCTGTTTTAGAGATGGCTAACGCATATTCAGTGTTCGCAAACAAGGGCTATAGACCAAGCTCGTCATACTTCATCACTAAGATTGAAGACATCGACGGCAATTTATTGTATGAATTTAAACCTGATGAACCTATACAAGTTATTACGCCTGCAGCTGCTGATATAATGACTAAGATTTTAGTTGATATAGTAGAAGTTGGTGGTGGTTGGCGTGCAAAAGCACTCAAAAAACAAGTGGGTGGTAAAACAGGAACTACTAACGGGCCAAAAGACGGCTGGTTTGCAGGCTTCACACCTGATATAGTTACTGTTTCATGGGTAGGTTATGATGATTTCAGAACAATAGACTTTAGCGATGCATCAGGTTCTTCGCTTGCAGCTCCACAATGGGTTACATACATGATAGAGGCTATCGGAAGCGAGCCGTTGAAGCTGTTTAGCTACTCGAAGGATACTGCATACTTTAAAGTTGATAGCGAAACTAATAAAATTACAGATTCTGTAACAGGCAAGTTTACATATGAAATATTCCCGATAGATAAGGATGGCAACCCTATCCGTCTACGTGAGGGCGTACAACAACCAGAAGAGCAACAAACAGCACAACGGAGTGCAAATGTCAACAACTAAACAAATCATCTTCAAATCACATAAGATGAAGAGAGTTTATGATGTTGTCGATAATATCGCTACAAGCCGCGATGTAAACATCATGATAACTGGAGAGTTTGGCGTGGGTAAAGCTAACCTTGCTAAACTTATCCATATGAAAGATACTCGCTGTGGCAATATTGTTATTGTCGAACCGACTGAGTTAAAAGAGATTGCAGGCGACATAAAAGTTGTTGATAATTTTATTTCAGAAAAACTACAAGATGCTAAAGATGGTACAATAGTTATAAAATCTGTCAACCTCCTTTCACTTGATGTGCAAGAGCGCATAGCAGTTTTAGTAAAATCTCAAAAATCAAAGGGCGCTGCAAGGCTGATTGTAACCGCCCATAAAGATTTACACACGCAACTAAAGCAAAACAAAGCTAGCCATGTTTTGTGTGAGATATTGGTTGTGCATATAGATGTTCCGCCACTTAGGGAGCGCCGTGAAGATATCGCAACATATTGTTCATTATTCTTGCGCCATAAGCCTATCAGTAAAGAGGTGCTTGTGCTATTATCTGATTATGATTGGCATGGCAATGTAAACGAGTTGCAAGGAGCGCTAACGCAGCTAACATTAATCGCAGGCGAAAGCGAAATAACTGTAGCTATGCTACCGTCAAAAATCCGTAAAAAGAGCACATCTAAATCTAAAAGCGCAATCGCAGAGGATTTATACAAGCTAGCAAAAGGACTGCTAGAGGGCAGAAGCGATGAAGATGGAGACACGTTTGACCCATATTCAGAGTATCAAAAGTATGTTGAAATTCCACTTATCCAAGCAGCACTCAACATAACTAAAGGCAATAAAGTTCAAGCGGCTAAACTCATCAATATCAACCGTAACACGTTGAACAAAAAAATAAGAGAGTACGAAATTGAGTAAAAACAAAAAAGATAAAAAACCTAAACCAACCAAAATAATTAGACGTCTCGCACAACCATTTAAACCACAACAAAAACCAGTAGATAATAAACAAATCATAACAGGCACAATTGAATCACACCGTGATGGGTTCGCATTCTTCATACCAGATAACAAAGATGAAAAAGACCTATTCATACACGAAAAAAACTTATCAGGTGCAATGCATAAAGACCACGTAGCAATAAAAGTTGTGTCGTTCAAAGGTAAGCTTGAAGGCGTAGTTGTTGATATCATTGAACGTGGCGTAAAAGAGATATTAGGCGTTGTTGATAGAGTCGGGCAGATTACAACGATAATACCGTTCTCAAGAAATTTCACTGAGATAATCAATATCAAAAACAACACTGTCAAAGTTAAAGATGGCGACGTTGTGCAAGTGAAAATAGAGAAATATCCAACAAATAAAAAACCTGCAACAGGGCATATTAGCGATGTTATAGGCCATATCACAGATGTCGGCATTGATAATAAAATTGTAATGTATAAACACAACTTAACACATGATTTTCCTGAACAAGTTGTTGCTGAAACAGACGTTATTGAAGCAGGCAAATTTCCAAACCGTTTTCGCTCAGTTGCAGATTATAAAAATATGTTCACTGTTACTATCGACGGCGAAACGGCAAAAGACTATGACGATGCAATCAGTATCGAAAAAGATGGCGATGACTTTGTGCTATACGTCCACATTGCAGATGTTACAAGATATGTGACGCGTGGCTCTGCAATTGATAATGAGGCTCGTTTGCGTGGCACAAGTGTATATTTTCCAGAGTTTGCAATACCAATGCTGCCAGAGGCTATCTCAAACGGCGTGTGTAGCTTATTACCAAATGTTGATAGGTACACAGTAACTGCGAAAATCAAGTTTGATAAAGAAGGCAACAAACTAGAAAAACACTTCTATCGCTCAAAAATCAATAGTAATTATAGGTTGACATACACTTATGTAAACGAAGTCTTAGCTGGCACAGAGCAACCTAAGTGTGAAGAGTTTAGGCTATTTTTAGGCATGGCTAAAGAACTTGCAGACATACTAGCAGCAAGGCGTGTAAAAGGTGGCGGTGTTGATTTTGACTTGCCAGAGCCGACATTCTCATTTGCTAAAGATGGCAGAGTTGCAGATATCTCTCCAGCTGAGCGTGGCTTTGCTGAGCGTATGATTGAATTTTTTATGATATCCGCTAACGAAGCAGTTGCTGAATTTTTGTTTGATGGCAATGTGCCTACAGTATATAGAACGCACGGTGAGCCAGATGTTCGTAAAATTGAACAATGGGTTACAGTTGCACGTAGCTTGTCTATACCTGTGCCACCTATCCAGCACCCAATCACACCAAATGATTTAAGGGCGATGTCAGAGGCTGTTAAGGGTGCAAAGCAATCAGAATTGTTAAACTCGCTACTAGTGCGCTCAATGATGCGTGCAGAATATACTACTACTAATGATGGGCATTTTGGTTTGTCTTCAACGGCATATACTCATTTTACAAGCCCAATTCGCCGCTATCCTGATGTGTTAGTGCATAGGGCTTTGTTGAGTAAGCTTGGGTTGGGCGATATATCTGAGCCTATGGACGAGTTGATGATACTTGCAAACACAACATCTACTCAAGAGCGTGCAGCAAACGATGCTGAGGGTGAAATAGGCGTATTTAAAAAGTTAGAATACTTAGAAATGCATGAACTCGACGAGTTTGAAGCATATATAAATAGAGTAGGCGCACATGGTGTGTTTATTTATGTTGAAAAACTAATGCTTACAGGGTTTATAGATTATGCAAACTTATCAAACGAAACATTTATTGTAGAAGGTGGGGTTGCAGTTGGTGTAAACTCAAATAGGCGCTATCGCTTAGGCGACAGATTAAGTGTACGCTTATTCTACCTCGATATTATGCAACTCAGGGCTGATTTTGAAGCTGCAAATATGGTGCGCAAGAAAAAAAAGAAGAAAAAATAACAAAGAGTTACTATATTATAGATATTATTGATATAATTACAAAAAAGTGTTTGTAATGCTTGATATTATTGAGATATACGATTATTTTTGCGTAACAAGTATGCGCAAAAAAGTAAAAAAGATTGCTATATTTGAAAAAAAATGAAATTTTTACTTGAAAATATCGGCAAATTGACGATATAGTTATAAGAATGGGTAAATAGTTTTTAATGTGCCCGTTCGATCTAAAATATATCAAATAGAGAGAATGTCTTATGGATATAGGAAGTATAGTTGGTTTACTGATTACGTGGGTGCTTGTTATCTGGTCAATGATGGTCGGCGTTGGTGTCGGTGCATACATTGACTTTCCGTCGTTTCTTATTGTTGTCGGTGGTACTATCGGTCTAATTATGGCTAGTACACCTATTAATCAACTTATTATCGCAATGAAATCTATATCTAAGGTATTCTTACACATACCTCAGTCAGGGCAGCTGCTTATTGCTATGCTTGTTGACTTCGCAGTTAAAGCTCGCCGTGATGGCATCTTATCGCTTGAGTCTGAAGAAGAAAACATGAAAGATGAATTTCTGCGCAAAGGCGTTAGGCTCACTGTCGATGGCACAGAGCCTGAAGTTATACGCGAAATTTTAGAAGTAGATGTTGAAAATATGCTCACTAGGCATAAAGATAACTCAGCAATGGTTCAGCTAATGATTGACCTTGCACCAGCCATGGGTATGATTGGTACACTTATTGGACTTGTTGGTATGCTTTTAAACATGAGTGACCCTGCCGCTATTGGTCCTGCCATGTCGGTTGCCTTGATTACAACTTTCTACGGCTCAGTTATTGCAAACATGATTGGTACACCGCTTTTCAATAAACTACGCGCTAGGTCGGCTGATGAAGAGCACCTGCGCAATATTATGCTTGCAGGCATCATGGCTATCCAGTCAGGTGATAACCCTCGTGTTGTTGAACAAAAGCTTAATGCATATTTACCACCTTCACAAAGAAAGTCACAGTTTGACTAGTGCAGTATAACATATATTCTAAGGGGTTTTTAATTGGCTAAGAAAAAATGCCCAGAGTGTACACCAGGTGCTCCTAAATGGATGGCGACGTTCTCTGACCTTGTTACACTCTTGATGACATTCTTCGTTTTACTTATCACAATGGCTTCGTTTGATAAAATCAAATTCGAGCAAATGTTTAGCGTACTCACTGGCTCTCAAGGTATCCTTGACCTTGCTGGTGATTCAGACTTTAGCCAAGTCAGCGTTGTTAGCACTAGCGCATCAAATGAACAATCTATAGAAACAACTGAAGATCAAATCGAGCAAACAGTTAAAGACTATGTCAACGCTCAAAACTTAGAGAATATGATATCAGTTATTAAAACAGATAAAGGTATCAGCATACGCATTATGGATTCTGTCTTTTTTGCTAGTGGCAGCTCTACACTATTGCCCGCTGCGTCACCAATATTAAATACTGTTATTAACCTTGTTAAAGATACAAACTACTATATCAATATCGAGGGACACACAGACGACGTGCCAATAGGCAACAACCCCGCACTCAACTGGGATTTATCAGTTGATAGGGCTGTAGCAGTTGTAAAATATTTTGCAGATAGTTCGTTTAACCCTATTAGGTTGTCTGCTTCTGGTTATGGACAATTTCACCCGTTGTTGCCAAATATAACTAACGCTAATAGGTCAAAAAATAGAAGAGTAGAGATAAATATAATATCGCCTGAGTTCGCAGAAACAGGCGCAAACATATTTCAATAATATAATTACAATATACGGAGGATATTATGGCTGAAGAAAACGATGAGAGTAGTGCACCCGCTAAGAAAAAATCAAAATTACCGTTAATAATCATTGCTGTAGTACTGCTATTAGTGCTTGGCGGTGGTGGCTTTGTTGCTATGACAATGATGTCTGCACCAGCAGAAGGCACTGAAGCGGCTAGCGAAGAAGTAATGGGCGAAGACGAAGGTGCACCTGGAGTATCTGCAGAACCTGGCATGATGGTTCCATTTGATGTGTTTATTGTAAACCTTTCTAACGCTGGTGGTAAAAGATACCTAAAGATTGCTATCACTGCTGAAGTTCCAGCTGGTAAAGAAGACTTAGCTACAGAAATTTCTTCAAAAATGCCTGTGATAAAAGATACATTAATATCTGTTCTATCATCTAAAGCACTTGAAGAAATATCTACACAGCAAGGTAAAGTTTCACTAAAGCAAGAACTGCTACGTAGGATTAACTCAGTACTTGCAGGTGGCAAAGTTAAAGATTTATACTTTACTGACTTTGTCATCCAATAGGATAACTTAATGACTAGAGAAGAAATCAAAGAAACGTTTGGCGAAGTATTGTTCCGCATTACTGTTGAGTTAGGTCGTAAAAAAGCGACTATCAAAGATATGCTCAACTGGGAAAGTGGAACAATCATCAGGTTCAATAAAACATCTGGTGAACCGGTTGACTTCCTTGTTAACGGTAAGCCACTTGCTTATGGCGAGGTTATGGTGCTTGATGAAAAGTTTGCTATACGTATTAGTGAAATTATCACTAAAGAGCAACTTACTGAAAAGTTTAAAGAAGGGCTATATGCCTAAACTGTTATGCACAATGCTCATAGCGCTATCGCTCGTGGGCATTGCTAATGCAGGTGCGATTAACTATGAGATAGTTGATGATAATATCAACTTTACCATCTCATATGAGAAACCGTACAACAGTTTTGATGTACTTAAAAGTGGCAACAACTTCATATTGAGCTTTGATACGGCTGACAAGTTTGTATTTGAGCGTGAAAACTTTTTTGATATGCCTATCAGTAGTGCATATCTACTAGATGATGAGACATATAGGAAGAAGTTTGTTGTTGCATTTGAGTCTGCTCCGATTGAACCTAAGATTAGTAAATCTAACGAAAACGTAATAGTATCGTTTGCGTTCCCTACAGGTACGCTCACTGGTGGTGCTGTTGATGCAGAACTGCTGCCAGCTGAGGAAGCGTCACCATCGGCACTACCGTCAGCATCGTCTTATATACGTATGATATTTAGCTTAGCGATTGTTTTAATCGTTATATTACTGGTATACAGATTTTTACGCTCCTATGCTAGCAAGCAAGTGTTTACAGATATCCCAGGTAGTGGCAGATTGCTAGGCAAGGTCGATTTAGAAATGCGCCGCTCATTATACTTCTATGAATTAGGCGACGTGTTATATATACTTAGTGGTACAGAAAATTCTATCCAACTTGTTGATAAAATTACAGACGAAATAGAAATAAATAAAATAAAATCAGGCTTCGTTAAAAAGCGCGAGTTTGGTGGATATATGGCATTCTTTGGCCGTAAAGATAATAGCGAGCTAGATGAAGATATGTCTATCACAAACTCAGTAGTTGCAGATAAACTAGATAATATGCGCAAAAAAGCCGGCAGAAACAACAATGGCTAATGCTAAAAAATATATCAAACCTATATTGACGTTGCTTGTGTTGTGCCTATTCGCAGGCATATCTTACGCGCAAGAGCAAAACCCAATACCGTTCCCAGCGGTTACGTTTGGTATTGATGAGGCGCAAAACCCGCAAGATGTTGCATTATCACTACAAATCTTGTTTATCTTTACTGTACTGGCGCTTGCACCATCTATTATTATGGTGATGACAAGCTTTACTCGTATTGTTATCGTATTCCATTTCCTACGTACTGCATTAGGTACGGCGCAAATGCCACCTAACCAAATCTTAACAGGTATGGCGCTATTGCTTACATTTTATATCATGACGCCAGTTTTTAATGAAATAAACACAAACTCGTTCGGCCCATACATGCGAGAAGATATAACATTTAGGGAAGCTGTAGCGCAAGCGAAAGCACCGGTACGTGAGTTTTTAATATCTAACACACAGAAGAAAGATTTAATATTGTTCTTAGAGCTGTCAAAGACACCTAAGCCACGTACAGTAGACGAAATACCTGATATGGTTGTAGTTGCGGCATTCGTATTGAGTGAAATACAGGTAGCATTCCAGATTGGCTTCTTGCTGTTTCTGCCGTTTTTGATTATTGACTTTGTGGTCTCGAGTGTCTTGCTCGGTATGGGTATGATGATGTTGCCGCCTGTAATGATATCTGTGCCGTTTAAAATACTGTTGTTTATACTTGTTGATGGGTGGGCGTTGTTGATTACTTCGCTTGTTAAAAGCTATTACTGATGGAGGTAGCACATGAATGCAGATTTAGCCGTATCATTAATGATGAGAACGCTTGAAATAGCGCTACTAATATCAGCACCTATGCTTATGGTTGGCCTTGGAATAGGCTTGCTCGTCAGTATATTTCAGGCAGTTACTCAAATTCAAGAGATGACATTGTCATTTATTCCTAAAATCGTGGGTATGATGATCGCAGGTGCACTTGCTGGGCCGTGGATGTTGGCCGTGATTATGGAGTATACTAGTACGTTGTTAACTAATTTATCCACATACGTAGGAAAATAATTTATATTTTCTACTTTATACTTCGTTCTGCTCATCAAAGCTAAGTCACTTACGTTCCACCTTGTGTAAGCTCCTGTCGCTTATCTTCGCACGCCTAGTCTAAAGCGAAACTATAAATTATTTTACAGTAACTTTTGTGTTAATTTACACTGTGTTGGTTTCGTGATTGCACCCTCATGTACCTTCGTTAGTGTACACTACGGCCGCAATCACTCAATCCGCCTTGTCTAAATCAAAAATTTACGTTTATTTTGTAGCGGTGTTTTCTACTTTATACTTCGTTCTGCTCATCAAAGCTAAGTCACTTACGTTCCACCTTGTGTAAGCTCCTGTCGCTTATCTTCGCACGCCTAGTCTAAAGCGAAACTATAAATTATTACAGTAGCTTTTGTATCAATTTATACTATGTTGTTTTCTACTTTATACTTTGTTCTGCTCATTTTTGCTTTCATTATTTTTTTGCGCTTCTTTCAACTGTTTTTCGTGTGTTTTTCTTGTGCGTAAGGCTATCAAAAAAGTTATACCAAAAAGTGCAGCGGCGCTAAAAAGTATCGTGAAAAAGTATCCAATGCCCATAAGGGTTAGTTCATTCA
>CAYJDR010000058.1:0-8872 GCA_964368965.1 uncultured Deferribacteraceae bacterium
ATGATGTCTTCAACGTTAGTTGATGCGTCGATAAGTTGTACAGAGCGTTCAAACCCTTGAATAACCCTTGCCGAAACTTTGAAGCCACCGAACTGGCGTAGCGCTCCGATAGTTGCACATGCTGCTGATGGGTGCGAGAAAACAAATACGTTTGCATCGCCTTTGATTTCAGCATATGGGAACGAGCCACCAAGCGTTTTGTTAACAGCTGTGAAGAACTTCAAGTCGCCTTCGATAACTAGCTCTGGCATAGCCATGCGTACTGTATCTAGCGCTATTTTGATATCTTCTGCATCGTCGTTTTCTGGCGAGCCGAAGTCTGAATAGCCTGTTAATGCAACACGTGGGTTGATGTCGAAAGCTTCTGCTGTATCAAGTGTTTGGAAAACGATATCAGCTAAAGTGTCTGGGTCTTGCTCTTGATATAGCCTAGCGTCTGTAATAATAAACTCGTTGTTTCTATCAGCCATAACTGCCGCTTGCGATACTGTGTAGTAGTCGTCAGCTAGGTCAAGCACATCGGCTAGTGATGCAACAGTTTCTTCTAACGAGTTAGGTGCGAACGCAATTAGCGAGTCGATAACGTCGTTATCAAGCAAACATGCACCAAAACGAGTGCCACAACCAGCAACGTGTTTCTCTGCTAGTGTTTTGTTTATGCCGTCACGCCAGTATTGCTCATAGTAGACGTCCACAAACTCTTGCGTGCCCTCGTATGTGCTAGGGTCGATGATTTCTATGTTGTCTATAGCGATGTTGCTAGCTTTTGCAACAGCTTCTATGTTTGCTTTATTGCCGATTAATACAGGCTCTACGATACCTTTTCTAGCGAGTTGGCACACTGCATAAAGAGTGTTTGCCCTGTCTGCGAATGTGAAGCCTACACGCTTTTTATCAGCTTTTGCTTTGTTGATAACGTTATATGATAGGCGTTTAGATGGGTCTAGCCTAGTTTCAAGCTCTGCTTCGTATTGGTCGAAATCTGCGATAGGCTCAGTCGCTACACCGCTCTCCATTGCAGCTTTTGCAACAGCGATACTTACACGAGTGTAAACACGTGGGTCAAGTGGTTTTGGGATTATGTAGTCTTTGCCGAACGTCAATTCTGTAAGGTTGTATGCACGTAAAACGCTTTCAGGCACTTCTTCAAGTGCGATTTCAGCAATAGCATATGCAGCTGCGACTTTCATTTCCTCGTTGATAGCAGTAGAGCGTGTATCTAATGCGCCACGGAACAAGAACGGGAAACAAAGCACGTTGTTCACTTGGTTTGCATAGTCGCTTCTGCCTGTTGCAACGATAGCATCAGAGCGGATAGCGTGTGCTTCCTCAGGTGTTATCTCAGGGTCTGGGTTAGCCATAGCCATGATGATTGGGTTTTCTGCCATGCTTTTGATCATGTCGTCAGAGAACGCGCCCTTCACAGATAAACCAAACAACACGTCGCAACCGTTCACGGCTTCTTCGAGTGTGGTTTTGTCTGTTTCTTGTGCAAATTCTTCTTTATATTTGTTCATGCCTGTGCCACGGCCTTTCGTGATAACGCCTTTCGTGTCGCACATCAAGATGTTTTCTTTCTTAACGCCTAGGTGCATAACAAGCTTAGCGATAGCGATTGCAGATGCGCCCGCACCGTTGAACACAACCTTAACTTCGTCAATTTTTTTGCCGACGATTTTTAACGCGTTCAATAAACCAGCGCCACCAACGATAGCTGTGCCGTGTTGGTCATCGTGGAATACTGGTATGTTCATTGTAGCTTTGAGGCGCTCTTCGATTTCAAAACATTCTGGCGCTTTGATATCCTCTAGGTTGATACCGCCGAAAGTAGGCTCTAACAGTTGGCAAGTTTTGATAACTTCTTCAACGTCTGTCGAGTTCACTTCGATATCGAACACGTCAACATCAGCGAACTGTTTGAAAAGTATCCCCTTGCCTTCCATAACAGGTTTGCCTGCGAGTGCGCCAATGTTGCCAAGCCCAAGCACTGCCGTGCCGTTAGTGAGCACTGCAACAAGGTTGCCTTTTGCTGTATATTTATATGCGTTTTGTGCGTCTTTTTCTATCTCTAAACATGGTGCTGCAACACCAGGAGAATATGCAAGCGATAAGTCTAGCTGAGTTGAACACGGCTTAGTAGAGATAACCTCTATCTTACCTGCTCTGCCTTGTTCATGATATATGAGTGCGTCTTTTGAAAAATCTCTTTTACTCAATTTCTCCCCCTTATTTTCTAATATTTATTCGTATGATTGTAACACAATTTTAAGCTATTGCAAGTTAAAAATTATATATTTATAGCACGCTTAACACAAAAAAAGGGTAACCACCGTGATAGCAGTTACCCTGTGAAAGTTAAATAGAAAGCAAAGTTAAAGTTAAAATATTGGGCCTGTTTCTTCACCAACTGATGCTCCATCTGGGGCGGTGATTGTGTTGCCACGATATATAGAGCCTGTAAGGCTACCGTCATTTGCGCCAACTACGCCACCAACAATAGAATTTGCAGATTGGACAGTAATTCGGTTGTTTGTGCTTGTTATTTTAGTGACTGTGCCTTCATTATAGCCGATTATGCCCACTATAACAAAATTATTTTCTAGTGTAGAATTAATTGTCGCACCCGTAATAGTTAAGTTTTTAACTGTACCTTTTAGCATACCAATAAAACCTACCACGCTTGCATCAGATGTAATATTCATGCTGCTTATTGTATGGCCACCGCCATCAAATGTGCCTGTATACATTTCAATAGGTTTAGTAGGGGCAGTCAATGCAATGTTGCCTGCAAGTGTTACATTTATTCTTTTGTCAACACTGTTTATATAGTCACGCACAGTGCTTAACCCCTGCTCGCTATTAATAATATATGTGCCAGCGTTACTGATTGTTACACCGTTAAGCGTTGGTTTAGTAGCTTTTAGTCTAACTACAGCTTTGCCACCATCTAGCACGTATTCATAGTTTGATAATGCTAGTTTATTATTTAATACTGCGATTTCATCGACCGTGATGGCTGGTACTTTTTTAACATTGGCCTCAGTAAACGATTGCCCCGTAACGCCTACGTTTATCTGATCGCTTATAAAGTAGTTTGTGTATAAAGGCGTAACACCACCATAACCAACAACACCACCTATACGGCTACCAGAGTTTGTATTTGTATTTGCGATTGATGTAATATTTGCATAGTTTGCGATCACACTACCAGTGTTTTCACCTGTAACGCCACCTGCATAAACTTTCAGAGTAGGGTCTATATCAATTGTTAACCCATTCACATACGATGCAGAAAGTGTCCCATCTGAATTAAAACCAACAAGGCCACCAGCATGAATTTCATCAGGGCTAGTAATGTTAGTACTGTTAATTGTTATATTTTCAGAATATGTTGAATGTATGAAGCCATCATTCATACCTGCTATACCACCTACTCGACCTGAATCAAATGTTGCTGTAATTGTGCCACCCGTGACACCTACATTTTCAATAGTGCCATAATTTATGCCAACTACTGCGCCTGCTTCTGCTCTCGCTGTGAGGTTAATTGCATTAATCTTCAAGTTTTTAACAACACCTTTTGACTGTATTTCGCCAAAGAGGCCAACTTGTTCGCCTGTAGTGATTGTTAAATCTGAAATAGTTTTGTTATTGCCATCAAATGTGCCGTTAAACTGTGCTATAGGTGTCCACTCAGATGCTAGCGTAATGTCGCTCGCTAACTTTATGCTAATGTTATAGTTGCCAACTGCTATTAGCTCCCTAATGTTCTTTAACCCTTCTTCACTACTTACCACATAAACACCGTTCTCAATCGTTACACCGTTTAGTGTAGGTTGTGTTGCCTTCTTCGTTAACGATATCTCACCATTTGAAAGCACATATTCAAAATCGTGTAAATTTAAAGCAGTATTGAGTGCTGTAGTTTCTGTAGGTGTGATTGAAGCAACTGGACTATTACTAGTCGCATTGCCCACGCCTTCTGTTATTGTTGTACTCACAAAATAGCTAGTGCTAAGCGTTCCACCTTGTAAATTTTGACTAATCACGCCACCTATTTTCTCAAAATTATCTATCGTTACTCCGTCTACAACAGTCGCATTGACTTTGCCTTGATTACCTCCAGCAATACCACCAGCATAACCACTATTAGGACTACCACTATTAGTGATGGTAATGTTGTCAACATAAGATGCGACAATAAGGCTTAAGCTTTTTCCAACAATTCCACCTACTGTTCTACCAACAGTGCATTGAATTTCTATGTCTTTCACGCCTAAGTTTTTAATAACACTTCCGCTAGCTGTTTCGCCAAAGAGACCTTGATTTAAGTTGGTTAAACCGCTCAAGTATAAGTCACTTATTGTATAACCATTGCCATCAAATATGCCAGCGTATTTATTGTTATCATTACCGATAGGCACCCAAGATGTATTATTTGTTTTATTATCAAGCGTTATGTTATCTGTTAGTTTAGCAGATATTGCTACATTGCCAGCGTTCACCGCATCGCGAAATGCGTTCAAGCCTTTCTTGTCGAATATCTCCCAAGAGCCGTCTGCAAGCACTCGGTAGCCATCAGCAGTTGATGAGTCACTATCACTATCACTGCCACACCCAACAACCGCTAATAACATAATTGCTATTAGCATCAATAAGATATGCTTTAATTTAATCATTATTATACCTCGTTAGTTTTTTATATCAATAAACATATGCAATAAACTACCATTAAAATATATTAATTACAATATTTTTCAAGCAAAAAAAAGGTGAGCCTTAGCCCACCTTGAGTAGTTGATAATTAGTATACGATGTAGCCGTATGGCAGGCCTTCGCTGTAGCCTGTACCAAATGCACAGTTATTGCTAAACTGTTTGAACGCATCGCCACGCTCGATAGGTCCTCTGCCTGCACCTGTCCAGTAGTCTTTATCGTCTATCCAGTCCTCAATATAGCAAGGTAGCGAGCCACCTTCACGGTGCGCAGGATATGCTGATACAGGGCCTACTTTATCTGGCGATACTGCCGTGATAACCATGCACAAGTGCGGCTTAGTTGCAAAAGCGTTGAACGATAAGTTAGTGTCTAAACCTGCTTCCGCCGTACAACCAGCGATGTTTATAAAGCCTTCGTCATCTGTATCTAGTTGGAAGTCTGATAGCACCATTAGGCCCTCTGCTTCCAAGTCGTCTACAAACTGTGCGTTTGAGTATACGCCAGCTGTATCTGTTTCGCCAGGTATCTTGCCAAACTTACTATAGTATGATAATATTGCGGCTGTTAGTTTATCCATCTTCGCCACGTCCGACTTTGCCCTAGCAGCGTCGACGATCGTGCGCCCTTGCATAGCCATTGCAAGTATTAAACCTATCACTAATAACGCGATAGCTAGCTCTATAAGTGTAAATGCTTTTTTCATCTTCATATGTTCACCTTGTAAATTAGAATATCGCATAAGCATAGTTGCCTACGTTCAACGGCTCGTCATAGCAATCCTCAGGTAGATCCATGCCTGATGCCCCCATAGACTCGCCCCATAAACCATGCCCAGTAACGAAGCTTTCATCATCAAGCATTTTCTCAATGTGGCAAGCTAGGCTGTTCGTAGTTTTGTACTTGATATCAGCAGTGCCTTCAACCTTATCTGGCGATACTGTTGAGATAACCATGCACATGCCACCCGTGCCCGCTTCGCCGTTGAAGTTGTTTGCGATGATCCTATAGCCACCATCTTCGCCCCACCAAGGCTTGTTGCAACCGACAACGTTGATGTATGCGTTCTCAGTCGATAGGTAGAAGTCATCAAGCGTCACCGACGACTCCTCAAACAAATCATCCAACATCTTCGTGTTCGTATAAGCTATCGAACCCGAAGCCTCCTTACCCGGCAACACTTCGTGCTTCGAGTAGTAAGTTGTGATCGCTGTCGAAACTTTCTTAATCTTGTTGATGTCAGATTTCAACTCGGCAGATTCAACAACACTACGGCCCTTCATGGCCATTGCGAGAATTAAACCTATCACCATCAAGGCGATAGCTAATTCAATTAACGTAAATCCTTTTTTCATATATATATTCTCCTATAAAAATAAGCTTATTACTAGTAAAATGATATAATACAACCCCATATTTAGTCAACAAAAAAGGGCGGCATTTAGCCACCCTTATAGATAAATATCAAACTATAATTACTCTACATCATCTACTATTTCATCTCGTTGTGGCTCTTTATGCACCGATACACTCTGCCATGCAACAATAGCGCCTAAGCCAAACAACAACAATTCAAAAGTGAGCTGTACGCTAACTGTCAACAAGTCACCGAAGCCAAACAATAGCGACTCAATCGAATGATATATCAGCCACGCAAGCGATGAAAACGTAACACACAACATAATAAAGATAGGAACAATAATCATAGTGTTAGATTTGCCCGTGCGCTTCAAGAAAACAGAAACAGCAATCAACGCCAACGCCGCTAAAAGCTGGTTTGCCGTGCCAAATAGTGGCCATATTCTCTCATAGCCACCGATAGCTAATGTTACTGTTGCAAGCAATGTTACAACTGTTGCTATCACGCTATTTTGTAATATTTTAAACCTACCAGTCGCCTCAACAAATAGTTCCTGCAACGTGAGCCTTGCGATGCGTGTTACTGAGTCTAGCGTCGTTAATGCAAATGCCGATATCGCTAACACTATCAACGAGTAAACAACATCTTCCGACATGCCTAAGTTTAGTAAGAAGTTTGCTAAACCTTTTGCGAATATCTCTGGTGGCGAGCCTTCAGGCATACTGTTTGCCGTAGCTAGTGAGCCAACTGCTATCAACGCAATAATCGCTAAGAAGCACTCAAACAACATGCCACCATAAGCGACAAGTTTCATATCTTTTTCGTTGCTGATTTGTTTTGATGTTGTGCCTGATGATGCAAGTGCATGGAAACCTGATATCGCACCACATGCGACCGTCACAAAGAGTATAGGAAACAACGGCATACCATCTACTGAAAGCCCTGTAAATGCTGGTAGCTCGATAGTTGGCTGTGCAACAACAACACCCACCAGCGCAACAATTAACATTGCGAATAGTAAGAACGAGTTTAAGAAATCCCTCGGTTGTAATAGCGCCCAAACAGGCAACACCGAAGCTGCGAAAATGTAAACATATGTAAACGTCATCCACGTAGATTTACTAGCGAAGAACGGAACGTATAAACCAATTAATATAGAGGCGATAAGCGATGCGACTGCCATTGCAGTTTGTGCCTTTTGCGAGAATGACTGCATCTTGAACGATAACCCTAGCATGAACGCAAACACGATAAACGCCACCGACGAAGTAGCAGCTGATGCGCCTGCTTTATTTGCTACTGGGTCGCTCGATACGCCGTCTAACGTTGTTGCAACGATATCTACAAACGCAGCGATAACAAGCACGCAAAATAGCCACACGAACGATAAGAACAATACTCTGCCGTTCCTACCAACATATTTATCTATGATTACGCTGATTGTTTTTCCCCTGTTGCGAACAGAGGCATATAGAGTTGCGAAGTCTTGAACTGCACCGAAGAATATGCCACCAACTAATATCCAAGCAAGAACTGGACCCCAACCAAACATAGCAGCAATAATTGGACCATTGATAGGACCAGCACCAGCAATAGATGCAAACTGATGCCCTAGCATAACTATTTTTGAAGCTGGAGCATAGTCTAATTTGTCATTGTTTTCTGTAAACGCTGGGGTAGGTCTGTTTTCATCAATGCCCCACTTTCGCTCAAGATACCTACCATATGTAAAGTATGCTATAACGAGAACTACACCTGATAATACTAGCAGTAACGCACCATTCATATCAATCTCCGATGATGTGGATAAATGTATTCATATCTATTCATTAAGACTAATAAGTTATCACATGTGGCACATTTGTCAAGTAGTAAACTGATGGATTTTCTAAACAATGCCAACTATTAATAGTTTAGGAACGTTTATTTATTTACAATGGTAGCCAAAACTAACCTCGTTATTATATATTGATTAAATTGTATTGACAAAGTAGCGTGTAATATTATAGTCTATATGTGCTTATAACAATATTTTTTAAGGAGATTAAGATGAGAATGAGATTTATTCTAATGATACTTTTAATCGCTATTGCATCGGTTGCATTAGTTGGTTGCAAGAAGAAAGAGGCTGAAGTTAACGCTGTGATATACGTTGGCTTGAACTCTGAGTTCCCACCGTTTGAGTATAAAGACAAAGGCGAGCTAGTGGGCTTTGACGTTGACTTAATGAACGAGATATCTAAACGCGCTGGCTTTGCTATCGAGTATAAAGATATGGCGTTTGAAGGCTTAATACCTGCGCTACAAACTAAAAAGATTGACCTTATCATATCTGGCATGACAGCTACTGACGAAAGACGTAAATCTGTATTATTTTCAGACACTTACTACGTTTCAAAGCAAGCTATAATCATCAGAGAAGAGATGCAAGCGATTGCACAGTTCAGCAACTTAACAGGCAGAGATGTTGGTGTTGTAATTGGGCAAACTGGCGAGATAGTTGTGCAAGGTGTTGAAGGCTCTACACCTGTTGCGTTCAACCGTCCTTCAGAGGCTATCATCGCATTGAAAGCGAACAAAGTTGACGCTGTAGTTATCGACTTTGAACCAGCTAAAAACTTCGTTAAACAAAACGACGGCATTAAGTTAGTAAACGCTGAAATCGAAGAGGAAAACTACTCGATAGCAGCAAGGCAAGACGAGAAAGCACTAATGGCTAAGATCAATAAAGCATTAGCTGAGGTTGTTGCTGACGGCACTTACCAACAACTAATTGCAAAACACTTTGAATAAGAT
>CAYJDR010000059.1:0-8524 GCA_964368965.1 uncultured Deferribacteraceae bacterium
AAAAGCCACTACCGAAGTAGTGGCTTTTATAGTTTATGCTAGCGTTTAATCTCTAGCTTTTTACGTGGTTTAATCAATAGTGATGGGCCTGTGTTGTCCTCGCTATTTTTATAAGCGTATGGGTACTTAGTAGGTGTGATTTGCTCTGCTGTTGGGTGTTTCTTCATCAGTGCATCATAGTCGCCTACTTCTATTGCATGTACAGGGCATGCACGTTGGCAAATAGTTTTTTCGCCTTTGTCTACCAATTCTACGCACATGCTACATTTTTGCATTGGGTGTTTGATTTTCCAGCTGCTTTTGCTTTTTGGCTCTTGCCTATCGTCTGCGATACCTGGCGATGCAAAAGGGCACGCATAGATACATGCTTGGATATCTTCACACTTATCTCTATCAACAACGACGATACCGTCATCGCGTTTGCTTATTGCGCCAGCTGAGCAAGCTTCCATACAAGCAGGGCTTTCGCAGTGGTTGCAAGACATAACAAACGAGTAAAAAGCAGCTGCTCCCTTAGTTTCATAAGTGTGTTGCTTACGATATGACACAGCGCCTGGGTTTACGTCGTAGTAGTCTTTGCACGCAACTGTGCAAGCGTCGCAACCCATACATCTAGTTTGGTCGAATAAAAATGCCATTCTCATATTTTAGCTCCTAGTAGTTATTTACTTTTGTAACTTTTACCATAGCCGATTGTTGTCCGTTACCATGGTCTATCCTTGATGGTTGCGATGCCATTAATGTGTTACAGTTGCCACCGACATCTATTGTTTTGCCGTTTACTTCACGTGGGTCATACCAGCAACCTTGCGTTAGGTCTACATAGCCTCTCGCGCAACGTGATGTAAGTTTTGCAACGCAACGTACTGCACCAACAGGGTTTTCTACTTGAACTAAATCGCCATCAGTTAAGCCTAGCTCTTTACCGTCTATATCGTTTATCCATATCTCAGAGTATGAAGCGATTTCTTTATACTTTTCATCAACAGATGCATCAGCGTTGATAGTCATGTTAGATGTTGGATAGTTGCCTTTTCCGCCTTCTTTAAACTCTGGCGAAGGAGCCATGCCATAGTAGTTATAGTCGTTTGCTTGCTTTAGCATGCCATCATCATCAACACCTGGAACTCTGTGGCTAAGCTCTCTTAGTAGAGGGTTTTCAGCTACAGATGAGTGAACACGGTGACGGTTGTGCGTAGTTGTTAGCAAGAAGTTTAGGTCTTTGATAGCATCTTTTCCGCCGTATGCTTCCATGAACGTATCTTGGTATGCATAGTAAACAGGTATCTCAAGTACAAATCTGTCGCCTTCTAGGTCGGTGTGTTGTTGTCCCCAGCTAGATTTTGGTAGGTAGCCGTGGAACTTGCTGAACCTGTTTACATATTGCCATGTTAAAACATCAGAGTATGCGTGGAAACGTAGCGATGATTTCGGTGCGCCTTTAGTTGTGCAGAAGTCGTTACCGTAGCCACCTTTGTTGATTTCGTTTGTAGCGATAACTGTTTTACCTTTAATGATAGGGTAGTTTAACAAGTCTGCTTTGCTCATGCCCTCGTAAGCCGTCATAACATTAGCTGCTTTGTGCGCAGGGATAACTTCATCATTTGGTTTAGCAGGTATGATTGGGTTTTCTTTATATTGTTCCCAAGTCATCTCTGTGTATGGTTTGAGGTTTTGTGCTTGTTTTTCTTCAAAGCGTTCTTTAACTATGCCTTCAACGCTAGTTGCGCCTTTTGCACCGCTATAGTATTGCTTTGCAAGCTCTGGTCTGTCAGTTAGGTCTGCATATGTTTCAAGCAGTTCTTTACCGATATCGAATGAAGTTTTCGTTTCACCAGGTCCATCAATTGCTTTAGGCATATAGAATGGAGTACTGTTGAACACGTTCACCATGTCGTCTTGCTCCCAGAAAGTAGTTGCAGGGAGTACGTAGTCGCTCCACCTAGGTGTTGGTGACATGAAGTTGTCGATAGATACCATACAGAACGAGTCAGCATTTTTATAGTCGTTTAACTTCAAGCTTTCAAGCATTTGTCTAGAGTCGTTCGAGTTTTCATGTTGGTTCATGAAGATGTTACCGCCAGCATTATAAAGAAGCCTGATACCAGACATAATAGGTGTTCCATTATGTGCAGTTGCTGTGCCACTTTTGCCTGTTCTTCCTTCCCAATCATAGAACACGTTGCCCATGTTGTCTGTATATGTTTTTAGCTCGCCTTTTTCGTCACGGCGCCATTGGATGAAAGTTTTTGTGCCACCATCATCCCAATATACGTTATCAGTATGTTCTGTGCCTTGCTTGAAGTTAGGGATATATTTTGCATCGTATCCGCCAGCTTTAAGTTCATCAGCGTAAGCCATTTTAATAGCAGTGTGCCATGCAGTACATGATGCCGCGGCTTTTTTACCAAGTGGCATACCCTCAGGCATTTTAACAGCATAGTTAGCGCTGATTGCACTAGCTTTATCGAGTGCAACGCTTTTAAACGGAAGCCAGATATAGCCTGTGCCAGGTTTACCAACGTTTTTAGTAATGATGTGTAGGATTTGCATAGCAAACAAGTTTGATATACCGTCCATTTGTTTTTGTTGGCCACCGCTCCAGCGAGAGTTGATAGGGCCATCTTTAGCAAACATCTCTGCTAGTTGCTTGATAGACGCTTCAGAAATACCTGTGATCTTAGATGCCCAAGCAGGTGTTTTAGGTGTCATAAACTCTTGCTTAGTTTTATAGATAGTTTTGCTACCAGCATTTTTATCATAGCTACATGGTGCCCAGCGTTTAGCGTTCTTTTCTATTGATGCATATTGCTTTGCAGTGTATGTGCGTTTTGCGCCAAGGCTAGCATAAGTTTTTGCATTTTTGTTGTTGCCAAGAACCCAAGATGCGTATGAACGCCCAGCAGGTACAGCGTAAACAAGTCTGTCGCCAGTTTTGCCGATAGCGCCTGTTTCTTCTGTGATTGCATATTGTGGTGAATCGAAAAAGCCATAAACTAATGAGTCGATATAGTCGAGATCAAGCCAAGGGTTTTTCTTTAGCTCACCTGTAGATAGGTCAAATGTGTTATCAAGCATGTGGTATATCATACCAGCGATTAATGCAGTGTCTGTGTATGGTTTAGTAACATACCATTGGTCTGCAACTGTAACGCCTGTATCAGAGAATGATGGCCCAATGAACACAACTTTCGAGTCTTTATCGCGTGCTTTCATCTCTTCAACAGCTCTAACTGTACCGTAAACGGTAGCGTTTGCCGTAGTCATTGAGTTGTCGCCCCACATAACAAGTGTTTTTGTGTTTTTAGCTAGGTCGTTAGGGCTGAAAAATCTGCCGTCCATGCCTGTGTATTCTACACTAAAGTAGTGGTCTTGGTGCCTTGAGTATGAAGCAAACATAGGTGTGATAACGCCGTCCATTAAGCGTATAGCATATCCGTTAGTTTTGCCAATAGGTCCAGATTGTGAGCCGTTTAGTTGTGTAGAAACAGAGCCACAAGCATATATTTGATAGACGCCATCAACGCCGTATTTATCAATAACTGCTTTATGTTTCATTGCGATTTCTTTATAAGCTTGTTCCCATGAAATGCGCATGAAGCCAGAGAGATCGCCACGTTTTTTAGTTTGTTTTAATGGGTATAATAATCTGCCTGGGTGATATAAACGATATTTATATGCGCGGCATTTTGTACATACCCTAGTTTGAGGCCAGTTTCTGCTATTTACATCTAGCAACTCGCCGTTTTTTGTATGCGTGCTTTCGTCAGTGAGTATTCTTATGATACGTCCTTCAGAAACTTCAGCCATAGAGATGCATCTGCCACCGCAGTTATGCCCAGAAGAGCCGTAAATGCGCTTGATGTCTTTTGGTCCATCATCAGACATGCTTGTCATTGTAGAAACACTAGAACCCGCTCCCGTAGCGCAGCCAGCTAAAGCGATAGTGCCGCCAGCAACTGCCATACCTTGCAGAAAAGAGCGTCGAGATACTTCAGATGAAGTAATTTGTTCCAATTTGCTCATGAAATCTTCCTCCCAAAACAATTTGATTTATGTTACAACGCAACATTAGAGTATTCTAATATGGCGAGTTATGGTTAGTCAATGATAACATGTGGTATATTTGCATAGATATAGTATATAAATTTCTTTAATTATTTTGAATAAAATGCTTGACAAGTGCTTGAAACTTAGGTATAACAACAAGCTATTCAATTTATGGATACTAATTTCAAATAGGACGCAGGGGATAAGGACATACCATGTTTGCGGATTTAAACGACAAGCTTTCTGCCGTATTTAAACGGTTGAAGGGCGAAGCACGCATCACGGAGGCGAATATTGCAGAAGCTGTTAAACAGGTTCGCATGGCTCTTCTTGAAGCGGATGTAAATTTTAAAGTTGTTAAGGCTTTCATAGCTAAAGTGCAAGAAGATGCGCTTGGCGAAAGTGTGCTTAAAAGTGTATCTCCTGCTCAACAATTCATCAAAATTGTTCACGATAACTTAGTAGAAATCCTAGGTGGCATAGACTATGTGCCATCAATACCACTGCAACCAAATCCACCTACAATCATCATGATGTGTGGTTTACAAGGTTCTGGTAAAACTACAACTTCTGGTAAACTAGCAAAATATTTCCAAAAGCAAGGCAAAAAGTGTTTATTAGTTGCTGCCGATGTATATCGTCCAGCTGCAATAGATCAACTTGAAATCCTTGGTAAAAGCATCGACGCTCAAGTTTACAGCGATAAAACAACTAAAGACGCCGTAAAAATCGCTAAAGACGGTTTAGATATGGCGAAACGTAGCGCTAGCGATATCGTTATCATAGATACAGCTGGTCGCCTACATATAGATGAAACTCTCATGGAAGAAGCGCTAAACATCAAAAACGCTTTAAATCCTCATTACGTATTCTTCGTAGCTGATGCTATGACAGGTCAAGACGCTGTCAACACTGCATCTGCATTCAACGATAAATTAGAAATCACAGGCGTTATATTGACGAAGGCCGATGGCGATGCAAGGGGTGGTGCTGCACTATCTGTTCGCTTTGCAACTGGCAAGCCGTTAATGTTTGTTGGTATGGGCGAAAGAGTTGATGAATTTGAACTTTTCCACCCTGATAGAATGGCTTCACGCATACTTGGTATGGGTGACGTTGTATCGTTAGTTGAAAAAGCTTCTGAACTTATTGATGAAGAGGAAGCAAAGAAACTAGCTGGCAAAATGAAAACTGGCCTAGACTTCAACGACTTACAACAACAATTCGGCATGATGAAGAAAATGGGCTCTATGGAAAACGTTTTAAAAATGTTACCAGGTATGCCAAAGATTGACTCAAAAGACCTAGACGAGAGAAAAATGTATAGGGCTGAGGCGATTATTTCAAGCATGACAAAGCAAGAGCGTCGCACACCGACACTTGTTGCAGGCAATAGAAAGAAACGTATCGCGGCTGGTGCTGGCGTTAGCGTAAACGAAGTAAACAAACTTTGCGACCAACTAACCATGATGAACAAAATGTTCAAAAAGATGGGCAAAGGCGCTAACAAAATGGGCAAAGGTGGCAAACCGAAAATGCCTGACATGAAAGAACTATCGCGCATGATGCGTGGGATGAGATAACAAAAATTAATAACAAAAGTTATTAGTAATTTATAAATGTATATAATATATACGGAGGTATGCAAGTGGCAACGAAAATCAGATTAATGCGCATGGGACGTAAGAAGCGTCCATTTTATCGTATTGTTGTAATCGATTCTAAGGCTCGTAGAGATGGCGAATACATCGACATCATCGGTACTTACAATCCATTACCAGCTTCATTAGAACTAAAAATTGATGAAGAAAAAGCATTAAAATGGCTGAACGTTGGAGCTATTCCAACTGACACAGCTAAAAGCCTAATGTCTAAACAAGGCATTATCAAAAAATTCGCTGAAGCTAAGGTAGCAGCTAAAGCAGGTAAGTAAGACTATGAAAGAGTTGGTGCACTTCATCTTCTCTGAAATTGCAGAATTTCCAGAGCAAGTGAAAGTTACAGAAAAAGAAGGCGAGAGGGGTACAACAGTACTTGAGTTGCGTGTTGCTGAAAGCGACCTTGGTCGTGTTATCGGTAAACAAGGCAGAACAGCTAAGGCAGTTCGCTCATTACTTCAAGCCGCTGGCATCAAAAATGGTCAGAGGTATGCACTCGATATCGTCGAGTAGCATTAAGTTAGGTATCACATGTTATTTATCCGCATAGGCGTAGTTACAAATTCGTTTGGTTTAGATGGTATCGTTAAAGTTACACCTATTACCGATAACCCAAGTCTACTTGAAGAACTTGAGTTCCTCATGTTAGCAAAAGATGGCAAACCGTGCCGCTCATACAAAGTCTTAGACATGTGGGAGCATAACGGAAGCTTACTATATACACTAGAAGGCGTTACAACTGGTGTTATGGCTAAGCAGTTGTCGGGTTTAGATGTTGTTGTTCCTGAAACAGCTATACCAGAAACTGACGAAGACGAAGTTTATTGGTTTAAAATCGAAGGCTCTAAAGTGGTTGACAGCGATGGAAACCATGTTGGAACATTAGTAGATTACATTGAAACGGGCTCAACTGATATATTCAGGATAGAGCTTGCAAACGGAAAGTTTGCGTTGATATCAAACAACAAAACGCACGTTTTAGATATTCGTGCAAAAGAAAAAGAAGTGGTAATAAATGTGGAAGGATTAGTAGATGAAGACTTATAATGTTGTAACTATTTTTCCTGATATGTTTAATGAACCATTCAAAAGTGGCGTTTTAGCAAAAGCGATAGAGAAAGGTCTTATATCGGTAAATGCTGTCAACATGCGTGATTACGCTGAAGATAAGCACAAGATGACTGACGACTATCAATATGGCGGTGGTGCTGGTTTACTTATGAAGCCAGAGCCGATTGTTAAAGCTGTTGAGGCTATCAAGGCTAATGCAGAAACAAAAGTTATATTGCTTGACCCACGAGGCAAAACGTTCAACCAACAGCACGCTGAAGAGCTTGCAAAGTTGGACAACATTACGTTTATTTGTGGCAGATACGAAGGCGTAGATGAACGTGTTAGGGAATTGGTAGTAGACGAGGAATATTCGTTGGGTGATTACATCCTTACAGGTGGTGAGTTCGCATCTATGATTATGATAGATGCCATTGCTAGACTCACAGATGGCGTTCTTGGCGACGAAACATCTATACAGGAAGAATCGTTCACAACAGGAATGTTGGAATATCCACACTACACTAGGCCAGCGGAGTTTCGCGGCTTGACAGTTCCAGATGTGTTGCTTAGCGGTAACCATGCAGATATAAATGCTTGGAGAGCAAAGCAATCATTCGAGATTACGAAACGTTGCAGGCCAGACCTAGTTGACTTTGAACAACTAGACGCTGAACAGAAGTTGCAAATCGCAGAAAGTCAAAAGCAAGGCTTGGGCAAACAATTAAAGCTGAATGTAGCATTAATGCACTACCCAATGAGCGATAAACAAGGCAACACTGTTGCAACAGCAATTACTAACCTCGACTTACACGATATATCTCGCAGTTGCAGAACATATGGTGTTGAAAAATATTATGTTATCACACCTGTGCAAGCACAAAGGGAAATCGCAGGGCGCGTTATCGAGCATTGGATGAAAGGTTTTGGTTCAACTTATAACCCTAATCGTATGGATGCTTTTTCTCGTACTGAGATTTTGGAATCTTACTTGATGGCAGTTCAAGATATTGAGCGCCGCCACAAGCAGAAACCACTCATTGTGTTAACAACTGCAAGGCCAAAAGTGGCTACTATCACAGCTAAACAGTTGGGCGTAATTGCCGAAGATAGACCCGTATTTGTACTGTTCGGTACAGGTTGGGGCTTTAAAGACGAAGTATATGATATAGTCGATTATGTACTAGAGCCGATCGAGGGTGCGAGCGATTTCAATCACTTGTCGGTACGTAGTGCTGTCGCGATACTTCTTGATAGAATTACAGAAATTTAGTTCGGAGGAATAAAATGAAAAACAAGATTATTCAAGCTGTTGAAGCTGAATATACGGCGAAGGAGCTTCCTGAGTTTCGCGCAGGCGACACTGTAAGAGTTCACTTCCGTATTGTTGAAGGTAACAAAGAGCGTATTCAGCCATATGAAGGCGTTGTTATCGCAATGCACCGTTCAGGTGTTGGTACAACATTTAAAGTTCGTAAAGTAGTTGGTGATGTTGGTGTTGAGCGTACATTCCCACTTTACTCTCCACGTATTGACAAGCTCGAGTTAGTTCGTTCTGGTCGTGTGCGTAGAGCGAAATTGTTCTACTTACGTGCATTACGTGGTAAAGCTGCTCGTATTAGAGAGCGTAAGAAAGGGTTTTAATTTTACTAAGTCAGTTTTTAACTTGACATTACGTAAGATTTTAATTACAACAAAATTTAATTGTCTGTAAAAGGGGATATATAATGAAATCAACATGGACAAAACCAGGCTCTTTTGAGCAA
>CAYJDR010000060.1:0-8130 GCA_964368965.1 uncultured Deferribacteraceae bacterium
GCCATACTGCCGTACAATAAAACCTTCTTCATATCCATAAAAACCTCCGTATAGTATACCATTATATCGTTATCATCAACAAACTAATGTTAGTAAAAGCTAACTCAATGCATAAATATATAGACAATACCAGCAGTTGTCAAGCAAAATATTAGAAGAGACTAACTTTTGTTATAGGTAACTAACACAATGAGATTTAAAATTTTTATTTTTGAAATTATTGTTTTGAAAATATTTTGAAGTGAGATGAAAACGCTGGCCTAGCTTTAATGTGAGCACTAGGGAGGAGAGCTTATGTATTTGACCTAGGCCAGCTTATTTTCAAATTAAACATCTTTTAGCAAAATGATGAACGCATCACCACTCCACTTATATCAAGTTAGCAGAAGCTAACTGTTTTGTCAAGTAAAAAGTTACCCAGCTACAAAGTGCGGAAGGAGGTCGCACCCAATAGCCAGGCATTAAACTTTTATTATATCAACTTAAATAATGAAACACTTAGCCAATGCACTCAGAAAGAAGGAAGTTGATTTTATCAACTAAGCTAACCATTATTTAAAATAAGATACACAATTGCACTACTCTAGAACATCAACCAGACAATCACTCAACTGTTAAACTCAATTAACGCTAAATACTGTAAGCTGACGATATGTAGCACTATAATCTTTTCAAGCATCAAATATAATGAAAAAAGGTTAGCCTAGTTTAATGTGAGCACTAGGGAGGAGAGCTTATGTTTATCTAGGCTAACCACATTTCATATAATGTCTGATTTGGTAACCAAGGTGTTAAATGTTTATCACCTTACCTAACACAAAGTTAGCACAATCTAACTACCTTGTCAAGAAAAAAGTTAGCATTTGCTAACTTTTTTCAACTTCTATATTTTCTTTTGTTTAAATCATTTATAAATCACTAATACATAATAATATTTGGTGATTTACCAGTGCTACTCAATACCAATATTTTTACCTATTGTTAGCACATTATAGCCTTGTTTATACTCATATGCCATATAATCCATCTTTTTACGTACCATATGTATACCCAGCCCACCTGCTTTCAGCTCTGTTTTCAGTGCATCAGGTTTCACATCTGGATAGTCTAGCGGATTAAACGGCGCACTATTATCAGAGAAACTTATGCGAAGTTGCACCCTATCCTCTAGCCATATACGCACCGTGACTTCGCCGCTTTTGCCTTCATAGCCATGGTTTACAACATTTGCGAACATTTCCTCGATAGCAACACGCACGACATTTTGCGCACGCTTATTCAGCAACTTACTTGCAGAAAATTCATCAAACAGTTGTAGCAATGCATCAAGCTGTTCAGGCGCTGCTGGCACTTTCATCATTTTTTCCATTGCTGTGTCATCGCCATACTGGGTAATCAAGATAGCAATATCATCTGATTGGTCAAAACCGTTTGTATGTGCAACAATAGCTTCTTCAATGGCCATAATCATGCGCCTTGGCCCAATGTTCCCTTTGCTTGCAACAAGCTCTTGAAACTTTTTATCGCCGTAGAGTTCGTCATTTTCGTTATGCGCCTCAACCACGCCATCAGTATACATTATCAACATATCGCCATTAGCCAATGTTGTATTATCTTGGCCATACTCCTTACCCATCACTACGCCAAGCATTGGGCCATGGCGCTTACTTAACACGCTAACTCTGCCATCATGATGCTTGATCAGTGGCGGATTATGCCCAGCATTTGTATATGTGAGTGTTCCTGTTTTCTCATTAATTATACCACACCAATATGTAACAAACATGTTAGTTGAGTTACCTTCTGACAGCAAGCCATTTAATTGTGTAACAAGCTCTGACGGGGTTGTAACATCTTTGATTATCGAGCGTTGCATAGTTGCAGTAATAGCCATCATTAACGACGCAGGAACACCTTTGCCTGAAACATCACCAATAATCACAGCCCACATGTCATCTGTAATATGCAATACGTCATACAAGTCGCCACCAACACCGCGAGTTTGTATAATGTTCGCATTACACACAAGCCTTGTAGATGTAGGAACAGGAGGCAATATCCGCGGCAAAATATCCATTTGTATCGCCTTTGCAGCGTTTAGTTCGCCCTCTACGCGCTCGCGTGATATGAGGTTTTGCTCTAACAAACTTATGTAATCCATCAACGCAAGCTGCATGTTATGGAATGAGTTTGTCAACTCTCCCACTTCGTCCATATATTTTATTTCTGGCAATTTTGCTGTAAAATCACCACTACCGATTATTTTCGTAACATTCGACAATGATTCCAGTGGCTTGCTCACAGTTTTGCTAACAATAAACACTACAACGACTATTACAACTAATACAGCAAGCACGATAAACAGTAACTGTATTGCAAAAGTGAATAAAACTGGGTTTTTCCAATCTTGTGGCACAATAACCCCAACAACCCAGTCGTTAACGCTTGTTGAGTAAAACAGTTCAGCTTTGCTCATCAAATCTGGAATAGAGTCCAGTTTCACATCGCCACGTTTCTCTGTATATATTGACTTGATTGCCTGCCTATCAGACTCTAAAGGAATATCTGACATATAGCTCATGCCATATAACGATAAATCATTAAGTTCAGGCCTGTCAGGATACACCATGACACGACCAAACTGATTCATTAAAAATATTTCGCTATCAGGTGATAATTGTTTAATACTCCCTAGCGACTGCGAAGCAATAAACTTTGTAAGATCTTCAACCATGATATCAACAACAACTACACCAATTATTTCACCGTTGCGATGGATTGGTGTTGAGTATGCCAGCAAGTACCCGTTCATACCGCCTTCAGAATAAAAAGGCGTATTCCATATTGGTTTGTCTAGTGTTTTAGGCAACATATACCAATCTCTAGCATGGTAATCTAGTGAATTATCGCGTATAATAGTGGTGTGATATTTTGACGCATCATCTTTAAAAGCGAGTGCAAAAAAGTAACTATGGCCAGCAACAACATTTTCTTCAAATGCTACTGCTATTCCTGTAATTTCATTACTTGCAGAATCAACCCTCTTAATGACATCATTAACATATTTTTCAACATTTTCAGCTGTTAAATCCAGCTGTTCTAAGGAAACATCCATAACATTTGCGACTTGTTCTGCTTGCAAAAAGACACTATCAATCTTAATAGAGCTATCAGAAACAACTTGCATTGCTTGCAGCTGTAAATTATCACGTAATTTATCTTGGACAACATAACCAATAACTAATGTAATAACTGCACCTAACAACAATGTGACAGCACATATCCACAGGCTTAATCTTAACGGAAAACTTGATGTTAACTTCTTCATATCAATTACCCACTTTCACAGGGAAAAATTCTTTATACTCGAGGTTGTTAGAGTTTACAACACTCATACGCAACCCTTCGACAAAACTCTCAATCTGCAATACGCCATCACTCATCACGCCATCAGGCCTGATAATCTCTTCAATCGTATCTAGCATCCACCTCTCTCTAGCTCTGTCAAATGATAAACCGTTATTTAAAACATATTTCTTCACAACCTCTGTTGCATAAGCCTTATTATCAAGCGCATACTCCCAACCTTCAAGCGTTGCCTGCAGCAAGCGAGCATAAGCGTCTTTATTGGCTTCATACTTCTCACGCATCGTATACATGCCGTCATCAACGAGGAACGGTAATAGATCACTAGCGTTATATATTGTCAAGTTTGACTCATCAAACCCTGCTGAATACATTCTGAAATATTCATTATAATCCATAGCAAATGAAGCAACAGCGCCACCATAAAGCAACATGTTCATATTATTGAAAGAGAAAACCTCTTCATGGCTATGCACACCGAGTACGTTCAACATCGCATCTGTCATCGCCTTTACAGAAGCAGATTTCCACATAGCGATACGCTTGCCGATTAAATCCTTACGGTCATTTATCCCAAGGTCTTTACGTGCAAGCAGCTGTAGCGCAGATGACTGTGTTATTTGCCCGATGTTAACAACTTCATAACCCTCAATTGCACGGAACAACGCAGGAATAAACAACGACAATGCAACATCTGTGTCACCATTAATTAAAGTCATTGTAATATCTTCATCAGTAGCTTGATGGGATATTTCGACATCTAGCCCGTATTTCTCATATATGCCAGCTTCATGTGCGACATATACACCTGCAAATTGTGATTGCGGACTCCATGACATACGAAACTTAATGGTGTCAAGTTCTTCAGCAGCATAAGCCGCTGTTGAGAAAAATGCACACGACATAAAACAGATGCTAATAATGTTGCGAATTACTTTCATACTATTTCCTTTCAACCTCAATTATATCAACCAAACCACTGACTTCTAGGATATCATAAACTTCTTCGTTAGCGTTTATTATCTTCAAACTTCCACCATCATTGACGAGTATTTTGTAAACAGTAATAAACACCCTAATACCTGCACTTGATACATACGTAAGCCTTGCAAGATCTATAACAACATCTTTCACGCCCACCATACTTTCAATAAGCTCTTGCTGAACATCTGGCGATGTATTAAGATCTAACTTTCCTTCAAGTTTTGCCACAAAAATATTGCCATTGTATTCCTTTATCATATCAGTCCCTCTGTATATATATAGTATGCTTTGATATTTAAACATAAATGTATCATAGCACACTACTTATTAATATAATAACAACTACAGATTTTGTAAATAGATTTTACAGCTAATTTACCCATATATGCAAAAAAGCATGTTTTCACATGCTTTTGATAATTTATTCTTCGCCACCTTGTAGCATTTCGTTCAATTTTATGAGTTCATCAGTTTCAATTTCCGTTCGCTCACCTGTTTCGGCATAATGGTAGCCATCCATTGCGTAATTATTTGCAACATTAACAACAAGTTTGCGCTTACCGCTTTCATAAAACTCTGCATAGTAGCCTTCAACCATGCCATCTTTAAACATTGTTTCACTCATTAGCTTACCACTCGGATAAAATGTCGCCCATATTCCATTTGGTATGCCATCGCTGTATCTATATTGAGCCTGAGGGACACCATCTTTATAATATAATGTAGATGTGCCATGTTGTTTATTCTTTCTATACTTGATTTCTTCTGCGAGTACGCCATCAATATAAATTTTAGTTATACCGTTTAGCTCACCTGCTCTATATTCTTCACTTCTAAGCAGCTTTACATCGTAGTAGTGCATTGTGCCATCTAATTCGCCGTTTTTAAACTCTGCTGTTGTTAAAAGCTCTCCAAAAAAGTCATAACCAGTAGTTATTCCGTGACGTTTACCCGCTTTATATGTTAACTCTTGACGAAGTACTCCTCTTGAGTCATACTCTTGCCTAACACCATCGAACAAGCCGTTTTTCATCTCTGTGACAGCAATAACATTACCTTTTCTATCATATTGAGTTACAGCACCCGTGTATGTTTCATTGTCTAGATGAAAAACACCCTCGACATTTATTAAGTCATCAAAGTTTGTAACTTCAACTTCTAATGATGAAAAATTGTCAGTCATATTGTCTGTAGCGTTATCTGTAAGTGTGATTATAGTTTCAGTCATATTGTCTGCAATGATTATATCTGTTGTAATATCAGTTGTTGAATTATCGGCAACTATATCAGCAGTAGTTTCTGCAACTGTAACGATACTGCTAACTGACGCGTTATCAACAGGAGCATCAATATTTATTTGGATAATTTCACTTTGAGCAAATGCTATTGATAAGTTAAACACGAATAACAAGCATAAGATACGTATTATAAACATATAAACCTCATTTTGTTTTTTAATGATAGATGATAAGCTAAAAATCATTATATGTCAATGCAATGTCACTTCGATTAATTTATTCAACAAATTGTATTGACAACATCGCTTGTTTAGGCTATAAACTTATCTCAAAGCCGTAGTGGTGGAACTGGTAGACACGCTATCTTGAGGGGGTAGTGAGCCACGCTCGTGGGGGTTCGAGTCCCCCCTTCGGCATATATAACAAAGGGCATCCGTAAGGGTGCCTTTTGTTATATTATGATTTAATGTGGGACGAAAACGCCCAATCTATTAATCGTAAGGGCGTTTCATGAGCGTGTATTTTACGCGAGCTAGAACACTTTACGAACGCCGACCGAACAGGGAGGAGTAGCAAACAGGACGTTTGCGTCAGTGAGTAAAGTACGGCTTTTTAGAGTGGTTAGGACAATCACGAATAAAAAGCGAAAAGATATGTAATGCACATATCTTTCATGAGCATAGCATATGCGAGTAGTCCCCCATCATCAATTATCACCCATTGGATATCCCTTTTTATGTAATAAATCATGGTACAAAATGCCTTTTTTCAATATACTGAACGAATATGTTGCAATAGTGTCGTATTATGTGCTATAAGTATTGTTCTGGTTACTCTAGTTAACCGCAGATTGTACGGGGGCGTACGGTTTCGACGGGGGATTGAGGGTATTGAATGCACGTCAAGTCACCGAACTTGTAAAAACGGTAAACTTAAATATAAACGCTAACGAAGAATTAGCTTTAGCTGCTTAATGCAGCTACGTTCGGTATAGCTCGCCTGCCTATGGCGGTTATGCTGGGCGCCAAATTAATATAGGTGGGTTGTCTGCTCCGCCTCGTGGCAGACAATGGGATTTAGAGGCTTTCCCCAAACTTACTTTGGTCTATGGAGATGGGCGGGGGAGAAACAATCATAGCCTAAGCGTGTAGTATTTGATATTGTAGGTCTTTCGGACGCGGGTTCGATTCCCGCCGCCTCCATATGACACCACTCTCAGAAACTCTCACAAAGTCTATCGAAACCCTTTAAACACAAGCTTTTTAACAAACTAACAGTCTCACATACTCTCATAAAATCTCTTTACAATTCAAAAAAATGTGGGTAAAATTGTGGGTAAAATGATGGGTTGAGCATTTTTTATAAAAACTTTACCCACAATTTCCAATTTTATCATTATATAGGAGTAGTTTGTGGGAAAACTCAACAACACTTTTCTAAAATCAATAAGACCAAATGGCAAGATGAGTAAATATGCCGACGGCAACGGACTAACACTTGTTGTATCCAAAGCAGGCAGTATGACTTGGCTAGTTCGTTATCGCAAAAATGGAAAAGAACAAACTTTTACATTAGGACAATATCCACATATCACTCTGCAAGATGCCAGAAAGAAATTGTGTGATATTCAATCTATGCTTTCTCAAAACATTGATCCTGTCGACCAAAAAAATGCCGAAAAACGTGCTACAAAACTAAGCAATGAAGTCTCTTTTGAAACAATAGCACTTGAGTGGCATGACAAACAAAAAAACATCTGGTCAGAAAATCACGCTATAACCACCCTCAATAGACTAAACAACCATGTATTCCCTCATCTTGGCAACAAACCAATCTCTACAATCAATCCGCCTCAACTATTAGAAGTATTAAGACGTATTGAAGTAAAAGGCACTCATGAAACAGCTCATAGAGTCAAAAGCATCGTTGGGCAAATATTTCAATATGCTATTGCAACGGGTAGAGCTGAACGAAATATCGCAGTTGACCTCAATGGAGCATTGACACCTGTTAAAGCTAACCACTACGCATCAATAATTGAGCCAAAAGAAGTTTCGATATTACTCAGAAACATTGATGAAAGCTCAAGTGGCGTTGTAGTTAAAACTTTTCTACAAATCATACCCTACTTATTTGTTAGACCTGGAGAATTAAGAGCAGCAACTTGGAACGAGTTCGATTTTGACACTGCTACATGGACAATACCTGCCGAACGAATGAAAATGAAAGAAAAACATATCGTTGCTCTTGCTCCACAAGTTATAGATAAGTTAAACAACTTGAAAAAATATACAGGACACACTCAATACCTTTTCCCTAGCCCACGAAGTAAAACTCGCCCTATTACACCAAATGCATTGCTGAATGCACTCAGAGCTATGGGGTATGAACAAGACCAAATGAGTATCCACGGTTTTAGACACATGGCAAGCACCTTACTAAATGAGCAAGGATACAACTTTGATTGGATTGAAAAACAACTAGCACATGGGGAGCGAAACAAAGTCAGAGGAACATATAATTATGCTAAGCACTTAAATGA
>CAYJDR010000061.1:0-8016 GCA_964368965.1 uncultured Deferribacteraceae bacterium
TAGTGTATATATTATTATAATACAATATATATCGAGGCATTATAAAATTCAAGTACTTTTGAATATCAGTGCTAACGCTCTTTCAAAACTTGTGGTATGGAAATACCTGATATTTCTTTAACTTCGAATGGGTTATGGGTGATATGGAATAATTCTTTTGATAAATTTATAGCGATAAAGTCGCCATCATCTAATAACTTAATTGAGAAATATACATTATTATCTATTTCAACCATTTGCACGTGCGATTTCGCAATCAAGCTTTTATCATGCTCGTCTAACACATCATCAAGCTTGTCAAAGTCTTCATTTTCCTGAAAAACTTTAACAATATTGCTAACATCTATTTTGCTAACATCAAATTTGCTTTTCTTGTTAAAATCTAAAATGATGCCACTTACTAAACCAGCTACAACAAAGATTGTTACGCTTTCGTAAGCCTGTGTATTCGCACAGAATAATTTTATATTAGCAATCTGGAAATTGTCTGACTTCTCGTTAATGTATCGCTTGTAAACTTCATGATTATAGTAAAATTCGATATAATTTTCATCAATACATGTGTTTTTTCTATACCCTTTGATTACGCCATCGTTCAATGCAGATAAAAGGTAAGCATAATCATTAGGAAGCACGCTTAATGCTTCCTTGATTATTGAAACAATATCTTCTGTTTTAACTTTTCTAAATAGATTTAACATTAATGCTTAAAACTTTTTATCAAAAGCAATTTTGTTGCTATTATCAAACCAAATGTCACCACGGTATGTAAAACCGCATTTACCTAGCACGTGTTGCATTTTTTTATTGTCTTCGTCAGTATCAACCCTGAAGTATGTTACACCACGTTCACGGCTCATTTCTTCAACAAGCGTAAAGATTTTATCAGCAAGCTTTTTACCACGTGCGTTTTCGCTCATCGCCATGCGGTGCACAACAACGTAAGGTTCATCGCATACCCACTCGCCTTTTAGCTCGTTATATGCTGGCTCGCCGTCATAGTCTATAAATAGATATGCTAGTTTTTCGCCGTTTTCCTCAACAAAATAGCCTTTGCCAATCTCTGCATCGCTCACAAGTAGTTCATGGCTAGGGTAGCCACTTTGCCATTGGTCAATGCCTTGTGCTTTTAGGTGTGCTTTTGCAGAGTTGATTATCTCCATTGCGATATCAACTTCATGTGGTTGCATTACAACTAGTTTCATTTTTTACCCCTTACTTATCCGACTTCAGCCCAGCGCCACACATAGGGATTAATGTGTCTGGCAATTCACCATGCTCTTTGCAATAGTCAAGATATGCTGTATATGTCGCCGCTGTTGTATGCTCGCAATATACGCCTTTCCTAGCTAATACTTCCCTTGCTGGTAAAATGCCACCCTCGTTTATAGAAATGACTTTCATGTCATATTTATAGATGTACTCTAAAATCTCTTTACCGCGCATAGGCTCACCGATAGCGATACCCTCTGCGAGTGTTGGAACAGGCGTAACTTTTGCTGGCTCGTCTGACTTCTCTAGCCATGCTTTTAAGAACGGGTCGCAATGCTCGCTTTGTACTGCAAATATTTGAGGGAACTCCGAAATCACTCCAGACTCAAGCAAATGCTCCAACGCTTTCACAACGCCTATTACTAAAGTTCCGTTACCTAGTGGGATAAATATATTTTTTGGTATCCTTCCAAGTTGTTCATAGGTTTCATAAATATATGTTTTTGTACCTTCATAGAAGAATGGGTTATAAACATGATTTGCATAGTAGATATTATCTTCCGTAACTTTTTTACGGCATGCATCAGCGCACATATCGCGCGTACCTTTAGTGATTGTAACACTTGAGCCGTGTGCTTTTATCATGTTGATTTTCTTATCAGAAGTTCCCTCAGGGACAAATATCTCACACTTGATACCAGCCTTGCCAGCATATGCTGCAACACTATTGCCTGCGTTTCCGCTACTATCTTGAACGACGCTATCAACACCAATCGCTTTGCAATGGGCAACCAACATAACAGCGCCCCTATCTTTGAACGATAGTGTCGGCATCATGTAGTCCATTTTCAACATGACATTTTCATCAAAGTTTACGATAGGCGACATACCCTCGCCAAGCGTGATATCACGCCAATGGTCGCCGTCAATCGCCATAAACTCACGATATCTAAAAATATTCCAAGCACTTCTATCAATTAAGTTTAAATCAAACTTCTTAGGTGTATAATCTAGTTTCCATAGTCCACCACAATCGCACTTAGGTTTTCTTGTAGCGACGCTTTCAGTTACGCTACACTCTGCGCATATAAAATTCACCATTTCACCTCCGCAATAGCCTCTATCTCAACAAGGCAACCAAAATGCAGCTCTGGCACAGGCACAACAGCCCTTGCTGGTTTATGCTCGCCAAAAAACTCTGCATATATTTCGTTTACTACATCCCAATCTTTCATGTTTGCAACATAGATACGGCACTGTACCACTTTTTCACGTGAAACATTTGCTTCTATCAATACTCTATCAAGGTTCGCTAGCGCCTGCCTTGTGTGCGCCTCGATGCCACATGGCAAATCCCTTGTATCTGGGTTGATAGACAGTTGCCCTGATATATAGAGCATACCGTTTGATATGATACCTGCTGAATAATGTCCTTTGTTTTCAGCTAAGTACATTGGTGTAACCTTCTGCATGGATCCCTCCTTACTTATACTAGTCTATATATAGCATAACAAATGTTCAAATAAAACAAAAAACTTGACACAGACACTATCTAGTTCCATACTCAAGCATTAGCGAGGTAAACATATGGTTGATAAAAAAGCACTTAAAGATGCTTGGAAAACATCGCAACAAAAAGAGTATATTTTGACAAATGATGAGGCGAATGATTTGCTCGACTATCTTGAAGAAATTGAAGAGTGCGACCACACATTAAAGCATACAAAAGCGTGGCTTGCGGAAAATATAGAAGAAGATAAAATTGAAGCAGTATTGCAAGAGCTTGAAGAAATGGGCGGATATTGCGATTGTGAAGTAGCGATGAATTGCTACGAAGATTATATGTAAGGGGCTACATTATGAAAAGAGCATTCATCTTTCAAGATGCAAAATCAAATAAATTTTGGGCTATCGAAACAATAGATAATGAACTATGTGTTCACTATGGCAAAATTGGCACTATTGGCAAATATGAAATAAAAGAATTTGACAGCGACGCCGAGTGCCAAAAACAAGCTGAAAAACTCATAGCAAGCAAAACTAAGAAAGGCTATACAGAAGATACAGGCTTTGACTATAACGCATGCATATATATTGATAGCGAAGACTTTGGGCCTCATCCACTAACATCTCACCCAAGTTATAGAGCGTTAGTTGCACATGAAGAAGATTTTTTCTATAGCCAGATGGACGAAGAATCACCGTTCGGAAGCGATGAAGGTAGCGACACTTTATGGAACTTATCTGACATGTTGCGCAAAAAGCCTGAGCTTGATTTCTCTAGCTATCCAAAATACCAAACGGAACGTGATGGAAGCATGAAGTATATCACACCTGATGACTCACTTAATAATTGGGAAAACATTGAGCAAATCGAAAGCGACATGTCAACGATAGCAACAGCGTTTGCGCAAATAAAAATGACAGGCAAACTCAATGCAGATTTAAAAGAAATTGCACTTAAAGCTATCAAAAGAATGTTGCATGAAAAAGATGGCGAAGCATTAACAGAAACTGGCAAACTATTATATACCACACTAGAAAAATTTGAGGCATGTTAAGATGTTAGACAAAAAAGCTGAAAAGATATTGATGTCAACTTATTGGAATAATGGTTGGCGATTTAATGTTTTATCAACTAGCGAAATAATTGAGAAAGGGTTTATAACTCAAGCAGATTTTGACTATGCAAAAAGCAAAGGGCTAATGTTTGATGATGAAACACTCACACATGATGAAATGCTTAAACGCACGCTTGAAGCATACCAAAAAATCGACATACAAGATATCATAAAAGCGTTTTTATCTAGCTTATCAACAAAGGCACTTTATCAACGCTCTGCGATCACTAGCTATAACTATGCAAGCAAACTATCGGCACACAAATATGAATGCGCAGATGAAGATGGCTACACTTGCGATGTTTGCAGAGGCTTGGGTATAGATACCTCTGATTATGATGATAATAACTTCAACACCTTAAACTTTGAACGCATAAAATGGGGCGGCATACGCCATAACGATCTATCATACATCATGTTCAACTTAGAACAGTTTTTAACATTAGATATCTCTGAGCCAACAAGCGAAGATATTGACATATTTAAAAACATCATCAAAACTATAGAGCAAACTGCACCAAACGATGCAGCGCGCCAGCTTAGCAACAACTTGAAAGATGTACTGCCTGCAACAAAAGCTCAACGAGATGTAATTGTTGAAATACTATTTCACCTTGGGGTAATCAAGCAAGCAAAAACTCGCCCTATGCGTGGGCCAAAAAATGATTGGGCTTGTGGTCTTGATGACTGGCGCGGCGAAGATGGAATTAATATAGAAGCATTAAATAAATATTTCAAACAATACTTATAGAGGAAAAACATGAACAAAGAACAATTTTGGACACTAATTGACGAAGCAAAAATCAATGATGGAAACACATTTCAAGAAGGTATAGAAGCACTTTTAGAAGTACTTGATAAAATGGAAGTTGATGAATTAATCGCATTCCAACACTACTTTGACGGCTATAAAGAACTTGCTAGAAAACCATTAATTGAAGGCTTAGCTGCAATTTGCATGGGTGTCGAAAACCGTGACGAAGCAACTGATTTAAGCGACTTCTTCATCGATACGCTCGTGCTTATGGGCAAGGATAGATTTTTACGCACACTTGAAGAGCCTAACACATTTACTGAAACATTTGAGTTAAACTTCGGTGGCGAATACGATATCGAAACACTTAACTGCATCACATACCCACTTGTTGAAAGCAAAACAGACGACAGCTACCGTGACTTATATGAAGAATATGTGCTTGATGAACAACTAGAAAACGATATCACATACTCTGTAAACATAGATATTGAGTGGGATAGTGTCGAAGAACTTGCTGAATACCTTGCAGAACTCATACAAGCAATGTGAACTTCTAATGATTTTATATTAAAATAGCATAACATCTGTTTTAGTGTTTTAATTTTTTAATGCTACTACTTGCAATTCTTTTATTTTTGTATATACTGTATAATTAGTGGGTAATTTCTATTCATTATATGTTATGTTACAGCTGAGTTATATTATGAGCGTATATAGAGATTTTTTTAAAAATGGTAAGCTTATGGATTACCGCTATAATGTTGCCAACTATGAACAATATTTACTAGATGTCGAACCAATGCAGTTCACAAAAATGTGCATGACAGAGATTGTATCTGCGGATATGATGATTGCAACTTTCGGTGAGGAGCCATACACCTCTAGCTGCAAAGAGGTTCTTGACAGTGTTTCTAAGCGCTTTAAAGAACTCGGACTTGACGATATCATCCATATCTATATTCATAGCTACAGACACTTCATAATCACAGCCAACGACGCAATCAGCGACAGCACATTTGAACACATCGTTAGGCAATTTCATGCAGAGTACGAGTTATCAACATCACAACAAACTGCACTATCTGGTGTTTCAAGGTTTGTTTTGACTTTTGGTGAAGACCTTGTAAATCGCTCGAAAAGCGCCTTGTTTATGCATAAAGAGTCGCCAAATACGTTTATCGTAGCTACAAACGAGAAAGAGCGCCTACTTGCTGAAAAGCAAAATGATGTGCAAATGTTTGAGCTCATCAACTATGCACTATCAAACAATAGAGTTATACCTTTTTACCAAGGCATACGCGACAACGCAACAGGACAAATAACTAAATATGAAGCACTTATGCGCATACGCGATATTGATGACAGCATACGCTCACCATATACATTCCTGAATAGTGCTAAAGAGTTAAAGTTGTATATCCCACTTAGTAAAATGATGGTGCATAAAGCTTTAATTGATTTTGAACGTAAATCTAGTGGGCTCAACATAAACATATCGCTACTTGACATTATGTCAGATGATTACCAAGATTGGTTTATAGAGCGCGTTAAAGCGCACCCAAATCCAGCGCAAATCACTGTAGAATTTATTGAAACAGAAAACTATGGCGACGCTATAATTATTAAAGACTTTTTAGAACGTGTCAGAGATATCGGGTGCAAAGTTGCCGCAGATGACTTTGGCAGTGGGTTCGCTACATACTCTGCAATTGTATCGCTAAAACCTGACATTATCAAAATTGACGGAAGCATCATAAAAGGTATCACAACCCAACCCAACAATAAAATCATTGTAGACTCAATCTGCTACATGGCGAGGCTTATTGGCGCAAAAATTGTTGCAGAATTTGTCGAAAATGAAGACATACAAAATGCTGTAGTGAGCAGTGGTGTTGATTTCTCGCAAGGCTACTTATACTCTGTGCCAAAACCAATTGAAGAGCTAGATATAGTCTAACATGCTTGCGCACAAACGACGAATTTAAAAACAAAAGCGATCAAATAATACGCCCATATTACTAATATTTTTCATAGTGGATACGCTTTTCATCAAACCTATCTATAAATTTATTCGCATTTTCACGCTCTGGATAACCAATAGATATAACACTATATGGCCTCATATAAACAGGCATACTAAACATGCGCCTGATGTAATCACAACGCTTATCATCACCTTCAGCACCAAGCCACACAGCGCCCAAGTCAAGATTAACCGCTTCAAGCAAAATATTTTGCGTTGCTGCACCTAGGTCTTGTTGCCAATTCTCTTCGTACTTCATGCGACGTGGGTCACCAAGCACAATTATCGCAAGCGGTGCTTTTAATAAACAACTAGCGTATGGGTTGAAGTTTGATAGCTGGTTCAGCTTCTCTCTATCAGTAATTACTAAAAATTCCCACGGTTGTTGGTTGCCAGCAGATGGTGCTTGCATGGCAGCTTTTAACAGTTGTGTAACTTTTTCTTTCTCAACTGGTTTATCTTGATATGTTCTAACGCTTCGCCTTGTAAAAATTGAGTTCATAGTGCCTCCTTATTAATTATTATATAACACGAAATCTTCAATTTCAAGAATTGATTATGCTCTTTTAAATTGCATATTTAATGATTATAAATTAAACTTAAACAAATTTACGCATTGGGGGGCGGTATGCAAAAACCACACGTTTACTTACAAGTTCCATACGAGGGGCATACAGTCGAACTAACGTGCTTCATTGATGAAAAAGAACGAAGCACATGTAAAGAATACCGCTGGGAAATATGGACAAATGCAAGGGCGATGCCTATCGCTAAAATCAATGAACTTGGGTTTAAAGAAGTGGAACAAAATCGGTTTATGAAACCAGCACCAGAGGAGTTTACGTTTAAATCTATCATAATGAGCTACCCTATGGAGTTTAAAAGGGTTTATGACAAACTGCATGAAAGTTTACAAAAAATCGTTCGTGAGCAAACAGTTAGACTCAATCCTCTAACAAAATTTGAACGCAATAATGACATCATCTCAATAATCTTCAAAAACTCATTCGATAAAACATATTCACTTGATAACATTATTGAAATGGACGCAGTAAACGGCTATAAACACATAACCCTCAACCAATCAGTATGCAACATGGCTGCAAAAAAGATTATTGCACCTGTTAAAGACCAAGAAAAAGCAAACAAACTCGCACAAATTCGCAAAGGATATGTTGCACCAGCTGCTGCTACAAATAAAACGGCTGATATATCCATTGAAGAAGCGCTCGAAACATTGCTAAAATGGCATAACAATGGCTACACTATTGAAGATATCAAAAAAATAAAAGAACTTCATCTTATAAAACCAAGCAAACTTATACAGTTGGAAAAACCAGTGTCACGCATCTCGGACATAAGATTTTTGAAACATCTTGAAAGCTTAGAGATTTTAAACATAG
>CAYJDR010000062.1:0-8013 GCA_964368965.1 uncultured Deferribacteraceae bacterium
TGGCCGAGCATTTTCTCCACGAGTTCACGTCCAAGTATCATAAAAGCATGGCCTTCATGGACGTGACCATGGACATCTTGCGCAATTATGTATGGCCGGGTAATGTGCGTGAATTGCAAAACCTTGTACATAGCCTTGTGGTGACGCGTAATACCACCCTTATTTCACCGCATGACCTCCCCATTCACATCAGCGGACGCAGTGATAAAGCACCTCCCTATGCTGAAAATATGCTCAGCACCGAAAGGCCGCTTAAAGAAATCATGGCAGAAATTGAAAAGGATTTTCTAGAACGTGCCATAGAAATACACGGCTCTGTACAAAAGGTAGCTGAGGTTTTTCATATCAACCGCAGTACCATTTTCAGAAAGTTACAAGGGAAGTAATAATATTAAGAAGGATTACAGGGGGAAATCTTTCCTGAGAAAATTTCCCCCTGTGCAGAACGCATGCTAAAAACTATTTTGTATCCTTTTTTGGCGTGGAGATTTTCATTTCGCCCACTTTTAAAGTACGCGAACGGAAGTGAAAAATACCATCCAAAAGCGCGTTAATATCACCCAGCATTTTCACGTTAAAATGCGCATCTTCGCCGGCAATATACATATCCGCCTCTCCCTTGGTCCAGCGAACTGGGCCACCACGTCCCGATGAAAGATCAATATCTGCCGTGAAAATTTTGTAATCTTTAGGCGGTGTGTATTCCATGGTACGTGTAAGAGCTTCACGCAAATTGCCGATGGAAAGCCCCACCGTATCTGCCAAGGCGTGTAGATTCTTGCTCTCTGTCTTCCCCATGGCACTACGCACCATGAACTGCGTTGCATCCATTCTATCGGTACTGAACAGCGTATTCATGTACTGTGCAGGGCGCCCATTTTCATCCAAGAAAGATTTAAAGGAAGAGGCAAATTGCAAATTATTCACGCGCATGGGACTGGAGAGTACATGCTCAATGAAATCCCAATTTTCCACATGGAAATTAAAGTTTCCATCCACCCAAGGCCAGCGTCGCTTTAATCTTGGTAAAGCAAAGGCAAAAGACAAATCTGCCGTACTGGTTATGCCTGGAAATTTCATGGTGCTGGGACTCAAACGAGCTTGAAAAACATCTGACTCATCATGCACACCGCCCACAAACCACGAATTTTCATGCTCAGCCTTGCCAAAATTAAACAAGTCACCAAAGCGTAGATATGTGGTACCCACTATACCACGAGGAAGCCCTTTGGCTGTAAAATCTGACATGACTTTAGGTTGCGCCTTGCGCGGATAGTTGGTGCCAGCTGGGGCACTGGGAGCGTGCACAGAAGTTCCGTGTATGGTAAAAAAAGCATTCTTAATGATGCCTTGGGGCACTTGTAATGCCTCAGACTCCAGTTTAAAGCGAAAGCGTAGTCCTTCTTCACTTTGGGAAGGTAAAGGTAAAGGAATATGCTTAATCTGCTCCAACTGAGTCTCAAGGGATTTTTCTTGCTCCGACAAAACAAGTTGCGCAGTGGCCTTATCTTCGGCCTTTACAACCTTCTCTCTTGCTTTATTAACAAAATTTGCATGAACATTTTGAGCGGCAAATGTGCGCTGCACAACACCAAGAGAACTCAACACATTTTTAGCATATCTTTGAACATTTTGTGCAATTATGGAATAATCATAGGGCTTAGAAGTAAAGCCTGGCAAAATGCGCTCTGCTTGAAAATCAGGCAAGGGCTTTGCCCACCAAAGCATATATTTTCCACCGCGAGAAACATAGAAATCTGTTTTAATGGGGCCAGACAATGGCACTTCATCCACTTTTACACCTAAAGCAGCGGCCAATATATTAATATTCTTAATGGATACATTCAGTTGCGTTCCAAAGCCAGCTTCAGGTTTATAGCCTAAGCTTCCCACCACTTGTAAATCTGGATTTTTAATGGGACTTGCCATGGTAAAGTCGCGTACCACCAAAGATTTCCCGTCCCAGAACATCTGACCGGATGCGAGGGAAGCTTTGATTCTTTGCTCCTTTTGCTCCAAATTCATATTGAAACGATTCACAAAGCGAGCCTGCACAGGATGCTCCACACTGGGAGGCCAGGTTTGCACGCGTGCCAAAAAGCGTGACCGGGAGCGTAGAGATTTAGCCCCTTGCAAATATATGGGAGTCAAAAAAGAATCTCGACAGTCCCAGCGCAAATCAATATCGCCATCATCATAATCTAAAGAAGCAAAGCTTAGAACGTACTTATTCCCCTTTAAGGACGTACGCCCTGCTTTGCTCAAATTCTGCGCCAAGGCTTCTGAATTTTTTCTCAGCTGAGAAATGGTTAAGGTAATATCTGCTGGAAGATCTTGCACGGGAGGCAAAACCCACTGTGTGGATATTTTAGAAGCGGCCAAAAGCACACTACGTAAACGAATTTTCTTTTCGCTTATCTGCGCATGAATTCGTGATGATATGGTGACAGACTTACCCGTGGGACCCAATTGAAAACCCGCAAGCTCCACTTCGCCAATGTCCAAAGCAAACCAGCTTGGCAAAAAGCGTAAAGGAAGACCTTCCTCTTGAGGCTCTTCTTTCTCAACGGGGGTATACTTAGGAAAACGAGGCATATAGACGCCCACTAAAGTACCCACTTTTAACCCTATGACAACCTTGTTTTTTAGTACATCTTCTGCTGTAAGTAAGGCGTCAACCAAGTCCAACTGAGCTTTTTGCCCTGTTTGCGCATCCTGCTCGATGTCGCTTTTCTCGTCATGCAAAAAGAGTTGATCATGATTTTGCGGTAATGTTGCCACTGAAGAAGACGATGTACGCAGCCGCTCGGCCACTTCTTGATTGTGCCTATACTGTAGGGTGGCGATGGATCCGCGGGCAAGACTTGACCATTGAGGATGTAAAGTACCCTCTTCTATGCGTAGCCAAGGTCCATAGGCGTCAAACACACGCATATCGTGAATTTGGATTTTTCCCTGCCAAAACCCACGTATATTTGCGATGCTTATGCGCAAATTTAATGGTTTCCCCACATAGTTGACACCATATTGCACCATGGAAGTGAGCGTGCTTTCTCCCATGGGAGAGGTAAGATATAAAAGACAAGCTGATAGAATAAAAATAAGGGAGGCAACCCCCCCAAAAAACCAAATAAGGGCACGTTTCAGAGGTGATTTTACAGCTTTTTTTGTGGATGTTTTGGCAGTGGTAACAGCATGTACTGTACGTTGCTCACGCAAGTTTTGCTCTTTTAGTTCTTGCAATGAATGCAAACGACGCCCTTTTTTACTCTTACCTTGCTGTGCGCGCAGAATATGCAAACTATCCCTCGTCATGTCTATTTTTACCCAAAAATCTCTTCATTATAAAAAATTATATTCAAATATTTTAACTAGCTATTTCCTGCCATATTCGCAGACATTGCGCAAGAAGAAAAGTAGCAAAAACATTTTAAGCTTGTGAAAAGAAGCTTGATTTGTAACATAAATTACAGTACATTTCACAAATCCTAATATAAAGTAATTTATACATTTTTTGATGATTAGTGCCACTTTGCGTTGCCTATAATGTGTATTGTTTCATGCATAAAGGATTCATGGTGATTCTATGTTCAGCACAAATAAAGAACCAACGAACATAAAAAAAGTTCTTCTGTTTTTATGCGTTATGCCTATTATCATGGCAACAATCGGTATTTATTATATGTGGCGTCTCGAAGACACGCTCTATGATACAGTGCAACTTTCCGTACACTCCATAGGAGCTCATGCTGCCAGTATGGCCGAAGAGAGCCTATCCGAAACAATTCACGAGTTGCAGCACGCTGCCAAAACGCCTCTCCTACAAGATGCTCAAAAAAATAAAAAAGAACTCTTCTCTTACCTTCGCGGGCTTATGGAAAGTCGTGAGTGGCATGACATGCTCATTGTTGATACCAAGGGCGACGCCATAACAATTAATGGCTTACAATTGAATATTGCTCAACGTGATTATTTTAAAAAGGCGCTTACTGGTGTCGCCAACAGCTCTCCCCTCATTGATAAATCAAAATATATCAACTATGTAATTGCACACAGTACCCCCATATTCAATGAAAATAATCAAGTTGCGGGTGTACTTGTAGCTTTAGAAGATGTAAAAAAAACTAACTTTTTCGAAGGAATAGCACTTAGAGCCAAGCTTGATTGCGAATTCTTTTTTGTGGACGCTCACGGTAACTGGATACATCGTGGTATTGTTAACACCCATTCCTTTTGGGATAAACTTTTTAGCGAAAATAACCTTCCCTCTCAGGAGAATATAAATAGTTTTATAGAAAACCATGAAAAAAGCGCCACTCCCTTACTTGTTGACGGCAAATCAAGCTTTATAACCATGAACGCTGTGGGTAAAACTGGTTGGTTAGTGGTGGGTATCACTCCCAGCCATGCAGTCACAACTCATGTGAATTCCATGATAACATTTTCGCTAATTTTCGTCAGTTGCATGCTTATAGTTCTCTTTTGTTGCATGGTGTATTTATTCAAAGTGGGCCAGGCTTTCACTCGCTATAAAAATTTTTCCTTGGCCGTGGCCAATACCAATGGCATCTTTTATTTCTATGTGGACGATGACGGTTTTGTGCACAGCGCCAACGATTATTTTTATGAACAACTCTCATGGAAGCAAGGGCAAACGCCCATGCAACTTTTTGACTATGTGGATGGACTCTCCCTTGATCAATTACAAACCTACCTGCAAACACGTTCCCCTTTCGTCTTAACTATGGTTCCCCCCAATGGAGAAAAATTTCATATACAATGCACCATCATGCCGCACGTACGAGAAGGCAAGATGCATTTACTCCTTGGAACGGACATTTCTGTTTATAAAGCCCATACAGAAATGGATATCATAAAAGCACAACATGATGAATTACAACAAATTATCAATGCTCTTCCCAATAGCCTCATGGTACATTCTCCAGAAGGGTTACGTCTGGCCAACAAAACAGCTTTGGATATTCTTGGCGTTAAAAACATAGAAGACATGCGCACTGGCATTTTATGTGGTATGGATGCCACAACTTTTGCTCTACAAGTGCAAATGGTTGCCAAAGTGCTCAAAGATGGCTTACCGCAAACCAGCACTTTCAATTTTTTAGATGCAAACGGCAAAGAATATGTCTTTCAAAATGTGCAATCCCCTGTTTTCGACGATGACAATAATGTCAAGTATGCTGTAAACTTATGCATTGACATTACAGACACTTTACGCCTTCAAAAACAATTAGAGGACGAATTACAAAGACTACATGAAATTTTAGATAGCTCTCCATCAGGCTTTTTCTACACGCACAACAGCATGGTGGAATATTGCAACCCTGCCATACAGGACATGTTTGGTTTAGAGGTTGGTAAACCCGTTCCCATTGATAAGCTTAATATCACAGATCAAGTGAAATACATTCGAGAAAATGTGGAAAATGGCATCAATGTTTACGACATGCCCATGTCCATCATGGATACAAATAGCCGCGAGCGTCACCTTAGCATAACCACATTGGGCACCACATGGTATGGCAAATGGTATAATATGATTTGGGCCCACGATGTCACCACCATTCATAATGTTCAAACTGAGCTTATTCTTGCCAAGGATGCTGCTGAAGCTGCCGCCAGAGCCAAAAGCAATTTTCTTGCCACCATGAGTCATGAAATTCGCACTCCCATGAATGCCGTGCTAGGCTTCTTGCAAGTCTTTGATAAGAGCAATTTACATCAAACTCAATTGGCTTATATTGAAAAAATTACCATTTCCGCCAAGGGCCTTTTACGCATCATCAATGACATTTTAGATTTTTCTAAAATTGAAGCTAATAAGATGGATTTGGAATACACACCTTTTAATTTATTTTCAAATATTGATGCCATCTACAGCATTATGCACTTCACAGCGCAAGAAAAAGGCCTCACCTTCAAGCGTACCATCACCCCTGAACTCCCTTCTTACATCATGGGCGATGGTGAGCGTTTAAATCAAGTGCTCCTAAATTTACTTAGTAATGCCATCAAATTTACCGAGTCTGGTTCCGTTACTTTACATGTGGGAATAAAAGAACGCCAAGACCATTCGCGTTTTGTTTTAGAGTGCAGTGTCAGCGATACAGGCATTGGTCTTTCACAAGAACAAGCAGCCAGTCTCTTTAAGCCCTTCACTCAAGCAGACACATCCACTTCTCGTCGTTTTGGCGGCACAGGTTTAGGTCTTGTCATCAGTCAGCGCATTATACAGCTTATGGGCGGAGATATTACCTTGCACTCAGAGCTGGGCAAGGGTAGCACGTTCACATGCTTAATCCCCATGCGTGCGGCAAACCAAGAAGAAGTTCTTGCCATACAAGGTACAAATACTACTATAGTTGAACAGCCTCAGGCATCACAAGAACAAAATCTCTTAGACAGTATAAAAGGTAAATCTGTCTTGGTAGTGGAAGACAACCTCATCAACCAAGAGATTGCTGGCGCCATGTTGGAAGAGTATGAACTAGAGCTAGATTTTGCAGAAAATGGCCTAGAGGCCGTCGAAGCCGTTAAAAAGAAAAACTACGCCCTCATTTTTATGGACTTGCAAATGCCCATCATGAACGGCCTTGACGCCACAAAAAATATTCGTGCCATGGCAGATACATTTCCCTATTTAAGCGATGTGCCCATCATTGCCATGACAGCCAACGTCATGCACGAAGATAGACAATCATGCCAAGACGTGGGAATGAATGATCACGTGGGTAAACCCATCGACGCCATCATGCTAAAACGCGCCCTCATAACTTGGCTAGCCAAAAGTCCACAATAAAAGGAATACCATGAACACAACAATATATGCTCAAAGACGTGAAGCTTTACGCAAAAAAATGCACCAAGCCGGTCTTGATGCATTACTCATCTCGCATGCGGCCAACCGTTTTTATCTTTCGGGCTTTGAGTTGCACGACCCTCAGTTCAACGAAAGCGCTGGACGTCTTATCATTTGCCAAGATGGCAAAGATTGGCTTTGCACCGACGCTCGTTACCTTGATGCCGCACGTCGCATCTGGGATGAAGAACATATTTTCATTTACGGTGGCAATGCCGCCGCTGATATGCGGCGCCTTCTCAAGGATAAAGTTCAAGGACGCATAGGTGTAGAAAAAAACATCATCCCTGCCAGCTTTTATCAGCAGCTTTCCTCCGGCTTAAGTCTTAGCAATGCACAAAATTTGGTGGAATCCTTACGCATCATCAAAGACAACACCGAGATTAAACTCATGGAAAAATCCTGTGAACTTAATCACAGGCTCATGGAATGGGTCTATACAGAGCTACATATAGGACGCAGTGAAGCTGACCTTTCATGGGGTATTGAAAAATACTTTCGCGAGCATGGCGCATCAGAACTGGCCTTTAGTAATATTGTAGCCGTAGGACCCAACGCCGCACTTCCACACGCCATCCCTGGAGATACTCTCATCACAGACAACTGCCCCATCCTCATAGATGTGGGGTGCCGTCTTGGCGACTACTGTTCAGACCAAACACGCACTTTCTGGGTGGGAGATAGCGACACCCCCATACACTTTATGCTTACTCAGCAATTGGTACGTACAGCCCAAGAAGCAGCCATAGCCGTCATCAGACCAGGCCAGATTTGCAGTGATATCTATAAAGCGGCATATCACGTCTTTGAAGAAGAAGGTGTAGCCGAAGCTTTCACCCACGGCCTAGGACACGGTGTAGGACTCGAAACTCACGAAGGCCCATCCCTTAGCCCACGTTGCCACACAGTGCTTAAACCTGGCATGGTGGTTACCGTAGAGCCTGGTCTCTATTACCCTGAATGGGGCGGCGTTAGACGCGAATTCATGGTACTGGTAGAAGAGGACGGATGCCGCATTTTGTAATTTTATATTTTATGTTTTGTTTTTCTTGGGGCGGGAACTTTTTGTAAAAAGTTCCCGCCCCAAACCCCACCCTCAAAAACTTTTCATGGCCATCACAGGCCTTTTTTTATGC
>CAYJDR010000063.1:0-4072 GCA_964368965.1 uncultured Deferribacteraceae bacterium
CCTGACATGTCGCCACGAGTTTTTGTTTGCTTTAAAGCATAACGTAGACGACCAGGATGATGAGCTTTAAATTTTAACGCTCTACCTTTAGGGCAAGTTATTGACCTTGAATCGTTATAATCTTCTTTATTACGTGCAGTGCCATCGTATGCTACTTCGCTTTCATCAGTAGTTATACGTTTAACTATTCCGTTTACTACGTGCAACTTAGAAACACACCTTACACCTGTACCACAGTTGTGAGTACAACCTGCATAGTAAATCTTCGCATTAGATAAATCTGTAGGTGCTACCGAACCAGCTAAATTGCCGCCTGCACCTGACACCGTTAAAGCGCCACCATCGTCACTGCTACAACCAGCAACAGTCGCAGCTGCACCAACAGCTGCCATACCTTTCACGAAAGTACGACGAGTAAGACTAGATTTTAATAAATCTTTAGAACCCATAAGCTTCCTCCATTCTATTATGTGTAACGCCGTTTGTATACCCAGGCGCTATCAACACATTTCTGACAATATACTCTTTTTAATATAAATTGTCAATCATATTTAAAAAAAAGATTAAATTTTATTAATTACCATAAAAGTCAACAAAAACAAGCATTAACAGACTATTGTGCATTAAAAAACAAATAGAACGACGTTAGTGTAATATGGTTAGTGCTAGCTAATCACACTAAGATAACGCTCGCCAGTATCTGCGAAAAATACAACAATATTCTTGCCTTTATTCTCGGCACGTTTTGATAATTCTAACGCAGCAGTCAATGATGCGCCTGATGATATGCCAACGAGTATCCCCTCTTCTTTTGCAACTTTACGAGCGTTATCCATTGCATCATCGTTGCTTACTGTGATTATCTCGTCATATATTTCTGTGTTCAATATTTTTGGCACAAAACCAGCACCAATACCTTGTATCTTATGTGGGGCTGGGCTACCACCTGATAAAACTGGTGATGATGCCGGCTCAACAGCAACAATCTTAACATCAGGGTTTTTACTCTTTAAATACTCGCCAACGCCTGTCAATGTGCCACCTGTACCTACGCCAGCCACGAATATATCAACATTGCCTGCCATATCGTCCCAAATTTCTACACCTGTTGTTTCAAAATGGACTTTGCTATTTGCCCCATTCTCAAACTGTTGCATCATGATCGCACCAGGTATTTCGTTGCATAATTCTGTCGCCCTATTGATAGCGCCTGTCATGCCTTTTGCGCCTTCTGTCAACACAATCTCTGCACCTAAAGCTTTCAACAGCGCCCTGCGCTCCACACTCATTGTGTCAGGCATGGTGAAAATCGACTTATATCCCTTGATTGCTGAAATATACGCTATACCGACGCCTGTGTTGCCACTTGTCGGCTCGATAATTGTGCCGCCAGCTTTTAATTTGCCAGATTTTTCTGCATCTTCTATCATTGATAGCGCCGCCCTATCTTTTGCACTCGATAACGGGTTAAACATCTCAAGTTTCGCATAAATATTTGCAACACCATCGTTTATTTTATTAATCTTAACTATCGGCGTGTTGCCAACTAACTCTGTTAAATTATTGTATGTACGCATTATTGCACCTCACTATTTTAATATGACACAATAGTACAGCAAAAGTATCACTCGGTACAACATTTTTATATGCATTTATTATTGACTATGGTTCAAATCCAAACTACTCTATACTATATTTAGGGGGAATAAATGAGCAAATTATCACTAGAAAAAGCTACGGAACTTATTAAATCAACTACGACGCAACCACACTTAATAACACACGCAATCGCCGTATCAAGCGCAATGGGCGCAATGGCTGAACACTATGGTGAAGATGTCGAATATTGGCAAGCAATCGGCATGTTACACGACTACGACTATGAACAACACCCAGAAGAACACTTGAAACATACAGCTGAGCCACTAAAATCTGCGGGTATAGATGATGAAACTATAAACACCATCCTCTCACACGGCTATGAAATATGCTCCGATATAAAACCTGAAAAGCTTATAGATAAAGCTCTCTACACGGTCGATGCTTTAACAGGACTTGTTAGTGCAACTTCGAAAATGCGCCCTAATGGGATACTTGATCTTGAGCCAAAAAGCGTTGCCAAAAAATTTAAAGATAAAAGCTTTGCCGCTGGAGTTGACAGAACTGTCATCACAAAAGGACTAGAAATGCTTGACATGGAAAGAAGTTTAGCTATCGAGATATGTATAAAAGGCATGAAAGCTCATGCAAAAGAGCTTGGACTTGAAGGCACGAATGCATAAAAAAATTAGCCTTTTATCACACAAAAAATAATTTATTTTTATTGACAAACTTCAATTATTAAATAATAATGTCAACTGTGTTTTTGACATAAGTTTTATTATTAGGGAGAGTTACAGATGAGTATTGACAAAACGACTTATACTTTTAAAGATAAGTTAGTCTCAGTTGGACCTGGGATATTGATTGTTGGTTCATTTATTGGGCCAGGTACATTAACAAGCGCTACAAGAGCTGGCGCGAGCTTTGGATATGATTTACTTTGGACGATTGCGTTCTCAGTTATCGCCGTTTTAGTTACACAAGAAATGTCTTCAAGGCTTGGTATTGTTACACAAAAAGGCCTAGCAGAAGCTATCCTTGATGCTTTTGCACACAACAAAACATTGAAATTGTTTATGATGTGGCTAGTCGGTTCGGCTATCACACTTGGCAGTATTGCATATATCGGTGGCGATTTAACAGGCACTGCAGCTGGTCTTTCACAACTGACAGGCATACCGACAAACTATTTAGCACCTATGTGGGGCTTCTGTATGATTTTCTTAATCAATACAGGTAACGCTGTTAAGAACTTAGAAAAATTACTCGCTGTCTGCGTAAGCGTTATGGCATTCGTGTTCATCGTCACTATGATTACTGTTAAACCTGATTTAGGCGCTGTTTTAGCGGGATTTGTTCCAAAAGTTCCTGAAGGAGCACTATTAAACTGCGTAGCATTAATCGGTACAACTGTTGTTCCATACAACATGTTTATCCACGCTATCAGCGCTAAGAAAACATGGAAATCTCCATCTCAACTACCTCTTGCAAAATTTGACGTTACAGTATCAATGTTAATCGGTGGTACTATCACATGTGCTGTTGTTATCACTGCTGCAACTGTTATGAATGGCATGTCTGTTAAATCTGTTGCTGATATGGCTGTTCAGTTAGAACCACTATTAGGTGAATTTTCTAAACCATTCTTAAGTATTGGTATGATTGCAGCTGGTGTTTCATCTGCATTGCTATCACCACTTGGTGCATCTTATGTTTTAGCTGGTTTACTTGGTTGGGACATCGAAAATGATGACAAACGCTTCAAAATCACTAACATCGTGATTATTGTTTTCGGTATCATTATTTCTGGTACTGGTTACAACCCTGTATCTATCATATTAGTTGCACAAGCTATTAACGGCGTATTCTTACCAATTATCGTTGGTACAGTTGTTTACTTAACTAGCCGTAAAAGCATCATGGGCGAATATACAAATAGTGTTATCTCAAACGTACTTGGTATTGCAATTTTCGCGATTTCGCTTATTATAGGCGTTAGTAGCGTTGTATCGCTATTCTAAACTTTTTTGGAGCAGTAAATGAAAAACAAACCAGTATGTTACGAACCATCTAGGGAGATCCCTAACATATATTCAGGCGTGCCATCATTCATGGGGCTACCTGTTGCAAAAACTAAAGAAGATATCAAAGGGCATGATTTTGCTATCATGGGTGTCCCTTTTGAGCATGTATGTACTTACGGCGGCTTTAGTGGTGTTGAAAACGCTACGAAAACTATCCGTACAGCATCTATCAGGTACGGTGGATACTTACCAGAGTATGACTTTGACATCTTTGATGATATGAGCGGTTGCGACTATGGCGACTCAGCTGTAAAAAACGGCGACCATGAGTTCACATACAAACATGCAAGCGAATACTTAGGCGATATATTAGAGGCAGGCGCTATACCAATCACTTTTGGTGGTGACCACTCTATCAGTTTCCCACTTATCAAAAAGTTTGCAGA
>CAYJDR010000063.1:4172-7954 GCA_964368965.1 uncultured Deferribacteraceae bacterium
TCTATCAAGAAAGCTATCGAAATCGCAAGCAAAGGTACAGATGCAATATACGTTACAGTGTGTAGCGATGCACTAGACGTTGCATTCAACCCAGGTGGTCCTGCTGACATGTGTGGCTTAACTAGCTATGAACTTGCTGTAATGCTTACAGAGTGTGGCTATGCTGGTGCTACAGGGTTTGACTTTATGGAAGTTTACCCGCCTGATGATTTGCATAACATCTCAAGCCACTGTGCTAGTTGGATGGCGATTTACTTCATGAGTGGTGTCGCACAAAAACGTGCTGGTGTCGAACTAAAAATTTAATTAAATTTTATAGCCTTTCTCATTTTGGGAAAGGCTTTTATTTTGTTATCAAGCTACGCAATCGCTCAACAGCTATCGGAAATTTATCTGCACTCATAGAAAGCGTTGTCATTGATATATGCGAATTATCTTTTGCATAGTAGAAAAATCCAGGGTTGAAATCTACTCCAACGCGTCTATTATACATTTTACGGATATTTATCCCTTTCTCAAACTTTGGAAATAGATAGTATGCGCTCTGCTCGCTATCCCACTCTGCATAATCAGATAAATAATGCTTCATCGCCTCATCAAGTGCATTAAGTTGGCTCGCAAGGTGTCCCCTAAGTTTTGATAAATACTTATCAAATAATCCACTTTTAATAGCGTTAGCCATCATCACTTGCATAACTGGTGAAGGCATTATATCAATAGGCATTTTCAAACGAGATAATTTGTTTATCAAGTGTTTATCAGCATATATCCATGCGAGGTTGAACGCCTCAGATGTAGGGCGTAAAAAACTACCAATATATATGATGCTATTAGATTTATCATATGATTTTAACGCTGGTGGATAATCTACTTTATGATACAAATTGCGCATAGAATCCATCTCAATTATTGGTATCGTTTGCTTTGCACAAAACTCTACAATTTCTTTACGCCTATCGTTGCTTAGTGTGATGCCTGTTGGGTTATGGTCACATGGCTGTATGTGTAAAAAAGTATTTCGCAATGGGCGCACAAACTCCTTCATAGGGTTTATGATTATCCCACTACTATCCATTTCAAGTGCTTTAAAGTTCGCACCACTATACGCCATGATGTCTTTCAAGGTCACAAAACTATATTTCTCATGATAATAATTTACACCTACATTTAAAAACACACTTGCAAGTAAATTCAATATCTGTGTAATGCTTGAAAACACAAGTACCTCATCAGGTTTTGCATTAATGCCTGAGGGCTTCATATAATCACAAATTGCTTCACGCAACTCATAAACACCTAACCTATCATTCTCGGCTTCATTAGATATCCGTTTAGTATCAATAGTTTTCATGTTCATATTTTCAAAAAGATAGTTAATGAAGTTAAACTCTTTTTCAGGGTGTCGCCTGCTTAAATTTAGTGTGCTATGTGTATCTGATAGTTCAATATAAGCATCTTTTGCAATCTTTTGTGAGCCTCTTGATATCTTTTTATCCCAATTAATTAGTTTTGTTTTATTTTGAAATTCATTATAGCTTATAAATGTGCCTTTTCTCTCGATACGCTCAATATAACCCTCAACTTGTAGATGATAAAGTGTCGCATTTATAGTGTTTCTACTCAGGTTATACATTTTTGAAAGCACCCTATCTGATGGCAATTTCTTACCATAATTTAACTCACCCAACTTTATTTGTTGTATCAAATAGTTAGCGAATTGCATATACACAGGTAAACTTGAACTATTATTAATATTGAACTCTAACATCTGGCACCTATGGTTTTTCATATTTCTGGCACTATACTACACTGGCATTTATTAGTAAAGTCTAATAATCATCTGAAGGAGAAAACTTATGAAAAAAGTATTATTGTTTGTAATTGTCCTAACTTGCATGTCAATTTCTGCACTTGCAACTAGCGACATTTTCAAGGAAACTGTCGAAACAGCTTACTCAACAGGCACAAAAGGCGCGTACCTAGCTGGTAGCCACCTTAGTGATGAAATCGGTATCAGTTGCGAAGATTGTCACGGAGACAATGCAAAAATTGAAGACAATGAAAAACTTGTCAACGAAACATGTATAAGCTGCCATGCAGATATGCACGGTATGGCTGAAATTTCAGCAGAGGGCTTGAAAAGCGAATTTAACCCACATGAAGGCCACATTAAAACAATGCAGTGTACAACTTGCCACACAGCACATGAGCCATCAAAAGTTTACTGCAACAACTGTCACACTTTTGAAGATATGAAAATCCCTTACCAAAGTGGCACAAAAACTATCTACCAAGTTGAAGATTTAAGCGTGTATGATGATGTGGCACCTAGCCACGTTGAAGAAACTGATGTATTAATCATCGGTGCTGGTGGTGCTGGTTTTTCAGCAACTGTTTCTGCACACCAAAACGGTGCAAAAGTTATTTTAGTTGAAAAAATGCCATTAATCGGTGGTAACACACAACTTGCTGCTGGCGGTATGAACGTTGCAAATACAGAGTACCAAGAAGCTGAAGGCATCGTTGGCGATAGCATACAAATCCACTATGAAGACACAATGAAAGGTGGCAGAAATATTAATGACCCTGCACTAGTTAAAGTATTAACAAATAATGCGTATCCATCATTAAAGTGGTTAGAGTCACTTGGTGCAAAACTGCCTCACTTGAGCTTCTCTGGCGGTCAAAGATTTAAGCGTGTGCATACTGCACATGGTGGTTCTCCAGTTGGCGCATATATCATTCAGATTATGAACACATATGCACAAAAACACGATTTAGATGTACGCATTAACACAAAAGCTGTTAAATTATTAACGGATAAAAATGGCAAAGTTATTGGTGCAAGAATGAGCTCAAAATTTGGTGGCATTTACGACATCAAAGCTGACTCAGTAATACTTGCTACAGGTGGCTTTGGGGCAAACAATGCACTTGTTGGGCAATACAGAAAAGACTTAATCGGCACAACAACATCTAACCACCCTGGTGCGATTGGCGATGGTTTAACTTTAGCTGAAAATATTGGTGCAGATTTCACAGATATTAATGAAATCCAAATCCACCCAACAGTTGCATTAAACACTAAAATATTAATCTCTGAATCTGTACGTGGTAGCGGCGCAATTTTAATAAATAACGACGGTAAACGCTTCGTAAACGAAATGAGAACACGCGACCAAGTATCAGCAGAAATCTTAAAACAACAAGTGCAAAATGCATATGTAGTATTCGATGATAGAGTTAGACGTGACATGGGCTTAATCGAAGGCTACATCAAATTAGGCTTAGTTATGGAAGCAAACTCACTTGATGAATTAGCTAAGAAAATGAACGTACCAGCGAAAAGCTTAAAGGATTCAATCGCAAGATATAACATGTTCATAGAAAACAAAAAAGATGAAGACTTTGGACGTGGCGACATGATCAAGCCTATCAAAGAAGGTAGATTTTATGCTGTACACGTTGCACCTGGTATCCACCACACAATGGGCGGTGTTAAAATCAACGATAAAACACAAGTTGTCAACACTGATGGCAAAGCTATCAAAGGCTTATATGCGGCTGGCGAAATTACTGGCGGCGTACACGGTGGCAACAGACTTGGCGGTAACGCAATTGCAGATATCGTAACATTTGGTAAACTTGCTGGCCAACAAGCAGCTAAAAATGCTAAATAACTAACCTCCTCCCTCCAGTTATTTACTACCATACAAAACAAACCCCAATGGCCTAAACTATTGGGGTTTTCTCACCTATAAATTCAGCATATCCTTCCTAAT
>CAYJDR010000064.1:0-7477 GCA_964368965.1 uncultured Deferribacteraceae bacterium
GTACAATGTCTGCAGCCTTTTCTTCTGGTATGGCCCAACCGGACATGAAACGAATACCGTGTTTATCTAGATAGTTAAAGGCGCGAGCCTTGAGGGTGCCAAAAATACGCAAGCTTTCTGGCGGTGCTATGCGTTTACTACCCAGAGTTGCTAGCTCATCGGGAGGCAGATCCACATGATTAAAGTCCTCCGGGCTAAGTTTTTTACGAGCTGACCAGAGGGAAATATCAAGATTTAGGGCTAAAAGGTTATCTAAAATGCGAATATCTGAAGGGAAAGGGGCATTTGGCTGATTGTTCATTATGTTCTCCTTATATATGGGTGTTGGTGGCGTCTAAGAGATAGCCGCCGTTAAGTTTAAACTGCACACGCCTTATGCACTCAAGAGCCGGGTCATGCTGTTTGCATTGGTTGCGATCTATAGATATCCTTTGTCCTGAGGTTCCTAATTTTCCCCATGTAATAAGCACAGAATCAGCTTGTAATTCTGCTTTCCAAAACTTACCCCCGCTGGTGCTGGATTTAACCAAGGATACGACCGGAAGCTTTGAAACCTTAGATAAGTCAGCAGCAACTAAGGAACTTATGCGATGTTCCCAGTGAGTGGCAGAATGGGGATCTTTGGAAGTTAGAAACTGTGTGGCGGAAGCATTGTTTGTGTTTACGCATTGTTGGGGGAATATACGTTGCGCCAATTCATGCAGCATGGCTCTAGTTTCGCGAGAAGCCCTATAGCCCAGGGCACGATCCAAGGCATAGGTAACTGGCTGAATTCCTTGTTGTGCTAGTGGTTGAAAGCGTAGGGTAAGCTCTGCCCAGCGTAATAAGGTTCTTGTGGAGAAGGTCACTTCAATGGCATTATTCAAATTGCCATGCACAGATTCACCCATAAATAGTTTGCGAACTTCATTGGCATAATCCACCAATTTATGGGCAATTTCTTCGGGTAAAGCAGCATAACTTGCCGAAAGTAACTTCTTTTCTACTTCCGGCGCAGGGTAGCCCATTTCGCACAGCATGAAACGGTCAAGCCACGCCAGATTCTGCCTTTGAGTGCCTTGATATAGGCCTGTATCATCACCACCGCCATTGGTATTGGCAGTGGCTACAAAGCGAAACATAGGATGCGGCTGAATCAGCTCACCGCCATTTTCCGCTATGCACAGCGGTGCGCCCTCTAAGATAGAATTAAGCCCTGCCGCCACATCGGGAGCTATAAGGTCTATTTCATTAAAGAGCAGTAGGCCGCCATGCCTCATGGCTAAAGCTAAGGGCCCATGTTCGTAGACCATATTTCCCTCTTTTACGGAAAGATGTCCTGTTAGATCGGAAAACTCCATGCGCCCATGCCCTGTGATTTCGAAAACAGGGTAATTGAGCCGCGCGGCTAATTGTTTAATACAACTGGATTTACCACTACCTGTGGGGCCAAAGACGTATAGTGGATCCGTAGGATTCATGAACCAGACAATGATGTCACGGCTACTTTCGTGGAAAATATACTGAGGGTTAAGGCTTGGAGTATAGGTTGACGGGGCGGCATAGCCTTCAATGCTGTTGCCGGAATTTCTGCCACTGAAAAGAAGCCCAGCGTCAAATGACGTGGGCGTGATTTGGGTAAAGTCCATAGTTTTTCCTTTTTGGGTGTTTTAAGTGCTGTATAGGCTAGGTTTTAGAGGTGTTTTCTTGTGGTTTATGGCTGTCTGAGATATATACCCCACGGCCTGCATCCATTTCGAAAGGATTTTCGTAATAAGAGCCATGTACTTCTATATCTTCATATTCTTCGCCTATGCGTACAAAGCGGTATTGTAACGGGGCATCATCGTCATCGGTAAGGGTAGCAATAAAATCTTCCATGAATTTTACTTCTGGAAACTGGCTGTACCATTTTATCCATGACCAATGGTAGAGAGTGGCTTCATGGTCATTTCCTTGAATAGCCACGTATTTCTGTGCAGCAGCAAGTAAATCATGCACTTCGGCTTGGATGGTTTCATCTTGCTTTTTTAACTCTGCCAGCATTTTTTCATGTGCAGTGTTATTGAGGCATAAGCCTATTTCTGAATAATATCCCATGGTTTTTCCTTAATTTATAGGGTTAATGGTGAGTTTTTGGAAAGGTTTACCCTCTTGTTCACACTCAGAAAGTAAAGTGTCAGCCTCGTCGCCAAGTGCAGATTGTAGGGCTTGGCGTAATATATCCTTGTTCAAAGTCCGTCGCCCCTTTTGATGGCTTACCTTAAAGCGATAGGAGCCTGTATTTATCCAGTCGCCTTGTAACGCACTGAGGGCATAAGCATCTTTAAGAGTTTGTTCCCTTAGGGTAATTTCTGCATCCAAAGCAGTGCGAGCATCTTTAAGAGATACAAGCTTTTCTAGATTAGGTTCCCAATCTGGTTGATTGTCACCATCTTGAAATTTTGGACAATGGCTATTCCAATCGCAGTAAGCACAAAGAGCATGAAAACCTGTGGCATGAGGTACGTCGTTAAAATGTAGCTGGCTTTGAGATAACAATTCTTTATTATGCCATAACTCTTCTGCGGTACGTAAGCACACATCACGCATAGACGTATGCGGTACATAGGGGCCAAAGGGTTTAATATCGTCCATAGACAGGCAGAGCACCCAAGCTTCTATATCTATTAAGGACGCTTTGGTGGGGAGCGCTAAGTTAAAGTGCCTTTTACAAAGCTCAGGCATGGTGAGATTTTCATGCAAAAGCGTACCGTCAGCGTCACGCAATGAAAATGCAGGATTGTTCCACTGATAAGCTAAAAACGACGCCTGCCCATAAAGCTGTGTTTCATAAGCGGTGTACAGGGTTTCCGGTATATGCTTGGTGCTTTTAAGCTCTAAAATGCGAATGGCAGGGCGTGGTTGTTCCCATGCTAGTACAAAGTCAAAATGCGCCTTAATGGGTGTACTATTATGGATAAAGGATAGCTCTAATTGCGGCATGGCATTGAGCTTCTGCGCTGTGAGGGCTTGGCCTATGCCGTATTCTAGCCAGTGACCACGCTGCAAGGTGAGTAGTTTTTGTAAGTTAGCTTGTGGCCTTGGAAATGCTTTATTACAGAGAGCAGCACGTGGGCATTCTAAAGCGCGCCCGATATCCGATAGGCCAATATACTTTGAACGGTCGCCAAGGTGTACGGCGGTGCTTTGTTCATCGTGAAGTTGCAAACCGTATTGGATACACGCCAAAAGGTTTTGGGCTTTTTCGTTGATATGATTTTGAATCATGATTTTTCCTTATAAAGAAAAAGACCGTCCCCCCATGAATGGGAGGGCGGTCTTTATGGACTTAAGTATTGATAATGATTACATAGCGTCGGCATATTTCCACCACATTTTTCTTTGTGGGTTCCATTGAAAGCCAATGCCCTTAAGCAATTCTTTTTTGGCTTGTGTGTTACCTGTGGCTACAATGCAGGTGCGTCCATCGCTGGCTGTGACCTCTTGGTAGCTTACCCCATCAATATGCGGTATTATTTCTGATTTTACCTGTGGAGGGGCAATGTTTTGCGAATAAGCTTGCTGTGTATTTTGCGGTAAGTTAGTGTTTTTGGATTGTTTTGGCGATGCTGTTCTTTTTGTAGGCAACTTCGCTCCTTCTCCATCATCATCTTCGGTAACAATGCCCAGCATGGCGGTTAAAGCATAACGCCTGGCATAAGTCATAGCGGAGCCCATGCCCTGCGGATCGTTCTTGGGTAAGGGCACAATGGTCAGCGACGCTTGCCATTGCCCCGATGAAGCATGGGTGAATTTTGTTTGTAAGGCTAAATGACCAGAGCCTAAGTGCTCAGGCGTGGGCATAGGCAGCTGTGTCATCCATATGCCGTTGCTTTGCAAGGCATCGCGACAAGCCTCCATGACGGAATTGAGCGTAGCATAATTGCTTTTGGTAAAAGGATTAGCTGCGTCTTTTAGCGCTGGTAAAAGTTGTTTTTGTACCGCAAGTAAGGCCTTTGCCAACGCGGTGGTATCTTGTGATTGATATTCGTACATATGTCCTCCTTGAAATGAAAAATCCCCTTACCTGCGCGTGGCAGGTAAGAGGATAAGAGTGATTTGGGATAAAACTTTTGTTTGTTCAACTGTGTGATATATAGATGAAATATGTTGAAAGACAAATTTATGTCTTTTGTGTTAATCTTTCGAATAGCTTTTTATTGATTTTATCTCTCACCGTTTGTACATCAAAACTTGGTGGTGTAGGTTTAAATCTTTTATCATCTTTTTGTAGCTCAAATTTTTTGAGTTGAAATTCTCGTAGACCTTTTATGTCAATTTCACCAATGAGCACAGTATCGTTTTTCCCACCTTTAACTTGTAAAATATTTTTTTCATAAGATTTTGAAGGCGATATAATTCGACTGTCTCCATAAGTAGAAGTGTTAACCTGTGCACAATAGCAATGCAAATCTCTACTGAGAGATTCAATAATGTTATTGAAATATTCAGTATCTCTATTAAACTCTACTGCTACTATTGAATCTATGATATTTGAAAATATAGATCTGTCGTGTATGGATGCTAGTTCGAAGCAGCAGTATACAGAAAACCAAAAGTCATTGTAGCAAAATAAATCATATTCATTTCCTTCAAAAAAATCATATCCATATCCTTGTATTTCTCTTATTTCGCCTGGAGAATAATGAACTTTATTTCTTAAATTAATGTGTGATGACACTATATTTTCATCAACTAAATAGGGAAGAATTGTTGCTGTTAAGTTTGTAATATAAGATGTGTTTCCATTTTTTACTAAAATATGTTCAACACCTGTAATAATAGCTAATTTGTTTTGCGATGCTTTTTGGGCTAGCAGGGGTAACCATTCAAAAGGAACATAACATTCTGGCATTATGAGAATATTTGCTTTTTCTTCAATGGCGCAATTTACAATTTTTTTTAATTTATTATATCTGTCGACACTACGGTTTGGATTTTCTGTAAGCACCTTTTTAAAATCACTTTCTTTGACAACTGTATTTGCAATAGCAATTGAAATTGTGTTTTTTGGTGTTTGTAAAATGTTTGATATTGTAGCAAAAGATTTAATCTTGCTGTCCAAAATAATTTCTTTGACAATTTTTTTTTCTTCAATATTGTTGAAAAAGCTTATGTCTTTTTTTACATTTGGGTAGTTTAGTTCTGAATATAGTTTTTTACAATTTTTTAAATTATGAAAAGTTTTATCTTCAGTGTGGTGTTTTAATGTTCGAATATACTCATACATTTCTATGTCTTGAAGCTTTACAATGTAAGGATAATATTTATATTCCATTAATTCTTTATTTTTTATATTATCAAAAAAACTATTAAAACTTGATAGATTGATATCTTCTTCATCAGTAAAACTGATATTTCCATCTATTACGTTTTCAATCATTCCAACTATTAAAAATTTGTTCACCATTCTGGTTGCAAGATAATTATTACGGCACAATAAAGAGTTATTGTGTTGAAGGTTATATGTTGTGACATAGTCTTTTGTTGATGGTGTTTTTTTAAAAAAAGAATTTACTTCTTTTAAAAAAGATTTTACATTTTTTCCCCAAACTAAAGAACAACTTCGAATTATAGAAGATATTAAGTGTTCAAAAAGGCTACATTTTAGAACGGTTATCGTATTTAGATCTTTATCAGCTTTACTATTACAATCAATTTTTAATTGGTTGAAAGCATTAGTAGCATTTTTTATAAATTCTAATGCTAAATCAAATCTCTCGTTTGCAATGAGTTGTTGTAAAATTGTTTCCAAAAAAGTATAGTTTTCAACTATAGTTTCTTGGTCAAATATTTTTATAATGTCATTTTCAAATGTATTTTCTTTTTCATCATTTACAAGTGTAGAAATTTTTGTCATTTTTCCAAGAAACTTAGATAAGTTAAATCTATTTATTTCAACGTCAGATATTTCACGAAACTTATTGATGCTTGAATTTTTATCTTTAAAAATCTCATAGATATTGCTGTAGTCTCCAAAGGATAAATATTCATCATCCCCTGGTATAAGCCTAAATTCACTACTGTTCTTGTTTATTGCGTTACGAAATGATTTTAAGAGTGCTTTAGAACCTCCTGATTTAAAGTAGAAAATTTTTACTTTATCTTTTTGTACGGTAATTGTTTTACCTTCTTTGTTAAGTAGTAAGGATTTATTTATATGGTATAAATCTTCGCTAGTATTTTTGTCGCTATTTTTGTTAGTATTTTTATTAAGTATACTGTTTTCATTTTTACATGATACGTCTTGATTTGCTTTGCAATTACATAATAAATATGTGAGGAGATTCTCTGATGTTACTTCACTAGAAGCTATTTTTTTATGAAAAAAGCTATCTTTTTCTATTTTGTCAACTATTATAATGTCGTCAACATATCTTCCATAGTACAAAGGATTAAGTTTGCTGTGTATGGCTGTATCAAACTCATGCAAATACCAATTTGCAAGAATACTTGAAGGTAAAAATCCAATAGGTAGACAATTTTCTCCTTCGAGTCTGGGTTTTATCATAGTACTATATTTTTCTATAACTTTGTAAGTAAAATTATTAAGTTTCTTTATTATATTAATGTTAAAATTACTTTCTATATTCCCATATCTATTTATAAAATCATTGAAATTATCTTCGGTAAAATCTACTGAGTAGTAAAACTCTTTTAAGTCAATAGTTGCTACTAGGACATCTATTTTTTTATCAATATATTTTTCAGCAATTTTGAGGCCGTTATCTCTCCACGTCTGGTATTGTGTAAAATATGGCTTTAAAATATTTGGCGAGTATGTTGAGTTTTTGAATTCATTGATTACATTTGGTCTAAATCTATTTCCAAAAACATAATCAGAAAGTTGAGAATCTAGGTGAATACCTATAGTTAGCATCCATAGTATTCCTATTATGTGCACTTCAACATTGCTGTCAAACATGTATTGAACTTTATCAACACAAGGCGCTTCTTTTTTTGTGTTGAAAATTATATTGCTGTCACACTTTTTTATTTTTTTAGGAAATACTAAATAGTCTATAGATTCTAGCTGACTTTCTACAAAATCGTCCCATTTATTAGAATTGCTACTTAATAAAATATTTTCAATATTTTTAATCTTTTCATCTATATCACCGTCGCTTTCGTATTCTACAATTTTATCTCTAAGGATAAGTTGTGTTTTATCGAAATACACGCTGCCTTTTAATTTTTTAAAAGATATTTCTATTTGCTCGTTTAAATTTTCTTTACTTAGTATTAATTTTTCCATGAGTATTCTCTGCTATTGATATTTTGTTTTGACAGTTCTTTACGTATCAATACTTAGGTGTGCCTCACTCCCCCACGGCAATATCAAGCCGCTCATGCAATATCTCATAGATAATATCTGCCAGAGCTTGCCTTGCTTGGGAGTCTGTTTTTAGTACATGGTTGGCTAGGGCCGTATGTGAAGTCATGGCGCGCACAACGC
>CAYJDR010000065.1:0-7433 GCA_964368965.1 uncultured Deferribacteraceae bacterium
ACTTACCAACAACTAATTGCAAAACACTTTGAATAAGATATTTTGAGGGAGCGGAAACGCTCCTTTTTTTATGTATACATTTAAGTATCTTCGTGTTTACTTTGTTTTGGACTTGTAATGCAATGTGTCTGGGCGTGAGCAGATATCCCCCGAGCTAAACATTAAGTTTCCTAAACGAGTGTTGTGAAGCGATGAGGGAGAACGTTTTTCGGAACCATGTCTGACGAGTGCAACGAGGAGTTGTGGAGAAGTGAAACCGAATAATGAACGTATTTACTCCGTTGACTTCGTTATACTCGTGAAACATCTATACATCACAGATGTTTTAGCTCGAAAACAATTTCGCTAGCTCTTTTTACAAAGTAAAACTAGAGATAGCCAATCTGTTTCTTGAGAACAAAGCGAACATAACAAGAAAGGGTCAAAGCGTGAGCGTTTTTAATATCAGGGGAGCGTAATGCTCCCATTTATAAATAACAACGCTAGGTGGAATAAAGACACGCAAATATTACTTGTGGAGAACTTTGTAAAGAAATTCCTGCGCCCTTCTACTCTGCGGACTATCAAATATCTGCTCCGCCGTCCCCTCTTCTGCGATCCTGCCTTCGTCCATAAATATCACCCTTGTGGCAACATTCTTAGCGAACCCCATTTCGTGCGTAACGATTAGCATTGTCATGCCTTCGCTGGCTACTTCACGCATTACGTCTAGAACTTCATGAATCATTTCAGGGTCGAGTGCCGATGTTGGCTCGTCAAACAATATTACGTCTGGCTCCATAGCTAGCGTACGTGCGATTGCAATACGTTGCTTTTGCCCACCAGATAGTTTATTTGGGAACACGTCACGTTTTTCTTCCAAGCCGACTTTCTTTAGCAATATCATAGCTTTAGCATATGCTTCATCTTGCGATATGCCTTTGATGCGCATAGGTGCAAGTGCGATATTGTCGATAACGCTCTTATGTGGGAACAAGTTGAAATGCTGGAACACCATGCCGACGTTTTGGCGCACTACGTTTATATCGGTGGTTGGGTCCATGATGTCTTTACCGTTGATGAAGATGTGCCCATCTGTAGGCTCTTCAAGCATGTTTATGCAACGCAACAGTGTCGATTTACCACTGCCTGATGGCCCGATAACAGCGATAATTTCGCCTTTTTCGACGTTCATGCTGATGTCTTTTAGAACTTCTAAGTCGCCGAAGCTTTTGTATAGGTTTGTTATCTTAATCACTTTCTTTCAACCTCTTCTCGAATTTTCTCATGAAGTATGCGAACGTACTTGTGAGAATTAAATAGATGAAGCCGACAGCAAGCAACGGCTCAACCCCTCTATATGTTTGGCTTGTGATGATGTTTGCAGAACGCAACAGATCAACACCGCCAATGAAGCCGACAATTGATGTTTCCTTCAGCAACACGATAAACTCGCTCACGAGTGTTGGTAAAATCTTTTTGATAGCTTGCGGGATAACGATAAGCTTCATAGCCATTTTATAAGGCATACCTAGCGCGCGTGCTGCTTCAAGCTGGCCTTTATCTAGCCCTTCGATACCTGCACGAACAATCTCGGCAACGTACGCAGATGAGTTTATACCAAACGCCAACGCAGCCACTATCAAGATAGGAGTATCACGAAGATAACCAACAAATATAATGTTCGCAAATATCATAAGCTGAACAACGGCCGGCGTACCACGTATGATGTTGATAAAGCCGAACGCAATAAATGCAAGCGGGTTAAACTCCTTCCACTTTTCAACGTGCGCTAACGGGTAGAACTTTGATATCGCCATCATAGCAATAAGCAACCCAAGCGCAATACCGATAACGGCAGCAAGCAAAGTAGTAGCAACTGAGAACAACAGGCCATTGATAATATACTGGTACCTTTCGCCCTCAATAAAAATCCAATAGAGATTTTCTAAAAATTCCATAATCTATCCTTATGTGTAATAATATACAAAGCCGATTACCCTTGACAAATGCTGATTAAGGGTATAAGTTATGAGTGTCGGGCGGCTAGAGGACTAGCCCCGAGATTTTGCGATCATACTCTATGTAAATAGAGTTAGCCGTCTATTTCGTGGATAGACGGCTATTTTTTTGTTATGGTTTTTATTATGCTCGTAAAAGCAAATATGATAAATATTATAGATATAATGTCTTCATCCGCCATGAACACCACCACCTTTCATAAGATAGTGAGCTAGCCGTCTAACCTACCCGACCCCTCTACACTATCATACAATTATAGCTATGTCTACACCTTAAACCATAAAAAAAGAGGCTACGTTTCACGCAACCTCTTGTTGATATTCCATATTATTTTTGCATCATTCTGCGCACTTCTTTTTGTAGGTTGATGTAGTCTATTTTGCCAGAGCCTAAAAGTGGCAAACAGTCGACTATCCTTACGACACGTGGCACAGATAGTTCGCTTAGCCCTTTTTGTGATGCGTACTCGGCAAACTCTTTTCTGTTTGCTTTGGCATATTCTGACACGAGCACTAATGCTTCGCCTTTTTTCTCATCTGGTATGCTCACGACTGCGTGCATATAGCCGTCCCACAGTTCTGTGACTGCTCGCTCTATGGCTGCTAGCGATATCATCTCGCCTGCTATTTTCGCAAACCTTTTCGCCCTGCCGACTATTGTTACGTAGCCTTCTTCGTCGATTTCTACGACGTCGCCTGTGTCATACCTTCCGCCTTCGACAGGCACTAGCACACCTGGGTTTTCAGATAATAGATACCCTTTCATCACGTTTGGACCTTCGACGATGAGTTTGCCACCTTTTTTGATGCCTGGCACACTCTCGAGTTCATATTTCATTGCTGGCATTATCCTGCCGACTGTTCCAACCTTGCTATACATTGATGTGTTGAGCGCTAATACTGGTGCTGTTTCTGTTGCGCCATAGCCTTCAAAAACTCGCACGCCAAATCTATCTGCCCATTCTCTGCGTGTGCTATCTTTCAGCTTTTCAGCGCCTACTACTGCCCAACGTATCGAGAAGAAGTCGTATGGGTGCGCATATTTTGCATAGCCATTAAAGAACGTATCTGTGCCGAACATAACAGTTGACTTGCTATCGTAAACCATTTCTGGAACTGTGCGGTAGTGTAGTGGCGATGGGTATAGAAAAACTTTCGCACCAGCAAGCACAGGTAACAATGTAGCGCAAGTGAGCCCAAACGAGTGGAACATCGGTAGCGCATTGAACACGATATCAGTAGCGTTGAAGTCGATACGCGCTGCCACTTGGTAGCGGTTTGCTTGCATGTTTTTATGTGATAGCACTACGCCTTTCGGGTGGCCTTCTGAGCCTGATGTGAAGAGCACAACGGCTGATGATTCGCATGTTTGCGTGCATATTTTATTGTAGACACGGTTAGGGAAATAGCTTGCGATAAGCGCCCTGATTTTATCTAAGCTTGATACTGTGCTTGCGACGTCCTCGAGGTAGTGTACGGTTATGCCGTTTTGCTCTAGTGTTGTTATTAGGTCTGCTAGTTCGGCAGCTTCTACAAACTTTTTAGACGTGTAGACGTGTTTCACTAGTGCTGTTTTGCAAGCCGATACGATATTGTGCGTACCTGCTGAGAAGTTTAGCATGGCTGGCACACGGTTGTATATTTGCAATGCGAAGAACGTCGAAAGTGTAGCGATTGCGTTCGGTAGCAATATGCCCACGTGTTCGTTTGCTTCAGTTTGTTTCGATATTTTAGCGCCTAGCGCAAAGCAAGCTGTGATGCACCTGCCGATAGTTAGCGGTTTTCTGTTTACGTCTTCTAGTATGACGTGGTTGCGCCCATGTATTTCCGATTGGTCGATGAGCGATTGGAACAATGTCTGCTTGTATGCAGATGTTTCAAACATCATGTCAGACATTATGTCATATAGCCTATTGCCGACAGCGTCGATACGGCTGTGCCCTTTGATAGAGTCTGGCACGTTGAAGTCGGTAGCTGGCAATATCTCTAGCGTGATTTTTGGGCAAAGGCTTCGCCTGACGATGCCTTTAACCCTTGAAAACATGGTGCGTTGTGCGCCGTCGATACGTATAGGCAATATCCTTGCGCCTGCTTTATCGGCAATCATCGCAGAGCCTTTATAGATCTTCATCATCGAACCAGTAACTGTGATGCGCCCCTCAGGGAAGATAACGCACTTTCTATTTTGCTTAATTTCGTTGATGATGGTGCGCGTTGCCATAGGGTTTGTAGGGTCAACAGGGAACACTTTAACGAGGAAAAACAACGGCTTGAAGTACCAACGCTCTGCCATGTATGTGTTGATTGCGAACATAGGTCGCTCTGGTAGTAATACGGCTAATAGTAGCGAATCTAGGAACGATTGGTGGTTAGCGACGATAAGCACACGCTCGCCAGCGTTGTGGTAGTTCTCTAGCCCTTTCACTTCTACTTTGTAAATCAATTTCAATAAAAACGTTAATATGCGTACGAGTATCTGCATAAGCATTAGTTGCACTCCTTTTGTAACTCAATACCTTTGATGTAGCTTTCTGTCAAGTTGTTTGCGAGGTTTATGATATAGTCGATATCTTTCACTTTTAGTTTGCCTGTTAAGCCAAGTTGGCAGATGCCATGCACACTTGCCCATAGCGTTTGTGCTGTTTGTTCTGCTTTTTCGCTATCGTTGTTGAATAGCTGTAGTAGCGGTTTTTCGACTTGTGTTAGTAGGTCGTTCATTTTCACCCTGTACCAGTCAGGCAATGTGACACCCTTCGGCAACGAATGTTCAAACAACGCTATCCAACAGTTGTAGTTATCACTAGCAAAATTTATGTATGATGTTGTAAGCTGCTTTAGCGCATCTATAGGTTGCTTGGCGCTTGCTTCGCACTTGCTTAGGTGCGCGCCTAAGTCGTCAAGCGTTGTTGCGTTTATGCATAGTATTAGGTGGTCGTGGTTGTCAAAAATGTTGTAGATAGTGCCAATGGTGTAGCCTATCTCCTTTGCGACTTTCCTAGCGCTAAACTTGGCGTAACCCTCGCTAATAAGTATGCCCTTACCTGCTGCGATAGCCATTGCTTTAAGTTCCTCGTGCGTGTGGTCGTTTCTGCGAGCCATGTGAAATCTCCGTTAATTTTGATACAATTATACACTGTTCAATTTTTATGTTGAACACTGTATAATTAGTTTAAGAATTTGTCAAGAGGTTTTTTCATGGCGTAAATTCTAGCGTTAAAAGGTGTTTACATATTGTTCGCATTATGATAGTTTGATAGCTATTAATGCTTGAGAGGTTGAGATGTTGAAGAAGTTATTTATAATGATGTGCTTGGTATTTAGTTCGCTGAGTGTTTATGCACAGGGAAATCCGATGTTGACGTTTGAGTTTTGGAATACTGCAATATATCCAGAAGTTGAGCAAATGCTAAAAGACGGCGCTGATGTGAACGCTCGTGATAAAGAAGGCTGGACACCGCTAATGTTTGCGCTACGCTCTAGGCAGGCAGATGCTTATGCAGAGTTGCTTGTGAAGCACGGTGCAGAGGTGAACACGGCAGATAACCACGGCTGGACGCCACTTATGGAAGCCTCTATGAGTGCCACTACAGAAGAGCCTATCGCAATACTTTTGAAGCATAAGGCAGATATCAAAGCACGTGACAAAAACGGCCTAACAGCGTTGATGGTAGCAGCTAGATATTCGACGACAACGGCATCTGCGCGCTTACTTATCGAGAACGGTGCAGACGTGAACGCAAGGGATAACGGCGGCATGACAGTGCTGATGAACGCTGCAGAAGCTTCAACAACACCTGCAATGCTCGAGATGATTATTTGGGGTGGCGCTGATATCAAAGCAAAAGATAAGAACGGCAAAACTGCACTTGATTATGCAAAACAAAATAAAAATATCTATAACCCAGACGAATATAAACAAAACGCACCAATGAATTAGGCGAGTGAGGGTAGTAATTGAGATTGGAAAGCAACCATTGATGTGGTTGCTTTTTTTGTGTTAGACATCTAAATATAGTTATGCTATCATATAGCAAATAGTGTTACAGGGGGACGATATGAAAAGTTTTCTTTTATCATCATTAGTTTTATTATTATGTGCTGGCTGTGCATCACATACTGTCGCAAAAGGACCTGATGGGCAAGATTTGCATATAATAAATTGCTCTGACTTTGGCATAAAATACTGCTATGACAAAGCAAACGAAGTATGTACAAAAGGTTTTGTTGTTTATGATCAATCCAATCTTCCATATGGTAATCAATATGTCGTGAGCACAAGCAGAGAACTAATAGTTGAATGTAAATAGTGCTTAAAATTGGAAAGCAACCATTGATGTGGTTGCTTTTTTTGTTGTTAATATTTTGGTACAAACTCAAGTTTCAGTTTCATCCCCATTCCATCAGCAATCTTTTGCAAAGTTGCAATAGATGGGTTAAGTTTGCCGTTCTCAAGCTTTGATATATTTGTTCTATCAATACCTATCTTATTTGCAAGTTCCTGTTGTGTAAGGTTTAACTTTAAACGTGCATCAATCATCGCCCTCATCAGTTCATACTCTGGAGCAAGTTTCTCATATTCTGCTTTCGCTTCTGGGTTTGCAAGTATCTGCTTTTTAAGTGTTGATAATCCCATGTTATTTGCCCTCTCTAGTTAAATAGTCATCACGATATTTTTTTGCAAGCTTGATTTCACTATGTGGTGTTTTATCTGTCTTTTTAACAAAACCATTTGTTAGTATAATCTTTTTATCCACACAAAAGAAATATAATACCCTTGTGATATCTGTTGATACTTTTACTCTTAGCTCACATATGCCATCATCTAAGTGCTTTGAATGTGGTTCACCTAGCGTATTTCCATAATCTTCAAGCAACTCTATCGTACGTAAAATCTTCGCTTGCATTTTAGCATGTTGCCCTAAGATGAAATCTGACACAGGCTCAACACCATCGCTTTTCTTATATGTATCAACCTTGAATTTACTCATTCTCCACCCTTACTATAAATATAGTATAGTGCATTATATACCACATTTCAAGAATTATTTTTGATATATAAAAAAGCAACCGCTTTCACGGTTGCTCTTTGTAAAAATATGATTAAGTTACCTTTTGGTAAAGGGTTTCTGATTTACTGAACGATAACCTCGCCAGCTCATTTGCGATGAGTTTATAAACAATACCGCAAAGCCTTGCCAGCGGTAATTATTGAAAAATCGAGACAAGTACACGGCGGCTTTCTGCATGGCGACAGGAGTTTACATAAAGGAACGTAAATGACTGAGCCATAAAGAAAACAACACAGTAATTGTCTTGATTTACGATAATTACTCAATAACTATCATCTTGTCGCCAATCGACACGGTTTGATTTTCCGCCACATAAACCTCTTGCACAACCCCTGATTTCGGAGCTTTGATTTGGTTTTCCATT
>CAYJDR010000066.1:0-7257 GCA_964368965.1 uncultured Deferribacteraceae bacterium
TCACCTATCTTTCAATTCTCCTAAATAATCATTTGACTTAATCCTATAAATTCGTTACTATAAAGCCTTTAATTTAGGAGTAGTAATGTTTTCGTACAAAATAGAAGCAAAGGATAAAGAAACAAACGCCAGAGCAGGTGTTATCGATACGCCTCATGGCAAGGTTCACACGCCGATTTTTATGCCTGTTGGTACTGTCGGTTCGGTGAAAACTCTTTCGCCAGCAGAACTTAACGACGCTGGTGCTGAGATTATCCTTGGCAATACATATCACTTATATTTGCGACCAGGTACTGAACTTATGAAGAAGTTCGGCGGTCTTGCAAAGTTCAACGCATGGAACAAGCCTACGCTTACTGATAGTGGTGGCTTCCAAGTGTTTTCGCTTGCTGATCTTAATAAAATCACTGAAGATGGTGTCGAGTTTCGCTCACATTTAGATGGTAGCAAGCTTTATTTAAACCCAGAAATCGCTATAGATATCCAAGAGGCTATCGGCGCTGATATTATCATGTCGTTTGATGAGTGTATCCCATACCCAGCCGACCATAGCTACGTGCTAAACTCGGTTGATAGAACTGCACGCTGGGCAGAGCGTGGAAAGCTAGCCAAAAAGCGTGATGACCAAGCACTATTCGGTATCGTTCAAGGTGGCGTTTACCCTGATATGCGCACTCGTTCTGCACGTCAGTTAATGGATATCGGTTTCGATGGTTACTCTATCGGTGGCTTGAGTGTTGGCGAGAAGATTTCGCAAATGTATGAAATTTGTGAGCATACTGCAAATATTTTACCAGAAGATAAACCACGCTATTTGATGGGTGTTGGCACGCCTGAAGATTTACTCACGTGCATCGGGCATGGTGTTGATATGTTCGACTGTGTTATGCCTACGAGGAACGCTAGGAACGCTACGCTATTCACGTCTAACGGGCGTTTGAGCATAAAGCGTGCAGATAATGCTGATAGCGACGACCCGATAGATCCGAACTGTAATTGCTATGCTTGCAGAACATTTTCTCGTGGTTATTTGCGCCATTTATATAAGGCTGGCGAGATACTTGCACTGCGCATGAACAGCTTGCACAATATTTCTTTTTATCTTTCTCTTGTAAAAAACGCAAGAAATGCTATAAAGGAAGGTAATTTTAAATCGTTTCAAACTGAGATGTTAGAACGTGTTACAAACGTATTATAATATATCTTAAACAGATAAAATTTGGAGGTTTCCTATGTTATTCGAAAGTGTTGCGTATGCACAAACTGCTGCACCTGCTGGTGCTCAAAACCCACTAATGAGCTTTTTGCCATTAATCGTTATTTTTATTGTGTTCTATTTCTTGTTAATTCGTCCACAACAAAAGCGTCAAAAAGAGCATCAAGCAATGTTAGATGCAATCAAAGCTGGCGACAGAGTTATCACTAATGGCGGTTTAGTTGGTACAGTTTCTACAGTTCTAGAGAACGGTTCATTTATGATTGAGATCGCAAGTGGCGTTAAAATTGAAGTTGTTAAAGGCGGCGTTGCAAGCAAAATCATGCCTACAGAGGCTACATCAAACGTTGTGAGTAAGTAACAATGAATTTAAAATTCCGTTGGTTAGTGATCATTGCAGTTATCGGCTGGGCCGTGTTTGCAATGACTCCACTATCATCAAAAATAAAATTAGGGCTTGACTTGCAAGGCGGTATGCACGTTGTTTTAGGCGTTGATACTCAAAAAGCAGTCGAAGCGAAAGTTGAAAGTTTAGTTACACAAGTTAGGAAAGACTTATCTGCAAACAACTATGGCGTTTCGTTTGTTCAGAAAGAGTCTGGCACTACTATGCGTGTTGGTTTAACAAGCGCAGATAAGCGTGGCGGCGTGTTGCAGTTTATCTCTGATATGTACCCGATACTTGAAGAAGTTGGCACAGGTAACGATGCAAACGTTGTAATCTTAGGTTTAACAAACGCTGAGATTATGGGCATCGAGTCTTACGCTGTTGACCAATCTATTGAAGTTGTTAGGAACAGGATTGACCAATTCGGCGTATCTGAGCCACTTATCCAAAAGCAAGGCGAAGACCACATCATCGTTCAACTACCTGGCATAACTGACCCAGACCGTGCGATTGACTTAATCGGGCAAACTGCTCAGTTGAAGTTCCACCTTGTTGACAACACAGTTACACAAACGGATTTAGCTAGCAATACTATCCCGTTTGACTCTGTTATACTATACCAAAAAACAGTTGAACCTAACACAGGCAAAGTTTTATCGACAGTTCCGTTTGTTGTTAAGCGTGATGCAGTTTTAACTGGCGACTATTTAATAGACGCTGGCGTTAGCATCTCTCCGCAATATAACGAGCCTTATGTTACAATCAAGTTTGACCCGACAGGCTCAAAACTGTTTGAAGAAATCACAGGCGCAAACATCGGCAGAAACTTAGCAATCGTGTTAGACGACAACGTTTACTCAGCACCGAACTTGCGTGAGAAGATCGCAGGCGGCGAAGCGCAAATCACTGGCCAATTCTCAATGGAAGAGGCGCGTGACTTAGCTATCGTTTTACGTGCGGGTAGCTTGCCAGCACCTGTATCTATCTTAGAGAACAGAACAGTTGGCCCATCACTAGGTTTAGACTCTATCACAAGTGGCGTTACTGCAAGCTTAATAGGCTTACTTGCTATCATGGTTTTCGCAGGCGTTTACTACAGAGCTAGTGGTATGGTTGCAAACTTAGCGCTAGTGTTAAACATTGTGTTGTTGCTAGGCGTTTTAGCTCAGTTCGGCGCAACATTAACTCTACCTGGTATTGCTGGTATTATCTTAACGATAGGTTTAGCAGTCGATGCGAACGTGTTAATATTTGAGCGCGTCCGTGAAGAACTACGTAACGGGCGCACACCAATGAACGCTATTGATATCGGTTACTCTAAAGCTTTCTGGACAATCGTTGATGCTAACATCACATCGTTGATTGCAGCTGTTGTATTATTCCAGTTTGGCACAGGCCCTATCAAAGGTTTTGCTATTACGTTAAGCGTTGGTATCCTTGCTTCGATGTTTACGGCAATCTATGTTACAAGAACAGTTTTCATGACATTCATGGTTAAAAATGATGTCAAGAAACTAAGTATATAAGGGGCGGTAAATGTTTGAGATAATTTCTAGTAAAGTAAATATAGATTTTATAGGCAAGTCTAAGGTGTACTTCGCGGTGTCTATACTTGTGTGTATAGCGTGCGTAGGCTTATTAGCTGCAAAAGGTTTCAACTATGGTGTTGATTTCTCTGGTGGTACGGTTGTTCAAGTAAGGTTTGAAAATCCACCATCTATCGAAGAAATTCGCTCGCAGTTGTCATCAAAAGTGCAGGGTTCAATCAGCATACAAAACTTTGGTGAGCCTACTGATTTCTTAATCAAGGCAGAGCAAACAACTGGCGACCTACAAGCTATCGCTGAAGGTATCGAAAGTGTTTTAACAACAAGCTTTGCAAACGCTGGCGAAGTTACTATCCAACGTGTTGAGCAAGTTGGTCCGCAAGTTGGTAGCAACCTAAAATCGCAAGCAATTATGGCTGTTTTATACGCTATTGTTGGTATCTTGATATATGTTGCAGTTAGGTTTGAACTATGGAGCGCAATTTGCTCTATCGTGGCACTAATGCATGATATCATCATCACACTAGGTGCGATTGTGTTGTTCAACATCACATTTGATTTAACAGTACTTGCAGCAGTGTTGACGGTTGTTGGTTATTCTCTAAACGATAAAATCGTTATCTTCGATAGAATACGTGAAAAATCAAGGGAAGATGCAAACAAACCGTTGAATGTAGTTATGAACAACAGTATCAACCAAACATTATCGAGGACTGTATTAACGTCGCTATCAACATTGTTGGCAGTAATCAGTTTATACATCTTCGGTGGCGAAGTTATTAGTGGCTTTGCGTTCACATTGTTTATAGGTATCATCGTTGGTACGTATTCATCAATAGGTATTGCTAGTTCGCTGGTTTACCATGTGAAGCTAAGAATGGCTAAAAAATAAATTTATGTGCCTTTTGCTTTGATACGTCGGTTGTCCTTGTACGCCTAGTCTGAAAGCAAAAATCACCATAAATTACGAATATTAGAGGCAACCTTCGGGTTGCCTTTTTGCGGTAAATTTTTCTTGACATGCCAAGTGAATTCGTGGTACTTAACTAATACATTAAATATGAACAGAACCTGCTCCCCCACGTATCGTGGAAAATTTGTACAACTGAGTGCAAGGGTCAGCAGGACTTTTTTTTATCTAAAACAAGGGGCGATATGGGAACTTATAGCAAGAGTGCATACACATCAGAACAACATGTTCAGTTGCTTAAGTCACGTGGGCTAGCTATCGAAGTTGATGAGCGCGTTAAACATTACCTAGATGTTATAGGTTATTGTAGGCTTGAGTCATATTTTGCCCCATTTTGTCTGCCAAATTATCAGTTTAGGCAAGGGACAACATTTCAAAATATCTTAGATATATATAATTTCGACAGAAAGCTTAGATTATTGACATCAGATGTTATAGAGCGAGTTGAAATAGCCGTCAGAGTATCTATATCAAATATCATGTCGATTAAGTATGGTGCGCATTGGTACATGAACGAAAGTTACTTTTCAAATTTAGAAGAGCATGCAAGTTTCATTGAGCAAGTTGAGCGATACACATATAAAAACAATAAGTCAAGGCGTTCTGCTGAGTGCCATAAGTATTACAGCAATTACAGTTCTCCAGAGCTACCTCCATCGTGGGTGATTGCTGAGGTTTTACCAATGGGTGTATGGTCTAGGCTGTATGCGAACTTGAAAGATAAGCGTGATAAAAGAGCGATTGCTGACGTTTTTGGTTTTAAGCATACGGATTTTGTTTCATGGTTGCAAGCTATGACAAATATCAGAAACATTGTAGCCCACCATTCGAGGTTATGGAACAGGCCAACCCCAACGCTAGTGAGCAATCTTGAAAAGTATTCATATATTGGTGCATCTAATGCTAAGAGTTCATATACAATCTTTATTATCTTAAAAGCGTTTACTAATAGGTTTATGCGAAACTCTCAATGGCACATAAGGCTAGCTACTTTACTAGGCGAATGTCCATTACCTATATATAACCACATGGGGTTTCCTAGTGATTGGCAATCTCAAACATTTTGGTCATAATCTAATCTTACTTTTCCCCTCAACTTTAACTTGAAAAAAAATAAAATAGGCATATAATGTTTGAATTATATTTTTAAGCAGGTAGTTATAAACATGAGACAATCACAATATTTTATCAACACATTACGAGAGAACCCAGCAGATGCAGAGGTTGCTAGCCATACGCTTATGTTGCGTGCAGGCATGATAAGGAAAGTTGCCGCAGGTATCTACAGTTATATGCCGCTTGGGCTTAGGGTTATGCGTAAAGTTGAGGAGATCGTTAGGCAATCAATGAACGAAGCAGGCGCTATCGAGCTACTTATGAGCGCTGTTCAGCCGGGTGAGTTGTGGGAAGAGTCGAAACGTTGGGGCTACTACGGCAAGGAGTTGCTTCGCTTTAAAGATAGGCACAACCGTGATTTCTGCATAGGGCCAACGCATGAAGAGGTCATCACAGATATCGTGCGTGGTGTTATCAAGTCATACAAGCAGTTGCCGTTAAACTTATACCAAATCCAAACTAAATTCCGTGATGAAGTTAGGCCTCGTTTTGGTTTAATGCGTGGTCGTGAGTTCATCATGAAAGATGCATACTCGTTTGATATCGACGACGCAGGCGCAGAAGTTAGCTACAAAAAGATGTACGAAGCATATCGCAATGTTTTTGAGCGTTGTGGTTTGTTATATAAGGTTGTTGATGCTGATAGTGGCTCTATTGGTGGCTCATTTTCGCATGAGTTTATGGTGCTTGCAGATACTGGCGAAGATGAGGTTATCTCGTGCAACACGTGCGACTACTCAGCTAATATGGAAAAGGCATTAGTCGTTGATGCAGATAACATAAATTCAACCGAAGCAGAGCAAAAAGCAGAAGAAGTGGAAACACCTAACATGCACACAGCAGTTGAAGTTGCTGAATTTTTAGGCACAGATTTAAAGCGCGTAGTGAAAACTATGATAGTTAAGCTTGAGGGCGTAAAGGACGAAAAAGGCAAGGATATAGATAAACTAGTTGCGGTCGTTGTTGCTGGCGATAGGGAAGTGAACCTCGCTAAAGTGAAATCGCTACTAGGTGCGACAGTTGCAGACTTCGCAACACCAGAGGAAGTTTACGAAGCTGTTAATTGCAAAATAGGCTCACTAGGTGTGTGCAACATGCCACTAGAAGTTTATGCTGATAACGAACTTAAATACTTGAAGAATATAGTAATTGGTGCGAATAAAGAAGGCTACCACATTAAGAACATAAACGCAGGTGCAGACTATACGCCGACAATGTTCGCAGATATCCGCAACGCAAACGAGGGCGATAAATGCCCAGAGTGTGAAAAGGGTCACTTCGTTATCACTAGGGGTATCGAAGTTGGGCACATCTTCAAACTAGGCACGAAATATTCTGAAGCGATGGGCGCAAAAGCGTTAGATAAAAACGGCAAAGCAATCACGCTTGCTATGGGTTGCTATGGTATAGGCATTGGCAGAACGGCAGCATCGGCTATCGAACAAAACCACGACGAAAAAGGCATGGTATGGCCACGTGCGATTGCTCCGTTTGAGGTTGTTGTAATACCTATCAACACGAACGACGACGACGTAATATTAATCGCAGATGAAACATATAAAGGCTTGATGAACTTAGGCATTGATACAATAATTGACGACAGAAACGAACGCGCAGGCGTAAAGCTGAACGATGCAGACTTAATCGGCTACCCTATCCGTGTGAGCGTGGGCAGGAAAACACTTGCAGACGGCATGATAGAGGTGCATGTGCGTAAGACGGGCGAGACTATACTTGTTGCGCCGGCAGAGGTTTATGGTAAAGTTCAAGAGCTACTAGCTGGTTTATAATTGTTTACGTGTCTTTCACTTTGATACGTCGTTGTTTATAAAAAATAATGCTCATGTACCTTCGTTTGTGTACACTCCGCTTATTTTTTATAAGCCGCCTAGTCTGAAAGTGAAAACCATCGTAAACAGTTTACGTGTCTTTTTATGTTCGCTATCGCTCCATGAAACATTAGGCTATTTGTAAGCTTGTAAACTCGCTAACAACTAACGATAATGTTTTCACGAGTATG
>CAYJDR010000067.1:0-7250 GCA_964368965.1 uncultured Deferribacteraceae bacterium
ATGCAAAATTGATGAACGATATCAACCTAGAGGGTAACGCTGACAATGCTGATACTCACTGGACAGCAATAGGCGGCATACACAGCTTAGACACATACGAAGGCATATTTGATGGCGATAACAAAACAATCAGCGGATTGTATATAGATAAACCAACTGAAAACAATCAAGGCCTGTTTCGCGCTAGTAATGGCACTATCAAAAACTTAACACTAAGCAACCCAAATATAACAGGTGTTGACTATGTCGGCGGTATCGCTGGCTATAATTATGGCATAGTTGAAAATGTAGCTGTAATCGGTGGCACAGTTAGTGGCGTAAATAGTGTTGGCGGTATTGTTGGCGAAAATAGGACTAGCCCTCTTATAGCTAGTGTTATTGCAAGCTATAACACTAGCAAAGTTACTAGCACAGGTAACTATGTTGGCGGTATTGCTGGCAAAAATGAAAATACAGGCAAAGTTATTGCAAGCTATAACACAGGCGATGTTGAGAGTAGAAATATTGATGGCTATGCTGGCGGTATTGTTGGTATTAATGCTAGTGGAGTAATTACTGCTGTTTACAACATAGGTGAAGTTAATAGCCCAATGCATTACGGCGGGGTCGTTGGCTATAATAATGGCACAGTTGATACTGCTTTTTTCACACAAGGTAATGACAATGGTTATGGCACAAAAGTTGCAAATATCGCAGATCTTAACACAAAAGTTACAGACCTAAACACAGCATTATCTACAGCTGACCCTAAAGTAAACTATATATTTGTAGCGGGTGCAAATGACACTACTAGCCCTACTGTTGAAGCTGGCGACCCAATATGTGTAACCATTACTGAAAACATCGTCGAAAAAGCTGGCAGGTGGGAAATATACACGGCACAAGGCTTGAGAGAGTTTGCGACAAAAAACTTAAATGCAAATGCTAAACTAATGTGCGATGTAGACCTAGAGGGTAGCAGTACTGCTAACCAATGGACACCAATAGGCACATCTTCAGTTGCATATTCAGGCTCTTTTGATGGTGATAACAAAACAATCAGCGGATTGTATATAGACTCTAGTGAAAACTATCAAGGCTTGTTTGGTAATGTTGACGGTGGTGCTATCAAAAACTTAATTATAAATAACCCATATATAATAGGGCAAGACTATGTCGGCGGTGTAGTTGCTTCTAATAATAGCACAGTTGAAAATGTTAAGGTAATTGGCGGCACAATAAAAGCCGTTCATAGTGTCGGCGGAGTCGTTGGCGAAAATAGAGGCAGAGTTACTGCAAGCTACAACACAAGCAAAGTTGAGGGTGACACTGGTGCTGGCCATACAGATGGCACTGGTGGCATCGTTGGCACTAATAAAAGTGGTGGCGAAGTTACTGAAAGCTACAATGCAGGTGTAGTTAGTGGCAGTATCTATGTCGGCGGGGTTGTTGGTTATAATGATACTGGCGGCATAGTTGATGATGTTTATAACACAGGTGTAGTTGATAGCGGCAATGGCTCTAGTGGCGGTGTCGTTGGTTATAATAGTGGCACAGTTATTGCAAGCCATAACAAAGGTAATGTTTTTGGCCCAACCACTGATCCTACACTTTCGACTATAGGTGGTGTTGTTGGTAGTAATAATGGCACAATTACTGCTGTTTATAACACAGGTGCAGTTACAGGCTCAGAAAATATTGGCGGTGTTGTTGGTAGTAATGATGGCACAGTTACTGCTGTTTATAACACAGGTGCAGTTAGTGGCATTAGCGCTGTCGGTGGTGTTGTTGGTGGTAATGGTGGCACAGTTACTGCTGTTTATAACACAGGTGCAGTTAGTGGCAATAACTATGTTGGCGGTGTTGTTGGTGGTAATGGTGGCACAGTCAATACTGCATATTTTATAAATGGTAAAGTTAATGGTGGAAGTGTTGGCATTGGTCTTAACGAAGATGGCACATTAACTGACATTTTCCCTGTCGATGAAGTTACTAACACACATGCCACAACATTAAACGGTGCTATCACAGGCACTAACTATCGCTTTGACGAAAACGATATATCAAAGTTTGTGATACCATAAACAATAGTTAAATTATACATACATGGGCAATCGTTTGGTTGCCCTTTTTATTGAGATTTAGAGGTTAAAATAATGATCAAAAAATATTTACTAACGATAGCAACTGTAATGTTGCTAGCAGTTGGCTGTGGCGATGGAAGCGATACTGGCGATACTGGCACACCTGTCGTAGATTATACGATTGATAACGGCACATGGCTAATTAACACAGCGCAAGGCTTGAGAGAGTTTGCAGAAAAAGCAAAAACAACCCCTAATACAAATGCAAAGTTGATGAACGATATCAACTTAGGCGGAAGTGCTAGCGAATGGGTAGCTATCGGCAAAGATGGCAGTGAATACGCAGGCACATTTGATGGCAATAATAAAACAATCAGTGGGTTGTATATAAACCAACCAAATACAGACTTTCAAGGTTTGTTTGGCTATGTTGATACTAATGGTATAGTCAAAAACTTGAGGATAAGCAACCCGCAAATAACAGGCTTAAGCTGGGTCGGCGGTATAGCTGGATATAATAGAGGTACAATCACATCGAGTTATGTAAATGGTGGTAGTGTTACAGGCAATGAACTCATTGGCGGTATAGCTGGGCATAACGCAGAAGCTACAATCACGGCGAGTTATGTAAGTGGTGTTAGTATTACAGGCGTAAGCAATCATGTCGGCGGTATAACTGGCTATAGCGATCAAGGAGTAATTGAAAATGTCGCTGTTGTTGGTGGCACAATAAATGGTAAATATGTTATCGGCGGTATCGTTGGGTATAATGAAAAAACGCCAATCACTGCTGCATACAACACAGGCACAGTTACAGGCAAAGAGTTTGTAGGCGGTATAGCTGGAGATAATAGAGATAGCACACTCACAGCCATCTACAACACAGGCGTAGTCACAGGCGAAAGTAATGATGTTGGCGGTGTTATTGGCATTAATGATAATGATAGCACAGTTAACACTGTGTTTTTCACACGAGGTGCTGAAAATGGTATTGGCGAACTTACATCTGACATCAACTCAAAAGTAACAATCCTAAACGCAGCGTTATTTAATGCTAAAGCGAACTATATATTTGTAGCGGGCGAAAATGGCGCTGGCCCTACTATACAAGTTGGCGACCCAAGCACAAACGCAAGCCATATCGTTGATAACAATGGCACATGGGAAATATACACGGCAAAAGGCTTGAGAGAGTTTGTAAGCACAGCTGGCTTATCTGCAAATGCTAAACTAATGAACGATATCAACCTAGAGGGTAACGCTGATAATACTGCTAGCCATTGGACAGCAATAGGCAAAGATGATTTAAACCCGTACACAGGCACATTTGACGGCGATAACAAAACAATCAGCGGATTGTATATTGAAACAAATACAAGCCATCAAGGTTTGTTTGGTTATGTTAACGGTGGCACTATCAAAAACTTGAAGTTAAGCAACCCAACTATAACAGGTAACTACAGTGTCGGCGGTGTCGTTGGCGAAAATCATGGCACAGTTGAAAACGTCAAGGTAATAGACGGAACAGTTACTGGCAATAGTGGTACTAATAACGGCAGTGTCGGCGGTATAGTCGGCGAAAATTATGGCACAGTTACTACAAGCTATAACACAAGTAAAGTTAGTGGCATTGGAAATGTAGGCGGTGTAGTTGGTTGGAATACTCGTGGCACTGTTACTGCAAGTTATAACACGGGTGAAGTTGATAGCGAGATTGCCAGTGCTGGCGGTGTCGTTGGTCATAATAAACGTGGCAGCATTACTGCAAGCTATAATACAGGTGTAGTTTCTGGCTCAAGTTACAATATCGGCGGTGTCGTTGGCTATAATCAAGGTGGCATAGTCACTGCTGTTCATAATACAGGTGCACTTACTGGCGGTAGCGTTGTTGGCGGTGTCGTTGGCAGTAATGATAGTGATAGCACAGTTAACACTGCATATTTCACAACAAGTAACAATGATGGTATAAATGGCATTGGCAATGACACAACTGCTGACTTTGGTGTAACTGACATCGCAGAACTTAACACAAAAGTTACAGAGCTAAGCGATGCACTAGCTCTTGTTGGTTACAACTATATATTTGTAGCTGGTGTAAATGGTGCTAGCCCTACTATACAAGCAAATGAAATGTGCATAAACCCTGCTAACAATTATGTTGAAAACACTGAAACGACACCTAGCACATGGGAAATATACACGGCAGAAGGGTTGAAAGCTTTCAACACATATACAGCAAACCTATCAACAAGTGTTAAGCTTATGTGTAATATCAACTTAAATGGTAGCGATAGCAATCAATGGACTGCAATAGGCACACATTATGAAACCCAATACACAGGCACATTTGATGGCGATAACAAAACAATCAGCGGATTATATATAAACCAAACAGAAGCAAACTATCAAGGTTTGTTTGGCTATGTTGATACTAATGGTATAGTCAAAAACTTGAGGATAAGCAACCCTACCATAACAGGTAAAGACGATGTCGGCGGTGTTGCTAGTATAAATAACGGCATAGTTGAAAACGTAGCAGTAATTGGTGGCACAATAAATGGTGAATATGTTATCGGCGGTATCGTTGGCACAAATAATGGCACAGTTACTGCAAGCTATAATACAGGTGCAATTGGTGGCACAGCTAACTCTGTCGGCGGTATTGTCGGTGAAAATAGTACTCCTGAAAGCAAAGTTATCGGCGTTTATAACACTGGCAATGTTGAGGGAGCAAGCTATGTTGGCGGTATAGTTGGCAAAAATGTTGGCTTAGTTAACGCAATGTACAACACAGGTGTAGTTACTGGAGACAAAGACCATACTGGTAGTTTAGTTGGCAATAGTAGCGGCAATGTTTCATATGGGCTATACTTGTTTGGTATTACTGGACATGAAAACAGTGGCATAGGTTCTCATGGTGGTGGTGATGAACTTTACGGTGTGGGTAATATGCTTTATTTTGGTGCCTACATATCCATACCCAAGCTCAACGAGCAAATCCGCTTTAGTGGAGTAACCGACTATCGCTTTGATGAAAACGATATATCAAAGTTCGTGTTGCTACCATAAACAAATTAATTACATGGGCAATCGTTTGGTTGCCCTTTTCTATTTCTGTGCGTTGTAATCTAGCATATACTCATCATCACGGATAGTTACTGTCATAAGTTTTTCCCCGTCGCCGTTATCTAGCGTATATCTATGCCCGCTACGTTTTGAAATGACGCTATCAAAGATATGCTCTAGCGTTGAAATGTTTATAACATCTGCTGTTATGCGTGTTGTCGATTGGTTTTGGTAGTATGTTATCACTTCGCCACGTTTCGCCCTATCGCCCTGCAATATGTTGAAATGCACTAAATTAAACGTGCCGTTATCTAGCCCCATGAACTGCACAAAATTAGTTTTTGAAGTGTCAATATATATGTTGCCGTCGTCCTCGCTTATGCCTCGCTTGTTGGAGTAAAATGTCAAGCTATCACACGTTTCCACTAAGCTTGATAAAATCGCACGGACAGTCGCCTCATCGTCGCCCCAACCGTCAATATATACATACACGTCGCTTGATTGCTCTGCATGCAATCGGTCACTTTTACCAACTGCTAAGCTATCAACCAACATCATCAAACCTAGCAAAAACACGCTGAACATTGCAAGCATAACTAACAGCGCCCTCATAGGCGACAAAAACTTGATAGCAACCGCAAACACAACAATAAAGACAACCAGCACAACACCTGTTAAACCCATGCTAATACCAATCTATATTAATAAAAGCCACGAATGTAGCAATGCTTAGCACAACAAACAACAAAAGGCTCAACGCTAACGACTTACGTGGCGAATAAAACCTAGACATAATTATGTACCCTATCATACTTATAATCAACAACAATAACGATACCATGAACATTTTAAATAACCCCTACATGCATCGAGTAGCTAAGCGCACAAGCAACACCGTGCAACACTACACCCAGCATGCCATAAGTTCTTATAAGTATAGGCGCTGTGATAGCGAAACTTGCAACCACCACAACCTCGAATAAGTGCGCATTAAGCTCTGCCACCATGCCAAACATTTGCACGCTAACTTTGCCAGCGCTGATAAGCTCAGGACTAACCCAAATAAGCATAACGAAACCGATAAGAATAAAGTTTAACGCCGAGTGCAACCAGACACGGTTGCCCCTATACAACGTGCGCAACATGAAGTGCGCCAATATAAACGTGCCAAGTGGCAACGCTACCAACATATAGCTCATAAACGGCAACAAATCCATGCGCCAAACGAACGGCATCGCAAAGTAAAATATTGCTACTAAAGCAAATATACCGAAACGATACATACGCCAGCTAGCAAACAACATGCCACTGAATAAAAACACAAAGCCCACAAACTCCTTAACATCGCTAAGCGTTATGCCTAACGAGCCTGTGCGTGACTTCATATATATGCCTATCGCTATCATAAGTAGCGAACTAAATATAATTTGCCTACTGCCCATATAAACCCCTCTACAATTTTTCTTCGGCTTTATTGAACATAAAGTTTATGACATAATAAACCACTATAAACAATATGCAACTAGCTTGCATATGGAACATCGACGCTGTCGCAAACACGAGTATCAGCAATATAGCAAGCTTGTTATCAAGCATTTCAAACAGCTTTGTTGCATAATATATGCACACCGAAAACAAGAACGTACTGATAGCCACCATGACAATCAGCATCTCATCTATTACTAACCTGTATGAGCCTATATCCAGATGTGCAGCGCCTATCACATTCTTGGGTGTAAATAGCCCTATCACTTGGAAGCGAAACGCCACAAGTGCCACGCACGCAAGCATCATAAAGAAACAAAACTGCATAACCTTGCGCCCCTTGCTAGCAAACACTAACCTCGAAAACGCAACCACCACTATGGCTACTAAAAAGCCAACTATTATATTGCCTGTCTCTGTTGTAAACAGCTTCAACATCACACCAGCAATAACCATGATTATAGATATCCTTGTAATTGCACTCATGCAAAATCTACCTCAAAAAAAAGGTTGCAACCGTTAAGCTGCAACCTTGTAGTTTGTTTTATTAAGCTTGAACAGCGCTTAATGCTGTTATAGTTATGATGTCTTCAACGTTAGTTGATGCGTCGATAAGTTGTACAGAGCGTTCAAACC
>CAYJDR010000068.1:0-7185 GCA_964368965.1 uncultured Deferribacteraceae bacterium
CGCCGCCTCCATTTATTTTCAATCTATATCATTCCACACACCATATATTAATGTGTCTTTTATAATTGGTTATATATTAATTTGCTTGAGAAAATCAATGGTTTTTACACTATATGTTGCCTTAACCATAGATTAAATATAAAGCTTAACCTGTTTCTCTGCTTCTGTTTGCAGTGATGTTATAAACTTTTCAACTTCATCAAGTGTCGCAGATGCAACCCAAAGAAGCACTTTATTTATACACGAACCAGATAATGCAGATCCATTCATATACATACATGGTGAATTTGGAAAGGTGAATTTGTTGACAATTATATCATCATTGAATTTTATAAATATGATGTTGCCTGTATCGGGTATTCTCCAGGTTGCATAATCATTTAGGTATTTTTTTAGTAGGTTATCAACCTCGTTAAATCTTTCAATAAGTTTTACTTTAAACTCATCAGCAAATTTATATAAAGCACCAGTTTTCAACATATCTGCTGTAATGCTTCTTGTGAGTGTGCTTACAGAGTTATTGATTTGGTTATAAGTGTTTATGAATTGGTCTTTTATTTTATCTGGCACAACAACACAACACATATAGTCGCAAGGGTTAAAATCATTTGCGAACGCTGTAATGTAGATGATATTCTCACTATCGATGCTCGATATTAGTGGTGCATGGTGCTTGTTTGTAAAGTGTTGTTCTGGTCTGTAGTCTACTTCCACAATAGGTATGCTTTGTTTAGCACAGATGTTGACAATTCTATCAAGTCGCTCTTTTGGCATTGCAACACCTAGTGGATATAGTGAGTTTGGCTCAATATAGAGCATAGCATTGTCATAAGCTTTTGCTTTTAGGTATAAATCTTCTGGTATAATTCCTTGTTCATCTGTTTCGATATATACGACATTTACACGTTTTATTAATAGTGATTTGTTTATTTGTATCCTGTTTGGTTCAGATGTAAATATTGTCATGTTGTCATTGATAGTGCTTAGCAATAAATATAGTGACGCACGCTCAGTTGGTGTAAGCAATATCTTTTTATTACTAGTATCGATATTTAGTGACTGCAAGTATTTTCTTACTTCTGCATATATATCATAAGTATCCATTTTGTTGTTAACGACATTACTGATAGCTGCTTTATAAACATCAGTAAACCCAAAAGAGCTATCAACCATGCTGATTTCATGTGTGAGCCCAACACGCATACTTTCTTGATGAGGAGTATGTTTTTCAATGAAGTATTGGCTTTTTTTGAAAATATTTGCCCAGTTAGTTGTAATTGAGCTACTAGTGTGTTCGTTGATTGTCACCAGGTATTTATTGCCATTTTTCATAACTAAGTTATCTTCAATAAGCTTATCATAAGCTGATAAAATTGTACTTTTCGACACGTTATAAATATCTGCCATTTTCTGCAGTGATAGTAGGTTATTATATTGATTATATTCACCATTGATTATAAGTGCCTTTAAGTGATTATACACTTGCATATATTTTTGCTTACTCATAATTCACCTTGATAGAATGAGCAATATTTTTAATAAACTTTTCAACATCATCTATATCATTTGCAGTGATACATAATGACAGTTTATCGCCATGTTTGACGTATGGTATGGTTTTAAGCCCACTGAACATATCGTTAGTGATTATGCTTTCATCGAATGTGATTGTTTTAAATAATCCAGCTGTTGCTTTATCTACACGCAATATTTCTGGTGGTAAATAATGCTTTATAATGTCATCTACTTGTGCATGCCTTGTGCGCAGTTTTGGTTTTGTTTCATTAGTGATTGCATTATAGCTTCCGTCTTTCAGCATCTCACTAATGACAAGTTGCATAGTGTTAGAGTTCGACCACGAAATATATTCTAGCACTTCAGATATAAGCTTTACCATATATGTTGGTGCAACGATGTATGCAAGATGGTCTAGCGGATTGACACTGCTAGCAATACTTGATATATAGATGACATTTGAACCTTCGCTAATTGATTTCATGCTAGTAAATTGCTCTTCACCGAAGTATAAATCAGAGATAGCGTTATTCTCAATGATTGGTATATTGTTATCAACACAGTAGTTATATATCTCTTCAATGCGTTTGTTAGTTGTCTTCACGCCAGAGAGCCATTTTACAGTTTCAAAGTATAAAATATTATTGCTATGGCTATTTTCAGATGTCACTCTTTTGATGTCGCCTAATATATAACCTTCATCATCACTATGTGTTTTCAGCAGTTGCACATAATCAGGTGCAGTAAAAGTGTTTATATAAAATGGGCAAAGCCTTGCCGTAATAAACTTTGTGTTTGCCGATGCTACAATTTTGCATACGATATGTTGCGCTAATGAAATATTTGGCACAATTAAGATATTTTCACTTGATACGTTTATATGATGCTGAGTACAAAGATATTTTGTGATTAAATCAATGGTGCCTTTTTCACCACGATAATCTTTCAGTGAAAATCGATCAATATTAGTTATAGCTTGCTTTATAGCATTAAAGTACATACTATCATGTTTTGCCATAAGCGAGCTATGTAGGCGTGTTTTGTGCATGCCATATGAGATGACGTTATTGTTTGGTTTAGTTTGTTTTAAAAAATTATTCCAGTTAATATTGTGAGAAATTTGCTTGTTGTTAGTAACTAGGAAACTTTTATCGCTATTTTTTTTGACATATCCATTAGCAAGCAATATATCCATTGCTTGTGCAATAGTATTTCTAGACACGTTATATTCATCAGCCATATCCCGAAAACTTGGGAATTTATAGCCGTCCGTTAGTTCACCCACCAAAATACGCTCTTTAATATTATCTGTAATCATTTTATATGCAGGTATTACTTTTTTACTCACCAAGTCCTCGCCATATCATTGCATATTTACAATTATAAGAAAAATCAAATAATTGCAAATAATAACGACGTGTCACAAAATTTTCATATCCAAACGTACTTGCATATCTTGGATGTTAAGCATACTTTCATGAATAAACATATGGAGGGGAGTTTATGAGTAATATGTCAATATCACGCCGTAGCCTATTAAAATGGTCGGCGTTAGCAGCAACTTCTACACATCTTGTAGCATGTTCGTCTGGTGATGATGAAACTGTAACACCACCAAAAACGATAGCATCATCTGTTTTGCCAGCTGGTGGCGAATGGAAACCTAACTTTTGTTTTCTTGGCTGTGGTGGTGGCTGTGTTAACATGTCTTATGTAAAAGATGGTGTTATTTTAAGGCAAAAAACAGATGATTCACATGCTGATTCAACATATTTTCCACAGTTAAGAGGCTGTTTAAAAGGGCGCAGCACTAGGCAAATAATCTATTCTGCAAACAGACTAAAATACCCTATGAAGCGTAAAAGCTGGAATCCTGGCTCAGGCCCTAAAAACGGCCATTTACGTGGCAGAGATGAATGGGAACGCATCTCTTGGGAAGAGGCAATCAAACTTACAGGTGATGAGTTAAATAGAATTTATGCAGATACAGGACCTTTATCAGTTCTTAACCTTGCATCTGAACTTGATGTTCAAACTTTAAATGTAAAGGGTGGTGCAATGAGCCAATGGGGGCATATGTCACTAGGTGCATGGCCGTTTGTTACAAACATGATGACAGGTGGTAGATGGAGAGCTGAAAACGGTAGTGGTGCGGATAGAATTACACTACTAGAAGATACAAAACTATTAGTTTTATGGGGACAAAACCCTGCATGGACTAAGTTTGGTTTAGCACCGCATACATATAGAGATTTCAAAGAGCGTGGTGGCAAAATTATATTTGTAGACCCTTGGTACAACCCATCTGCACAAGCGTTAGCTGATGAGTGGGTTCCTGTTCGCCCAGGCACAGATATTGTATTGCTACTTGCTATAGCACATGAGCTTATCAATACGGCTGATGGTGTAGATGAAGCATTTATGAAAAAATACACAGTTGGTTACAGATTTGAAGCAGGATATACAATTCCTAAAGAAATAACCGTCAACGAGCAAGGTGTTGTGACACCAAGTGCTAACGATATTTCAGGCGAAGCGTTAAAAGATAACTTCTATGACTACGTAATGGGTACATATGATGGTACTCCAAAAACTGCTGATTGGGCGTCTAAAATTTGTGGCACCCCTGTTGCAACTATAAAAAGTTTAGCACAACAAATGAGCTATGCAAACACAGCTAAAGCAGGCAAACCTATGGCACTAAAATGTAGCATGGCACCTGGCAGAACAGATATCGGGCCTGAGTTTGTACAAACTTTTTATGCGACTGGTTTAATGACTGGTAATTTAGGCATCCCTGGTGGTGAAGTTGTTGGAGAAGGGCAACATATGACATATACTTTCAAAGGGCCTTTGCTTGTTATTGGCGGTGATTTCCCTCGACATTGGTCAGGTGCAAGCAACCCTGCATGTACTAGCCCACGTGGTGGTTATGCTGGCAAACCGTTATCTCTACAGAAAGGTACGTTTGAAAGATTAGACGCAAACAATGAGCGCCGTGAATTTGGCATAGCTTATGCAAACCTATGGGATGCTGTAATGACAGGTAAACATGAGCACCCATTTGAAGATAACACCACTTTAGCAAATGAAATTAAAGCACTTGTTGGTATTGGCATGAATGGTGGTAACCGTTTAAGCTCTGTAACTAACGGACACAAAGGTATTGAAGCATTTAGAAAAGTTGATTTTGTTGTCAAGTCAGATTTTACTTTTAGCACAGATTGCCAACATGCAGACATAGTTTTCCCTATTGCAACACCTTATGAGGTTGCAGAATATTCATTTGGCATGGATCACAGAGAATTTTGGGGCATGAGTACAGGTAAAGTTATTGAGCCTATACATGAATGCAAATCTGATGATGATGTTGAAAAACTACTTATGGAATATATGAACGTCGGTGAAACACACCCTATTCGTACGAAGTCAGCAGAGCAATTAAGGCATGACTCAATGGTATATGGTATTGTTCGCAAAGAGGATAATTCAGGTTATGATGCACTTGTTGAATTTACTGACCAAGATGTTACTGAACTAGCTTCAAAAGGTATTACAGTTGCAGCACAACCTGGACGTGTGCCATATAAAGAGTTTAAGAAAAAGGGTTGGTATCAAATCGAACGTAAACCAGGAGATGCTTTTAAGTATACTCCATATGAAAAAGATTTCCGAACAGACCCTGTTACACCATTGAAAACACCATCAGGCTTGTTTGAGCTACATTGCCAAGCATTAGTGCAACGTATGACACAGATCGGTTTAACAAAAGATTTATCACCTATTGGTAAATATAAACCAAGAGGTGAAAACTTCCATGCAACATATGCAAATGGTGATATAAATGCTGGCGTAAAAAGTGCATATCCGTTCCAATTTATAACTGTTCACCCATTGCAACGTGTACATGGTACATGGGGTTATGTCGAATCATTAAGAGAAGTAAATCCTGATAATATATGGATAAACGATATTGATGCTGCAAAGCTTGGTATCGAACATGCAGATTGGGTTAAGATATCTGCTGATGTTGGCGACACTGACCCTATCACTGGTACTGGCACACCTACAGTTGTTCATGCTGCTAGGCGTGCAATCGTCACACCTACAGTTGTTCCAGGTGTTATAGTAATGATGGAAGGCGGAAGTATCAACATCGCAAATAAAGATACTGCTTCTGCAATAGATATCTCTGGTAACACAGGCATGCTTGTGAAAAGCAAACTCGTTGGTGAGGGGCACTTAGCATGGAATACATCTGTTTGTAACATCGAAAAACTTACAGATTACACAGGTGATGTACCTCTGAACCCAGATTTCTTAATCAAGCCTATCGAACCAAAAATGGCTAATTAATTATAGGTGATATAAATATGAAAAGAGCAACTTTTTACCATAATACAGACAAATGTATCGGTTGTAAAACATGTATCATTGCATGTAAAGACAAAAACAACCTACAACCTGGCAGAAAATATAGAAGAGTAGCAAACCTTGCTGGCGGACGTACTACGCTTGACGAAACAGCAAACACACTAAACCCAGAAAAAGTTTTTGCATACTCTATCTCACTATCGTGCAACCATTGTGCAAAACCAGCATGTTTAGAAAACTGCCCAGTGCAAGCAATCAAAAAACGTGCGGACGGTATCGTATACATCAACACAGAAGCATGTATCGGTTGCCAAGCATGTGTTACAGTTTGTCCATATGGCGTGCCGTCATATGATCCAGAAGTTGAAAAAACTAGCAAATGCGACATGTGCATGGACTTAATCGACGCTGGCGAAAAAACGATTTGCGAATCTACTTGCCCAATGAGATGTATCGAAGTTGGCGACTATGACACGTTGAAAACAAAATACGCTAGGGAAACAATCAACTTAAATGTTAAGCCATTACCAGTATCAACTGATACTGACCCATCACTATTATTAGTGCCACACAGGGACTTAAAATATAGAGATGACGCTAAATTAATCTGCATGCCAGAAGAACTTGAGGCTAGTTACCACAATGTCAAAAAATAGAGAGCTACAAGCAATATTATTTAAGTCATTAGGTAATATCTTGTGCGAGTTGCCTACAAAGGACATGTTTTTGAGCTTCATCAATGATGGATTGTTTGAAGACATCCCTTTCGAGGGCAACAACGCTCTTGTTGCAAAAGGTTGCAATGATATTGTCGAATGGTTGAAAACTGACAATGCAGAAATGCTAGTTGATAGAGCATATTACGACTACATGAAAATGTTTGTTGGCCCTACTAACTTACTTGCAGCACCGTGGGCATCAGTTTATTTAAACAAGGCACAACTCGTGTTTCAAGCAACTACACTAGATGTTAGAGAATATTACTCGCATTACGGGCTTGAAGTTGCATTGAAAAATAAAGAGCCTGATGACCACATTGGCTATGAGCTTATGTTCATCGGCTATTTGATTGAAAAAGGTAAAATTGAGCCAGCAAAGGAGTTTATCAAAGCACATGTCTTAACATGGTATGATAAATGGGCCGATAAGGTTAATGAAAACTCTGTAACTCCTTTCTATAGCTCGGTAGCGCTAATAGCGAAAGGATGTTTAGAAGATTTTATGTTGTAGTTATAGAAAATTTGAGTTTTCTATAAGCTTCTTCCTCTATGGGTGGGCAAATGTCCACCCTTTTCA
>CAYJDR010000069.1:0-7115 GCA_964368965.1 uncultured Deferribacteraceae bacterium
TTCTCTTTTCTTCTTCATGGTTTGAATTCTTTTCATTTTACGAAAGAGGTCATTGCTATTGGAGCCTTTTGGAAAAGGGAGGCTTACCCAAAGGGCGCGAAGCGTTCCCGTTGACGAGTCTTCGAGGTTTATGGGAATAGAGAGCAAAGCGGTGTGGTGGAAAAGGTTTTTCCCTCCCCCACAAAGTATTTTTAACCTTCAAAAAACACAATATAACATAATTTATGCAAATAACAGAAGCTATCTTAGACAATTTAGAAGTGGTTTTGGTAAAACCTCGTTTTCCTGAAAATATAGGTATGATTGCCAGAGCTTGTGCCAATATGGGAGCGGGGGGTATAACTCTTGTGGATCCGGAGATGTGGCATCCGGAAAAAGCGCGTCCGTTGGCCACGGCCAAAGGGCAGTACATTTTAGAGAGCGTACGCATAGAGCAAGAATTGAGTGATGCGGTGGCTCCCTATACCTTGGTGGTGGGCACCACAGCGCGTACGGGGGGTTGGCGTCGAGAGCTTTTGCATCCCACACAAGCTGCCAAAGAAATGGTGGCGGCTTTACTGGAAGGGGGGCGAGTGGCGCTTATGATGGGGCCTGAAGATCGCGGCCTTAATAATGAAGAAATAGAGTGCTGTCAGCGTCTTGTGACCATACCCACGGCCCAAGCTACTTCTCTTAATGTGGCTCAAGCCACGCTACTTCTTTTGTACGAGTGCTTCAAAGCTGTACACGAGCGTAAAGAAGAGTGTAAAAATGAAGTTTCACAAGGGGAAGCAAGTCCAGTGGATAAACGTGTTTCAGCGGCTGATGAAGCACGCCTTTTGGAGAATTTAAAGGAAACCTTGGTGCAGATAGATTTTTTACAAAAGGACAATCCCGATTACTTTTTTATGCCATTGCGACGCTTGTTTGGCAGGGCTGGTTTGCGTCGCCACGAATACGATGCTCTCATGGGCATGTGTCGCCAAATAAAAAATAAATGTAAGTAAAGTTAAAGTTAAACTTTAGCTTTAACTTTGTAGAGCTCTACAGAGAATGCCTCTGTAGGGCTCTTTTTGCTCGTGATGCGTTCGGATGTGTCTTGCTCTCTAAAGAGAGCTGAGATGTGATGTTTTGAGCTAAAAAACGGCCTATGTTTTTTTTATGGAGAAGGTTTTAAGTTGTGTTCTTCTAAAAAAACGCCAAACTTAAAGTTGAACTTAAACTTTAAGTTTGGCGTTGCGTATAATTTCATTGTGAAGCACGATGGTGCTGATGCGTGTTGTACGAGCTTAATCTGCCAAGGTGTCCGTGTGTAGCATATCCTTGGGAACTTCTCCTGGACCTGGAATAAGAAAGGTTTCTGGATTTAGGTTGTACCAGTTAAACCACATGCTGTAGATACCATAGTACTGTTGCATGGACGCACCCTTCATATTGCCTTCTAGGGATTGCCCTGTGCTTACATTCCATTCTGATTGGCTGGATATGTCCAAAAGCTTTCCGTAACGCATGACAAAGAGGGAGGGCTTATTCCACACTTGTCTATTAAAGATACGCACTACATCTAATTTTTTATCGTGCACAGCGAGAAGAGGGAGCTCTCCCAAGAAGAAATTTACTGCACCTTCTTTTTTTACATAGGCCACATCCACTGCCAAACGAAAATCATTGAATTCTAAACCAATGACTTGATTCTTATATGGTAGTCGTAGGTCAGTATAAGATACTGGATAAGCCAATGTGTCGCTGTCATAATACGTACCCGGTTTTAAATAATTCCCGTAAGGGTCGCGGCCATAAGCTTTGCGACTTCTTGGGGGAGTTGAAAGGACGGGCACGTCTTTATAAAAACGCTTTGCTGCTTCCCATGTGGTCCAAAAGACAGGTATTTTTGCAAGTCCTCGGCCCATGAGGGGGCCTTCAAAAGCCATACCTAGGCCTTGCAGCCAAAGGCTACCGGTGTTTCTATCCATAAGGACAGTGTTGCCTTCGTAGAGCGCTCCGTGGGCGTCAAAAAAAAGGTCCATGCCATCAAGGTTACTGCTATAGGCAGCAAGGGTGCCCGTGATGGGGCAGTAGGTAACCGCGTAAGCATTTTTCCCCATGAGCTCATTGGAAACCTGATGCCAAACCATGATGCGTTGCGGATAGATGCGTACGCCCTCTGGAAAGGCTACCACAAAAACAGGTTCATTTTTGTGCAGGCTTAGGTCTGCATCCATCATACGCCCGAAGGGCGGTCGAAAAAAGGAACCGATTTGACCATACTGGACAACGGTGTTTGTTAACTTGTTGGAAATGGCACTTAAGGCTTCAATGCTTTTGGGGATAGCCCATGAAAATGAGGGTAAAGCAAGTAAAAAGCTCAGTATAAAGCCCACAAGCAGGCTAGCTATAAAACCTTTAAAAAATATGGGAAGAGACTTTTTTTTTGTTGACATATGCATACGTCCCTTTTGCAAGAGTTGTTAAGCGCCAATAAGATCTCTATTGAGTTGATCACTAAAAATGTATTCACGCAAAGCTTGTGGCCAAGCGCGCGGTGTGATTTCTAAGGCTGTGGAAAGCTTTTCATTATTGAGCACTGAAAAGGCAGGGCGTTTGGCCCTTTGTGGCCATTGATCTGAAGTAATGGGTTCCACATGACATTCAATGTCTGCTATGGAGAGGGCCTCGCAGGTCAAATCATACCAAGATGCCCGACCACTATTAACGGCATGATAGACGCCAGTAAGTTTTTTCTCCGCGGCAAGCATACTCCAATGGGCCAAATCCATGGAATAGGTAGGGGAGCCTATTTGGTCGTGAACAATACTTAATTTTCCGTATTCACAGTGTTTTTTTATGATGGCGGAAACAAAATTTTGTTTGCCTGGCCCAAAAAGCCATGCTGTTCGTAAGATGCAAGAATGGTCCGGTGCCAATGCGCGAACGGCTTCTTCACCAGCGAGTTTACTGCGTCCATACACAGAACAAGGGACTGTGGAATCACTTTCTGTATAATTTTTGTCGCAGTCACCTGAAAAAACGAAATCCGTACTATAGTGAATCAAGTGAATATCAAAGTTTTTAGCAATTTGTGCAAGTCCAGCCGGTAGGGCTCGATTGATAACAAAAGCTTGGCTTTCGTTATCTTCTGCATCGTCCACTTGAGTCCAAGCCACGGTGTTAAAAATATGCGTGGGTTTGAACTTTTTAATACAGTTTTCTATAAAAGAAACGCTAAGCAAGTCGCCATCGTTGCGACCAATAGGCATGGTATACCATTGGTGAGCTGCGAGAATGCGGCAAAGGGCTTGCCCAACAAGACCCGTACGTCCGCCAAAAATGAGAGCGCGCTTTTCCATTTCGTCCTCCAAAATATATGAACACTATATAGAGGCATGAAAGGAGGGTCAACACTTATCTACTAAATAACTTTGTTATGTTTTGGTACATATTTGAAAACACACTTTATTTGCATTTTTGGGTAATCTTTTTGTTTATGTCATTTAGGCATCTTGCAAAAAAAATAGGGTAGGAGTATCTTCTTGGAATGAAAGTAGGAATTCTCTTGGTGGCATATGGCTCTAGTAATACTCATGCAGAACACACCTTACGCGCCTTCGATAAAATCGTATGTGAGCGATTCCCTCGTATTCCGGTACGTTGGGCCTTTACTTCTGTGCTTGTGCGAGAAAGGTTGGCCAAAGCTAGAGTAAAACGAGATTCTGTGCGCAAGGCATTAGAAAAAATGCGTTTTGAAAGATATACGCATGTGGCGGTACAACCTTTACAAACCATTCCCGGGTCAGAACATGAAGCCATTGTGGATGATGCACGCGATCTTATGCACACCCATAAAGATTTTCATATATATGTGGGTGCTCCATTGCTGCAAAGCGAAGCTGATGTGCAAAGAGCTGCTCGTGCGGTCGTGCAGCATATTCCGCTAGAAAGATCAGCCGATGAATCTGTTGTACTTATGGGGCATGGTGCAAAGCATGTTGCCGTACAAAGGTATGCCGATTTAGCTGAAGCTGTGCACGCTTTGGATACGCATGTGCATGTGGGCACCATGAATGGTGCCGTTGTGCTGGAAGATATTATTCCACATTTGACAGGAAGCCCTAAGGTTTGGTTAATGCCTCTTCTTTCTGTCATAGGTTTGCATGCGCTTAAAGATATGGCAGGCAAGCAAAAATCCTCGTGGCGAAGGCACATAGAAGCGGCGGGTCTTATCTGTGAACCTGTGCTACATGGTTTGGCTGAATATGAAGCTTTTATGGAAATATGGCTGTCTCATCTCCAAGAAATAATGAATAAACTACCTTCCTGCGAGGAAAATCCATGCAACGACTAATCATACTAATGCTTTGTGTTTTTGGTGCCATCTCTCATGCTCATGCAGGTGAGGCGCATATTTTTAATCCGTATATTTCGGAAAAGCTTCCTTCCGGCCAACTGCAAGGTGAGAATGCTAAAATGGCACGATCCTTGGGTGGAAAATCATCTAATTTACAATCTGAAATACATTATAGGAAATTTTGGCGTCAAGAAGCGTATCCGGTGGTTTTTGGAAACCCTCAAGCTCCACATGAAGTTTTAGTTTTTCTTGATTACTCTGTTCCGCAAAGTCAAAATTTGTGGGCGCATGTGGTACAAGCCAGTCAACGTATGAATGCTCAGCATGTGAAGATTGCTGTTTTTGCTAAAAACACCGAACCTTATGGTACCGAGCTCATGGGTGGTGGTATTTGGTTTGCTTATTCGCACCCTTCCTTAGCTTTAGATTATTATACATACACATTACAAGCTTGGAATACGGCGAAGCAACGATTACAAACCCAAGGGATACGTCGTGCCTTTGTGAATGAGTATGATGCCACAGTTGGAGCAGAATTGCCCATCTTATATGCGTATTTAGAAAGGGCGCAGCATGTGGTGCCTGCTCAGCAACACTTTGATATTGTAAAATATGCCTTTGATGCTGGTAATATTAATATGTTCCAAGCAACCTTGGCGGCGCAAGAGTATGATGTGTCTTCTTTTCCCGCCGTGGTGGTAAATGGTCAGCGGTTATCCAGTGTGAATACCCAGACCATTTTAGATGCCTTACGGTAAAGCTTCATTTGGTTTATTAAAAAGGGAACGCAGTGAAAATCTACGTTCCCTTTTTATATACTAGTATGACTTGAAGTTTTTTATTGCTTTTCCATCTCTTCACTGCGCTTTGCAGCGGCAAGAACAGCGTCAACAATATGCCCGCTTACGGCGGTGCGCTCCATATGATTGATACCTGCGATGGTTAACCCTGCGGGTGAGCATACATTGTCTCTTAAGGTGAGTAGACCTTTAGCAGAAGATTTTGCCATACGCACAGAGCCTTCCATGAGTTGTTCCACCATTTGGCGAGACTCATCGCGCGAGAATCCTAATGTCACCCCTGACTGTACGAGGGCATTCATAAGGTGAAATGCGTAAGCCGGCCCAGCACCAATGAAAGCACTAAAAGCTGCAAACTTCTCTTCGCCAAGCTCTAGGCACATGCCAATGCTCTTGAAAAGGGAAAGGATATTGCTCTTGTCTTCGTCTTTCAACTGAGGATCTTCAAAGCAAAAAGCAAAAATTCCTGCGCCCACCAAGGCAGGCGTGTTGGGCATGCAACGAACTACAGAGCATTTGTGCTGCACTCCTTCTTGTAAAGCGCGAAGGCTCACACCAGCTGCCACTGAGATAATCACTTTATCTGGAGTGAGCAGGGGAGTCATCAATGGAAGAATCTTTTCCACTTGATGAGGCTTGACTGCCAATATAATGGTATTAGAAGAAATGACCACATGTTCTAAATCTTTGGCAGCATCTATGCCAGCTCCTTGCAATGGAGCAAGGCTCTCAGCTCTAGGGTCATATCCTAAGAGCTTCAAAGATTTGTTTTTGCTAAAACCCAATAAAATAGCTGCACCCATATTGCCGCATCCTATGCAGCCTATGGACAAAGAGTCTTGGTTCATATTCTATATATCTCCAACGAATTAAAAAAGTAGGCAATTTCCACGGCTGCTGTTTCTTCAGCGTCAGAACCGTGAACGGAATTTTGCGTTTTGCTTATGGCAAAAAGTTTGCGCAATGTGCCTTCATCTGCATCTTCTGGGTTGGTCGCTCCCATGAGGTTGCGGTAACGCACAATAGCATCTTCTGCCTCCAATACAAGGCAAACTATGGGACCTGAGCACATGTACTCCATCAGGCGTTCAAAAAAAGGTTTGCCCTTGTGCACTGCGTAGAATCCTTCTGCTTGTTCACGTGTTAAGTGTAACATTTTCATGGCAGTGATTTCAAGGCCTGCGTCTTGAATTTTAGCTATAATTTCGCCGGTGATGTGGCGCCTTACTGCGTCAGGCTTGATGATGGAAAAAGTGCGTTGCATGCATACCTCATAATGTTAAGTGTGAATGAGAGCGAGCTAGAACCTAGTTTTATATGTATAAAGCAGTGTACCATTATAAGGGCATGAGGACAATACCGAGGGGGGAACAAGATGCTCAAGGTGTATATTGTGTGTATCAACTTGAATTTATAAAATAAAAACAAGCAGTGGTTTAAATTGTGAAGAAATGTAAAATTTTTGTTGACAGAAAGGTGTCATTGAGGCATCTTCCCTTTCGCGCTGAGGCAAACAGCGCGTCTCGTGAGGGCAGAAGTTAAATGCGCTTTGAAAAAAGTTTTAAAAAAGTTGTTGACAAGATCGGCAACATGAGGCAGATTACCTCTCCGCGCTGAGGAAAACAGCGAAGGTCGGCTCGAGCGTTTCTCGGGAAGGTTCTGAAAAAAAAGAAAAAGTTGTTGACACGCCGAAGCGGTGAGCGTATAAAGACTCTCCGCGACACGGAAAGCCAAAGCGGCAACGTGAAGCAACAATAACCGTAAAATGTTACGGTTCAAAGGCAAAAGAGCGAAATGCTGGAAACAGCATGAGCCGATAAATTTGCAAGTAGCTTGAGCTTAGCTCAAGCGTTAAGCTTGAAATTTTCGTGCCTTTCCGCCCCACATAATGATGTGGCTGGCGGTTCAAATCTGCAAAGGCAGATTTGCTGATTCTTTGACAAGTGAAGAGCGAAATTGGGAAGAAAAAAATGACGAGTGAGTATTTTATC
>CAYJDR010000070.1:0-6876 GCA_964368965.1 uncultured Deferribacteraceae bacterium
TTGATGATGGCGAGATAAGCCATATCGAGAATGCGTTCACGTTATAGGGTGGGGGTATGTGCGGACTGGAAGTCCGGTGGGTTTATATGTTTTTTAAGCGCTATCGCTTGGAGCCTTTCTTTCGCTCGCCACAGCCCTCCGTTTCTCTTCGCTAAATACGTTCATCATTCGGCTTCGCTTCTCCACAACTCCTCGTTGCACTCGTCAGACATGGTTCCGAAAAACGCTCTCCCTCATCTATGTTCGCTGTGCTCCAAGAACATTGGGTTACTTCTAAGTTCAGCTTTCGCTAAGAATTAACAACAATGTTTTCTTCACAACACTCGTTTAGGAAACTCCGTCCTTGCCTCGCCGGTATTTCTGCTCGCGCTATGCAGTGTTGCACGACTTGCTAAACCATAAACATCTATACAGCGTAAATGTTAAGCACTTGTAATGCAATGTGATTGAGCGAGAGCAGGTTAACCCCTAGGAGAACATGAGGTTTTATGAACGAGTGTTATGAGGAAGCGAAAGTGAATGCTTCTTCGAAACCATGTCTGACGAACGCAGTGAGGAGTTGTGCAGAAATGAACTTGAGCAAGGATTGGTTATCACGAGTAAAAACAGAGGGTTGCTCCTAGGAAAAGAAAGGGTCCACTAGTAAGTATTCGGTAAGCTTATTTTATATTCTGAAATCTTAGAATATAAACGAACACCGGACTTCCAGTCCACACCCAAACAATCTAAAAAATTAATCACGTAAAACATTGAAAAATATTTAACTATGTAGTATATTTGTTAGAATAAGTATCACAGCGAGGTATAACATGAACAAATACGTTGAAAATATATTACAAGATGCAGTAGAAGTGCATAAGAAATTTTCGCTAGATAGCTCAACTACTCTAGTTGAAATGTCTAAAATAATCGTCGATTGTTTCCATAACGGCGGTAAAGTTTTAATCTGTGGCAATGGTGGCTCAGCTGCTGATGCTCAACACTTAGCGGCAGAGTTTGCAAACCGCTTTGTAATGGAGCGCCCACCGCTGCCAGCAATAGCCATGACAACTGACACATCACTACTTACAGCTATCGGTAACGACTACTCGTATGAAGAAATCTTTGAAAAACAAGTCAAAGCATTATGCAATAAAAATGATGTTGTATGGGGCATTTCAACTAGTGGCAACTCTAAAAACGTTGTGCGTGCATTAAGAGCCGCAGAAAAAATCGGCGCAAAAACTATCGGTTTTTCTGGTGGTGCAGGTGGCGAAATGCGTGGCCTATGCGACAGCATAATAGTTGTAGATAGCCCAGTTACTGCACGTATCCAAGAGATACACATTTTATCTGGCCATATAATTTGCGGACTTGTTGATGAAATGATGTTTGGCGAATTTGTAGGCAGATAACAAAAGAATGGCAGATACGGTAATATATAGCGGTGCATGGGGTGCTTCACGTGCGTTCCATGCGCTAAAAAATAAAAAACAAGGCAAGCCGTTAGTTATCATAGCGTCTGACAATAAGGTACAATTCGATGAAATTGTTGCTGATGTCGAGCTATTTTCTGATGGTTTGCAAGTTTTATCATTACCGCCATATTTCCAAGAGCCGTTTGAAGAGGCGCGTGTTTTATCTAGCATCATGTCTGCTAGAAGCAACGCACTTTATAGCATGCTGCACGCCGATGATTATGTGCTTGTAGTATCGCCGTACTCTATCCTGAAAAAACTACCATCAATTATTGATTTCCAAAAAAATGAATTACTAATATCAAAAGGCGCCGTTTATGAGCGCAAAACATTAGAAGATATCCTCGACACGTTAGGCTATGTGCATGTTGAAAGTGTTACTGGCGTAGGCGAATATAATGTGCGTGGTGGCTTGATTGATATATTCCCAGTTGATAGCACAATTCCTGTGCGTATCGAGTTTTTCGATGATGAAGTAGACGAACTTTTCTACTACTCGCCAGATAACCAAATGCGCGTTCGCAAAACGGATAGCGTCAGGATTTTACCATGCTCAGATTTATTAATATCAACAAAAGCGCTATATGAAAGCTTGCAAGATGAAGTAATTAAAGAGCGTGTAGAAACTTTTGGTAAGTTTGCTGGCTATCATTGGTATGCACCATTGATAAATTATGAAGGCGGCACCATGTTCGACTACTTAGGCGATAAGTGCAGCTTTGTATCACTCAGTACCGTGTGGCACGAAGAATTAGAAGCATTTTCGAACGCAGTATACGATAAGCACACACAAGGCAAAGTATCAAAAGAGATGTTGCTAAACTTTATATCTGCAACAGAAGCACGCAAAAAAGTGCAAGATAGTGGCGTAGAAGTTATATCAGACATAACAGATAGCATTGAGGCTGTCAGCCTGAAATACCAAAGCACAAAAGTTAAGTTCGCATTTGAAAAACGTAACTTATATCAATCACTCAAAAACTTTATGTCAACAGTAGAGCCGTTGAAAAAACGTAAATTTCGCATAATATTAGCCTGTGAAAGTGATAAGTTTACAAACATTTTCAAAGAGTTTGTGCGTGATTATGACATATTCCCAAAAACGATAAACTCATTCGATGATGTAGGCGAAGACGGTGTTTATATCTACCCTAAGCATATATCAGGTGGCTTTATAGATAACGATGCAATGCTTGTGCTAGTGAGCGATTTAGACATTTTTGGCTACTCTAAGCGTAAATCACGTGGTAAAAAACGTGAAGTGTTCAACACCAGCATAGCAGACCTTGAGGTAGGCGACTATGTCGTTCACACAAACCACGGTATCGGGCGTTATAAAGGCATAAAGCGTGTCACTATCGCAGGGGTTGATGGCGAATATTTACAACTTGAGTATGATGGCTCTGACATTTTATATGTTCCATTGCACTCGATTACACAATTACAAAAATATATCGGCTTAAATGATTCTACACCTAAGCTAAACAGCTTGAAGGGTAGCGCATGGCAGAAAGTTAAGAAACATGCAAAAGAGAGCGCGAAAAGCATTGCAGAAGATTTACTCCGTTTATATGCAGAGCGTAAAGCAAAGAAAGGCTATGCTTTCTTAGACGATGGCGACCTTGTTGAGCAGTTTGAAAGCTGTTTTGAATATGATGAAACAGAAGACCAACTCTCCGCAATCATCGACGTATATCGTGATATGGAGCAAGAAACACCAATGGAGCGCTTAGTTTGTGGTGATGTTGGGTTTGGTAAAACAGAAGTTGCCATGCGTGCAACGTGTAAAGCTATCTCGTGTTCAAAGCAAGTGGCAGTGCTTGTGCCAACAACAATTTTAGCTAGGCAACATTACGAAACATTTAAAAAACGTTTTGCAGATATCGCAGTTAATATCGACTATGTTTCAAGGTTTAGGACAGCTAGAGAAACGAAAGACATATTCGGTAAAATGGCTGATGGCTCGCTTGATGTTATCATTGGTACGCATAAGATATTATCGAAAGAGTTATCGTTCAAAGATTTAGGGTTGCTAGTCATTGATGAAGAGCAACGCTTTGGAGTATCGCACAAAGAGAAGATCTCAGCAATCAAGCGTAATGTAGACACATTGACACTTAGTGCAACGCCTATCCCTAGAACGTTGCAGTTGTCGCTCTCAGGTATCCGTGATATGAGCATTATCGAAACACCGCCAGAAAATCGTTTGCCAGTAGTTGTGAAAGTTATCAGGCTTGATGAAGATATGACAAAGGCTATCAAATTTGAGCTAGAGCGTGGCGGGCAAGTGTTCTTTTTACATAATAAGGTGTCAAATATCACAGAGGTTGCAGCAGAGATAAAAGCACGCATTCCACTTGCTAAGATCGATTATGCACACGGCCAAATGGATGCAAAAACGATAGAGAATAAACTTCAAGCGTTTTATGCAGGCGATATTGACGTATTAGTATCGACAACTATCATAGAAAATGGTATAGATATACCTAATGTTAATACAATCATCATAAATAAGGCGGCAAACTTTGGGCTTGCTCAGCTCTATCAGTTGAAAGGACGTGTTGGGCGTAGCACTAGGCGTGGCTATTGCTACTTAGCTGTTGAGAATATGTCATCGTTAACGCCGATAGCGCAAAAGCGTTTATCTATTATCCAGCAGTTATCAGACTTAGGTAGCGGGTTTAAGATAGCGATGTACGATTTACAGTTACGTGGTGCTGGCAATATCTTAGGTGCAGAGCAATCTGGCTTTGTTGTGCGTGTGGGTTATGAGCTTTATGTCAACATGATTGAAGAAGCCGTTAGTGAAATGAAGGGTGAATATACGAACATTACTGATACAGAGATAAATTCTAATATTGCATATTTTATCTCAGCAGAGTATATAGAAGATACACGCATTAGGTTTGATTACTATAGACGTTTCGCATCAGTTTATGATATAGAATCTATGAACGAAATTTTAGCAGAGCTTGAAGCAACTTATGGCGAACTTCCGAAAGAGGTTATAAGTCTAGGTTATGTCATGCTTGTTAAAAACTTAGGAAGCAAGCTAGGTGCAGAAAAAGTCAACATAACTAAATCTGGCTGTAAGATACATTTCTCTAAGGAAACTAAGTTGTCATTTGAGCTTATATCGCTATCGGCAAACAAGTCGAACGCTATATATAAGTTCATCTCAGAGTATGAACTATCTGTAGTGATACCGGCAAACAACACGTTGAAAGGCGTGTCAGAATTTTTTATAAATATGAAAAAGTATAGCGATAGTGAGCCTATCGGGAGCATAAATGAAGCGTAGTTTATTAGTGATAATGTTGCTAGTGTTAGCTGGCTGTGTTGAACAGAAAGCAAGAGAGAGCGAAAGCATCGCCACATATGACGCAGGTACGCCGTTAACGCAGCTTACAAAACCTGTCATGTCTATCAATGGGCAAGTACTGTCAGAGGAAGATTTCTTTGCGTTTGCAGGTAGCACACTACGTGAGATAGATATCATAGATGCCAACAACGAAGTGATAAAAGCAGAACTTGTGCAAAGCTTTATCGAGCATTACTTATTGCTACAAGAAGCAGCTTTAAAAAACATCAGGATAGAAGACGAGCGAGTTACGGATATATTGCAAAACTTCAGCCAAGAAGAGAACGCACAGGAGCTTCGCGTTTATGCGGGCACATATTCGCTAGACCAAAACGAGCTATCGCAACTAATTGAGGAGCGCCTCAAGGTTGAGCTACTTTTAAACCAAGCTGTAAACAACAATATAGAAGTTACAGAACAAGATATTAAAGATTATTATAACGCAAACAAATCAAAATTTAAACAACCGAAGCGTGCACACATTATGCACATCTTCACTACAGATAAAGAAACGGCAAACAAAGCACTAGCAGAGTTAAAGCGTGGTATATCGTTTAGCGAAGTTGCAGAGCGATATTCAGAAGCGCCAGAGCGTGCATACGGTGGCGATTTAGGCTTTGTAAGCCAAGCAGACATGCCTGATTTTTTCTCAGAAGCTTTTAAATTGAGAGTAAACCGTAGAAGCCCAATCATCAAGAGCGACTACGGCTACCATATATTTTTAGTAAACAAGTACGAGAACGCAAAAAACTTAGCCTTGAAAGATGTAACATCTGAAATACACCAACAGCTATATTCGCAAAAACAAGAACAACTAACGAGGGAATACATTGATGAACTATTTGAAAACGCCATTATTAAAAACATCGACGTTATTGATTTTACTGCTTTTGAGCATATCGGAGAAAGCTCATTCGGAAGTAATCAATAAAGTTTTAGCATACGTTGGCAACAACGCCATTACGCTATATGATGTGCAAGGCCTAAACCCTAAAGAATATAGCAGAATGATAGCAATAGAAGATGAAGCAGAGCGCAGTGCAACTCTAGCTGAGTTTGAAAAACAAGCATTAGAATTTTTAATTAGCCAAGAGGTTATAGTGCTATCGGCTGAGCGTGAAGGCATAATCGTTGCAGAAGAGGAAATCGACGCGGCGATTGCAGAAGTTGCAGCACGCAGTAACGTATCTGTTGATGAGCTAGAGGCATTAGTAGAAAAAGAGGGGCTAAGCCTTCCAATGTATCGCTCACAAATTAAGACGGAGATCTTGAACGCACGCGTAAGGATGCAAGTTTTAGCGCCAAAAACAGTAGTGTCAGAGGACGACATACGCATGCACATAGAGCAAAACCCAGAAGAATATGACCTATATGATAAATATGATGTGCGCATGCTCATGGCCTCTACGGAAGATAGTTTAGATGACGCACTAGACGCTGTTGAGGGTGGCTTATCGTTTGATGAGGCAGTTAAGCAATACTCAACTGATGCAAGCGCTACAAACGGTGGCAAGTTAGGATTTATTGAGCCAGCGTTGTTGTCAGACAATATGCGTGAAGCACTAGAAGGTACAAAAGTTGGCGCAATTACAGAGCCTTTTGAAGTAAACGGCCAGTGGGCTGTGTTTATGGTTGATGATTTTCAAAACAAGTTCGACATTAGCGATGAGCTACGCGCAGAGTTGGCAGAAGAAATAGCTGAAGACCTTTTCACAAAAGTATTTGCACAATGGTTAGAGAAAAATAGCGAAACGATAGTTATCATGCGTTCTGGAGAGATGTTTTGAGGTTAGATAAGTTTTTAAAAACAGCACAACTTATAAAACGTCGCACAATGGCGAACGAAGCAGCTGATGAGGGTTTCATTAAGCTAAACGGTAAAGATGCTAAACCATCTGCACGCTTAAAAGCTGGCGATGTAATCGAGATAGATATGTGGAATTATTATAAGTCTGTCAAGATTTTACAAGTACCAGAAAAAAATAGCATACCAAAACAAGACCTAGATAAGTTTATTGAAGTGCTTGAGTATAGGGCAAAAAACGACGAATTTTAAAG
>CAYJDR010000071.1:0-6872 GCA_964368965.1 uncultured Deferribacteraceae bacterium
CCCATATAATATGCACCAATATCATAATGGTCATACAAAAAAGTTATACCATTTTGATTTACTGAGAACTTTTCACTCAAGAAAATGCTCTCAAACTCATCAATTTCGCCATCATAGTATTCAATCATTTTTTGCTTTAATAATGCTAAAAGCTCTTTATCATCAGTTGTTTTCATAATGCTATCAAGCGTAATCACATCACCTGTTTCAAGTGAATATGTGTAGCCATATGTGCCACCACTACCATGAGCACCACCCGTAAACTCATAGTACCAAAACTGCATTGAAATTATTTTATCGTCCATATAGTTAAGCGAAAAAATGTGGTGATCACCAAAACCAATCATAATGAAATCATCTTCAACTATCCACGACTGCATAGTTTCATAAAGCGCTATAAAATCATTTGTTTTTGATTTATAGATATCGTCAAGCTGTTTATTGATTTTCTTAGTAGCTTCACTATCGCCATTAATTTGCACACGGTCTTGTGCAAAATCAACAATAATTTTTTCACCTTTATAGAAAAATGGTTGGTCAAAAACGTATCGTTCAACCGACAACTCATGCATAACATCAAGTGCGACATCAAACTTACGCTTGCCGTTGCTCCATGTGCCTGTGAATTTATTATCATTAGGTGTGAGCCTAAAATATGCTGATGAATCTTTCGGATTATATGATTTTGCATCTTCTGCAAACTCGTAAACAAGCCATGAATGTTCACCTTTTTCGCCAGCTGTTAGCTTTATATTTGTTTGATACTTATCATAATAATAATGCCCATGCAGATTATCCATATCGTATAAAAACATAGTGATAGGCAAGTTTTTATTTATTGTACCCTTTAGCACATATTGCGTTGCGCCCATCTCTTTAGTAAGCATGAATGGCACTTGTGCAAAAGCATGCACTGACACTAATAGTATTGATAATGTTAGTAAAACTTGCTTAATCTTCATAGTTTCTTTCACCTGCTGCGTTTTCGTTCATGAAGATGTCTATAACATCACGTTCTGGTTGCACGAGTGATTTTTCATAGTGGCATACCCACATGTTTCCCTTATCCATTTCGCCGTTTTCGTCAATGCTGTCAATAGTATTTCCGTTTTCTATCGGATTATCTTTATCATAAATATATGTGAGCATGTTATATGCGTGGTTGACGACAAAGTTTGGGTCGACATCGTGAAAGTGGTATTGCAAATCTGGTAAGAATAGCGTCTCCATACCTAGTGTATCTACTAGGAAATCGCTTGCGCCCTCTATATTGAAAAAGCGAACATTTACAGCAAGATAGATAAACCTAAAATCACGTGGTATATCATGGCTGCGAATATAGTCAGCTGTGAACATTTTGCCAGAGTTTGGAAAATAGACAGCTTCGCATGTCGGGTAAATATCTAATAATGCTTGAGCATAATCCATAACCATATTTGCACGGTCTTTATAGTCTAGCTGTGCAGCGAGTAAATCAGTAGCGACTACTTGGAACTTGCATTCAGATAAAATACGCTCTCTATCTTGCTGGCAATCCCACATTTGTGTAACTGTAAATTCGTCAATAACATTTCTATCAAACTCGGTGCAATCCGTAACCATTAGTTGCGGTGGTATCGGCATAGGCGATTTATATGTGTTGACGGAAAATATTTTTGTATCACCTAGCGCCTCTACATCGCCAATGTGTTTTTGCAAACTTGGCAACATCTCTGCTGGTGTAGGGTTTTTACACTCATCTTTCATAAGCAATTGGATAACAAACACTAAGTTTTGCGAATTATTTTCGCTATCTAAATCTTGTTGGAAAGTTTCGTTTGACATGCGCCACCTTTAAAATTTGATTATTTATTCTATAGACGAGTTACGAATATATCAAGATATAATACGGTTGTTGCATATTTTTTATTATTATACTATATTACGTGTAATAAATCATGAGGTATACTATGAACAAAATCACTAGAAACGATACAGCGCTTGTCGTTATTGATATGCAAGAAAAACTCGTTAGAGCTATGGATGAAGAAATGCTCGAAACAGTTGTAAATAACGTGGCTGTGCTTGCGGCTTCGCTTCAACTTATGGGCGTACCAGTTATTGAAACTGTACAAAACCCGAAAGGACTCGGCAACACTATAAGCGACCTAGAAGAACTCTCACCAGCGTTACGCATTGAGAAAAACGAATTCTCTATCTGCAAACGTCCAGAGTTTGGCAAATTCTTACAAGATAAAGGCATTAAAAACGTTATCCTAACAGGTATGGAAGCACATATTTGCGTGCTTTTAACAGCTATGGATTTAGTGGACGCAGGCTATAATGTTTACATAGTTGCAGATGCTGTCATCTCTCGCAACGACTTCAACTGGGAAACTGGGCTTGACATGGCTCAGAAATCTGGCGCAAGTGTTACTGTTACAGAAACTGTGCTATATGCCCTTTTAGGCTCATCAGAAGCACCTGAATTTAAAGACATCTTAAAGTTAGTTAGATAATTGCAAAGGGGGCAAAAGCCCCCATTTTTTATATTACACTTTAAATTTACTAACACGTATCTTTAGCATATCTACACATTGGTGTAGGTGAGAAATTGTACTCCTTACTTCCTCCACAGCAGATGAGCTCTCCTCTAGCCCAGCGGCTAAAACTTGCGTTGTGTCAACCACGCTATCAATCGCCCTCGTTTGCTGCTGCACAGACATTGAAACATTGCCAACTGTTGAATTGATTTGCTCAACACTTTTCACTACGGTTACAAACCCTGTAGCAGTTTGTTCAATATTTTCTACACCTGTTATCACCGTTTCGCCTGCTAGTGCCATCTCTTTAGAAGCTGTTGCAGACTCACTTTGTAAGGCTGATATAATTATCTCAATTTCACCTGTCGCTTTTTGCGTACGCTCTGCGAGTTTACGCACCTCATCTGCTACAACTGCAAACCCTCTGCCAGCATCACCAGCACGTGCAGCCTCGATTGCCGCGTTTAACGCTAGCAAGTTTGTTTGGTCAGCTATCTCATTGATAACGCTCAATATACTACCAATTTGGTTAGAGCTTGTATTTAAACTTGTGATAGTTATTTGCAATTTATCAGTTTGCTTATCTATGTCTAATATGCTTGTTTTCACAAAATCTAATTGGCTTGAACCTGTATATGTCGCCTCTGTCGTTTCAGACAATACGCCGATTGCTGTGTTAAGTTCTTCTGAAGACGATTTTGATATATCTGCAATCTCCTCGATATCACCAAGCACAACTGATAGCTGCTCTGTTTGGGCGTTAAATGTTCGCACAAGTTCGCCTATTGTGTTTACTAGGTCATTATTGCTAGCAGACACTCTATCTGAACAGTTTTTCACCTCAGATATAATTTCCTTAACGCTTTCAATAAACATGTTTATATTATATGCTAATTCACCGAATTCATCGTTTGACTTGATATCTAATGTTCTAGTTAAATCGCCATCACCACTTGTTAGTGAAGCAGTTAATTCAACAAAATTATTTAATGGCGTTGTAACACCCCTTCTCAATATAATTACAGAAGCTATGGCGATCATTAATGCTAGCATGCCAATAATTGACATAAACATTGATGTAAATACATTTATCTCAACATTACTATCCATATAGTTTTCAGTACGTGTGACTATATAGTCTACAAACTCAGAAATAGCGGCATTTGTTTCAGTAACAATCACATCATACTCTTCCAGTGTCTTTTGTAAAACAGTGATATCGTCTGCCAACCTTGCCAATGCGTTATCTGCGCTAGTATAGTTTGTGTTAATAGCATCAACATGTTGCTTATAATCGGCTATGGTGCTTGACATAATATACTCTAGCGAATCATATGCGGTGGTATCTGCGGCTAATTGTGCAAATGGCATTGGATCTACATTTGCATGAGCTTCGATAATTACAACTGTCGCATCAAAAAGATACTTAGTAAAATTCGTAGTAACACCAATAAGTGTATTATTATAAGCACTTTTTGTAATTTCAAAGTTTGTCATATCAACTAGCGATACAACTGCATTAGATACCTCTTTGTTAAATAGTGAATAATCAACGTCAACTTCATGCTTCGTTGCAACTATACGTGAAGCCGATTCGATTAATTTTATAACTTGGTCATTAAATTCAGGCAACTTATCGCTAATTACAGAGTTATAATCTGCGCCGAAGCTCTCATATAGTGCGAGTAATTCATCCATCTTGCCATGCAACTGGTTTTGAGCATCTGCAACAGTGTCTGCATGTTTTTGGTCAGGTATGTTTAGATAGCTAGTGATTGCACTCTCAAGGTATATAATATCATGCTCAATATCCATTATCTTAACTAAAGCAGGAATATAATTTGATTGCATTAGTTCAGTGTTCTTTTGCGACACATTAGAAAAGTAGTAAGATGCAACAACACTAACAGCTACTAACGATAGTAATAAAATAGTCACTAAATACAGCTTAAATTTGACAGTTAATCTCATATTTTTACCTCAGTATTTTTTGCTTCATACCAATTTAGGCAAATATTCAACAACACGTCAATTTTATTTTACTTATTATTAAATTTATTTTTATCTATTAAAGTTTTAACCAAAGTCAAAAACAAAACATATTGTTATTTTAACAAAAGTCATAAAAAAACCTGCCATAAAGGCAGGTTAATTATATAATTAAGAAAGTATATTAGATTTTAAATCGACTAACTAATATCTTTAGTTGCTCCACACGTTGCTGTAAGTGGGCGATAGTTGTGTTCACTTCTGCAACAGCAGTTGTGCTTTGCTCTAACCCAGATGCAAAAATTTGGGTAGTATCAACAACACTGCCGATTGCTATCGACTGCTTGTGAACAGAGTCAGACACGTTGCCGATAGTTGTGTTGATTTCTTCAACGCTATGAACAACTGTTTCAAACCCGTTTGCAGTTTCTTCAATGTCGTTCACACCTTTTATAACTGTTTCACCAGCTACAGACATTTCTTTTGATGCTGTCGCCGACTCATTTTGTAATGCTGTGATGATTGTTTCAATCTCACCTGTAGCTTTTTGTGTGCGTTCTGCTAGTTTACGTACCTCATCAGCAACTACGGCAAACCCTCTACCAGCCTCACCAGCACGTGCTGCCTCGATAGCGGCGTTTAACGCTAGCAAGTTTGTTTGGTCTGCGATATCGTTGATAACGCTTAAGATATCTCCAATTTGGTTTGAGCTTGCGTTTAAGCTATTAATTGTAACTTGTAGCTGATCTGTTTGCTTGTTGATTTCCAAGATAGATGTCTTAACGAAGCCAAGTTGGTTTGAGCCAGCATGTGTCGCATCAGTCGTGCTAGAAAGAACCGTTGTTGTTGCATCAAGTTCATCAGCAGACACTTTTGAAATGTTTGAGATTTCATCAATATTTTCAAGCACTACAGATATTTGCTGCATTTGAGATTCAAATGTTTGCACAAGTTCTTCCATCGTTGCTGCAAGTTCGTTATTGCCACTTGCGACTTCATCAGAAGATACTTTCACTTCGCTTATTATCTCTCTAACGTTTTCAGTAAACATGTTTACATTATGGGCTAAATCTTTGAACTCGTCATTAGAGTTTATCACTAATGTTCTTGTTAAGTCGCCGTCACCGCTCGTTAACTCTCTAGTCAAGTCAACAAAGTTCGCAAGTGGGCGTAAAATCCCAACCCTCAATACATACATAGATATAAATGCAATCAAGATTACTATCACACCAACCATCATCATAAAGTTAGTTGTAAATTCATTTATTGCAACGTTATCAGTCATATTTTTTGTTGTACCGTTAACAATATAGTCAACAAATTTTGCGATTGATACGTTAGTTGTTGCAACTTTTTCATCGTAGTTTGCGAGTGCTTGTTCAAGCAATGCGATATCGCCTGCAAGTTGAATTAATGCATTTTCAGCAGCATAATAGTTTGTGTTTATTTCGTTCCTGTATGACTCATAAGCTTGTGGTGTTTCGTTCATTATATATTGAAGTGAGTCTAGCGCAGTTGTATCAGATGCCATATCCTCAAACGGTTGTGGATCAATATTGAAATGCGCTTCAGCAATAATACTTGTAGCATCGAATAGATACTTCATAAAATCAGTTGAAATTTGCAGCAGCTTAGTATCTATATCAGATGTTTTCTTTGTTTCATATTCTGAAATTTTCACTAAAGAGACAATAGCGTTTGAGACTTCAGCTTTAAACTCATCATGAACAATATTTACCTGCTCATTGATAGAAATAATTTTTCCAGCAGCCGACACTAACCCCATAACATCTTCATTAAACTTAGGTAGTTCATCAGCGATTATTGATTTATATGTGAGACCAAAACTATCATACAATGCAACTAATTTTGCCATATTATCGTTCAATTTAGTTTGAGCTTCTTCAACGCTTTTAATACGCTCAGGTATAGGTAAGTTTAGATAGTTTGTGATCGCTTGGTGTAGCGCTGCGATATCGTACTCTATATCGTTAATATTTAAAAGAGCAGGCATGTATATTGATTGCATTTGCTCAGTATTCTTTTGTGATACTGTAGAAAAATAGTATGATGCTATCGAACTGAATGCTGTTATACCTAATAACAACCCAGCAACAAGGTATAATTTTACCCTAACTGTAAATCTCATTTTGGCCTCACTATAATTTAATTTTATCCCAACTTATATTTGTATATGCAATTAAAATATTAATCAAGTATTATTTTAAAAATAAGAAATTTATCGCATACACATGCAATATGAGTGACTAATTAAAAAATAGTTCAGCATCTATACAAAAAAAATCCCATACGTGAAGTATGGGATTTTCTGCAATATAAAAATCGAATGCTCGATTAACG
>CAYJDR010000072.1:0-6865 GCA_964368965.1 uncultured Deferribacteraceae bacterium
CTGAACGATAACCTCGCCAGCTCATTTGCGATGAGTTTATAAACAATACCGCAAAAGCCTTGCCAACTCGTAATTTAAGAAATATTTTATGCTACTGCTAGGCGTGCGACAAACCCCGAATTGAGTGTACATTGAACGTACATGATAGAGGGGTGCGAAGCAGAACACCGCAGTAATTGGCTTGTTGTAGGACGTGATAAAAAAACCAAGTGACATAAAGTTTTTTTATAATCATGTCCGCATTTAGTCGGCAGAAAGCAACAGCGAAGTGGTGCTTCGCTGTTAGCTAAGTTATTGAATAGCTTTAGCTATTCAATAACTATCATCTTGTCGCCAATCGACACGGTTTGGTTTTCTCTCACATAAACCTCTTGCACAACCCCTGATTTCGGAGCTTTGATTTGGTTTTCCATTTTCATAGCGACTAGGATTAGTAGTGGTTGTCCTTCTTCCACTTCTTGTCCTGCTTCAACCATAACTTTTGTCACGACGCCTGGCATAGGTGTAAGCATGATCTGCTTGCCTTGTAGCCCGCGTTGTACTCTATCACGTAGCATTTTCTTCAACTCGTCTAAAACTTCCACGCTGTAGTGGTCGCCATTTACGAGTACGTCGTATTTGCTATCTTCGATGTGTATATCAATTTCGTAAGATTTGTTATCGATGATAAGTGAGAATAGGTTGTGTCCTGTTTTCACGAAGTCGACTATCATTTCTTTGCCGTCGATATCTATTTTAAATTCTTGTCCTGAAGTTTCTTTAATTTGAACTTCGTATTCGTTTTCTTTACCTTCTGCTATAGCGTAGTACTTAGCAGCTGCTGCTAATCTTTTCATTATGCACCCCTTGATTAAAATCTGTTAGCGATTTTTTGTAGTTTGCCGTAGTGTTTCCATAGGGATTCGCCCACGCTTGGCACAGTTGTTGCCTTCGCTGCTGCTTCTTGTTCTCTTAGGTATTGCATGAGAGATGCTGCAACGATGCTTACTGTTGGGTCAAGTTCGCTTTTACGTTTTGAGTCTTCGCTATCAAATTTAGTATCAATGAACGTAGTATCGTAGTTGCCACTTAGGAACGTTTCGTTTTTCATAACGCGTTGGTGGAACGGGATAGTCGTTTTGATGCCTAATATTTTGTACTCTTCAAGTGAACGCTCCATGTTAGTGATGCAACGCTCTCTAGTTCTGCCCCATGTTGATAGTTTTGATATCATCGGGTCATAGTAAATAGGCACTTCATAGCCTTCGTGAGCTGCTTGGTCGATACGCACGTTTCTACCTGTTGGTGGTTCGTGTACCGTGATCAAGCCTGGAGATGGCATGAAGTTATTTTCAGGGTCTTCCGCATAAATACGGCACTCGATAGCGTGTCCACGGCATTCCACTTCTTCTTGTTTGTAAGAAAGTGGCTCGCCAGCAGCGATAGATATCATATCACGCACGATGTCAACGCCTGTGATCATCTCTGTAACAGGGTGCTCAACTTGCAGACGAGTGTTCATCTCTAGGAAGTAGAAGTTTTGGTGTTTGTCAACCATATACTCCATAGTTCCTGCTGAGTAGTAGCCGATTTTGCGGCAAGCTTCAACGCTCACTTCAAGCATTTTTTTGCGAGTTTCTTCGCAAACGTAAGGAGATGGTGCTTCCTCGATAACTTTTTGGTGACGACGTTGGATAGAACATTCACGCTCGTATAAGTGTAGCACGTTTCCGTGTTTATCAGCTAAAACTTGTACTTCGACGTGGTGAGGGTTTTCGATATATTTTTCGATATAAACATCACCGCAACCGAACGAACGCTCAGCCTCAGATTGTGCCATAAGGAACATTTCCTCAAGGTCTTTTTCTTCAAAAACAAGCCTCATACCTTTACCGCCACCGCCAGCAACGGCTTTAAGCATAACAGGCATGCCGATGTTTTTAGCAGTTTCTAAAAGCTCTGGTATGCTTTGGATAGGCTCTTTAGTACCTGGAACGATAGGCACGCCAGCATCGCTCATAAGTTTCCTTGCGCCAGTTTTAGAGCCCATGTTGCGTATAGCATCAGAAGATGGCCCGATGAACACAACGCCAGCTTTTTCGCACGCGTCAACGAAGTCAGCATTTTCAGCCAAGAAGCCATATCCAGGGTGGATAGCAGCGCCTGTAGCTTTCGCTATTTCGATGATTTTTTCAGGCTTTAAGTATGATGTATCGTTATCGTCATCTGAGATGCAGTAAGCCTCGTTAGCATATCTAACGTGTGGTGCTTTCCTGTCACAATGAGTATATACAGCAACTGTTTCAAGGTGCAACATTCTTGCCGCACGGAATATCCTGATAGCAATCTCACCACGGTTAGCAGCGAGAACTTTAGTAATTTTCTTTTCGCTCATATTCATCACCGCCTATAAAGGTATGTTGCCGTGTTTACGTGGCAAGTTAGATACGTTTTTGTTTGCAAGCATTTCAAATGCGCGGATAAGTTTCGCCCTAGTAACAGCTGGCTCGATGATTTCGTCGATATAGCCAAGTTCTGCCGCTCTGTATGGGTTTGCAAACGCTTCTCTATAGTTGTCAGTTAGCTCTTTTTCTTTAGCTGCTGGGTCTGCTGCTTCTGTAATTTCTTTACGGCCAAGGATTTTCACTGCGCCTTCAGGGCCCATAACAGCGATTTCAGCAGTTGGGTAAGCGTAGTTGATGTCGCCACGGATGTGCTTAGAGCTCATAACGTCATATGCGCCACCGTAAGCTTTACGAGTGATTAATGTAACTTTCGGTACAGTCGCTTCGCAATAAGCGTAAAGCAGTTTTGCACCGTGCCTGATGATACCGCCATATTCTTGCGATACGCCTGGCATAAAGCCTGGAACGTCAACAAGCGTAAGGATAGGTATGTTGAAAGCATCGCAAAAACGAACGAAACGGCCAGCTTTAACAGATGCGTCGATATCTAATGCACCAGCTAAGATTTGTGGTTGGTTCGCAACAACACCGATAGATTTACCGTTTAGACGGATAAAGCCGATGATGATGTTTTTCGCAAAGTCTTCTTGCACTTCAAAAAAGTTGCCATCGTCAGCCACTTTCTTGATAACCTCAGACATGTCATAAGGCATGTTAGGGTTTGCAGGAACTATAGTTTCAAGCGCTTCTTCCATTCTGTTAGCGTCGTCAGTAGTCGCTTTGAATGGTGGCTCTTCCATATTGTTTTGTGGTAAGTAAGACATTAACTCACGGATTTTTACGATACAGTCAACGTCGTTTTCTGTAGCGAAGTGAGCAACGCCTGATTTTTCGTTATGTGCTGAAGAACCGCCAAGCTCTTCTTTAGTAACGTCTTCGTTAGTAACTGTTTTGATAACCTCAGGGCCAGTGATGAACATGTAGCTCGTGTCTTTAGCCATGAAGATGAAGTCAGTCAACGCTGGAGAATAAACAGCACCACCAGCACAAGGCCCAAGGATAGCACTGATTTGTGGAATAACGCCTGATGACAACGTGTTGCGCAAGAAGATATCAGCATAGCCCGCAAGCGATTGCACGCCCTCTTGAATTCTCGCACCGCCTGAGTCGTTCAAGCCGATAACAGGTGCGCCAACTTTAACAGCCATGTCCATAACTTTACAGATTTTGTCTGCATAAGTTTTAGATAGTGAGCCACCGAAAACTGTGAAATCTTGAGCGAAAACGAATACCGTACGGCCATTGATTAAGCCAGTACCTGTCACAACGCCATCACCTAAGAATTGTTGCTTATCTATGCCGAAGTTTGTACATCTGTGCACTACAAACTTATCAAACTCCATAAAAGTACCTTTATCTAGTAACGCGTCAATACGCTCTCTAGCAGTAAGTTTACCTGCTTGATGTTGCTTTTCAATTCTAGCGACGCCACCACCAAGTTCGGCTTTAGCGTTCATTTCCCTCAACTGAGCAATTTTAGATTGCATAGGCTTATCCCCCATTTTTTTGAAATAAATTTTAAATGAAATAAAAAGAATACAAATCAGCCATAAATACTATAATATATAAGATATCCTAAGCTGACTTGAACATGATAAACTCATTTCTTAACGTCTGTCAATGTATTTTTTTACATTAAAAAATTATAAAAATTGTGTTCAAAATATTTAAAAATTAGCCAATGTGTTTTTATAACAATTTTTATTATTGTTATATTTTTCGCAACACTTATATGTGTCATTTTTTAGTTGAAGTAGTGGTGAAATATGGTAAAATGTATATAACATCAAGTGGAGATAGTTATGCAAATGAGTATTAGTGGGGCTTTTTGGTCGGTTATACGTAAGATATATTTGTCATTGTCAATTTTTGGAAGTAGGGGTGTTAGTTATTATGCAGCGAGTAGTTCGTTCTATTTCCTCTTTTCTATAATACCGCTTGCGATGTTTTTCATAATTATTGTCGATACGATATTTTCAGGCTATGCGAATATTTCGGATACGTTTTTTCAGTTGTTGAGTCCTATTTTACCTAATATTAATAAGGATTCTTTCAAGACTGTCGGGCTTTTTGATGGCACTGTGAAGTCGGTTGCGGGTTTGATAGGTGGTGTTGCGTTATTGTGGAGTTCTCGCTCAGTTTTTAAAAGTGTGAACATGTCATTTAATGTAATATTTAACACTGTTTCAAAACGAAATTTCATCATGAACAACTTGATTTCATTGACTGCTGTGCCGATTATCATCGTAGCTTGCATTGTTTTTATCACGGCTGGCTTCGTGCTTCGCAACTTAGATACGATACTTGCTAAGCTTGATATCCCATATTTATCGACTGGCAATTTGCTCTCTAGTTCAAGTAATGTTACGCTTGTGTTGTTTGTGTTTGCTATGGCTTTCCTATTATATAAATATCTGCCAACGGTGAAGATAAAGCCACGCTATGCAGTTGTTGGTGCTGTGTTGTTTACGTTGTCGGCTATTGCTATGCAGTCGGTGTTGAAGGGTGTTGTGCAGCTTGGGCAATACTACTTGGTATATGGTGTGATAAGTGGTTTGCTTGTGGCGCTATTTTGGGTGAATATGACGTGTGCGTTATTATATTTATGTGCGCAACTTGTTTATGTGCTTCAATATTCTGTAGAGTTAGAGCTTGCGATGTTTTACACACGTGTTATGAAGGGCGATGCAAATTTTATTGAAAAGTTTTTGTTTGGTAAAGAGTTACAGGCTGACCATGATTATGGCGTACATTACAGGGCTGGCGATACGATTATAAAGATTGGTGCTGCGGCAGATTATTTTTACATATTGCGTAAGGGGCATGTTGAGCAGACGAATAATAATGCGCTTTTCAGCGATACGTTATCAGTTGGTGCGATATTTGGCACGGCTGCTATCACTTCAAAAAGTGGATATGTGAAAACGGCAGTCGCTGTGACAGATTGCTTTGTGCTGAAATTGCCGAAAGAGATGTATTCCGAGATAATTAAGATTGACGCTACATTTTCCGAGAGTGTGCTGAAGGCGATATAAATAATTTAGAAAGGGGACAGGGGATTTAAAATCACTTGACAATAACGTATCTTGAATATACTGTATAAGTGTTGGGCGGCTAAACAGCAAGCCCCAATGATTGGTTTATTTTGCATAAATATGCAGAAATTTCCGCCTATTGACGTAGGCGGTTATTTTTTTATGATTTGTAGTATGCCTACTATGGCAACTATTATAAGATTTATAAATATAATATCTTGTTGTACCATAAAGCATCACCTACTTTCTGTTTAATATTTTAAATTCAAAAGTTTGTGAGGCTAACCGTCTAACGTACCCAACCTAAAATTATTAACATAACCAGATTAACTTGCCTAGTTGTATATTCAGGATATACAATCTTTGCTTTCGGTGTGCTACTTCAAACATTGACGGAGGGAGCAAGCGAAAACAACAACGTAGTAGCATTATTTAGATAAGATTGTATATTTTGAAGCATAAATGATGCTAATACTAGGCGGACAAGCGAGCCACGATGGAGCATACTTTCAGGCGGTATGTGACGGAGGGAGCAAGCGAAAACAACAACGTAGTATTATTAATATTAATATGAGATTTTTCTTTCAGGCTAGGCGGCTTGAAAAATCTTGAGGTAAATGTACATAAAGGAACGTACATGTTTGAAAGATTTTGAAAACAACAACGCATGAAAGAAAAAGATATATTAATTAGGCTTCAAAATGAGGGGTGTCGACGAAACTTTTAAACCCTCCACCCCACCTGTTGCCTTGTTGTAGGTTTTCCCAATAGTCGCCAAGTTCTTGCAAGTCTTCTTTTTCTAGCAATAGTTTACCGTTTTTGAAGAAGTAGATATCGGCGGCGAGGCTATCGAGGTGTTTCGAGTTCCTTGTTTTTGATTTGCCCTCTTTGATGTATATTTCTTGTTGTTGTTTTGTGCGTTGCACTTCCCTGATGCGTGCTTTGTAGCCTAGGCTTTCGGCGTGCAAAATCAGTTTTGCGATGTTGATTGTGAATAGTTCTTGTTTTGTTCCGAGTTTCATTTTTGGATAACCATAATTATTATAGACAATATTGATTAAGGTTGATAGACTATGTGAGTCGGGTTCGCTTGATGACTAGCTACTTTCATTCGGAGGTGGCTTATGGCAGAAATTTTACTGTTGATATTGCTTGTGATTTCAATCAAAAGCCTAGTAAAGACCATAAATAAATAGTCATCTGTGCGGCAGATGACTATTTATAAACTATTATAGATATAATCAGGGGCTAGTCACTAGCCACCCGACACTTATAATTTATATCAGCATGCTTATTTTGTCAACATTTATTCCACCCTTTCTCGCACCCATTCTATCAACTGCCCTTGCAACACCACTAGTAGATCCGTGCCAGCGAAGCTAGCAA
>CAYJDR010000073.1:0-6645 GCA_964368965.1 uncultured Deferribacteraceae bacterium
CTTTCCAAGTGTATCGCATCAAAGGCCCCATGGCTTTTTCTGAAATGATGGAACTCTACGGCCTTGATAAACAAGGCTTAAAAGATGAACGCCTAACCCCATACATTCATCCCGTGTGCCGCGATGAAAGTGATTTGCAAATTTTTGATGCCATCGCGCAAAAAGATATTTTGCTCTATCACCCTTATGATAGTTTCCTGCCTGTGCAGGAATTTATACGCAGAGCCAGTATTGATCCTGGCGTAGTGGCCATTAAGCAAACCCTTTACCGCGCCGGTAATTCATCTCCCATTGTGGACGCACTCATTCAAGCACGTCTTATGGGCAAGCAAGTCACCGCTGTGGTGGAGCTTAAGGCTCGTTTTGATGAAGAACGCAACATCACATGGGCTGAAGAAATGGAAAAAGCCGGTGTACACGTGGTTTACGGCATGCCCGGCATGAAAATTCACGCCAAGCTTTGCCTAGTTATCCGTCGTGAACCCCAAGGGGTACGCCGCTATGTGCACATAGGCACCGGTAACTACAATCCTTCCACTGCTAAAATCTATACCGACTTGGCTCTTTTCACAGCGCATTCTGAAATTTGTGCCGATGTAAGCGATATCTTCAACACCATTACTGGTTATGCCGAACAAGATAGTTATCGGCATCTACTGGTTTCTCCCAACAGCATGCGACGTAATTTGCTTTTAGCCATTGAAGCAGAAATACAGCGTCACAAAAAGCACGGCGATGGTAAAATTTATATCAAATGCAATCAGGTGGCCGATAAAGACTGCATTCAAGCTTTATACCGCGCCTCCATGTCTGGAGTAAAAATACGCATGCAAGTGCGTGGAGTTTGTTGCTTACGTCCGAATATTCCTGGTATTAGCGAGAATATTGAAGTCACTTCCTTGGTGGGACGCTTTTTGGAACACCCAAGAATTTACTATTTCCACAATGGTGGCACCCCCAATATATATATAGGAAGCGCAGATCTTATGCCGCGCAATCTTGACAGACGCATTGAAACATTGGTGCCAGTACTGGATGCTGACCTGCGCAAACAACTTTGCGATGAAATTCTTGTTTCACATCTTGATGATACAGCTAAGGCTTACGTTTTACAGGAAGACGGTAGCTATTTACGCCGTAAGGTGGCGCGCAGCGAAACTCCTTTCAATGCACAAAAAGAAATGCTACGCATACGCGAAGGTAAATAACACATGGGCAAAAAAGACACAGTACAATTTTCCCCTGTTATACTAGAATCATTACAACATGGGGCGCAAGTGGCGCATTTAGCCACCTCTCTCTTTACAGGTTTAGCCCCTTTACATAAGCTGTCTAAAAAATGGAAACATATTTTAAATATGGGGGCGCAACTCCATGACATAGGATGGCTTCATGGCAAACAAGCGCACCACAAAATGTCTGCTGCCATGATTCGTGAGGGACACATAGATGCTGACCTCCCCCTTCCTGTGGATGTGCCAAAAGATGTACGTCACTTGGTGGCCTTGGTGGCGCGTTATCATCGCCGTGCTGAGCCCAAACTCTCCCAAACTCGCTTTGCTAATTTAAGCGAAAAAGAGCGACAAGCCATGCTCATACTTGCCGCCATCATTCGTCTTGCCGACGCCCTCGACTTTAGTCATACAGGAGCTGTGCAAGATGTGAAAGTGCGTTTTCAACAAGAAAATATACATCTGGAACTTCTATGCACAAAACCTTGTTCGGCTGAAATACAAAGAGTATATGTTAAAAAAGAGCTTTTTTGTAAACTATTTCAGCTAGACATCCTTTGTAGCTACACAAAAATTAAATAGGTATCTGTATACCTTTTGAGGCATTATGAACACATTGACGTCTCCATCTACGCCATCTGCCGCCATTTCCATACAAGACGGCTCTAAAATCATAGGCATTATTGACCTTGGGAGTAACTCAGCACGCCTTTTATTGGTGCAAGTTTCTCCTGACGGTGCTTACAGTATTATCAATAGGGTGAAGCATATGGTGCGCCTTGGCGAAAATGCCTTCGAAGAAAAACGCCTTCAAGAAGCTGCCATGCAGCGCACGCTCATTGTGTTGCGCTCTTTCATGGAGATGTGCCAAAAATACGGTGTTACAGAAATTTTACCCATGGCCACGGCGGCCATGCGTGATGCAGAAAACGCCACAGAATTTTTACAAAGAGTGCGCGAAAAAACCGGCCTAGAATTACAAGTAATTTCTGGACACGAAGAAGCAAGGCTCATATGTCTTGGGGTTTCCAGCGGCATCCCTTCAAGTCTTGGTTTGAGAGTGTATATAGACATTGGTGGCGGTAGTACCGAGGTGGCAGTGGCCAACTCTCAAGGTACAGAATGCCTTGACTCCCTTAAACTAGGGTGTGTTCGACTTACCAATCATTTTTTAAATGAATTTCCAAACAGAGTGCCAAAGCATATCTTTGCAAATATGTGTGCTTTTATACGTGGCAAGGCTAGTCACACCACAGGGAGACTGCAAAACTTAACCTTAAGCGAATTGGTAGGAAGTTCGGGCACAGCCCTTGCTTTACAAAATATCGGACATCGCTTGCAATACGGCTGTTCTCCTGCTTCAGATCAAAACACGCTTACCTTAGAAGGGCTTCGTCTTGCAGCAAAGCATATTTGCAATCTTACTGCAGAAGAAAGACGCAAGCTACCTGGTGTCAATGCCAAACGTGCCGAAGTGCTTGTGGCAGGTACGGCCATCTTGTTAACACTCATGGAAGATTTTAATTTCGAAAATATCACCGTGAGTAATCGTAATCTACAAGACGGTATCCTCATGGATTATCTGCAGCGGCATTCTATACACGCTGAAATTACAGGAACTTCTGTACGTGAAAAAAGTGTTCTCCAGCTGGCTAAGCGCTGCCAATATGAAACACATCATGCTAATCATGTGGCAAAGCTCGCGTTGCAAATTCACGATTCCGCCGTGGATGTGGGAATCATACGCCTTGACCATCAAGCTCGCGAACTTTTATATTATGCTGCCATATTACATGATATTGGTATTTTTATTGCTTACGCCAAACATGCCACGCACGGCGCCTATATCATCAATAAATCAGAATTGCTTGGCTTTACAGAAGACGAAATTGAATTCATGGCCACACTTGTTCAAATGCATAACTTAAAGCCAAGCAAGAAGCCATGTAGCCCCATTCCAAAAGGTACCGGATTGCGTCGGCATCTACAATTTTTTCCAATTTTTTTAGCATTGGCTGAAAATATGGATCGTTTGCATTGCAACCATGTACAAGAAGCTCATTTTATGCGCGTGAAGGAAAGCTTATCCCTCATAGTCAGTGGAAAAAATACCAGCCCCGTAGAAATTGACGCCGTGAGCCTGATGGACACACTCTTGCAATGCGCCCTTGATGAAAAAATAAATATCCACTTCACATCATTAACAATATAACGTTTCATAGTAAAAAAACAAATAGAGTTAAAGGACTACTTAAACTTTTTCAATAAATCCTTTAACTATAAAAACTTATTAATCAAAAAATAAAAAACTATCAATCAAACCATTTTTGCATCATTTATTCAGAACGAGTGCACAAACAATTTAACACAACATATCAAAAAGATATGACATAAACCAGAATCATTCTTAATTAAACAATGCAGAAATGCATTACTACTTTCTTCTCTCAGCCCAGAACTAACATACACAAAAGCAACTCCCAATGCAATTTTGCATCGCTTTTCTTAAAAAGAGCTGCATCGCCTTTTCTCACTCTCTCCTTTTCAATCAGAAAAAACACAAAATCCTATTCTTCTATGCATTTTTTTTTCTTACATTTTGAGTATGTTGTTACAAAAATAACAAAGCCACGCCATCTCTACATTTATATTAGTCAGCTTTTGGTATGTCTCTTGCTTATGCCCATACGGTATTTGAAAGAATACAATGCTCGGAAACATTTTATACAAATAACTAAACCTATAACCAACACCATCGTTATTTATGCCATGATTGCATGGTAGTATCATAACCTCAACATTTGATTTAGGAGTTTGTCCCCATGAGCACAACGTGTAGTGAACAGAGAGCCAACCTAAGTAAAACCATGTCCCCCCTTGCCACATGGGCCCTTGCATTCGGGTCCATCATTGGCTGGGGGGCTTTTGTTATGCCAAGCTTACGTTTTCTCCCACAATCTGGCCCTTTAGCTTCGTGTATAGGTTTTGCACTTGGCGGAATTTTACTTATGTTTGTAGCTGTAAGCTATGGTAAAATTGTTGGAAAATACCCCGTGGCCGGCGGAGCATTCGCGTATGCTTATGCAGCCTTTGGTTCCACCGCATCCTTTATTTGCGGCTGGGCCATGGTTTTGGGTTATCTTTCCATCATAGCCTTAAATGCCACTGCTCTGGTTCTCCTCACACGTTTTCTTATTCCCGGAATTCTTAACTTTGGTCACTTATACGTTATTGCCAACTGGGACGTATATCTTGGCGAACTCCTCTTCCTTGAAGCTGTACTTATTGTCTTCGGCATACTTAATATAATTGGTGCCGACATCATCAGCAAAATTCAAGTGGCTCTTGCCGTTATTCTTGCCGTGGGTGTAGCAGCTCTTACCATTGGCACCTTCACAGCAGAAACAGCCACCATCAGCAATTTAAACCCACTTTTTGCTGAAAACCGCAGTGTTTTTGCTAGCATCGCCGCAGTGGTAGCCGTGGCTCCATGGCTTTATGTGGGCTTTGACACCATCCCGCAAGCTGCAGAAGAATTCAACTTCTCTGCAGAAAAAGCCATCAAGCTTATGTTACTAGCCATCACCTGCGGTATCGTCGTATACGCACTGGTTACAGTGGCAGTGGGTATCGTTATCCCCTACCCTGAACTCATTAAGCTTGATACTCCTTGGCACACCGGTTATGTGGCAGACCTTGCCCTCGGTTCTTTCGGTACACTTTTCTTAGCCATGGCTGTTGTGGCTGGTATTCTCACCGGTATTAATGGCTTCTATGTGGCCAGCTCCCGTTTACTCTTCAGCATGGGCCGCGCTCACATCTTACCCACATGGTTTGCAAAAATTGACGAAAAGCACAAGACTCCTAAGAATGCTCTTGTCTTTACCTTGGTATTCGTACTTATTGCTCCCTTCTTCGGTCGTGAAGTTCTTGACTGGGTTGTAAGCATGTCCGCCATCGGCACCATCATCGCTTACCTTTTCGCCTCTTGGGCAGCGTATAAAATTCTTTCTCGCGATAACACCGAAAGCCCATGGATGATTCGTTGCTCCATATTGGGCTGCTTAAGCGCCATCTTGTGCTTGGGCCTACTTACTTTGCCCTTCTCTCCTGCAGTTATCGGCAAAGAATCTGCCTACGCCTTGTTGGTATGGGTTGTACTTGGCGCCATCTTCTACATGGCTCGCTACAACGACATGCGCAGATTCCCCACAGAAGATCGTGCCTATCTCATCTTAGGTGAGTCTGATCTTACTGATTATGTAAGATACCGCACAGCAAAAAAATAAGCATCTCCTTGCCATAAAAGGCAAGCACCCCTAGACATAGTAAAGCCCCTCTTGCATGCAGGAGGGGCTTTACTACTTCTAAAATCAAAAATCGTTATATCTATTTTAAGTATATGTTCTTAAAATCACATTCTATACAGAATCATGGGCAATGGAACTTATATCAATACGGTATTTTTGAGCCTTGCGCACTATGGTAGACTGACTCACTTTTAGCCTTTTTGCTGCTTTATAAGTGCTACCGTATTCTTGAAGTGCTGTTCCTATGAGGTTTTTTTCCAAGTGCTCCACCGCTTCTTTCAAACTAATATTCATGGTGTACGTAGGAAGCGTATCTGTGGGCAAGTCTTCCAATAAGTAAGAAGGGAGATCTTCCATACGAAACACATTACTATCACACATGGTATGAAGATATTGCACAAGAGCTCGCAACTCTCTAATATTTCCCGGCCAAGAATATCCCGTTAATGTGGAAAGAACTGTGGGAGCAAAACTTCTCTTGCTTTCCACACCTTCCATCACATGTAAGAAATGATAAATAAGCTCAGGAACATCTTCTGGTCTTTGTCGCAAAGCAAGAATTTCGATGGGCAATACACGCAAACGATAAAATAAATCTTGACGAAAAGTACCTTGCATCACCATGGTTTCAAGATCTTTATTGGTGGCAGCTATAATGCGTACATCACTCTTTAAAGATTTTGTCCCCCCCACGCGACGAAAAGTTGCATCATCAAGCACATGCAAGAGCGTGGCTTGCATGGCCAAGGGTAATTCACCAACTTCATCTAAAAAGAGTGTACCGCCTTCGGCCATTTCAAAAACGCCCTTTTTGCCATCACGCAATGCACCAGTAAAAGCACCACGCTCATAACCAAAAAGTTCGGATTCTACCAATTGCGCAGGAATACCACCACAGTTCAGTGCCACAAAAGGTCCTTCTTTACGTGCACTCATTTCATGTATACGCTTGGCTGTGAGACTTTTTCCTGTTCCCGTCTCGCCTAAAATCAAACAAATGGCTTCATGCTGAGCCGCTTTAAGCATACTCTGACGCAACGAGGCCGTAGCTTCACTTATGCCCACAATGCCATAATTATCTAAAGATTCCAGCTTTGCTTTAT
>CAYJDR010000074.1:0-6261 GCA_964368965.1 uncultured Deferribacteraceae bacterium
GTTGAATTTGTTCATATAAATCTCCAATGAGTTTGTTATTTTTTTTTGCAACAGTTATTATATGTCCTTTTGAATAAAACTTCAAGTAAAACAGACTAACATAAAAAAAGGGCAACCTTTTACAGTTGCCCCGATTGTTTTAAGTGTTTGTTGTTATGGTTTTTTTACAACAGTTGGTGGATTTGTAGCATCGCCGTCAACGAACATGTAATCTGCGCCAACTGTGCCAGTTAAAGCGTTGTTTAGTATGTCAATTTTACCACTATCTAACTCGCTAATAAGGCTAACGCTTGCAACATCTATAAATTGTGTGTCATCAACACCACTACCACTACCAGCACCAACAGCAAATAGCCCACCATTCACACCGCCAACAACTTTTAAATAGTATGCAGTGGTAAGAGTGCTAGATGAATGGAGATTACCAATTATGCCACCTATGTTACTGCTTCCTGTAGTGCTTGTAACATTACCTGTGTTATAGACTGAGTATATATCATTATTATTGACGCCAACAATACCGCCGACGTTACTACTTCCACTTATGTTGCCTTTATTATAGCTTGCAACGACTGGGCCATTGCTACGTCCAGCAATACCGCCGACATCATCTCTAGTGCCAGTAACTTGTGCTTCATTATAGCTAGCAATAATTTTGCTATTGCTACCGATATTGCCGGCAATACCGCCGACAGTGTTATTGCCATTAATTGTTGATGTGCCAATGACTGCTACATTTTCAATTATTTCATAGTTATAGCCAACGACACCGCCGACATACTCATCACCTTTTACTGTGATATCTTTCAGTTTTAAGTTTTTAACTGTGCCATAATTTCTGTCAATAAAGCCCACATAATCACTGCTTTCCATATCAATGTTTACGCCTGTTATAGTTTTGTTATCACCATCGAAAATGCCACTGTAGTCACTTATCGGTGTCCAATCCTTACTAAGCGTGATGTTATTAGTTAGTTTTGCGTTTAAGTAACGGTTATAATTGTTTACTTCATATCTGAACGCTTCTAAGCCGTTTTCTTTAAAAATTTCCCAGTTGTTTCCATCAATGATTTTATATCCAGCTACTTCGTTTGATTCAACCGTAATTGTAAATCCATCACTTGTTATGTTGCCAATAGTTACTGTGATTGTAGCTGTGCCTTCTGCATGTGCTGTAATAATGCCATCGTTATCAACAGTTGCAACATCCTCATTATCAGATGAATATGTAACGATTGTTATAGGTGCGTTGATAGGGCTAATAGTTGTAGTTAAATATATTTTGCCATATTGAACAGTTTTGTCTGTAACGCTTGTGAGTGTAATACCTTCTAAAACAATCGGCTCAATTTTCAGTGTAGGTGTATCTGTGCCTATTTCAAAGATTGCGCCAGCGTCATAGTCAAAAGTAGTTTCAAACGCTTCTATGCCTGTGTTTAATGAGTTGACTTTGTTATCTAGCTCGCTAATAAGGCTAACAGGTTCAGCATCTGTGCTCGTTGCATTAGGGCCACTATGACCAACAGCATTTAGCCCATTATTCACAGTTGCATCTTTTAAATAGTATGCAGTGTGAAGACTGTAGTAATTAACGCCGATAATGCCACCGATATAGCTAGAGGCATTATTGCTTGTAACATTACCTATGTTATAAACAGAGTATACGTTGCTATTAGTATTATTATTACCAACAATACCACCGACATTGTCACGACCACTTATATCGCCTGTATTATAGCTAGCAACAATTGCGCCATTATTGTTATAGCCAGCAATACCGCCGACATCATCTCTAGTGCCAGTAACTTGTGCTTCATTATAGCTAGCAATGATTGTGCCTTGATTATAGCCAACAATACCGCCGACAGGAGAATAGCCATTGTTATTAATATTTGATGATGTGCCAATGACGGCTACGTTTGAAACCATGCCTTTGTTATAGCCAGCGACACCGCCGACATTATCATAACCTTTTACTGTGATATTATTTAGCTTTAAGTTTTTAACTATGCCATAGTTGGAGCCAATAAAGCCTGCTCCATTGCTACTTTGGTCATCAATAATTATGCCAGATATTGTGTGGTTATCACCATCGAAAGTGCCATAATAATCTTGTATAGGTGTCCAGTTGCTAGTAGCAGGCTGAGTTGGTGCAGTCAATGCGATATTATCAGTTAGTTTTGCGTTTAAGTAAGGATTATTGTTTACTGCATATCTGAACGCTTCTAAGCCGTTTTCAGCAAAAATTTCCCAGTTGTCTGCATCAATGATTTCGTATCCAGCTACTTCGTTCGATTCAACCGTAATTGTAAATCCATCACTTGTTATGTTGCCAATAGTTGCTGTGATTGTAGCTGAGCCTTCTGCATGTGCTGTAACAACGCCATCGTTATCAACAGTTGCAACACCCTCATTATCAGATGAATATGTAATACTTGCCACAGACGCGTTGACAGGGCTAATAGTTGTAGTTAAATATATAGTGCCATATTGAACAGTTTTGTTTGTACCGCTTGTGAGTGTGATACCTTTTAACTCAATAGGCTCAATTTTTAGTGTAGGTGTATCTGTGCCTGTACCTATTTCAAAGATTGCGCCAGCATCATAGTCAAAAGTAGTTTCAAATGTTTCTATGCCTGTGTTTAATGAGTTAATTTTGTCATCATTATTTAGCTCGCTAATAGCGCCAACATGTGCAATGTTTTTAGTTGTGTCATCAGCGGCAGCATTACCAACAGCAAATAGCCTATTATTCACAGTTGCATCTTTTAAATAGTATGCAGTGTTAAGAGTATCAGCATTATGTCCAACTATGCCACCAATGTCAGATGAGCTACTAGTGATTGCAACATTGCCAGTGTTATAAACAGAGTATATATCGCTATAGTTTTCACCAGCAATACCGCCGACATACTCATTGCCCTCTATGTTGCCTTTATTATAGCTTGCCACGATTGTGCCGCCGTTATAGCCAACAACACCGCCGACACTATCACGACCACTTATGTCGCCTTTATTATAGCTTGCAACGATTGTGCCGCCGTTATAGCCAACAACACCGCCGACAGTGCTATAGCCGTTAATTGTTGATGCGCCAATGACAGCTACGTTTGAAACCATGCCTTTGTTATAGCCAGCGACACCGCCGACTTCGTAATCACCTTTTACAGTGATATCTTTCAGTTTTAAGTTTTTAACTGAGCCTTCGCTGTTTATTTGGCTAAAAAAGCCAATGCTACCGCTAATTTGGTCATCAATAACTATGCCAGATATTGTGTGGTTGTCGCCATCGAAAGTGCCTTTAAAGTTTTTTATAGGTGTCCAGTTGCTAGCAGCAGAGCGTGCAGTTAAAGTGATATCTTGTGTTAATATTACATCAAGCGCTTCACCGTTGTTTAGCTTCTCAACTACAGCTAAAAGCTCACCCGCTGTGGCAACAGGTGTAAAGTTTGCTGGATATGTAGGTGTAGGTGTTGGTGTAGGTGTAGGTGTAGGTGCAGGTGTGCCATTACCATTACTGCTATCGCTATCGCCACCGCATGACGTCAGCGTGAATAACATGGTAGTTAATAAAAGTGTTATTAACCAGTTGAATTTGTTCATATAAATCTCCAATGAGTTTGTTATTTTTTTTTGCAACAGTCATTATATAGCTTTTGAATAAAATTTCAAGCAAAACAGACGCTTAAGAACATATTGATAAAAGTAAGTAAACTAGGTAAAACTAGGGTCGTTTATCACATAACCTTGATATATCGTGGCTTTGTTATGGGCACACCATAAACAAACTTAACGAGGTTAATATGAACTCCGAAACAAATCTTGAGCAATCAGAAAACACCCAACAAGAGCAACAGCTCATCAACGACGACGGCATCGACGCTATTGAACAACTAGAGCCCACAGAAACCGACGTGCATGACGACATCATAGGCTTTACAGCACCAGCCAACAAGAAAGCGCCATACACACCAGATGAAATGCGCGCACTCGATTGGCAAGCTATCGACACTAGCCGTATCCCTAGCGAAATGCAACCGTTTTACAAGGCTATGCAAGCATCATACACTAAAAAGCGCCAAGCCGAAGCAAACGAGCTGAAAAACCGCCCAAGCCAACCCCATAACACACAGCAACCAAACGTGCAAGCCTATAAAATGGCACACGACAAAGCAACACAACACATGGCACAAACTATGCCACACATCGCACCGACCGACCCAAACTATAACGCCATCGCAAGCAAGCTCACTGCCGACATCGTCGAAGCAGAGCAAAAGCGAAACTCGTTCTCGCACGCCATGCAACAAGAACTGCACAACGCAATGAGCGAATACGGCGATAGTTTCCAAGCAGTCGACAAACTAGCTTCCGAAATATTGAAAGAGTACCCTGCAAGCATGGTGGAGAAAATGCGCCAAGCCGTACAAAACGGCGACACATCGCTACTCCACGCGTTGCACAGGCAAGCACACGAAAGATTAGTGAAGCAATCAAAACGAGCAACACCACCAACAACTGTTAGCGCAGGCAACACAGGTGGCAACGCAAAAGACGATACAAAATCGCTCTTCGGCTACTAACAAACACATAGGAGAATAAACATGCAAACAGGTGCATATTCAACATCTAACCAAGAATCATTAAGGAAACGCAGCGTCAAACTAAACGACAGAGTATGGTATAAAAACGGCGCAAGCCCGCTTATCTCTATGCTTAAAGGCAAAGGCAAAGTAGACACAACAGAAAACCAAAAGTGCGAATGGGTTAGCGACATCAAGGCGACGTTCATCTTGCAAGCAAGCCCGTTCACAAACTCAGCAACTAGCATCACAGTTGCATCAGGCGCACTTACACTCAAAGAGGGCGACCTTATCAACGTGCCATCAACAGGCGAACAAATGCGCGTAGCATCTATCACTAGCGACACAGCGTTCACCGTCACTCGTGGCTACGGCGCTACACCTGCAACAGCTATCACAAAGGCATCGCCTATCCAGCTTTTATCAACAGCATATGCAGAAGGCACAAACGCACCAGAAGGCGTTGTAATCAACAAAAAGGAAGACTACAACTACTCGCAAATCTTCAAACACAAGATCCAGTTCACACGTAACGAGTTGAAGTCACCACGCTATGGCTCAGACGGCGACAAACGCAAAGAACGCCGTGCGAAAACGTTGGAACTACACAAGCGCATCATCGAGCGCCAGCTAATCTTCGGCGAACGCAACAAATCAGCCGATAAAGACGGCAACTCGCTATATACTGCTGGTGGCGTAGTTTCGTTCATCAAAACTAACCGCATTAAGCTAGATACAAAGTTCAACTTAGATGCACTAAACACAGTAATGGGCAACGTCGCTAACGCTGACGCTTCTGGCGATAAGGTGCTTTTCTGTGGCTCAAACATCATGAACAACATCTCAAGCGAAGTGCTAGCAACGCTAAAAACTGGCGCAGTCGCAAACAAGTTCGGCGTAGATATCACAGAGATCGTGACAGCTTACGGCAAAGTGCAAGTAGTGTTCCACCCAGTTATCTCGCAAGTTAACCCAAACATGGCGCTATTGCTAGACATGGAGAACATCAAGTACACAACTATCGACGACACATCAGTAACGCTTGATGTGCACGATAAAGACTTCGATGGGGTGATGGATATGCTGCTGACAGACTGTACGATAATGGTGTTTAACGAAGAAACTCACGCAATAATCGAAATTTAACGAGAATTATGGGCAACTACGTTGTTGCCCCAATTCTTCGCTAAATTAAACTAATTAAGCGTTGAGCTTTTCTTTATGTGCGCTTTGGCTTCTAATGTATAGAGCCTTTCTTTTCCTAAGAGCAACTTTCAGTTTTTACTCGTGATAACCAATCCTTGCTCAAGTTCATTTCTGCACAACTCCTCGTTACACTCGTCAGACATGGTTCCGAAGAAGCATTCACTTTCGCTTCCTCATAACACTCGTTCATAAAACTTCATGTTCTCTTAGGGGTTTACCTGCTCTCGCTCAGTTACATTGCATTACGAGTTCAATCATGTAGGTTAGTTGAACTTTAATTCAGAACAATCAGCGAAGGCTCGGCGTGTACGACTGTAGCTGATACCTTGCCGCAGGGGAAAGGTAGAAAGGGGACGGCGGCGGATTGTGGTACGAAGTCACAATCGAGTCCCCTTTCTAAACATAAATTAAGGACACCCCCACCATGACAAAACAAACCCTACTGGAGCAACTACGTATATCGCTCCAAGAT
>CAYJDR010000075.1:0-6151 GCA_964368965.1 uncultured Deferribacteraceae bacterium
TAGCTTTGCTAAGTTTTAAACACTCAACCCCTCGTCATCATAAATATTTTTTGCGCATGTCCTTGCGTATTTTCTTTATAGGAATTAAGTTTATAAATAATTTGAGCGCTTTGTTATCGCTAACTGTGTGCTTATTTCTAGGCGGTTCTTGCCCTTCTCTTAATATCATGAAATCGCAATCCTTGATAAAGTTAACAGATACAGGAGTAATATTTTGCTTTTGCGCATTATGAATTAGCAAATATTCACAGGAGTAAAAGTATTTGTTTAAATCGAGTTCATCTAGGTGGTTATATAAATTGCAAACTTTATCCATTATTTCGGGCTTTCCATAGTAAATGACATCAGAGCCTGAACCGTAGGCGAAGTCGTTTATATTATTTTGAGCAAAGTTTCCTTCCCAGCAATAGAACATTTTCTTATCAATATCAGGTATTTCATAGACTTTATCAGAATATCCCTTGATTGCGTTTATCAGCAAATAATTATCAAGGTTAAACTCTTTATTAAACCATAAATCGAGCCTTGCATTTATGACAAAATCGTAGTGTGTGCCTGTTTCACTTTGGTATTCTTTCCTGAGCTCGTTAACTTTGTAGCGTGTGTAATAAATGTTATCTAGCGTCACTCTTTTATAGAATATATCGGTCAATTTTAAGCTGAAGCCTGCACCATTGTATGTGTCTTCAAACTGTTTATCAGCAACGATTTTTTTCGGTTTAAATTTTTCATTGATAAAATTAAAGTCGCTTTCACTTAGCCCTATGCCTCTTTTTTCACCATCTAAATTATGCCATGATTTATCAGAGTGGTCTGTTTGCTCCCAAGTGTGGATAAATATATCAACATCTCCCAGTGGCTTAATGAAATTTTCTATAATATTATCAGCAGTTTGCCTGAACGTTCTTAAATGGCCGTAGAATTGTATAGCGATTTTCATTTTAAATATTCCTCTAACTGTTCAGGCGTGCCTACGCATGCCCAATCTTCTTGTTTTATGTCATAACAGCCAATTTTCAACCCTGCTTTTATTGCCCAGTTGTATGCGTTTGACATGTAGTATTCATTCTTCGCCTTGTCGCCGTATATCATCATGTTGATGGCGCAATTTACAAAGTCTGCGCCCCTCTTAAACAAATAAACACCGCAAATTGCATGGTTTGATATTGCTTCTTTTTCTTTTGTTTGAACTGCATAACCATCAGCCCCTAGTGCAACAAACGAAAAGCAATCTTGCGTAGTATTAAACGTTAGCAGGCTACCATCTAAATTTCTAGCTTTTGCATCACTTATAAACTCGTTAAAAACTTTGTTGTTAAAGAAATTGTCTGAGTCGACAAACACGACCATATCGTCATTATTAATTGCGTTATGGGCAGCAAGCGCCGTACAACTAGCCCCTTGTGTTAGCTTTTCAACGGTGATAAATTTTACATGGTGGCTTTTTGAAATTTTTTCTAGCTCTGCCTTATTGTTGCGCAAAAACTCTTCCTGGATAATAAGGGTGTATGTTGCGCCATTAACTTTTATGCTATCTAACACGTGCTCTATCATCATTTTGTCGTTCACATTTATAAACGGTTTCGGCTTATCGAAGCCTGCAACTTGAAAGCGTGAACCAGCGCCAGCCATTGGGATTACGATGTTTAGGTTACTCATCTTTCGCGTTCTCCATGATTATTTGTGGTGTTAGTTTATCCCACCCGTCAAAACGCAAAACCCTGTCATCTATCGTGATATCGGCATTTGGTTTGCCAAAAAATATTTCATCATACTGAATTTCGTGTTTTTCAAACCAGTCAAGTGTAATTTTACCAACATTAGCAATCACTTTGCCAACGTTATGCCCTTGCGAGCCCATGTTTCTAGCCGTGTGGATGATGATAGTATGCCCTTGTGCTTTAAGCCCATCAATCATATCTTTTGCACCAGGTTTTGGCAAAACATCTGCATAAGTTTCGCCTGCTTTTTTAAACTCACATATTGTGCCGTCTAAATCTATACAAATTCTTAATTTCTTAGTCATTTTTTTCTCCAAACAAGTCATTAAATTTTTCAACAGCTTTTAAATAAAATATTTTTTGCCTTTCTATATTATCTTTGTGTAACGGTATCATTGATAGGAACAATAGCGCCTCTATCAACTTTATCTGCTTTATATCAAAGCCAGCCGAAGTTGCTTTTTCATCAAAAAATGTGGTCAGTTCTTCCTGAAAATCAAGGCAGTTATTGACTACCTCGAATTGATTTCCATCTTCTTTTAAGCTGAATAAACCATGCACTGCGAAATCATAACCTCCGACAACCGAGTGCCTCAACTTTGCGATATCATACCGAGGGTCGCCATAGATAGTTTGCACCCCTAACCTGCCACGAGGGTCAATCAATCTACATATAAACGAGTTTGTGTCAAACAAAATGTTAGAAAAGCAATAATCGCCATGCATTACAGTCACATCAACAGAATTGACTAACTCCTCTATCGACTCGTTGATTTTTGCCTGTAGCTGTTTAATGTTAACATTTACTTTGCCGTTGATTGTGATTGTGCCATAGTTCCAGATATTTAGCCAATATGGTTTCTGCTCTTGTAGTTCTTCTAGCCTTTGCCATGTTTTATGTAGATATAAGTCATAAAAATTATCTTTCTCTAGTTGCCCTTTACAATCTTTGAGCAGTTTGTGGAAGTCGAACAACCTTGACACAATCAGCTGCCACTCCTCCAGCGTCAAGTTGCCTAAGATAAACAATTCAGACAGCGCGCTATAGCCATACATCTCCATAGTTAGCGAGGCAGTATCGATGCTTTCAGTATAGTCGATAACCCTTGGCGCTAAAATGCTTAGCTCTTCTGGTAAGTTTTTATACCATGCATATTCATCTGCCAATTTCTGCTTTTTTGTAGAATGTTTTGTGATTGTGCCTCTAATTTGGTCAGTGAGCAGGCTATTAAACTCCCTCGAGTTGAAAAAGTTGTTTTGAGCCTTGATTATGCCAGACTTATGCCCTAGATCAAACCAAGTTGTAGCTTCTTGCAAAAGTATTTTATGGCTTTCGTTGTAGATGGTTATAACATCTGACAATTGCCTTTTACCATTTGCGATAGCATCTTTTGTTAAGCGACTTAATAACTTAGCATCTGCAAACTGGTAATAACCAACGAATACTTCTTTATTCGTTATATCAATATTTTTCTGTTTATCATAGATTGTTTTAACAAATCTATCCTCATCTGCTTCTGCTAAACACCACCTTTCTGGAGCTGAAAAGTCTTTCGATGTTAAAATAAGATCAATATCATTATTTTGAACTTCATCACAGAGGGTGTCACCTAGCACTATCTCGACATTCTCGTAAGAAATTATATCAAGCGCTGAGTTGAGGGAATTTAAGATAGAGAAACTTCCATATTCCTCTATTTGTTTTTCTGCATTAACTAAAGCAAATTTTGTTTCAGGATAGTTATTTTGGATGTATGTTTTTGTTTTGATATTGTTTTCATTTAATACAATTATCAGCTCATGAGATTTGAGATAGTTTTCAACAACCCATGCAATAGCGGGCTTGCCTCTTATGGGAGTTAGCTGCTCTTGATAAGAAACCGCATCTGAAAAAGGTTTTGCAGCTAATATTACCGTAGATTTCATTTTAACCTCAACTTATAAGCTTTTACATTATCATTCAATAATTAAACTATACAACAAATGTTAGTTAGTCAACTCGTATTTTCAAAGAAAATATACTCAAGCTATACTTATTTTATCCCCATTTTCGCCAGTTTTTTATATAGCGTTGGTCTTGATATATTCAGCATACGTGCTGCTTTTGCATAATTATCGCCGCATTGCTCTAGTGCTTGTAGGATGGTTTCATGCATGCGTTTTTCACTTGCATTATGTACTGCACCGCCATCAGTTATAAGCCGTGGCAGATGCTCAACATTCACAGTTTTGCTATCTTTCACCATATACAGTGCTGATATTACAGCATTTTCCAGCTGTCTGATGTTTCCTGGCCATGAGTATGTTAGGAATAAGTTTTCAACTTCTTTCGAGAGTTTAACTTCATGTTGGCAAATAGCTTGTTCACGCATAATAAAGTGATTTGCTAATAGCAAAACATCTCGCCCACGCTCACGAAGTGGAGGTACGTAAAAGTTTATTACTGATAGCCTGAAGTATAGATCTTGCCTAAACTCTTTCTTGTCAACTTGGTCATATAAGTTGACATTGGTCGCCGCAATCACACGCACATTAACAGGTATCGACTTTTTACCGCCGATACGTATAACTTGCCTCTCCTCAAGCACACGCAATAAAACTGGTTGCAACGATAACGGCATATCGCCTATTTCATCAAGAAAAAGCGTACCGTTGTTCGCATACTCAATCTTACCCATGCTACCCGACTTCGACGCACCTGTAAAAGCACCTTCAACATATCCAAACAACTCACTTTCGATAAGGTTTGCAGGGATAGAGGCACAGTTGATAGCTACAAAATGCCCCTTAACGCCTGACGCCTCGTGTATGGCTTGCGCAATCATCTCCTTACCTGTGCCACTTTCGCCAAGTATCAACACATTATGCCTTGCTTGTGCGATATCATCAACTTGTTCTTTCAGTTGGCTTAGTGACGGATGTTCGCCTATCATGCTATTAAGTGAATAGCGCGTATTTGCCTTAGATGGCGCTTGCAAAAAAAGCGTGTAGCCAATATGTTTGCCATCGCTAGCGTTGTTCAACTTCTTGATGACTGCTGAAATTTTTCTTTTATCAGAGAGCTCTAGCATGTGCTTGTTAGCATACTTGCTATTCTCATCAAAGTTCACATAGTTAAGCACTTTTTCGATATTCAGGATATATTGTGCTAAGTTCATATCCTCATTATGCGCTATGATTTGTTTTGCTAGGTTGCAAATATATGCGATATTATTATTCTCGTCGATTGTGATAACGCCGTGAGTATTATCAATATTTGCTGTATTTTGGCTGATTGTTTGCCTTATTAGCTCGTTAGATGTGTGCTCAAACATCATCTTGATTGCGTTCTCGATAGTCATTGCACGGGTAGATAAGTTGTTGAAACGCTTGATGATGTCGTATTGCATAAAATCAAGATCACCACGAGTCAGAACACCTATCGTGCCAATAGATTCCCCATTCAACACAATAGGGGCACTAGTCATAACAATGTGCTCAAAAAAATCTAGATAACTGTATTGCCCAAGCATTTGCGTTGCTTTCTGCTCGCTCATAGCTATAGAATGTGCTGTAGTGCCAATAGCTTCAAGCGATATGTTTGTATTAACGCCAAAATTATAATTATGGTAGAACTTGATATCATCTGGTGCACCATACTCAGCTATTATAATACCATGTGAATTAGTTAAGAAAAAGTATGGCTTAACCATCACTGCAATGTGTTGTATAGGTATATGGATTTTATAAAGTTCATCAAACGTATCTAACATAACTTTTTCAACTGCATCTTTAGCTTTATAGCGCTTAGCACAATCAACGAATGGAAAAGCTGTCTTTGGCGAAATCCCCATTTTTATTGATGTTTGCCATGAGTTCAATATAACATCAGGAATTTTCGAAAACTCGCTTATATCCTTGTTGTTATAAACTACTTCTCGCTTTGCATTAACGATATAACGCAAAGAATTATCATCAAAGTCTACAAAAAAATTTAATATATTAGATAACATGTTCCCTCTTTAAATGCAAACGCTCTTTACACTAGTGTAAAATACATTTACACTAATTGCAATCTAAAATCACGTATCCTCAATATTTATTAATGTTTTTTAATGTTGGCATAGATATTGCTCTATAACAACTATTACGCATGAGGAGGATATGTAAATGTCTGATGAAAAGCAAAATCAAGATGCTCTGCAAATTGTAAACGACCCTAAGAATAGGATATCTGCAGAGGCAGAAGTCCAAGAGGAAACAACTTCTGGAATGTCTAGACGTGATTTATTAAAATATAGTGGAGCTGCGGCTGCCGCATTATCTGTTGCTGGCTCTGCTGCGACAGGGTTTGAGCTTGCACGCACTGGCGATGCATATACTGGCTGGGGCAACACTGCACTTGGCAAAGATATGTTTTTCAACCGTGAGCCATTCCGTGCTGAAACGGC
>CAYJDR010000076.1:0-6096 GCA_964368965.1 uncultured Deferribacteraceae bacterium
AGTCTGAAAAACGTGAAACAAAAGAGTACATGAGGAAAATGGCTGACGATGACAGCTCTTTCAGCTTCGGCTCAATCTTCAAAGATAAATTAAGCAAGTAGTAAGTTGCTTAGATAATATTAAAAGCACAGTGTAAAAGCTGTGCTTTTTTTGTGAGCTTGTTCATGAGCTCACTAAGGGCTAACGACAATGTTTTATACTTGTGTTGTAGGGGTGGTGTAAAAAACCAAGTGACATAAAGTTTTTTATACATTCATCCCGCACTTAGTCGGTAGTAAAAAGCGAAGCGGAGCTTTGCTTTTCGCACTCTTTTGCTAAGTGCGCGATGAACTCTTCAAGCTCTGGGAGTGTGCAAGAAGTAACTGTTAGAAACAACATATTTGATGGTGGATAAAATATCCATGTGCATATTTCTGAACTTAAACTCAATTTTAGAATGTTAATCTGCTCAATAAAAATGATTGCAATAAAAAAACCACCTTCAGGAATTATCCAAGTTGCATATTGAGATAAATAATGTTTTAGTAACACATCTGTATCTATTAAGCGTTTATGTATTTTTGGCGTTAATTCATCAATATAGTCATAGTAAGCACCACTTTTCAACAACTCTGCATAGGTTTCTTGAATAAGACCTGGGCATTTTACGATAATATTGGCATGTATTTTTGTCAGATAACGAATAACATATTCACTAGCAACTATAAAACTAAGGCTATTGCTGTAACTAAAAGATGAACCAAGGCTGGAATGATAAATTACATTATTTTGCGTATCCAGTGATTTTATAGGGTTGTCATGGCTCATTACAATTTCTGATGGATAATCAATTTCAATAATTGGAACTTGCTTTCGTGTGCATAAATCAAGTATTTCTCGCTTACGTTCCGATGGTGATGATATCCCTAGGGCCAAATTAGTAAACGGCTCGGGAAATAATACAGGCCTATAATTATTGGTAATTTTTGAAAACAAATCTTCAATGATTATGCCGTTTCCATCACTCTTAACATGCTTAATATTTGTGCTAGTCACCTCTGAAGATATTGCAGATAGAAACCGATTAAATTTAGGTGCAATAATTGTAGTGCCTGCACTTAAAAAACCTATACTCAGCAAATAAGTTGCCATATGTTCATTTTGAACAACAAGAATTTGAGATGGTTTAGCACGTATATTGCGTCTTGCAAGGTGTTTTACAAGCTGTTCTAATAGCTCAGGATGCCCATTTTCATGATAGCATATGGAATCAGAAATATTTTCAGCTGCTTTTCTGATAGCTGGAATATAAATATCTTTAAAATTAAAATCTCTATTATTTATATTAGTGTGTTTTTCTTGAGATGGGCTTTGCTCATCACCGAAAAATATCAAATTTTTTTCTACATTATGTTTTGAGCGGTTGATATAATAATGCCAATCAATTTTTAAATTATTAGATGTGGCTGATTGTAATGTTACGAAATATCTTTTAGAGCTATTTTGAGTAACATATCCCTCTGCTACCAACAAGTCAAAACATGTTGAAAGGGTGTGCCTAGACGTATCAAAAAGTTGAACCATTTTTCTAAATGTAGGAAACATGTATCCGTCAGGAATATCACCGTTGTTAATTTTGTCTTTTATATAAAGTGCTAACTGCTTATAATATGGTGTAGTTATCTCACGATTCAAAAACCAAGATGAAACTAATATATTGGAATTGATATCCATAATGTGCTCCCATTACAACTTAAATTTATCGTATACACCAATGTATATAAAACAAAATGAAGTTGTCAATAAAAAGTTGTCCCCTTTTTTTTCTAAAAAAGGTGCATGGATTTTTTCAAAATAAATGCTATAAGTTTGATTAAATTTCATTAATAAACGGGGGAGAAGTTTATGAAAAATTTGAAAGATTTGACAAAATCTAAGCTGACGCGTCGTTCGTTTCTGCAAGGTTTGGCAACTACTGGTGCTACTGCAACACTAGCTGGCTGTAGCAGTGATGATGGTGGCGCATTAATGATGGGAGGAACCAGTGGGAGTGGCGTAGAGCCTGATTATAATGGCAACAGCGAAGAGTTCCAAAAAATTTATGGTATGGCTGGTCATAACTGCGCAGGGCGTTGTTTATCTGTAGCAAATGTAAAGAATGGTAAAATTGTTAGAATATTGACAGACGAAAGTAAGTCTACTTCGGATGGCACATATCTTGATAGAGAAAGTAGAAACTTTCCACAAACGCGAAATTGTCCTAAATGTAGAAGTTATAGGTACCGTATTTATCACCCAGGAAGGCTTTTATATCCATTAAAACAAACAAAAAAACGTGGTGATTTAACAGGTTTTAAACGTATATCTTGGGAGCAAGCATTAGCGGAAATAGCACAAAAACATAAAAACGTATTAGATAAGTATGGTTCTGACGGTATCTATTCACTTTATGCTAATGGTTCATCATCTAGCCCATTGCAAGGTGGCACATGGGGGCCTTTAGGTGGAGGAACAGTTGACCATCACCGTGGCTCTGCCTTACGCTATATGGGTGGAATAAAAAGTATCTATTTCGGTACATACAGCTTGCACCAACATGTGTATTGTGGAACAGGTTATACTGGGATGGAGTATGGTCTAAATAATAATGATGTTGCAAAATTTGCAAACAAATTAATGTTATGGGGCAACAATACATTATCAACATTGAACTATTCATCTTATGGCTATATAAAAGGCGTTGAAGACCTCAAAAAAATCAGGCCAGATGCCAAAGTTCATTATGTTGGCCCTTATTTCTCTGATAGTGGGGTGGTTTTAGCTGATGAGTGGCATGTGTCAAAACCATTTACTGACCCTGCATTAATCGCAGGTATGCTATACCACATGCTTGATAATACATTTGACTTAACAAATGGTACATTAAAGCCTAACCCTTGGTTAGATGTAGATTACCTTGATACACTTGTTTATGGTTTCTTTGACTCACCAACATATTCATTAACAGAAGCAGATGGTACAATCGCAACTGCTGAAGCAACTGTTAGTGCTGGTAAAAGAAATGTTCCAGCGGTTGAAAGTGGTCAGTCATATGCATCTTGGATATTAGGTAACAATGGCAACGCACCTGCGTATAGCGCAACAGCTACAAACTATACTGCAAAAAAATATGAAGAAGTAAGTGGTGGCTTTAAGCGTTGGGCGCCTTGTTCATTTGCTAACCCTAATGGCGCTAACTCAGCTTATAAAACTAAAAAAGATTTCTTAGTTCCTAAAACACCTAAATGGGCATCTGATATTACAGGTATACCGGAGGAGTCGATAAAAGAGCTTGCAAAAATGTTCGCAACAGAAGGCCCTGTAATGTCTGTTTGGGCAGCTGCTGTTCAGAAACAATCAGAAGGTGTTGTAAACCTAATTGCAATACAAGCACTTCATGTTATAACTAAAAATGTTGGTAAATATGGCGCTGGTTATACGTGGGATGTTGCAAACTCAACAACGCAAGACCCTAAAGCAATTTTACCTACATGGGGAAATATTAATATTCCTCGTACATGGGACTTAGGCAATGGCGTAATACCTCTTCATCAAAGAGCCGATGCATCTTGCACAGCATGGCACACTGCACTCAAAATGGCTTTTGCTCAAGAATTAAAAGATAATGGGTATCAACCTACAAAGTATATTCCAAACTTTAAACCGACAGATCAAGACCCTAAAAATAATATTTATTGGGATGATGCAGGAACAAAAACATTTGTACAATGGAAGAGGGATTTGTCAACAGGCAATATACTCACATATAAAGATAAAGATGGTAACGATTTTTATGATTGGGTTGGCAGAACTGGAACAGCAGGAACTGACAATGCACATCAGGGCACGCCAGTTTATTCAGGCATACGCCTAATGTATAATACGGGTGGCAATATCTTTATGAACCAACATGAAAATACGAATGACTCAAGACAAATGATAGAAGCCCTAAAGTTAAATAATGGTGATGCTGATACTTTCTGCTTAGTATCTTTTGATAACTTTATGACAGCCACTCCTAGGTGGAGCGACTATGTTTTACCAGGCACAACATACTGGGAACAACAAGATGTCATTAGCCCATACGCAGGCAGTGCAGTTTATACAACAATAGCATCTACGCCACAAGGTGAAACAAAGGCAACATATGATTTTGCAAATGAATTGCTAAAAGCATATGAAATAGTTGACCCAACAGTTAAAGGTGCTGCAACAGATTTTACAGGTGGTGTTAAAGATAAGCCAATTGAAGCATTTATTAGAGAAGCACATGTCGCAGCATCAAAAGATGATACTAGCCCATATTATAATACAACATGGGATGAGTTCTTACAAATATACTTGCCATCAAAACCAAACAATGATGCGATTACAGAGCCGGCAAGAAAAGCAGTTATTGATGCTTATGATAATTTATCAGCTGCGACTAAAGCTAATGACCCATTTATTAAAACAGGAAATTTAATTGATACAAATGAAGTGTCTTCAGGTGGTTATGGTAATGAATTCTTTAATGCTGATAATGCGCCTAAATCATCGCTCAAGTTCCATGTATCTTCACCGGTATTAAAGTGGCAGTATGAGAATAGATTTAGCAAGTTCCATGGTTATCTGCCTGCTGAACAACGTGGCCAGCAGCATAAAGATAGTGAAGGCAATGATATTGTTCTATCTATTCCGCTATATTATGCTTATGAAGATTATTTCATGGAAGCATATGGTGGTGCAGAACGCTTAAATGAGCTTAAATATTTATTGACAACTACTCATGATAAATATCGTGTACATTCGTCATTAGCAGAAAACCCATTGTTAAGAGAGCTTACACATCGTGTTCCTGGGCAAGACAGCAAAGGAAAGTTTAAAAAAGCAAATGATTACAATCATTTTGCTACAGTACCTAATGCGTTTGCGGTTCAAGCTACAGGCACATTTTCAGCACCTAACAGCACAATTAATGCTGATGGTACAGTTGACCAAGCTAATAAAGAAATTGCATCATATTCTGAAATTTATATGAATAAGTCTGATGCAGAATCAAATGGCATCAAAGATGGCGATTTGCTTGAAGTTTCTAACCCAATCGGAACTGTACGTGTTGTAGCAAGGCTTACAGAACGCTGTGCAAAAGGATATGTTGATTTACATCAAGGAAATTGGTATGACCCTCGCGAAATTGGCGACAAAACTGTTGACGTTGGTGGTTGTGCAAATACATTAATGGCATCTCAACCATCACGTATCGACCATGGTAATGCACAACAGTCAGCTATGGTCAAAATTACTAAAGTTGAAAACTACTAGGGAGCATAACAATGGAAATTAATAAAAAAGTTAATCAAGTAAAAAGATATGCATTTTTCTTTGACCAAACAAGGTGTAAGGCCTGCAATGCGTGCACTGTCGCATGTAAAGACTACTACGACGTTAACCCTGGCAAAGTAGCATATAGAAGACATTGGACACATGAAACAGATGGTGCAGGTGCATTCTACTCATTCGTGCAAGCATGCAACCACTGTGAAAAGCCCGCATGTGTAGGTGCTTGTGGTTTAGGTGCGATTTCAAAACGCTCAGATGGTATCGTTACAGTTGATAGGAATAAATGTCAAGACCTAAAGGCATGTATATCAGCTTGTCCGTTTGCACAGCCAGGAATTGCTGACGACAAACAAGAACCAGTATCGAAAGAAACATGGCAAATCAAGCACCCAATGCAGAAATGTAACATGTGCGTTGAATTGCAAGATAAAGGCGAAGAAACAATTTGCGTACGTGCTTGCCCTGTTCATGCAATTTATGTTGGTGATTACGATGAAATTATGCGTAAGTACCCAGATGCAGAGCAAATTACACCTGCTAAGTACCCATACGCATATGAAAACAATACTAACGATACAGGACCATCGTTACTAGTTAGACCACGTAAAGCGTTGAAAATTTCAGGTAACAATAAGTAGTAATTTTATTAAAGCAAATCAGTAGGAAGTGTTACAAAGCATTTTCTATTGACCCTTTGATACATAAGAGCATATAAACCCATATGCTTCCTCCTCCAGCTCCCATGTTAATAGTGTG
>CAYJDR010000077.1:0-5762 GCA_964368965.1 uncultured Deferribacteraceae bacterium
TCTATCAACTGCCCTTGCAACACCACTAGTAGATCCGTGCCAGCGAAGCTAGCAAGCCCAGCGAACGCTATCGCTAGCCGTTCAGAGCCTATGCTCCACAGAGCCACCTCATACGTGATGTATGCCACAAACATAGACGTCGCAACACTCAGCAATAACGACTGCAACTTAGCACACAATGTAGCACCTGTGAGCGTTGGCGATATCTTTTTGATAAACCCCAGCACGCCACCAACAAGTGTAACGAATGCCAGCCAGATATACTTTGCGAGTGTTTCTATATCTTCCATGTTGTGCACCTCATATACACAGTTTTAGCGACTGTTCGAGTTGTTCAACATACTTTAGTATCAATAAGTTATCTCGCACGATGTCGCCTGTTGCTGTTGGTTTGGTTGGTGGTGTTACGTCGCATTTCACGGGGATATGCACAGGTTTATATTCCGTAACAACCTTTGCGCTACAACCTGAAAACACAACTAACGATAGCATAAATATAAGCACCGATATGCCCCAATGGATAACCTCTAGCAATGTTTTACTCATAAAAGAACTCCTTTTGCGCTTGCGCTATGTGTTGCAACTTTTCTTCGCATGTTTTTGGTGATGATTGTTGTAGTGATAGTAGTTGTGTGCGATATTTTTTATCTATCGCGCTTAGTTCTGCCTTGTGTTGTGATTGTGATTGCTCAAGTTCGGTAATGAACGCATTTTGCATAGCTAATGATTGTTGCAACGCAGTAAGCTCCACCAATAGTTCACTATTCGCAAGCGACAATGTTTCAAGCTCGCTACCAACCAACCTGATATACACGCAAGCAACAACCAGTAACGTCACGAGTGTAACAATCGCATATGTTTTTAACTTAACTAACATGGTTGCACCTGTTAAAAGGCTATGTTTATAGCTTCAACTTCGGCAACGGTTTCTGCTTCGTCGATAGCTTGCTTTAAGGCAGTCGCATGCGATAAAATATCAGACTTATGCATAACGCCAGCATAGTATAGCGCCTTAAATTCATCATGCGTGAACAGTTTGCGTGTTAGCTTTTTCTTTGCTGGGCTTTTGTAGGCGCTCCACTCGATGCCTATTGAGCGAGTATTCAGCGTGATAGTGTTATACATGTCGACAAAGTTTTGTTGGTCTGTCAACTCGTATGAATAGAACATGCCCTCGTGCATAAACCCTGCCGTGATTGCGCTTGATGCTTGGTTTGCGATAGTGATATGCGCTGTTGCTTTCGCCTCATCTAGTGTTGGTATAGCAAGTTGTTCATATGTTATGTTGTGTGCGTTCTGCTTTGCCCATGCTGTGATGTTTGCGTGCTCTTCTGCCCATTCTTCCATGTTTGGCACGTGGTATGGCATACCGTTTTTTTCAATGACATAGCTGCCGTCGAGCCTTACTTCCACATTTTTATAATCTTTCATTACGCTATCCTCCACATAAAGTACCAACAAACATTATACCCACCTACGCCAACATTTGCTCCACCAGCGACTATGCTTGGTGTAGTCATATTTGCGATAGTACTGCCAGAAACAAGCAACCCCCAACATAGCCACGTGCCACCATAAGGGGGCCTCAAGTCATGGGTAGTAGATGTTGCGCCTGATATAAACTGCCCTGCGCCACCTGCGCTTTGTGGCTTAGGTGTGAACATGTTTGCATGGCTGTTAAGCTGCGAGATTGCGTTATTTAGTGACGATTGCAAACTTGATATAGACGACTGAGCGCTCGATATAGACTGCGATAGCGAAGCCTGCACAGATGCGATGTTTTGCTCTATGTTCGCCTTAGTTGCTGCGATGGTTGCGTTTGTTTCCGTTTCGCTTTGTTCGATATCTTGCGCTACGCTTGATTTAGTGTTCTCTAGCTCTGTTTGTGTATCCACTAAGTTTGCGTTAGTGCTGTCAAGTTCAAGCTTTAGTTGCTCAGCCTGTTGGTTTATAGTGGCTACATTTTGCATGATAGATTGCTTCAAATGGTCGATAGGTATAGCCAATGTTTTAGGCGTGATTGTTGCCACGTCATTCAATGTTGCGCTATCTTCATAATCTAGTGTTGCGTTCACTTCCTCATCGGTTGCGAAGCGTGCTTTACCTTTTACGCTAGTGGTTGCATCTGGCACGCCTTCTGATGTTACGGCTTCTATCTGCTCATCAATATATGCTTTTTGTAGGTATGATAGTGGTTTATTATAGTCGGCTACGTTGTCGACGTTCTCTAGCCCCACGTCGAACTTTGTGTGCTGGTGTCCGTTGTTGGTTTTGTTGGCTAGTTGAGTATCTAGGTAGCTTAAGTTTACGATATCGTCGCTTGCGCTAGGCTCTGCGACTTTTGCCCTGCCATATTCATCACGTTGTATGATGTTGTGTGGCTGAGCGTTGACGCTATTTTGCGATGTGTCTACTTCGTAAATGTTTGGTAGCTTGCGTAACTCTTGTGCGATGTTTTCATCTTTCGTTTCGTAAAACGGTGAAAACTCGATAGCTACGCCACCCGTAAACACTTTCAGGCTAGGCTTTTCCGATAAGAACTTATAAGTTTTTTCTATGTATGGCATGTTGCCCTCCGTTTGATTATGCTACTCGCCAGATGAAGCCGAAATAGCCAGTATAATACTGCGATGATGTTGTGACCTTTGTTCCGCCGTCGAACACGCCTATCGGTGGGTGCAATGTTGAGAGGTCGTCGCCGATGTAGACAGATGTTGTCATGAGGTATGAATCTTCATGCACTTTCGTAGGCAGAAAGATAAACCACTTGCCCTCTGGCGGTAGTGTGAATACGTTGCTGTTTGTGTTGACTGCGATAGTTTGCCCTAAGCCAGCAGATGTTGAGGGTAGCGGTGCGTATGTTTTCTCTACGTTTTCAATCCTTGTTGTTGCTTGCTCAGCTGTTGCTTTGCCTTCGTCGGCTGTTTTTTGTGCGCTTGCGACATCTGTTAATAGTGTGCTTGTGGTTGATTGAAGTTGTTCCACATCTGCGCCTATTGTATGCAGTTCGTTTTCTACGTTGTTGTGTATGTCATCAAGTGAGTTATATACGTTTGCAAACTCTTTGATGTGCTTATCAAACGCTTCTGAAACGGTGTCGCCCTCAGGTGTGAAGTTTATTGGGTGCTGTGTTGTGTACGCCATTATTTATCTCCTATGGTTATGGTGTGTAGCTCTATCTTTGAGCTGATGTTGCGATAAAGCTCGATAAGCGCCGATACGTTTTTATATGAGTGAGCGTCCTTGAAGTTGAACGATTGCCACTCGTTGTTGACTAGGTGCGATATGTTCATATATGCGTTAGATGTATCAAGCTTTGCGATTGGTATGATGTATGCTTGCAGGTCATATTCCAGCTTGCCTACTTTCAGCCTTAGTTTGCCGTTCGAGTTTGAGTTTACATGTGCGCATACTTCCTTTATTAGCAACCGCTCGTTAGATGAAAATGTTTTCGTGGTGATAGTTGCTTTCAGGTCTTCGCCTTGCTCGTATCCGTTCGTGTTCGATTTGTAGATAGCGTCATCGCTGGCGATATATATAGCGCCTTTATACTCACACACTTGGCGCACGTTGAACGGCAACTGCCACGTAGTGAACGCATTCGTTGCGACATTCATCACATAGTTTTCGCCAACTGGTGTCGTGTTGATAAAGATAGCTTGCAAGCTTGGCAAGTAGCTAATCGGCGCTGATGATGATAGCGCACGTGTTAGCACAGGGTCCACCTTGCGTGATAAGTTGGCGCTTAGTTGGATATCGCCATATTTATCAACAGTTTCTAGCGATAGCAAGCCGTTGTTAGTCATAAACAAGCACGAGTTTTTCAACTGCAAGCTAGATTGCTCTAGGCATGTGATGTTGCGTGCCACTTCTGATACGCTCCATGCTGGGTATTCGCCCACTAGCCGATATATTAGCCCACTAGATTTGAACACGATAATATCGGTTGCTAGGTTTGCGACGGCTACGATGTTTCCGCTATCTTTGTAGCCTACTTCGATAAACTTTGCGTTGCTGGCTATGGAGTCGTTGTAGTTCCATGCTAGTTCGCCCACGTTTGAGTAGTGCAATGTTGATGTAGTTTTGTTGTAGAGGACAACACGGCCATGGCGAGTGAATACGTTTGTTGGCTTGATATCTACATTTGTTGCGCTTTTCGGTGTGATGGTTTCGATAGCGCCATCTTTAGCGAAGTATAGCGTGCTTTCGCCAGTTGCGATGATTACGCCACCGTCCCAATCGGCAAAGGTTGGCGCTGAGTTTGCCGTGATGTTGCCTATTTCAGCGGGCGTATCGGCTTGCAAATGGTAGACTTTTGAGCCAGCAACAACTATAGGATAGTTAGAAAAATGTATGCCCCTGATATCTGCGATGTCTATCACTTTTTCAAATGTTGGGCGCGATGTTGCTAGCGCTGATTGCGGGTCGATTACGATATTTTTCATAACGATACATTCGTTGCTGGCTATTAGGTCTGGTGGTAGTGAGTGGTTTAGCCCACCTGAGAAGTCATAAAGGTTGATGACTTCCAGCGTGGTATGTTTTGATGACTTTATCAAGGTATCACCCCACTAGTGCTTTACTGAGTCCACTGCCTAAACCTGCGCTAAAGTTTTTCAACATGCCTGTTAGTAGCCCTTCTTGCGCATCTTTGATGATTGGGTCTTTGCTTAGCTCTTGCGCGTAGAGTTCTAGTGCTGGCGATAGTGCTAGGTCTTGCGTTGATGACGTATAGCCTAAAGCGTTCGCAAGCGAGTTTGAAGCCATATCAGCAAGCGTTGCTAAGCCGTTGATGTAGTTAGAGTTATATGTGTTGTTGGCGTTTGAGATTGCAGATGATAGTGTGCTATATGCTTGGTCGCTCACTTGTGCTATGCCGTCGGTTGCGACAGAGCTATTAATGACGCCCCTATTAGCATAGCCAGATAACAGGCCTCCGACGCCCTCTTGCGTTGCTGCGTTTATGGAGTTTACGGCAGAGTTTATGCTGTCATCACGCATGGCAGATAGTTGTGCTTCGTAGTTTGAGGGCAACACGCCAGATGATATGCCCTGCATTTGCGCAAGGTATTGGTTGTATGCGTTTTGGTTTGTGCTTGTAAGTTCGCTAGGCGAGATAGATGTGATTGCACCTGTCGCATAGTTTGATAAGTATGGGTTAAGTAGCTGTGCAGTAGGGCTTGTGTAGGGCGCTTGCACTTCTTGCTCTGAGCCAAAAAGGAAGTCGAAAAGTGACATATTATACCTCGTATTTTAGTTTTCTATCGGCGTCTGTGATGATGCCGTCACGCTTTTTCGATATCTCGATAGCTGCCATAAGGAACTGCTGTTTATATTGTTCCTCTAGCGTTATGGAGTATTCGTTTCTGTTTAGTGCTTTGTTTATGACATCTTGCTTGATGGCTGGCATAAACTCTTGCGGTATGTCGAGCGTTGCTTCAAGGTTTGCTGGCAACTCGAAGCGCTTGTAATATTCGAACGTGGTCGGCACAACTTCAAACACTATGTGGTTGTCGTATAGTGTTATGTCGGTAGTTTTTTTGCTAGCCGAGAGGAAGTCGTGCGGGGTTTCTATGGGCGATTGCGTCACCCATACGCTCTTTCTAGTGTAGCTAGAGTGGATAGACGCTAGCATGGTTGATAGATATTCGATAGTGTCTGCTAAGTATGTTAGTAGTTCGCTATCGGGGTATTCTGTTTTTTTCGTATCTTGGAGCGATATACGTAGTTGCTCCAGTAGGGTTTGTTTTGTCATGGTGGGG
>CAYJDR010000078.1:0-5663 GCA_964368965.1 uncultured Deferribacteraceae bacterium
TCATCAAATTTCGCTGTAAATTGTTCAAGTAAAGCATCAATTTCCTCCTGTGATTTACCACTTTCTAAAAGTTTTGATTCCATACCTGCTTTTGCTTGTTCAAATGCTAAGCCTTTTTCAGCAAATTCTAAAGCCATTGCTTCCATAGTTGCAGCTTTTTCAGCAAGCTCTGCTGCTTTTTCTTCTTTGTTAAATTCAATAGAAATTGCTGGCCTTTCCTGTGTTGTAAATGTTACAGGAAGTGCTGTTCCTACAGTTCCTCCTACATTTCCAAGAGTCATAACTCCTGCAAGTGCTAATGCTGTCATTTGTGATGTAAACATAATATTTTTTCCTTTCTTTTGGAGCATATATTTTATTTTGTTTGCTCTGTGATTAAATTATAACGTAACTACAACTGGAAAATCATCGGATAAAAATAGGCAGAATATAGGCAATTTATTCCGTATGCTTACATTATTTAAAAATCTATGATATAATTTTTAAAAAAGAGGTGGTCTTATGAAAATTTATATAGCTGATGATGAAAAATCTATTCGTGATATTATTAGTGGCTTTTTAAAAAATAGTGGCTATGAAGTTTCAGTTTTTGAAAATGGTGAAAGTTTGCAAGAAGAATTTTCAAAAAATCCTGCAGATATGGTTATACTTGATGTAATGATGCCCGGCATCGACGGGATAACGCTTTGCTCAAAAATCCGAGAATGCAGCAATGTTCCAATTATAATAGTATCAGCAAAAGATTCCGAGCTTGATAGAATTACAGGCATTACAATGGGTGCTGATGATTACTTAGTTAAGCCATTTGCTCCAATGGAACTTGTTGCAAGAGTGAGTTCTATATTTCGCAGAATGTCTTTTAGTGAAACTATAAAAGCAAAAAACATATTAAACTACGGAAATATTAAAATTGATATTTCACTAAGAAAATGTACTGTAAATAATGATATTTTTGATGTAACTCCAACTGAGTTTTCCCTGCTTGCATATATGTTTGAAAATTTTGATAAAGCAGTTTCACGAGATGAGCTTCTTAAAAATGTATGGAAATTTGATTATGAAGTTGACACTAAGGCTTGTGATGATGTAATAAAAAGGCTTCGCAAAAAACTTAGTAAAACAAATGTTAGAATAGTTGCAGTTTGGGGATTTGGCTTCAAACTTGAACTTGAGGATTAGTATGATTACAATTAGAAAAAGAATTTCAAAACCATTTCTTACAATTATTATTGCAATTCCTATTACTATAATGATATTATTTAACATCATTGTATCTTTTTATACAAAATCTAAGGCAGAGGAAGATTTACTAAATGCTGTTTATGAGATAGAGGAAAGTTTGTATAACGACAACACCTTAAATAAAGATTCGCAAAATCGTCCAGCACTAAGTCAAAATGAAAACCTTCCTAATATGGCTTCTATTATAAATAATCAAAATCACAGCACATCAGCTGAACTTGTTGTATTTAATAGGAATGGTGAGCTATCAAGAATTTTTAATAATGATAGTTTTATCACAGATAGTTTAGCTGATTTAATTTATTTAGAAACTGAAAATCTTAATTACAATGAAATAGGCTCTATTAAATTCGATGGTGATACCTATTACATTGTTCATGTGGAATATGAAAGCCAAACTTTAACGGATAAACTTGTATATATTTCAAAAGGACTTATCTTAGATGAATTTACAAGCGCTGTAAATATTGTTTTATTAATTGTTTCTATTATCACTACTTTAATCGCATTACTAATCGTAAATAAAACATCAAAATCTATTGCAAAACCAATAGAAAATCTAACGCACCTTGTTGAAAATATGAAATCCGATGAATTAAAAGTACTTGATGATAATAGTAATAGTTTAGAATTAAAAAAACTCACACAAGAAATCAACTCGTTAAATAAAAGAATTTACCAATACCACGAATCGCAAAAAAACTTTTTAGCAAATGCCTCTCACGAACTGCGTACACCTCTTATGAATATTCAAGGATATTCCGATGGCATTGAAATGGGAATATTCCAAGATTCTAAAGCAACAGCACATCTAATTTCACAGCAAACAAAAAAACTCACACAACTTGTTGATAGTCTTTTAACGCTTGCAAGAACTGAAAATTTCAACACAAATCAAAGACTTGAAAAATTAAATCTTAGTGATGAAATTATAAATATATTAAACTCATACAAAGGATATGCTGTTAGTAATAACATTAATTTAACCGAAAATATTATTCCAAATATTTTCATAAATGCTAATAGTGAACTTTTATCTTCTTCTATTGGAAATATTTTATCTAATGCTATTAGATATGCAAACTCTAATGTTTATATTTCACTTTCAGTTATAGATAAAAATGCCGTAATAACTATAAAAGATGATGGCAAAGGCATTGATGAAATTGATAAAATTTTCGATAGATTTTCTAAAGGAGAAAACGGCAATTTCGGCCTCGGATTATCTATTGCAAAAACATCTGTTAAAATGATGAATGCAACCATTGAGGCTTATAACGATAACGGAGCTGCTTTTAAAATAGTAATCCCAATAATTTAAAACTCCCTATTCTTTGTTTACAGCATATCAATTTTTGATACATTCCGGTGATTTTTCAATTATCTTTATATATCTTATTTGTAAATAAAATGCCTTTTTCACACCCTTAAATACATAGACCACTTTTTGACCCATTATAATTTTCAAAAACTCTTTGACCACTTATTTGACCCATTATAGAAAATCACGGGGTGCAAACAGTGGATTTTATACCATTTTTCTACCTTCGGGCTTTCGCTATTTTACTACCAAAAAGCACTAAATAGTCAGTTGTGGACTGACTTTTTTAGCTCCAGGCACCCTCATAACCCGAAGGTCGTCAGTTCAAATCTGGCCTCCGCAACCACAAAAACCTTGATTAACACTATTGTTTTTCAAGGTTTTTCTTTTGCAGAATTTTTCTGCGACTATTAACTGTACTATTTGTGTATATTAATTTTATTCACTTCAAAATTATTCCAATATAAATAAAATTAATTAGCAATATAAAAGCAGAATTCTAAAATAAAATTCAAGAATTCTGCCATTTTTTATCATCATTAATAAGAACTTCGTATTTACTTTTCACTCCACCAACCAAAAAGTATTATCTTTATAGTAAGCACAATGCTTGCAAAGAAATATAAAAAAGTTTTTCTCTTGCGGATGAATTATATTTCCAATCCCTATCGTCATATTTATCTGTATTAATTAAAATATCACCACTATATAATAATTGCCCATACATCTTGTTTCGATATTGTGCTACTGCTGCTATAGTTGCACATTCCATTTCAACAACTTTACAGCCCTCACTCACTCTATACTCAACCATTTCCCTTGTTTCACGATAGAATCCATCTGTACTCCAAGTCGTACATTCAATATATGGCACATCATATTTTTTCATTATTTGCTTGAATGCGTCTATAGGCTCTTTTTGAAACTCTATAAATCGAGATGGGGGTAAATATTTATATGAAGCCCCTTCATCTCGCAACGCTCTAATTGGAATGATAATATCACCAGAAGGAATAGAATCGAGAACGCCACAAGCACCACAAGCAACAATAACTTCAACACCTTTTCCATAAAGCCAGTCCATCATCATAGCTACCGAACCTGCTCCAACAACAGATTGAACAACACAAATTTCAGTATTCTCATATGTCATTTTATACAAGTTAAAATCTTTCATCTCTGAATGATAAGTCCCTATTATCTCCGCATTATATTTATGTACTACATCATTTAGCACTTCTTCAAAAAAAGTTACTAAACAAAGTCGAGGAACCATTCCAGTTATCTCTCTTCGTTTATCTATTGCCCACGGATTAATGATTGCTTCGTTTTCTGTGCTACGTTCCAAGATTGGAAATTCATTTTTTATTATCATATTACCCTCTTTTTCGTTTTAATAAACTCACTAAACTAATTTATTTAAATTCAAATCAAATTCACTATGATAGATAATCTCTTTTTTATTATCTATTGCATATTGAATTTCAGATTTTGTTGATAACCCAATATATTCATCGATGTTAACAACATATATTCCATCTGATAAATCAATTTTCTTGTAATGTATTCTACTAAGATTTTTTAATATATCTTCACTAACAGATTCATTTTGCTCATTATAAACACATTGTAAAACATTATACCCATAGCTACTCTCTAATTTCCAAGCAATATCTTTCATTTGTTCAGAAAATCTCATACTCCCACAAATCGTATATGTTTTCATATTAATTTATCCCTTTCTGATGTACGACACATGTTAACTACTATAATAACGAAAATATATTTCAATAATTCAACAATTTTAGTATATCATTAATTTCATATTTTTACAATTTAAATCAAAAATAAACTCAGACTAATTTTAGTCTAAGTTCATTTTTAAATTTTATCTCACTCCTACCACATCCCCCATAACAATCGCAGCATTCACCTGTGATTGAGTTGTCACATGTGTGTAAGTATCAAGTGTAAACCCTGCTGAAAAATGTCCGAGCATTCCCGATACAGTTTTAATATCAACTCCATTTTGAAGTGCAAGGGTAGCAAATGTGTGCCTTAAATCGTGAAATCTTACGATTGGTAAGTCTGCATTATTCAAAATCCTATGCAATATTTTTCGCAAACTATCTGGTGGCAATGGCTTGCCATCTTCAGTTGAAAACACATATTCGCTGTTTGAATCTTTCTTTAATTTTCTTAATAAATTCACAGCATCTTCTCCTATCGAAATATTCCGATAGGAGTTTTTTGTTTTGAGTGGTGATTCAACAACTTCACCATCTACTCTCAACACTTGTCTTTTCACAGATATAACTCTGCTCTTAAAATCTATATCTTTCCATTTGAGTCCTAATAATTCTCCCCTACGAAGTCCAGTTATTATGTCTATATAAAATAGCTCATACATATTTTCTTTCTTGGCACTTTCAAAAAACTTCTGTAAATCTTCTTGATTTAGTGTTTTCATTTCTCTATGTTCTTTCTTTGGTAGTGAACATTTTTCAGCTGGATTTTTAATGATTATTTCTTGACTTTTCGCAACTTCTAATGCCGACATTATTACTTGATGAATGTTTCTAACTGTTTTTGCAGATAGTCCATTCGACTGTTTCTCACTTTCTTTTCTTTGAATTCTTCCATCTTCCAATAGATATTTATAAAATTTCTGTAAGTCTAAGTTTGTTAGTTTTGCAAGTTTTATCTTGCCGAGTTTTGGTTTTATAATGATTAGCTGTATTATCCTCAGGACAATACAGCTTTTAGTTTTTCTTTTCGTCAAAGCATATCGACGAAATATTGCTTCGCAATACCAAAAAACTAATACAAGGTACTTGATAGATACATCCTAAATAAGTCTTATGCGAACTTGGTCTTACTTTTATTTTTACATAATTTTCAAACCAAACATCCATCCATTCGCCAAAAGTGTATTTATTATCTGCTTTAAATTTGCCTTGTTTATGTTCATCAATTAAAACTCTCAGCTTATCTTTCACTTCACTTTGTGTCTTTGCAAGCACATTTTTAAACTTCTGTTTTCCGTTTTCATCATAGCCGATTGTGATTCTACCTTCCCACCTGCCATCTTTTCTTTTGT
>CAYJDR010000079.1:0-5608 GCA_964368965.1 uncultured Deferribacteraceae bacterium
ATCTCGGACATAAGATTTTTGAAACATCTTGAAAGCTTAGAGATTTTAAACATAGCCCACAACGATATTGATGATTTATCGCCATTATCACAATTAAAAAACTTAAAACAGTTAGACATAGGCGGAAATAATATACATAATATTATGCCATTAGCAGAGCTTACAAACCTAGAAGAGCTTAATTTATACAACCTAGACATTGCTGATTTATCAGCGTTGCAAAATATGAAAAAACTGAAAACACTTGATATTCATGACACAAATTGTGATATATCAGCACTTAGTATGTTGCCAAACTTAGAAAGTATACGTGCATTTAATGCAAAAGGTATTAAAGATTTAAGCGTATTTGAAAATGTTACAGCTTTAAAATCATTAAATATTAGCTTCACAAGCATTACTGACATTGAGCAAGTTAAAAACTTTAGTAACCTAGAAAGTTTGTCAATAGATGGTACACAAGTTACTGATATTTCGCCACTTATAAACAACCTGAATTTGAAAAGCTTATCTATTAGCTATACACAAATTAAAGATTTATCGCCTATTTCAACGCTTAAAAATTTAGAATCGTTCTCTGCAAACGGCATAAACACCCCCGATTTAAACTACCTAAAAGAGCTAATAAATTTAAAAGAGCTTTTCTTACAAGAAAGCACGGAACGCATTACAGATATCACGCCACTTGAAAATTTAATTAATTTAAAAACACTAGATATTTCAGATAATAACATTAAAGACCTATCGCCATTACTAAATTTATTAAAACTAACCTCGCTTGATTATTCAAGAAATAGCTATACTCAAGAACAACACGAAAAAGTAAGAAATACATTAAATTTAATTAGATTAAATATGCCACATACATATTAAAGGAGAATAACATGGCAGGCACAATAACAATTTTAGAAAAAACATTTACTATTGAAGAAGCAAAAAATATAAAAGAGTTAGAGCTTGATAGAAATGATGATGAACTTACTGATATTAACTTTTTAAAACATTTTGAAAGTTTAGAAAAACTAGATTTAATGTTCAATGACATCAGTGATTTAACACCTATTTCACACTTGACAACTTTAAAAGATTTAAACATTGGCGTAAATAAAAAAATAAAAGATTTATCACCATTAGCTAATTTAATTAATTTGGAAAAATTAAATCTATATCATTGTAAAGCAAGTGATTTATCGCCAATTAAAAACCTAAAGAAATTAAAAGAGTTAGATCTTGGAGCTACTGAATTTGATGACTATAGCGTGCTTGCAGAGTTGACTAATTTGGAAAATTTAACTCTACTGTTTGCAGACATTAATGATATTAAATGCCTCTCAAATTTAACGAATCTTAAACGCTTACGATTAGACAGCACAGGCATAAAAAACATTAAACCACTTGAGAAATTAACTAATCTTGAGCATTTATATATTAGCGGAACAAATGTTACTAATATTGCACCTCTAAACAATTTAATTAATTTGAAAACGCTAGACATAGATGAGCTTAAATTAAAAGATATTTCCCCATTATCAGCATTGGTAAACCTTGTAGAACTTGGCGCATCATATGTAAACATGCAAGACCTAAGCCACATAAAAGGGCTTACAAAGCTGCGTGAACTCGACCTTTACCAAAGCACAAAGCGCATAATTGATGTCAGCCCACTTGCAGATTTAGTAGAGCTTGAGGAATTAGATTTAAGATTAAATAAAATCACAGATATAACATCTTTGAAAAAATTAACTAAATTAAAAAAACTTTTACTTGAGCGAAATAATTTAACAACACTTAATGGCATCGAAGACTTACAGGCACTTGAAGAACTTGATGTTGCAGAAAATAAATTAAAAGATATTTCAGCGTTAAATAAAATGGTGAAATTAAATAAATTAAATTTAAAATTTAATAAAATAAAAGATATTTCTGTAATTAGTGATTTAATTTTATTAAAAGAATTTCATGCACCTTGGACGACGCTAAAAAATGCTGATGACTTTGCAAGATTAATAAACCTTGAATTTTTAGATGCTGGAATAGGTGGAAGTGTCGACGGTTTAAAAAATGCAACAAAACTTAAATCGCTCTCTCTTCGTGACATAAGCACTGCTGATTTAAGCATATTTGACAACATGAAAGATTTAGAAAACATTACGCTCTATAGCAAAAGTGAGCAAGTAACAGATTTATCATGGATTAATGGTTTATCAAAATTAAAAACACTTACACTCTACATGAACGTTACAAATTTAGACTTTGTATCAGAGCTCAGATCACTCGAAAAAATAATTGTACAAAGTGCAACAAATACACCTGCATTAGCAGATATTTCAGGTTTAAAAGAGGTTACCTCACTAAAAAAAATACTATTTTACAAACAAAATATCAGCGATATATCTGCACTCGAAAAATTAACTAACTTAGAAATTTTAGAATTATATCATAATAAAATCGTTGATGTAACACCACTTAAAAATTTAATTAATTTAAAAAAGTTGTCGCTAGATGGTAACGAAATTAGAAATGTTGAAGCACTCGCTGGGCTTATAAATATCAATAAAATCAACATTATGCGAAACTATATTAAAGACACTAGCCCTGTTGACAACCTAAGGCAATATAACCCTTACACATGCTTGACACATGGGCAAAATGTATAGAGAAAAAACTATATGAATTTAGAAGATAGCTTAAATAAATTAATTAATAATTGCGAGTGGCAAAAAGCAATAAAGCTTTATACAAAATCAGGCGAAAGTGTAAAAACTCCTGATGTAAAATCGCTAATTACTGTTGCATATAACAATTTTCGCAATAATGAACACTGGCAAAAATCCGTCGAGATTTTAACATCTATCGAGGGGCAAACTAGCAACGAGTTAAAGCGTTTATATCGCTTAGCATATGCTTATTGGCAACTAAATTATTTTGAAAAATGTATTGATACTGCGAACATTGCTATAACTCTGGCAAAAATTAATCCTGAGCTTGATGTCGATAGCAATGCAAAGGATTGCAAAATGTTTAGAAAAGAGTGTCAAAATAAACTAGATGCAATCGCTAAGTATAACACAAGGGTCTACACTAACGAAGATATTGATAAAGTAATTGCAAAAATGCGTGAACTTCACGGCATTTTGTATAACGCAGTAACGCTGACAAGTGCTAAACACACCGTGTATGATAGCAAAGTAGGTGGCGTGCCATATAACCCAGAGGGTTTTAATTACCCAACGACAAAAGAAGGCAAACCAATGCGTTTACTCGCTCAAATAAACCTTGATGAAATGCCAGCGTTGCCACATTTTCCGACAACTGGTATGTTGCAATTTTATTTGCAATCAGATAATGGTGGCATTTATAACGCTGAGCAAGAATATAGTGTAATTTACCATGAAGTTATTGATAAAAGTGTTACGCAACAACCACTTGCAAAAGATGTTTATTCTGACTTTACTGACTTTCCATTCCATGATGATTTTTGCAGAAAAATAGAATTTGAGCAAAAAGCAGAAATATTAATTTACGGTGATGATGAATTTAATGACGTATTTGAAAAAGCATTTAAAGAAGTTTTAAATGAAAATATCACATATGATGAGTTATATGAAAAAGACCAACAATCGTTCGAGCGTATCATGAATGCAAACTGCACCTATGATTGCAGGATAGCAGGCTCTGCTGATTTTGCACAAGAGCACCTTGATACTGCTGAAAAAAATATCCAATTATTTCAACTAAATAGCCCATTTTTTAATGATGATGAATACATCAACTGGGGCGATGACGGGCTTTGCCATTTCTTCATAAAGCAAGATGATTTAGTGAACAAAAAATTTGACGATATACTTTTTTGCTGGGACTGTTATTAATAAGTAGAGCTTTTGATGGCTCTACTTATTTAAATTAACTATCTTTTACACTATGCTAAAATAGCTTCAACTTCGCTTAAAAATTCACTATTTTCTTTTATGTCACCCGCTTGGCTTGCTACAGCATATTTATAAAACATAATTTCCCAATCTAAGTATTCGCTTATGCACTTAAACTGCTGATGTATCAACTCATACTGTGGAGCATCTAGCGCATCAGCACCCACTGATATCAAGCCTATTTTTTTGCCTTTTAAGCCTTCCATATTGCTATACATTTTATCCATAACCAGTTTTAATTGAGCTGTTACACCAAACCAATATACAGGCGTTGCAAACACTATCATATCTGCGTTGACTAGCTTTTGTATTAAGCTATTTGTTTCATCTACTAGCACGCATTTACTGCCATTCACTAAACATCGCTTGCAGCCTGTACATGCAAGTATCTTTACTTTCGACACATCAACAACCACAACATTATGACCACTTGCACCACCCACAAGCTTATCAATAATTATTTTTGTGTTGCCGTTCTCTCTCGGACTCCCGTTTAATACTAAAATATTCATTTCTCTCCCCCTAATTTATGTTTGTTGGTGTAGCATTGCTATTTTTTTGCAATCTGTACAGATGTTTATATATGCGTTGCCCTCGTAGTACTCTATCAAATTGTCCCATTCTATTTGTGCAAGGTATTTCATAGGTTTTCCGCAATCTGGGCAGATAATTAATTCGCAATCTTGTATCCAGTTCCCAAACCCGCCGATAGACGAGCCACCATCATCATAGGCAGAATACCTTAGCGGAACTTGCTTGCCTAGTGCATACGTGTTTAATAAGAGCGTTTCAATATCTTCTTTAGGCATTACATAGCCAAAGTCTTCATAGTTTTCGCTAGTGATGACCGCGCTTTCACCATCTATCTCGTATGTGCAAAATAGTCTATCATATAAAACGCAGTTAGGGCAACAAGTCGCTTTTATTTTCCCATTGATACCCAAAAATTGCATACGTTTATCATTGCCATTTATTTCAATTAAATTAATTAATTCTGTGCCACAATTTTCGCAAACGCCGTCCGCTTTAGTCATTATTTTTACGGGGCTATTTAATTTTTCCCCATTTGTGCTTTTAATAATTGGGTAGCAAACATCATAAGATGTTTTTACAAAATTATATTCGCTATCATAGCTCCAGCCACCTTCATGTGCATAATATGAAGGGTTTACGTGTAACTTTTTTCGCCATTTGCGAGGGTTTTTATCTAACTCTACAAATGTATTAAAGACTTTTTCGCCACCAATTATTGATAAACAGCACAGAAGTTGGCTTGCTGTGGAGGACTCTGTTTCCTCGTCTTTTACCATATTAATCATTTCATCAATAATATTTTCAGAGCAATTTTTATATATTGTTCGAGGGTAAAATAATTTATTTTCAAAAGCTATTTTTGATATTTCGCTTGTGTCAATATCTCTAAGTGTGACAAGTAGTTGGAATGTGTTTAATAATTTATCTAAATCTTTTTTATCATTTATTTCTTCGCAAATTAATTTAATTTTTTCATCAATTTCTTTTTCGGAAAGTGCTAATATTTCTTTACGTGCATTTTCTACACGACATTTATAACATATGCCATCAAAATAAATCTCACTGCCACACTGTGTGCATTGTTTCGCTTTTCTAGTCATTATATTATCGCCTCTATCATTCTGACACGTAGTCGTTATTCTTTT
>CAYJDR010000080.1:0-5126 GCA_964368965.1 uncultured Deferribacteraceae bacterium
AGGCGTTCAAGCACTTCAATATCAGCAGCACAGAACTCATAATCGTCTATTTCTGATATGTTTATCCACTTGATTTCTTCATGTTCAAGGTTTTTTGGGGTGCCTTTAACAAGCTTCGCTTTGATGAATGTAAAGTTAATTATCGTGCCATTGATGTTCGCTTCTGCATTATCAAAAATCTCAACAGGCGCAATGGTGACGTCAAGCTCTTCTTCGCATTCTCTAATGATTGCCTCAAAAGGAGTTTCGCCCTGCTCCACTTTTCCACCTGGCAACTCCCACAATAGCGGTAGTGTAGCACCCTCTGGGCGTTTGCATATTAACAGTTTTTCATCTTGGCATATTAAAGCTGCAACTACGTTTATCATGTTTCACCTTTTACCTTATTTCTAATATAGCAAATATTTAATAGAAATTATATACTTATTTTTACATAAGGATATTTTATTGCGAAAATGATAATTTTGGTTTATCCTATTTAGGTACATATGATGGGAGAAAGCTATGAATTTAATGGATACAAAAAAACTAGGGTTCGGCTTAATGCGCCTACCAAAAATAGACAACATATTTGATATTGAACAAATAAAACAAATGGTTGATGCATATATGAATGCTGGGTTCAACTACTTTGACACAGCCTACGTATATGAGGGTTCTGAAGCCGTTACAAAGCAAGCATTAGTTGACAGATACCCACGCGACAGCTACACGCTTGCCACAAAACTGCACATCGCAATGGCAAAAATAAACTCGAAACAAGAGTGCCTAGACTGTTTTGAAACACAATTAGAACGCACTGGCGCTGGCTATTTCGACTACTACCTAACGCACTCAATCAGTTCAATAGAAAGCTATAACAAATATAAAGAAATCAGCTTTTTTGATTTCATAAAAGAAAAAAAAGTGCAAGGAAAAATCAAACACATTGGTTTTTCATTCCACGGCGACCCTGATTTATTGAAACTTGTACTTGATGAACAACCAGAAACAGAATTTGTGCAAATTCAAGTAAACTATCTCGACTGGGATAGCAAACTTATACACTCAGGCGAACTCTATAAAATTTTACGTGAGCGCAACATACCAATAATCATTATGGAACCTGTAAAAGGTGGTGCACTTGCTAGCATGTCGCCAGAAATCGAAAGCATATTTAAGGAAGCTAGGCCTGAAAAATCTATAGCATCATGGGCGCTGCGCTATACTGGCTCGCTTGATGGTATCATGACAATTTTAAGCGGTATGTCAAACATGGAGCAAATGCTTGATAATCTTGACACTTTCACAAACTTTGAACCACTCTCTGCTAGCGAACAATCAGTTGTTAAAAAAGTGACGGACACAATATATAACGCTAACCAAATCGCATGCACGGCTTGCAATTACTGCATAGATGGTTGCCCTCAAAATATTGAGATACCGAAAACTTTTACGTTTGTAAACGCTATCAGGCGCACACCTAACGACAACTTAACAAAAGTATTCTTTAAAGCAATACCCACAGAAAATAGCGCCACAGCGTGCATAGAGTGCATGGCATGTGAAGCAGTTTGCCCGCAACACTTGCCTATTGTTGAGCTGCTAAAAAAAGCGCCGAGTGAATTTGAATAATTAAGATAGCCTCTACGGAGGCTTTTTTATTTGAACTTCTCATGCGCAAATAATGCGCTTTCAGAAAATATAGCTTGCAGATTATATCCGCCAGAATCACCATCAATATCTAACACTTCACCAATAAAATACAAGTTATCAACAAGTTTTGATTGCATCGTCTTTTTATCAACCTCTTTTAGCGAAACGCCACCAGCCGTCACCATGCATGTTGGGAACGACTCTATCTTTGTGATAGGTATAGCAAATTCGCACAACTGTTCAGATAACACGTTCAGCTTTTTGTTAGATATATTGCACACGTTTGTAAATGGTTCTGCTTCAATCATTTCAATAAAATAGTGAAGCATTTTTTTAGGCATATCAAACTCTCTTAATGCTGACATGATTGTGACATCTTTACAACGCTTTATATGCTCGTCAAACTCATGGCGAGTCATACCTAAAAATCCTAGTTTCAACACATCATCTTTCATAAAATCACGTGAATTATCAATAATTACTGGACCTGACAACCCTTTATGCGTAATCAATAGCGAACCCGAATATTGCTTCACTTTCTTGTTATTTTGATAGTGATGAACGATTGCTTTTTCAAACGCAACACCTGAAAACTCAACTAACGGATGATTTTTCGATTCAATATTTGCAAGCGCAGGTTTTAATGGCACAACTGTATGCCCTAACTTTTTTGCAAGCCTTGCACCATCACCTGTAGAGCCAGTACCAGGAAACGAACAACCACCAGTAGTGATCACAACATTTGTAGCATTATATGATTTTTCCCCTGAATATACGCAGAAATATTTATCATCAACTTTCGATATCTCATCAACTGCACTATTATATTTAATAGTTGCATTTTTAGTTTTATTTAGAAATAATGCTTTAATATCAGTCGCTTTCATTGATTTTGGGAAGTATTTACCATCTTCTCTGCAAAAAGTTTTCACACCATTGCTATCGAAAAACTTAACTACATCATCATTGAAATAGTGATAAAATGCGTTGCGTAAAAATTTGCTATTTTTGCCATATTTCAACAGAAAATCGTTTATGCTACCTGTGTGTGTAAAATTGCACGCACCACTACCTGTGATGAGCAACTTTTTTAATGGATCAGTATTTTTCTCAAGGATTAATATTTTTGAGTTACTATCTTGTTCAAATATTTTTATGGCTGTGAAAAAACCTGCAACACCGCCACCAACTATTATAAAATCATACATCATAGCTATTTACTGAACACTTCAAGCTTATGAACTGAGTTGATTTTATCTATAGCTAGTTTTACTATTTTATGCATGTCACTATCCTCGCCATATTCCGCAGGTGCGATAAAATTTACACGATTATTTGCGAGTAGTTCTTTTGCACCTTCATCGCCTTTCTCACGGTCATAAACTGCTATCGACTGCCCACCATTAACATTAACAAGCTTCATACATGGTACATCAGTTAAACCATCTCCAACGTATATCATGTTTTTAAACGGTATGCGCCTTTCATCTTCTGGCTGATATGCGTTCAACTCGACTGCGCTATTTGAGTCGATTTTCAATATCCCCTTATTTATCCTGAATAGGAACTGAGTTTTAGTAGTATAATTTACGGCAAACTTTGGCCAGCTAATTAATCCGTTATAGTCGTACATAAATTCACATGCGTAAATCTTTTTAAATTTATTAGCGATTGATGTGCCTTCAATAATCTCTTTAATGCCTGATGACACGATATAATGTTCCACTTCAACACCGACAGAGTCTGCATATTGGTTGATAAGTTCAAACCAACTTTCGACGCCTTCAAAATATTCGATACCGTCGCCTAGTTTTACAAATATTTCTTTATTAACAACAACTTTATTCTGTCGGGCTTTTTCAACCATCATATACATATAGGCAAGTATGCTGTCCATTTCCTGTTCGTCTGTTAGCTTACCAACCTCACGCCAAAAATCTGCTGGCTGCATGCCCATTTGTGGTATAAAGCCATATTCCTGCATGTCTTTCGTGCATAGCGTTTTATCGAAATCATATATTAATGCTACAATTGGTTTGCTCATAAAAGCTCCGTCGTGTTATTTTCTGCACTAATAATATATTATTTTAGAGTTGTTGTAAATGGAGAGTTTTTAGACATAATGCGATAGTGATAATTTGAACCAGTTAATACAAAACATAGACTATATAGCGCTTCAAAATAGCAGTTCAAATGTCACCAAAATGCTTGATCTACCATCTTCACCAGCATACCCACCCTCAACGAGTAAGGCAGTATAAGGCGTGAATGTATATCTTGCACCTGCAATAAAGTTGATAGGTGACACTAATTCTTGTTTTACGACAAATGACGCTTCACTGTTTGGGTCAATAGCTCCAACTAAAGCACCTGTTAACCCCTCAAACTTCAATGCATTTAATTTCCCTGTAATCTCTGATGAAACGTATTGCCCCATCAACCCACCCCAAAAACGAAACGGGCGATTTAAAAGAGTTGTATTATACCCTACTCGAGCTGAAACAACGAACGTTTTCGTATTATCATTTGCAAAATCGAAATCAGTATATGTATAATTTATATCTGTTAGAAAAAAGTAATTTTCATATCCACCAGCTAATACGAACCCACCTCCGAAGTTTGTTCCGTCTAAACTTAGCTTTACGTTTTCAGAGGTTTTTACTAAACCATTTCCTAAGTAGCTACTTCGAAAAATGGCACGCAATGCAAGTTCAGCAGCTAGCCCTAAACCACTCGCGGGCAATTCTAATTGTGTTAAAGAAGTTGTGTAAGTATTCGTTTCACCTTTTATTTCGTTAACTAACCCATAAACTTGCAAGAAAGGTAGAACCCACACTCCTGCTCTCACGCCTTTTGTTACAGTTTTTTCTTCAGATTTTTCTGATGTCACAAGGATATTCGGAGTGCCGTCTGAGTTTAATTTCAAATTAATCCCTGGGACGTTAAATAAATTTTCGGTTTTGATATTTATATAAGTTAGCGAGCCTTCTTGCTGTTGCGCAAACTGGCGTTGGCTTACGTATTGCACTGATAATACTAATGGAGGCTCAAGTGCGTACCCTCTTTTAGTCGCTTCTTCTTTAAAAAAAGGCAGCCCTGTAAAATGCTCATTTTCTTCTGATAGTTTTTCGATGTCTGTTTGTTGTAGCGTCAGATCAAACGCTTTTTGTTCTTCTGCTTGCCCGTTAAGGGGAAAAACATTGAAACTTAAAAGCAGAAAAAATATAATAACTTTTCTCATATTATTAATATAATATATATACTTATTTTTGTCAACTAACTTCTATTTTTCGCAATGTTCGACAACAGTTAAATTTTTCACTATCCTGCTCGATGTGTGCCAAAAAATAGATAGTCTTCGCTGCTCCTGCATACTAGGTCGGCGTTCGCAAGCTTCGAGTTGTGGACACAAAAAAAGGCTAATAACATAAGCTATTAGCCTTTCATCATGATGCCCAAGGCCGGACTCGAACCGGCACAGCCTTGCGACC
>CAYJDR010000081.1:0-5120 GCA_964368965.1 uncultured Deferribacteraceae bacterium
CTAGGAATAAGAATGGTTTGCCACGCTCACAGTAAACTGTACGCTCGCAAAGACGTAATGTGCCGTCATCGCGAAGGCGAAGCCTGTGGCGATCCAGAAACATAAAACTTCAACATCAACACCTCCCCTTTTTCCCATTACTTACCAACACTTTACATAAAATTCACATTATGTTGATTTAGTGTTTATTTACGTATTGTGATTTTTATACTTGCAATTATCAATATTTCATGCTATCAAAAATACTTATAGAGCAAAGTATTAGGGCTTTCTCTATGCTTTCTTTTACTGTGTCTATATAAATGCATCCTCATTTATACACATAACAAACATATATAAAAGTTATTGACTACTACACACAATGTTGCTATAACTAAATGAAAATCGAACATATGTTCGAGTAATTATTCGCAAATTGTTGTAGTTTGCTATAATCATTTTTAAACCAACACATATAGAGGTGAAACATGGAAACTGCTATTTCTACAGAGAGTTTTGTTTTTTACAAGTCGTTTTATGAGGCTCTCCAAGCGCTCGATGACAATGCACGGCTGCAAGCATATGACGCTATCTGCTCCTATGCGCTCGACGTCAGCGAAACGCCATCTGTCGACGGTATCGCCAAGGTGATTTTCATCATGGCAAAACCTCAAATGGACGCCAATAAAAAGCGCAAAACAAACGGCAACAAAGGCGGCAGGCCTACTACAAATTCCACTAAAACTACCACAAAAAAAACCAATGGTTCCACAAAAAATAAACCTAATGTAAATGAAAATGTAAATGTAAATGTAAATGCTAATGTAAATGAGAATGTAAATGAAAATGCAAATGCTAATGACACACAGAGTGTATGTAGCGTTGATGAGTATAGTTTACTTTTTGATAGCTACCCAGAGCACATGCGCACCGAAGCAGATAAACAAACTAAGCTACTCTACGCAAAGATGCGTTCAGCGAAAAAGTTGCCACCTATCGACGAGTTGTTAGCGATATTGAAAGCGCATAAAAAATCACGCCAATGGCAAAACGGCTATATCCCCAAGATGAAAAACTGGCTACGCAACGGCATGTTCCATGAAAACCTATCGCCCTATTTAACGCCTGAGGAAGAGGAAATCGCGGAAACTTCAAGCGCCCTACAGCAAGAAATCGCCGACAAAAAGCGCTGGGCAGTTGCGAATGGATTTAAGGAGTCTGAGATCGTTTTCGCCGACTTCGTGAAAGCCTATAACGAGGCAATGGGGGTGCAAGCATGATGAACGCTGGTGTTGATCGCTTCATGGAGAGCATGCCGAAGTGGAAAAACTTGTTATCTGTGAAATACGTAGCCGATAAGCTAGATGTCGATGTGAAGACAGTTAAACGCTATATCGAAGATGGCAAACTAGAGGCAATCTCGCTACCATACGGCAGAGATAAGCGCCAATATAAAATCATGAAAAGCGCACTAGCTGAGTTTCTGCAAGCCGATTATGGCGATTGGTAGCAAGGTGAAACATGGGGACTTGTGGTGTTGTTAAAAGTCCCCTAAGTTGTTGATGAGGTTATTTGTTTTGAGGTAGTTCGTTCCACATTTTTCACAGCTATGCCATTCCCTAAATCTTTTGCTATGCTTATATATGCGTAGGCTTTCACAAAGTCTTGCTTAACGCTTACACCCCTCACAACCAACAATTATTGACATCTGAACCTTATAGGCGTATGATACTCATTGTAATAAACTCACAAATAAATAAAACGAGGATATAATGTTTCGTAAACTATTAACAACATTAGCTTTAGTCGTATCGGCTATAGCAATCACCGCATGTGGTGGTGACAATGACAACAACAATCAACCGAATGTTGTACACGTACCAGTTCAAAGCATATCGGTAAAATCAACAACGATAACGCTTGACCCAAGCGTAACAACACTGCCAATAGAGGTTGTGTTTAACCCGTTGAACGCTACAAACAAGGCGTTGACGTATGTGTCAGACAACACAAGCGTGCTAACAGTGTCAGAAAATGGCACTATCACAACGCAAGCAGTTACGGCAGACTCAACTGCTACTATCACAATCACATCGGCTGATAACTCAAGCGCTACGGCTACAGTTGCAGTTACTGTGCGTGCAACAGCACTAGGCTATAGCATTATCAACGGCGCGTGGGAAATATATAACGCAGAAGGCTTGAAAGCATACAGAGATGAAGTGAACAAAGGTGGCTCCTATGCAAGCACTAGCGCAAAACTAGCACAAAATATCACATTGGATAACACGGAAGAATGGACACCGATAGGTCCTGATATAACTAGATTTTCTGGCACATTTGATGGCAACGGTAAAACTATCACTGGTTTAAATATTTCTACCCCTTCAACTGGCAACCAAGGCTTATTTGACACTATAACTACTAATGGTAAAATTAGCAACTTAGGCTTGATATCGCCAAACATTATAGGCAACTCCGATACTGGCGCTATAGCTGGCCGTAATGACGGTGGCGCAATTATAGCATGTTATGTAAGTGGCGGAACAATTGAAGGCTCAGACACGCGCTCTGGTGATGTTGGTGGCATAGTTGGTGATAATGGTGGTGCAATCACAGCTAGCTATGTGATTGGTAGCACAATTGAAGGTGCAGGCTCTGCTGATGCTGGCGGTATAGCTGGCAGTAATGATCAAGGAATAATCACAGCAAGTTATGTGAGTGGCACAACTATCACTAACACAGGCTCAGGGCATGCTGGTGGCATAATCGGGCGACTTGAGTTCGGTCCTAATTATATTTATGGTGTAAGTAGCGCAAACTTCTATAATGTTACAGGTGATGCAATACAAGGTGTGGGCATAAATACAAATACTTACGAAAGTATTGCCCCACAAATAGAAATAGCGAAAACCACTGATGTTACAGATAACATGAGCGCCTTAAACAAAGCGATAGAATTTGCAGCATATGAATATTATAAGAATGGTGACACACTTGCCATAAGGCTAAAAGAGGTTGCACCGTTGCCAAGCATCGTGAACGGCTATTACGAAGTGAACACAGCGAATGAGCTAATAGCATTGAGGGATAACCTAAACTTTCGAGATGTTCCGTTAAACATAAACATAAAACTTATGAACAACATAACACTAGATGCAAATGAACAATGGATACCAATAATGAGATACGCAGGCATCTTTGACGGTAACGGTAAAACGATAACTGGCTTGATGATGGATAGAAAAGCTGAGTACCAAGCACTATTTAGCCGTGTTGATGACAGTGGCGAAGTGAAAAACCTAGGCTTGATAAACCCATCTATCAAGGGTGCAAGATTTGTGGCTGGTATAATCGCTTATGGCAATGGTGAAAATGTTACAGCGTGTTATGTTAGTGGTGGCACAATTGAAGGCACAGGTAATACGGTAGGCGGTATCGTTGCACATAACTATAAACCTACAATCACAGCAAGCTATGTGAGTGGCGTTACTATTAAAGGTGTAGAGTCTGTCGGTGGCATCGTAGGGAGTAATGGGTCATCTGCTATTACAGCAAGCTATGTAACTGATAGCACAATTGAAGGCACAGGTAATCTTGTTGGTGGTATAACTGGAAGTAGCAGAGGTTTAATCGCAAGAAACTATGTAAGCAACAGCACTATTAAAGGTGTTGACAGCGTCGGTGGCATCACTGGGTTCATCACAGCTGATAATAATCTTGTAGCGATTACTGCAAACTATGTAACTGGTGGCAGTATTGAAGGTAGTGATAAAGTCAGCGGTATCGTTGGAGAAAACGAACTTGTTACAATCGTAGCAAATTATGTGAACGGCACTACTCTTGCAGGTAGTTCAGGCTTAACTATCGGCAGTATAGTAGGTGTAAATAAGGGCTTACCTATCTCAAACTTCTATAATGTTAATGGTATTAAAGGCGTTGGTGGTGTAGCCACTGATGTAGATAACGAAACAGCACATACAAATGACATCATAACAAACAAAGACGCTCTAAACAAAGCACTGAGCGTATACACACATGAATACGTTGAGAGTGGCAACATATTAGTTTTACAGCCAAAGGCAACAGCACCAACATTGCCAAGCGTAGATAGCGATGGCTACTACTTAGTAGACTCAGCAGATAACTTAAGCATAATGCGTGATTACATAAACTTAGGCAACACACGTATCAATATCAGGCTTATGGAGAATATCGACTTGAATAACGAAGAATGGACACCTATAAACAGCTTCGTAGGCATATTCGACGGTAACGGTAAGACTATCTCAGGCTTAAAGGTAGATACTACATCTAACAACCAAGGCTTGTTTGCACTCACTAAAGGAACAATCAAACACTTAGGCTTGATATCACCTACCGTTACGGGTGGAAACAATGTTGGTGGCATCGCAGGGTATAACTATGCGACAATTTTAGCTAGCTATGTAAAAAATGGCAGAATCGAGGGCACAGGCGAAAACGTCGGCGGTATAGCTGGCGCTAGCAGATATAACTCTATAACAGCAAGTTATGTAATTACTAGCCTAGTCAAAGGCGCAAACAATGTCGGTGGTATCGTTGGTAATATTCTCGAATATACTGAACTTATTGCAAACTATGTGAGCGGTGCTGTAATTGAGAGTACTGGCTATGCTGGTGGTATTGCTGGAAGCATCAATAGAAACACACTTGAGGTAAACTATTATCATAATAGCCCGTTTGTAGCAAATGGCATAGGTAACCCAGCTGAAGACACTAATGCAGAACCTGTAGGCTCGCCATCAGAACTCAACAATAAAGTTGACGGTATGAACACAGCGATAGAGAATATATCACCAGCAGTTGATTACAGGTATCAAAAAGGGGATAATCCAATGTCTGATTTACCAACGTTGGTAAAGGGTGTTAATCCGTAAGGGTTAAATAGGTAAATGTATGGGGTGTGTTAGAGATAGCACACCCTTTTTTTATGTTCGCTATCCCTCATCGCTTCACAACACTCGTTTAGAAAACAATTTTGTTATTACTTAACAAGTTTACGAGTTTTAGTAATAACTAATTGTTTCTTGTGAGCCACAAATGTAAAGCGAACATAAAACTTCATGCTTTATGCCTTCGGTGCAATACCTCAGGTACAC
>CAYJDR010000082.1:0-5078 GCA_964368965.1 uncultured Deferribacteraceae bacterium
GCATAAAGTGCCATAACTGCTCATAATTGTTTTCAAAAACATAGTCAAACATCATGTGGTTTTTTGTAAATGCATTTGCTAAAACATCAGATAATTCTCTGGCTTTCTCTTCTGTGATGTGTGTTTCTTTTAATATATTATATTTCATCGTTATCCTATCAATAGTGTTGTGAAAATGATAATACATAAAAAAGATTTTTAACTCAATAGAAAAATTATAAGTGAAATGCACCTACAGTATAGTAGGTGCATATTCAGATGGGAGGGATGTACTACTTAGAAGATTTTTACTAATGCTAAGTGTACTCTAATACCTTGGTCTCTATTTGCTGCTGCAATTTCATAATGTGCTAATGCACTGAAAACGGATTTTATTTCAGGGATAAATTTGTTATATTGTAGGCCGATAGCATGTACATATTCATCACCGCTATTAATTAAAGCTTTTGTAGGTATAGCAACATTTTGTGCAGTATATTTTACACTGTGTGAGTCATCAGTTATTTGCATTTGTGAATAGCCAACTATGCCGAATGTATGTGTTCTTATAGTGTGTCCGATGCCCCATTTTATTGCAACATCTGCACCTTGAGTTAAACCTGTTGATTGGTCTGCTCCGTGTATTTCAACGATAGGCATTAAAGATATTTGCCAAGTTCGGTCTTGATTGAAATAGTAGCTAAATGCGCCAGTGAATGCAACTGAGAAGTGGTCAAAAGTTAAGCCAGCAGAACCAGTCGGTGCGTTTATACCAAGTATAAATTTTGAATCAAGTTGTGGTGTTGTCCAAGCAAGTATCACAGGCTCAAAGTATAAATCAAGCATGCCACTAGCATTAGCGATGACACGGTTGCCACTATCAACATTAACATTGATGAATGGCACTACAACATCCATAGCATATTTTGCACCGAATATTTCTATTGGAGTAGTCCATTCAAATACATATGAATTTACGAAAACATTAGAGCTAATATCTCCATCTGGTCCTTTTACATTGTTGCCGTCTTTATCTTGAGCAACTCCATGGAAATATTGAACTTCTGACACTAGTACAAATCCAGGGCCACCTTGAGAGCCACCCCCTAATGCTTTGTTACCTAATGCAATATCAAATGCGAATGAATTTGTTGTAAAAAGACACACGAATATTGTTAGAAATAAAAACTTTTTCATTTTTCATTCTCCTAGAGTTTTGTGAAGCTAGCCAATATAGGCTAGCAATTTTTAGAAATGGAAGAGTATGAGCTTACTCTTTATCGTCACTGTCTTCCGCAGCTTTTTTACGTTTACCAACTTGGATGTAGACGTTGTCATAAGTCATGCCAGAGTTTTCTTCCTCTGCCCATTCATCAACTTCTTCAACTTGTTTGATTTCCTCAGCTGTTGCTGGTTTTGTTTCAGCATCCGCAGCTTTTTTACGTTTACCAACTTGGATGTAGACGTTGTCATAAGTCATGCCAGAGTTTTCTTCCTCTGCCCATTCATCAACTTCTTCAACTTGTTTGATTTCATCAGCTGTTGCTGGTTTTGTTTCCTGAGCAAATGCTGGTAATGCTAATAGCATTGATAATATAATTGTTATAAGTAGTTGTTTCATAGTCATCCCTCTATAATTTATGGAACTTCCACATCAAACATGTGGCAATCATTACAAAATAATTTTGACTCACTATGTATTGAGTGGCATGATTGACAAGGTACAGGTGCTTGGTGTGAATCATGCATAGGTACTTTCAACTTGTGACGTTGCTGTATATTGTATACCTCAACCTCTTCAGCATCTGTCATATCTCCATGGCAACTTTCGCAAGCAGCTTGTTCTGGTGCAACTGTAGGTTCATCAATACCATGGCAGTCTGCACATGCAAGCTCATTTTCTGTGTGTGCACCTTCTTTTAACGTCATTTCAGTGGCGGCAAATGCAACTGAAATGCAAGATAAAATAAGTAATGCTGCAAACAAACTTTTTTTCATTAATAATTCTCCTCAAGTGTAAGGATAAGGGGAGTAGAACTCCCCTATAAATTAGTTCCTATGGAACTTCAATTTCGATTGATTTGACAACATCATCTATATCTTCGCCTGCCATTTTTACACCAACTAAGCGACCGAAAGTTAAACAACGACCTAAGCTGATGCCAGGGCAGATTGTTGGGTAGTCATTTGCAAAGAAATCACCTGCAGATGCACCTGCGACATATAGGTTAGGTATTGGTTGGTCATTAGCATCTAATACATTTAAAGTTTCATTAGTGCGTAGACCGCCAGCTGTAGATAACAATGTTGATTGAAGCTTACCAGCATAGAAAGGAGCTTTTTCAATAGGGCGAAGCAAGTCAGAGCGTTTGCCATATTGAGTATCTTTGCCAGCTTTAGCCATTTTGTTGTAGTTTTTAACTTCTGCTTCAAAGTTTTTAAGTGCTTCAGCATCTAGGCCCATAGCTTTACCTAATTCTTTGATAGAGTTAGCTTTTACAACTTTACCTTGCTTTATGTGGATGTCACGCATCATTTTTTCGCCTTCAATATCATATGGCTCATCCATGCCACCAAACATCTGGCCATAGAATAAACCGCCCGAAATGCCTTTTTCAATTTGTTCTTTAACTTGCTCTAATCCATTATCATCATAAATTGTCCAAGCAACACCACCTTTAGGCTCAAGTAGTTTTGCACAGCTTTTTGATTGTGTGTTAGTATCTTCATCTTTAAAGCGTTTACCTAAGGCGTTTACATGTAAAAAGCCATAGCTTACTGCGCCAGCTTCAAGGTGAGTAATTGTTGAGTGAGGTTCAGCTTTTTGCATAGCTGCACCAGCTTGCATAGCTGCGATATGTACATCGCCAGTGTTTACTTTACGTGGGAAATAGATTTGCGCATCAGCTAATAAGCCAATAGGAGCATAACGACCTAGCATCTCTTTGTTAGAAGCATAGTCCCCAGCAGTGATGGCAAAGTTTTTTGCAAGATATCTTGTGTAGTTGCCAGGTTTGCCAGCAATTACAGCAGATACTGCACCTGATTTATCACGCTCAAATTTTACAACTTTTTGGTTGAACTCCATTTGCACGCCTTCTTTTTCTGCAACTTTTTTAAGAGCTTTAACTAATGGGCCATTGCCACGCTCACCAGTTTCATCATCTTCAAAAACATGAGTAATAGGGTATTCAGTATAGTCAGGACCTTTAAAGTATTGGCCCCAAAGGATAGTGCTAACACCATATGGTTTAACTTGGTCCATAGCCCATTCCATACAGTCGCCACTTTTACGAGAAAACATCCAAATTAGATTTTCATTAGCACGGCTTTGCGCCCAGCGAACCCATTCACGAATAATTTGATGATAGTTTACATCTTTAATGCCATAGCGCTCTTGCACAGATGTGCCAAAAGCTGTAATATGACCACCACGATATGTAACATCTTTGTATTTTTCAACTAAAACAACTTTGCCTGCACCTTCTTGCTTAGCAGAAATAGCGCAAGATAGACCAGTTAAACCTGCACCTATAACAACTGCATCAGCTTTAATTGTGCGTTTGATTTCGCTTTCAGCAATGTTTAGTGGGCCTTGTTCCCAAGGTTTAATCGGGCAACCCTTAGTGTCTGCCGATTGTGCTTGTGCCATGCCAGGTAACATAGTAGCTGCTGCAACACCTGTTGCTGCAATTGCTGTACCTTTAAAAAGTTCACGTCTTGAAATACCGTTTTTGTTTGATTCCATGTCCCTCTCCTTAAGATAAAAGTTATTTGGTTTTCAACCTGTAATTATGCTATATGATATTTGAAAGTATTTCAGTTACTCAGATATCAAAAAAATTAAAAAAAATTAATATTTTATTTTGCTTATTTATCAATTATTTAATTAGTGTTGAGCAAATGTTGAATATGATCAATATTAAGAAAAGATTATATTTTACAATTATTTATCATGTATATAGATAAGTTTGTATCTTGTGATACTGATTTTGATTTTTAATTTAAAACGTGTTGATTGAAAATAAACATTGTTATAATTTGTATGTATGATAGGCTGCAAATCTTGTATAATCAAGGTCGTGTATTAAATTATTACGAATGTAAAAATAAATAGTAAAATTAATGCAATTACACGATAAAGCAATAGTTAAATTAATATGCTTGATTTTATGTTATATTATGTTAATATTGTCAATGAATTACTAATTTATTTTTTTTGTATCCTAGGATACATCATGTAAAATCTATCATGTGCTAACATCATGTAAGTAATATCATAACAAGGTGCTAATTATGAACAAACATCTTGATGACCCATGGGTACATCCTGAGTTAGATGAAGAACTGCGGGCATTATACAGTAAGCTTGGGTTTGAAAAAACATTTAAAGCTGGCGACTATTTACATCATTGTGAAGACCTTGCAAAGTACGCATACTTAGTGGTTGAGGGGGCATGTAGATATGAATATACTACCGAAAAAGGTCTTATCCGTACATTAGGCACCATTTATCCTAATTCATCTTGTTGCGAGTATCCAAATATTATTCATACATCTGTTGAGCTTGATATTAAGGCTATTGAAGATACTGTTACGATTGCTGTACCTTACAGTAGGTTAGACATTGAGATTCATAATTCCCCTGTTTTGTCTAGAAAATTTTTAAAATATTTATGTGATAAAAAGAATTGTTTTTTAGAAATTTATCACCACTTTACAGAAAGTAACACTTTTGTGCGATTTATGGTTTACTTGCGCTCAATGGTAAGCTATTATAATGTTCAAATTGATTCTGACGGATTTTATACTTTACCTCTCACTGAAACACATGAGCGTATAGGTGAAGTTATAAGTTGCACTCGTGTCACTTTTTCAAGAATGTATAAATATATGGTAGATAATGGCTATATTATTATTCCTGAAAAAGGTTATGTGAAATTTAATGTCAATTTACTTGATGAAGAATATATTACAGAAGAGTTTAATAAAGTCAGTTGGAAAGATATGAATAAAAAATGATAAAGGCTATGAATTATGGATCGTAAAACTTGGGTACAACCACCTATATGTGATGCGTTATACAAAGTATATAAACA
>CAYJDR010000083.1:0-5008 GCA_964368965.1 uncultured Deferribacteraceae bacterium
TCGCCCTTATATCTGCTTCGTTAGCAAGCAAATATTTATGAGCGTCTATTATTTGATTAGGTTGTAAATCGCTTTCGATAACTTCTGGCAGGAACTGGTCACCGTTAATGATGTTTGCAATGCCAGCATATTTCACACGGCTAATTGTTTTAATAAGCCATAAGTTTGCTTTAGATGATTGATAAACAATTAACGTAGGCACTTGCATTATAGCGCACTCAAGTGTAACCGTGCCAGAGCATGCCCAGATGTAGTCAGCATACTTCATGATATCATACTGAGCTGATGTTACAATTTTATGGCCGTATTCGTCTACGATATCGGCAATATATTTCATATCTAAGTTATCGGCTTTGCTGACAACAAATTCATATTCATCACTATATTGTTTTGACGCTTCAAGCAGAGGCCTCAAAACGCCCTCTATTTCACGCTTTCTGCTACCTGGTAAGATACCTATCAGTTTTTTATCGCCTTTGATACCTACAGATTTTATAAAGTCTTGCCTATCAGCATACTTAAATTTTCTGTTATCTATGATAGGATTACCAACATATGCGCTATTAACGCCCTCTTTTTTTAGCGCTTCTGCTTCAAATGGCAATATTGCTAACGATAAGTCGCAATAATCACGCAATGTATAAATACGGCTATAGTGCCACACCCAAAATTGAGGAACAATGAAGTAAATGACAGGTATGCCATACTTTTTCATCTTCTTTGCAAACCTTAGATTGAAACCAGGATAGTCGATAAGGATGATAGCATCTGGCTTTTCATCAATGACAACTTGTTCAAGTGTTTTGAACATTTTTAATATGAAAGGTAATCGTTTGAAAACTTCTACAAAACCTATGATAGCCATTTCATCAGCTGTGAAATATTGCTTTTGCCCAAGTTCTGCAAGCTTTGTGCCACCTGTACCGATGAATGTAGCATCCTTATAGTATTTAGAGAGCTCACGTGCAAGGTTGCTTCCGTGCACATCGCCTGAGGCTTCGCCCGCGAGTATCATAAATTTCATTTATCACCAAACGATGTCATATAGTGCAAGCCCTAAGGCTATGTTGTATGTATATCTTTCTGACGGGTCAACAGTAATTCCCTCAGCAAGCTCAAACTTGCCCCAAGGGTCCATAAACTCGACATCTACGTTATATTTTTCAGAGAGCGACTCCGCAAGCCCAGCCGTTTGGCTAGCAGCACCCGACATAATAAACCTTGAAGGCTCTGTGCCACCAAGTAGCTGATAAAACTTGACAGCCTTATCAACAGACACGTTATATTGATATGTAGAGTAGCGCTTTAATTCATCGAACACTTTGGCTGGCTCTGCGTGTGATGTTGGGTCGAACTTATATTTCTCTGCATCTTCATACGATAGCCCCATTTCTGACTGCAACATATCTGTGAAATGCTTGCCACCTAACTCAATAGACTTGCAGAACATAAATGCGCCATTTTTCATAAACATGATGAGCGAACCAAGCACACCAACATGCAATATTGCATCAACGCCTTTTTGTTGTAGGTTCAACACTTTATACATGCGCTCTAACGCTAGAATTTCTGGCTCAACAGCGCCTAGCTTAATATTTGCGCCATCAGTAACCGATATAAAATCTTGCAACACATCACGCTTTGATGCGATAAGCACAACATCTATATATCCGTAACGCTCTGATGCGCCAATGAGTTTATAGTCAACCGCCATATCTTCTTGGTCGATATATGCGTATTGGTCAACTATCCAGCGGAATTGTTCGTCGAAATCGTCAATATTGCCAACGAAAACACTAAGCCTTTTAGCAATAACAGCTGGCCCTTTAAGTGCGACCACAACGGGACGGTTAGGATAATTAGCATGTTCAGTAAGCGACTTAATAGCGCCCACAAGCTCTCCATAATCAACAACAGAGCCATCTTCTGTGAACTCTGTCTTAGTCTTCGCAATGTGCAAAGACTCCACCTTAAAGCCTTCTCTAGTAGCGGATAGGTCAACAACGCGTATAGCGTTCTGCCCGATATCCATGCCTACAAATCTGTTTTCGTTCGACATATAGCTTATACTAATAGATATTATTACTTATATCAAGCACAATTTGCAACATTAACCAATAGATATAAACTACTTGATAATTTGAACAAATCTCTGTATACTACAGAGTTATAAAAATAAATAAGTGAGTATAATAATGTTATCATATTTATTAGAAATTGGTTGCGAAGAAATCCCTGCAGGCGTCATTGAGCCTACATACACACACCTAAAAAGTGAGTTCGAAAAACAGCTACAAGCTGAAAACATAGAGTTTGCATCTATCATATCGGGCGGCACGCCTAGAAGGCTTTATGTATCTATCGAAGGTATAGCTACTCACCAAGCTAATAAATCTGAAATAATCATGGGGCCACCTGCAAAAATTGCTTTCAATGAAGATGGCTCTCTCACACCTGTTGCTATTAAGTTTGCTGAGTCTAAAGGGCTTGATGTTGCTACACTAACTAAAGCATCTACACCGAAAGGCGACTACCTACAAGGCGAAAAAACTTCTGGAGGCACACCTTCAAAAGATATCTTAGCTAGGGTTGTGCCTGACATCATCAGAAATATACCTCTGCCAAAGTCTATGAAGTGGGGAGATAACGAGTTTCGTTTCTCTAGGCCGATACACTCTTTCGTATCAGTATTAGATGGCGAAGTGTTGCCGTTTGAGATTGACGGCATTAAAGCTGGCAAAATTACTTTCGGTCATAGGTTTCTATCACCAACCACATTTGAAGTTGCTAACTTTGAAGAATATAAGCAAAAACTTGCTGATGCTAAAGTTATCATTGATAGCGAAGAGCGTAAAGCACTTATATCTAAACAAATCATCGCTTTTAACGAAAGTGAAAACATACAAATCATCGCAGATGAAGGGTTGCTGAACACGGTTGCAAATCTTGTTGAATACCCTCACTCTGTTGTTGGTAGCTTTAGTGAAGATTTCCTCGTGTTGCCACAAGAGGTTCTTATCACATCTATGAAAGTGCACCAAAAGTATTTCCCTGTAATGGATAAAGCTGGCAAACTTATCAATAAATTTGTTGGCGTTTCAAACACAGTGCCTACAACTAACGACGACTTAATTCGCCAAGGTTATGAACGAGTTCTTAAAGCTAGGCTTAACGATGGCTTGTTTTTCTTCAATAACGATAAAAACAACTCACTTGATAACATGGTTGAAAAACTTAAAAAAGTTGTCTACCAAGAAAAACTTGGCACTAGCTATGAAAAAGTGGAACGCTTTACAGTTGTTGCAAGGTGGCTTGCTGATAAATATGCACCGAACACTTGCGAAAACGTGCTTACTACGGCTAAATATGCTAAAGCTGACCTTATGAGCGAAATGGTTTACGAATTTCCTGAATTGCAAGGCATCATGGGTATGTACTACGCAACATATGCTAACCTTGATAAAAACATAGCACTAGGCATTAATGAGCACTACATGCCACGTTTCGCCGGTGATGTATTGCCAACTACTTGGGAAGGTAGGCTCGTCTCTATAGCTGATAAAATAGACACTATCGCTGGTGCATTTGCAGCAGGCATGATCCCTACAGGTAACTTCGACCCATACGGTTTAAGGCGTTCTGCTATCGGTATACTTTCAATTATTGAGCAAGCAGACATGCGTATTGATATATCTGAGCTTGTTACAACAGCGCTCAACAACTTCATAAACAAGTTGACGTTCGACTTTGATGACACTAAGCAAAAGATTACATCTTTCATCATGCTAAGGCTTAAGCAAATGGTTGTGTCAAAAGGCATTGCTGATGGTGAAACATTTGACGCTATCGCAGATAAAACATATGACGCTATCGCACTTAACACACTTGCTGGCGTATTGACTCAATCTAAGGGTACTGATGAATTTATGCTGATTGCATCTAGCTATAAACGTATCAATAATATATTGAAAAAAATCGACCACACAGATATAAACTACAACGAAAGACTGTTCCAATGCGACGAAGAACGTGCTGTTAGCAACATCATTAAATCGCAAAACATTGGCACACTTATGGAAGCAGAGCAATACTCTGATGCGTTAGTTGAACTTATGAAGTTTGCACCAGCAGTTGAAGCTTTCTTTGCTAATGTAATGGTTATGGCTGACGATGTTGATGTTAAACAAAACAGACTTAACTTGATTGCATCATTAAGGGCTATCTTTAAAACTGTTTGTGATTTCGAGGCAATATAAAAAATATATTTAGGTATGCAATATGAAGATTGTAAACGTTATCAAGGAATATTGTAATTGTGACATCTTGACAATAAAGCTCTCTACTTCGCATGAAAGTAGGATTATTTACATATCTAGCTCTCCAGCTAGGTTTGATTTGACAAAAACGCTTAGCACAAGTATCACTAACGGCAACAGTTCGTTAGAGGTTTCATACTCTACGTGTGGAGAGATGAGCGACTACAATCACAAACTTATGAACGACCTGCTTCATTGCATACTTGAAGCCCAATCTTCATGGGAACTACAAAACATTATATCAAAGTTTGGCAACATGTCAGGCACAGATATGACACTCACAAGCCACCTAGAACAAGTGCTTGACACACTCGTCAGCTCTGAATTGTTCGATAAAGTGGCTGTGCTTTTCTACAACGAACAAAAAAGCGAACTTCGTGGCGTACACATTGCAAGCAATGTTCCATACTCTAATAGCGATTTAATGCTGTTCAAGATGCTTAGACTTCCTGTGCCTAAAAATCTCCTAGATGATTTATCAGGCGATGAGAGCATTGAGCTACCCGCACTCGAAGAAAATTTGCTCAACTTAGAAGCTGAAAAAGTTGAAAAGCAAATCATTTTACCACTAAAAACTGGCTCGAAAGTTTATGGCATGCTTGTCACATACTCACCATCAGCACGCAACGACCACCAACTAGCAACAGCAAAAAGCACAGCACACCTTATTTCAACCATGCTTTCTGCAACTA
>CAYJDR010000084.1:0-4995 GCA_964368965.1 uncultured Deferribacteraceae bacterium
GAACAGATAACTAAACAACTTACAGTCATTTAAAAGGTGTCTATTAATAAATAGGCACCTTTTTTTATTGAAATGCTTGCAGTATTTATAAAATCAGTATACATTTATCAATAACAATTAATAAAGAGGTAGGATTGATGTTTTCTGAAGAAATTGCATTTGACATATCTATGCACAAACAAAATGGCGATTATTACTTTAACCACAAATTTATAGAAGATTGTGTCACAAGGATAATTGAACTTAAAAACGAAAAAGTTTTTATCGACCTTATTGAATATGTTGAGCTAGCATGTCAAGCAGCTGATGAAGCATACCTTGAAGCTGTTGAAAATAATGTTGATGCACCCGCACCAGAGAAGACTGAAGTTGAATGTTTTGGCAAACCCATAAGTTGCCTTGCAACATCGTTCCTAAGCAGCATGTATAACGAATTTGGCACAGCATGCACGCTTGGCGAAGAGTTTGAAGAAGCAGAAGAACACTTCAACACCTCACTAAAATACAACAACAGTAATACACTTAGCTTATACAACCTAGCGGATGTATCACACTCACAGCAGAACTATGAAGCAACTATCGGTCATTGCGACAACCTACTTGCGATAGATGAAAAACACATCCCTGCGTTATATTTAAAAGCATCATCGTTTTACGCTTTAGAAGATATCGAAGGTGCGTTACCGCTATTCATAAAAACTACTGAACTAGACGACAGTTCGCTTGGCGCACACTTTTGGGTAGCTGAATGTTCAAGACGCTTAGGCGACTATGCAACTGCACGCGACCACTTCAAACGTGTAACAGAGCTTTCTGACTATTCACATGTTGATAGCATCAAAGGTTATGCTATTAGTGAAATCAATATGGAAGGCGGCGACCTACAGCTAGCACTTGAGCTATGCGACAAAGCCATAAGAAAAGATGCACTTAACCAAATAGGCGTTTACGAAATCAAAGGTAACGCATATCTAAAAATGGGCAACATAACTGACGGCGCAAGGGCACATGCTAGGCTTGTAACACTGCAAGCATCATCACTACCTGTGTGTGTAGCAACTGCAGAAAAAATCAACAACGAACAAGGTTATGACAGCATGCTTGAATACGTTAATGAAATATTATCGTTCAACCCTGATGTTAAAGAGTCATTCAGCCACTTAGTAAACAAATAAACTTCCAGCGGGTACGTTATAAGCGTACCCTTTTACTCTTATCAATACCGTAAAATCTCAGCTTATAGTACAACTTAGTTCTTGATATCTTTAATTTTTCTGCCGTTTTTGCCATATGCCAATTGCACAAATCCAGCGCTTTCAGCATCAACTCTTTTTCAGATAGCTCTTCAGCATGTTCAACAACTTCACTACTGGCTATGGATGTGTTAACCAAAGGTGGAAGGTGCTTGCTTGTAATTACAGACTCATTGCCTAGCGCATAAATGGCTGATATCATAGCGTTTTCAAGTTGCCTAATGTTGCCTGGCCAGTCATAGTTTAGCAGTATATCCTGCGCCTCATCTGATATCACCACACACTCACGGCTAGCGATTAGCTCTTTTTCCAAGAAGTGTTTTGCTAATATCAGAATATCATTGCCCCTATCTTTCAACAATGGCACTTCTAGGTTGATAACAGATAGCCTAAAGTATAAATCTTCCCTAAATTCTTTTGCTTTCACTTTCTTATATAGCTTAACATTTGTTGCTGCAATCACACGCACATTTACTGGCGTTGGCTCTTTTGCGCCAATACGCATAATTTGCCTTTCTTCAAGCATACGCAATAACACAGGTTGCAATGCAAGTGGCATATCACCTATTTCATCAAGAAAAAGTGTACCATTATTAGCATACTCGACTTTGCCAATGCTACCAGTTTTTGTGGCACCTGTGAAAGCACCTTCGACATAGCCGAATAATTCGCTCTCAATTAAGTTTGCTGGGATAGATGCACAGTTGATAGCAACAAAAGGACCTTTCAAGCCAGAAGCGTCATGTATTGCTTGCGCAACCATCTCTTTACCTGTACCACTGCCACCTAATATCAATATATTATGCCTTGTTTGCGCAATATCACCTATTTTATCTTTCAATGCTATCAAGGATTTATGTTCACCTATTATATGGTCAAGTGAATAGCGTGTATACTTCATAGACCTAGGCATAGACACAACAAGCGAGTAGCCAATCGTTTCACCTGTGAACTCATTCTTCAATACAGATATGTATGCTTCAAGATGGTCGCCGTTATCAAGCACAAGTGTATATTTTCGCTTATACTTTGAAGTTTTTTGTACAACATCAGCCAATATTTCATGAATATTACTAATATAATATTGCAAGTTAATACTGTTATCATACCTCAACAAAGATTTCGACAAGTTGCATAAATACCTGATGTTAAATTCTTTATCGACAGTTATTAAACCTGAAAGGCTATCAACCTTATGCATATTTGCATTGATTGTTGATTTGATAAGGTCTGACTCAGTCTGTTCATATTTGATAGATAATACAGACTTAGTTGCAAGCAGTATAGATGTCAAAAAGTTCATACGCCTTCCTGTTTCACCTGCTTGGATAAAGCTTTCTTCAAGCACAACTATTTCGATAGCACCAAGTAGCTTATTTTGGAACACAACAGGCGCAGCAACAAGTATGCACTCATTGAAAACATTATGATAATTGTGCGGGCCGAGAACATGTGCAACTTTACCCGTTTTTAACGCTATCGAATGCGCAGATGAGCCTATCGCCTTTTCAGACATATCTGAACCTATGTGCATACCCATGCTGTCTAGCATATCTTGGCGCCCTTGCGACATTGCATCGCGATATATTAGCACACCATCAGTATTATATAGGCAAACAGCCACCATCACCATCTTGAAGTAATGTCCATTGAACACTTCAACTATTGCTTTCAGCAAGTCCTTTTCAACCTCTGTTAGCGATAGTTCACATTGCTTAAATTTTGCATCAGGGTCTACGCCTAGCGCCACCGAGCGTTGCCACATATCACGCACGAAATTAGGCACAGTGCCTCCACTTAGCCTACCCGTTGAGATAAACTGTTGCTTCAATGCTGCAATATCGCCCCATGAACTAAATGGCCCGTCTGATATATAGCTTTCATATGTATCTTTTGCTGTGTCTAACATAATGCACCATGTTTAAAATGTTTAATTAGTTTAAACGAATTGTACTCTAAATGAACATTTTTTTCAACCATAAATCAGCTTAGTTTTATTTATCAATATGTTAGCGACTTGGCACACTCTTTGCTTAAAAAACTCTAATAATTCACTTGTATTAAAAGTGTAAAGATATAAATTGACTAGTAAGAGTGCATATTCTTACAGTCCGGAGGGAGAACACATGTCTGACAAAGAAGTAAAAAACGAAGCTCAGAAAGATGAACGTGATGCGCTAGAGATCATTAACGATCCTAAATATCGCACTACAACTGAGCAACTCGCAGCTGAAAATGGCGAAACAGCTAAAGGCCTTTCACGCCGTGATATGCTGAAATATGGCGGTGCTGCTGCAGCTGCACTATCTATGGCAGGCTCAGCTGCTACTGGCTTCAACACTGGGCGCTCGTCTGATGCGTACACTGGTTATGGTCGCCAACACTTAGGCGATGACCAATTCTTTAACCGTGAGCCATTCCGTGCAGATGTTGCTGCGATGATGGAACCTGTTGCAGAAGTTACAAGATGTGAATGGTACGACTACTACCTACGCCGTTGGTTTAACTGCTTACGCTTGATCGCATCAAAAAAATGGACACCAAAAGACGGCTTAGAAAAAATGCCAGGACACCTTGGTGAATATTTCAGAAGCGACCCTGAGAAATATGACAACATGCTAAAAAACTTAGACGCACTTGCAAAACGAACAGAGTGGCTCAAGCAAGGTGCAGCTGATAGATATGCGCTTGCTATAGCGTATAATAAAACATATAATGGCTCAAGTAAAACTAAACTTGGATTTACGTTGCCAGAAGACCCTGAAGATTGGCTACGTATAACGGGTGAAGTGCAACCACCTGAGGAGTGGGACTTCCGCCACGTTAACAAGAAGAAGAAAAAACTAGAGTTCAAGTCTCCAAAACACGCTGCTGAACTCGTGAAAGTTATGGCGCACAGGTTCGGCGCTTCGTTTGTCGGCTTAACTGATTGCGACCCAGCTTTCATCTATAAAAACGTAATGCGTGGCTATCCTGAGCTAGGGCTTGGCTATGGCGATAAAGTACCTGAGCATTGGAAAAACATGATCGTATTAGCAGTACCAATGGAATGGGATAAAATGCAATCCGCTAACGGCTTTTTCTCTGCACAAGATGGCTACTTCCGAGTAAGGATTGCTGCTGCACTACTAGAGCGCTTCTTGCAAGAAATCGGCTACGCTGCTAGAGCGCAAACACCTGTAACAACTTATGAAGTTATGATTACTCCATACGTGTTAAAATCAGGCTTAGGTGAATATGCTCGTGCTGGTTTTGCAATGATTCCTGAGGTTGGGGCAAACTTCCGTACTGGTGGCGTTATCACAAACTTAGAGTTTGAATACGATAAACCGATCAACATCAACATGGCAAAATTCTGTCAAAAATGTAAAATCTGCGCAGATACTTGTCCAAGTGGCGCTATCGAAACAACTGATGAACCAACACAAATAGTTCGTGGCTTCAAACGCTGGAAGCTCGACCAAGAAAAATGCCACTACGGCTGGAACACTTCAGCTGGTGGCGGTTGTGGCTCATGCGTTGCGGTTTGTCCGTTCACTCGTAAGAACACATGGATACACGCTATCTCTCGTGAGTTAGATGCACGCGACTCATTTGGCATTGTTGGTGACACTCTTCTTACTATGCAGTTAAACTTCTTCAAATACCCAACTGCAGAAGAGTTTAGCGTATCATATGCTGGTGGACAAGAAGCCGTTTACCATAATCCACCAACTTGGCAAAAAACTGAAGATTGGTTTGC
>CAYJDR010000085.1:0-4886 GCA_964368965.1 uncultured Deferribacteraceae bacterium
ACGCTCCAATCAAGATATACCCAAGAATTTCACTTATCCCAGAGATTGCATACTCTAACGATACAGATGAAGTTGCAGGTAAATCGACTGATAAAGCTGCTTTAACATCAGGTGTTAAACTTAAATTTATGATATTCTAAGCAGTCCCCTTTTTTTGAATGAGATAGGCTATGCGAAAGCGTAGCCTATTTTATTATCTTCGGTTCTAATCGTCCATCAACATCGATAGCGTCAACAGCTAATCTGAAACCTAGCCCACCAAATCGACGGCTATTTTCAGCGTTATACAATAATCCGTTGTTTACTTTTGTGCCGTCAGAGAATGTTAAACCCATCACAGCATGTTTACTTGCGTTTGCGAACTTGTTGCAATAGTCTTCGCCGTATGCGATATCGCCTTCTTCCAATTCTGCACCTATCAAATCACAAGCCCACTCTGAAACGTTGCCGTAGATGTCATAAACACCGAACTTATTAGGTTTAAACGAGCCAACTTTCGCAGTATATGCGTTGCCATCTGCACAGCCATAGTCGCCATATCTCCAGCCGTTTTTCTGCCCAGATGTTTTGTCGAATACGTTGTAGTAGTCGCAAACTGTTTCATTATCGCCTATTGTGTCTAACATTTCGCCACCAGCAACGGTTTTCCACTCTAGCACGCTAGGTAGTCTAAACGAGTAACCGTTGTTATTGCGTATTTTCTTTATGAAAGAAATCACATCAGTATATTTCGTAGCTTCAACAGGGTGTTGAGGCGATAGTTTAAACATTGCAGCTTGGTAGCCCATTATTTTTAGCCATTGTGATTGTGAGACCTCATGGCGAGCCATGTAAAATGATATATTATCGTGGTTTATGAGTACAAATTCGATACCTGTTCTGTTATCTGTGAAGCTTTCAATGTGTTCTGGTATGAACTCGGCAACTGCTAATGTGTCATTATCTATTGAATTATTATCAATAATAGATACATTATCAACAACTGAGATGTTATCAACAACTGAGATATTATCAACAACTGAGATATTATCAACAACTGAGATATTATCTGTAGTTATGTTATCGACGGTTGTGGAATTATCTGTGATTATAACATCTTGAGTAATTGTTGCTTTTTGAGCACATGCAATTGTAGTTGTAAGTGTTAAGAATAATAAAACTTTTTTCATCAATTCACCGAATATATATTTTGATATAATGTAGTGATAATTTATAAGAAACACAAGCAAAATATTGTAGCTAAATATACAAAGTGTGTTATAATACTAAATTCAATATTTAACGGAGCAAATCTTGGAATTTAAATTAGTATCGGAATATGAGCCAGCAGGCGATCAACCTGAAGCTATTCGTAGCATCGTAAGTAACTATCAAGATGGTATAAATCGTCAAGTTTTGCTTGGTGTTACAGGCTCAGGTAAAACATATACAATGGCTAACGTTATCAAACAGTTAAACGTGCCAACGCTCATCATCGCACACAATAAAACACTTGCCGCACAGCTATACGGCGAGTTTTGTAAGTTTTTCCCTGAAAATGCTGTTGAATACTTCGTCAGTTATTATGACTATTATCAACCAGAAGCATATATCCCATCGAGTGATACATACATCGAGAAAGACTCTAGCATCAACGAAGATATCGACAAACTTCGCCACCGCGCAACACGTAACTTAATTGAGCGACGTGATGTGATTATCGTTGCATCTGTTTCGTGCATTTACGGTTTAGGCTCGAAAGAAACATATGCGAGCATGTCATTAGAATACCGTGTTGGCGATACTGTAGACTTTGAGGAAATGCTTGCAACCCTTATCCAGATTAGGTATGAGCGAAACGATATAGACTTCCACCGTGGCACATATCGTGTGAAAGGCGACACTATCGAGATATTTCCATCGCATGAAGATACGAAAGCATATCGCATTGAATTTTTTGGCGATACTATTGATAGACTTAGCGAATTTGACTTTGTCACGGGTAAAACTAGTCAAGAGCTATTCAACTTAACGATTTATCCAAACACGCACTATGTTACAAATAGCATCACACTTGATGGCGTTACTGATATGATGAAGCGTGACTTGATTGTGCGTTGTAAAGAATTCGTAGAGCAGAATAAATTGATTGAAGAACAACGCATAACACAGCGTACAATGTTCGATATAGAAATGTTACGTGAAACAGGGCATTGCTCTGGTATCGAGAACTATTCCCGCTATTTTGATGGCAGAAAGCCTGGTGAAACTCCGCACACGCTTGTGAGCTATCTTCCACCTGATGCACTTGTTATTATTGATGAGTCGCACATTACGTTGCCACAAATCAGGGGCATGTATAACGGCGATAGGGCTAGGAAAACTTCGCTTGTTGAGTATGGGTTTCGCTTGCCAGTTGCGCTTGATAACAGGCCATTGATGTTCCCAGAGTTTGATGAGCGAGTAAACAGGGTGCTATACGTGAGTGCAACGCCAGATAGCTATGAGATAGAGCAAGCACATGGCATGATATCGGAACAAATCATTAGGCCTACAGGGCTTATGGACCCGATAATCGAGGTTAGGCCAGCGAAAACGCAAGTTGATGACCTATATTCAGAGATTGTAAAAACAGTTGAAAAGGGTGAGCGTGTGCTCGTGACAACGCTTACAAAGCGTATGGCAGAGGAACTTACAAAATATTATCGTGAGCTTGGTGTGCGTGTTGAGTATCTGCATTCAGAGATAGACACGTTTGAGCGTATCAAGATTATCAAGGATTTACGCACGGGTATGTTTGATGTGCTTGTTGGTATCAACTTGCTTCGTGAGGGGCTTGATATACCAGAGGTTAGCCTGGTTGCTATCCTTGATGCTGATAAAGAGGGCTTCCTCCGCTCTACAAAGTCGCTTATACAAACGCTAGGGCGTGCCGCAAGGAACGCATCAGGCAAGGCGATTTTCTACGGTGATAAAATTTCTCCAGCTATGAAGCAAACGATGGAAGAAACAGAACGCAGGCGTGCTAAACAGTTGGAATATAACGAGAAACATGGCATAACACCACAAACGGTAAAAAGCCAGATATCTGACATTTTATCATCAATATACGAAAAAGATTATTTTACTGTTGATGTTCCAGCAGAAAGTGATATAAATATAACAGGTAAAAAAGCGAAAGATATCGAAAATATAGAGCGCAAGATGTTTAAAGCCGCCGAAGCGCTTGATTTTGAAACGGCTGCGAAGTTGCGCGATTTGTTATTCGAGTTAAAGTCAAAATAGAGGAATAGAATGTTTAGAAAGGGGACTCGGTTGTCTATAAATAATACAACCCTCCGCCGTCCCCCTTCTACCTTCCCCCTGCGGCGATGATTTCGCTGCGGTCGCACATGTCGAGCCTTCGCTCACATTGGGGAATTGATAAGTTAAGTTGTTGCAATTTGAAATACTGATTAATAAATTTAAGTAGTGTGTGGTTATATCTACATAACAATAGAGGAATAGAATGTCAAAATTAAAAATAGCGTTGATTGCATTTATAGGATTAATGGGCTTAGGCTTGTTATCTTTGCTTGCATTTTTGTTTTATATATACACGCTTAGCCAAGAGTTACCATCAGCTAAAGAGATTAGCTCATTCAAATATAATGAACCAATGGTAGTCTACGATAGAGAAGGCACAGTCATTGCAGAGCTAGGGCCAGAGCGCAGATATCCTGTTGCACTAGACCAAATGCCTGTACACATGGGGCAAGCTGTTGTTGCTGTTGAAGATGCAAGGTTTTATGAACACGTTGGTATCGACTTAATCGGTATCACGAGGGCGTTTGTTGCAAACGTGAAAGCTGGTAGAGTTGTCGAGGGTGGCTCAACACTCACGCAACAACTTGTAAAGGTGCTATATCTATCGCCAGAGCGTAAGCTTACTCGTAAGTTGAAAGAGGCTATCCTTGCATATCGTATTGATAACTATCTAACAAAAGATGAAATCCTTGAGTTGTATTTAAACCAAGTAAACTTTGGCCGTGGAGCATATGGCGTGCAAGCAGCAGCTATCAACTACTTTGGGAAGAACGTATCAGAGATGACGCTTGCAGAGTGTGCACTCGTTGCTGGTATACCGAAAGCGCCATCGTACTATTCTCCACACTTAGAGAAGAATAAGGAACGTGCACTAAGCAGGCGTAACCACGTGCTAAACAGGATGCATGAAGTTGGCTACATCACTTATGATGAAATGATTACAGCGCAAAATGAGCCTATCGTTATCACTGATGCTGTTCCGTTAAAGCTGAAATATGCTGGCTACTTTATGGACTATGTGAATAAATATTTAACTGAAGAACTAGGGCTTACAGATGAGCAAAAGCTAGGCATAAAAGTATACACGACATTAAACCTAGATTATCAACTAGCCGCAGAAAAAGCAGTTAAAAAGAACTTGCTTGCAGCGTCGAAGCGTGTTGGGTATCAAGGCCCTATAGGGAAATATGAAACACCTAAAAATTTACCAGAAGTTATCGAGCAAAACGGTTTAGACGTTATTGGCATGGATAACACATCTCAGTTTGAGAACGTGCCAGCATATCTTGAGGAGCTAGGCATATTTAAAGCGAGAGTTGTAGAGCTGAATAAAGATAATGTCACATTAGTTGACATGTATGGCAATAAAGGGCAGATGTTGGCGAAAGATACTGAGTGGGCGAAGCTTATACTTGAAGAAGAAGTTGAAGACGCACCTACGAAGATGAAAGACTTTAAAACAATCTTGAATTTAGATGACATAGTTTACGTATCACGTAAGGATAAACAACTTCCTGTTGCACCTATAGTTGATAATGCAACTACGGATAATACTACAGCAGATAACATAACAGAAATTATTGAGGAAGAAGAGGAAATTC
>CAYJDR010000086.1:0-4550 GCA_964368965.1 uncultured Deferribacteraceae bacterium
TAATACTCGCAATGGCGATGAAAGGTCGAACTGTTATAAGAGCTGCTGAAATCAAATCAGACATTAATAACATTAACAAAATTACCGCCGCTATAAGCATTTATGAAAGTAAATATGGTAAGCTACCTGGCTCCGAAGGCGCTCCTGGTTCAAGCTCATACCCTGATGGAGCACAATCAGAATCAGTTGCAGCATTCTACTATGACTTAATGTCTGAGGGACTTATCAAAGAAAGTGACTTCTACATCTCGATGGAAAACGCCTATATTGGCTTAATCGGCTGCACACCTACAGCAACTGGATTTAATGCAGAACAAGGCATCTATCAAGATATTGATGGCACATATTACAATAATGTATGCATGTATATGACAAAAACTGCACCTTCTGAAAATAAACTATACAGCCATGCAACAGGCCCTTCTATAACAACGCCAACATTCGCATGTTACGTTGAGATGTACCTAGATAACAGGAACTTAGGCTCAGGAAATGGAAAGCTGAAACAAAATGGAGCTGGTCTGACATTCCCTAAAGACACAAATTGCGAAACTGATGCTACTGCAATTTCACATGCTAATCAACAAAGATATTATTACGCAGTATTTTAAATTATATAAAATGAGCACATTTGCCTATAAATGATAAGAACAGCACCTTCTGAAAATACAGCTTTTGATCGTTCTTCTGCTCCATCTATTACGACGCCAAAGTACGCATGTTATGTTGAAATGGACTTAGATGATAGAAGCTATTTGAAAGGCAATGGCAGATTAAAACAAGGCGTAGGCAACAACGCAAGCCAAGAGCGCTACTTCTATAGAGTTTATTAAATTAGCAAGTGCCATATGCAAAATATATGGCGCTTTATTTTTCATTTTATTATTAAGCATGATATCACTCATTATTATTTATAGAATTTACTAGCATTTCATTACCCTTGACATGCACCACAATAGGTGTTACACAATATCTCTACTTTAGGAGTTGAAATGCAACAAAATAGCGAAATATCTGAAGTTGTTTCAGGCAACATATTTAAAATATTCTTAAAATTTACGATACCAAGCATGTTTGGATTTGTCGCAATGACATCTGCTAGCTTTGTAGACGCATTCTTCGTTGCAAACTACGTTAACGCAACAGCACTAGGCGCTGTCAACATCATTTGGCCAATGTATTCATTAATCTTTGGTATAGTTATTATGGTTGTTATTGGCTCGTCTGTCATGGTGGGCAAATTCATTGGCGAACGTGATGCACTATCAGCAAGCGACCTGTTCACAAAGATATTGATAATGCTTGTTCCATTCGCTATAACGCTATCACTTATATGCATATTTTTCAGCGCACCAATATCAAAAGCACTCGGTGCAAATGAAGATTTACTACAATACTCTAGCGACTATTTAGGCGTGCTAGGCATGTTCATTATACCAATGGTGCTCACACAAACATTGATGGTATTTGTACGTATTGACGGCAATCCTTTTTTATCCTCAGCAGCTGTTATAATATCTGCACTAGGCAACTTCGCGTTAGACTATCTACTCGTAGCTCACTTAGACTTTGGCATCAAAGGTGCTGCCTATGCAACTGGACTTGCAAACATTATTGCTACATTGCTATTAATTAGCCACTTCCTATTGCGCAAAGGAATACTCAGATTAAAACTAAAAGATAATAACTGGAAACCGTTCGGCATGGCACTATACAATGGTTCATCAGAAATGTTGAGTGAATTATCGTCAGGCTTCATTGCCCTGCTTATTAACTGGATAATGATTTTAAAAATAGGCACAGAAGGCGTTGAAGCATTTGCCATCATCAACTATACGATATGGGCGGCGACTATGCTTGCATACTCAATTGTTGATGCGTCTGTCCCAATGATGTCCATAAATTTTGGCGCAAACAAACCCGAAAGAGTTAAAAAACTATTAGGTTATACTATCGCATTCGTTTTAATGATAGATGTAACGCTTTTTAGCGTGCTAACTTTTATACCTGAAAAAGTGATTGCTATATTTTTAGACCCAGCGAACACACACACATTTCAAATAGCGTTAGAATTCACGGCACATATTAAGTACTCCTTTCTACTTAGTGGTGTAATCATAGTATTGTCTGGCTATTTCACCGCTCACCAACAGCCGTTAAGCTCTGTTATCATAGCTAGCACACGTGGATATATCCTGCCTGCCATCACACTATATACACTGCCTAAATTGCTCGGAGATAAAGGAATTTACATTTCACTACCTATATCAGAAATGGTAACATTTATAGTAGCGCTAATATTAATCAAGGCTTATTTAAACAAACAAAAAAGCATGCGACATAACATATAACTTCATAAAACACCCTATTCAAACGCACAATATTCATTAATATTTAGCATTTATTAAAACTTTCTCACAAATCTGTATCGCGCGTTACATACATTGACAGATTAAAATGCTTTAATACTTATAACATAGTTATGTCTTTATCATAGCGTGTAATTTTATGAAGGGGTGAGTTATGAAACTCAGAGGGATTATCGCTACTATTTTATTAGTGGCACTATTTGCAGTACCTGCTTACGCAAGGAAAAACACAGACGATTTGAATATCAAAATTGATATCCAAGGCGGCTGGAACGCGTTTTACTACAACGCAAACGAAACTACAGGCGACAAAAAAACAGGCAACAAAAACGGTCTTTTTAACAACGTATCTTCTCAAAGCAACATTCGCGGTATTTTTGAGTGGAACGACCTAACAGTTGTTGCACGCATAAAAGCAAACTCAAAATTCGTAAGTGAATTATATTCAACTTACAAATATGAAAACGGTGGCACACTTTTACTTGGTTTAGCGCCAAACTTAGCGTACCACAACTTTGCTCAGTTCACTATGGGCATGTACTTAATCAACTATGGAACTATCTCTGATAACAGCAGAGGTCAAGTAAGATGGAGCCAAAACAACTATAACGTAGCATTAGTTGTTCCAACTGCACCAACTGATGCAGCTAAAGGCGACGATACTGCAATTAAAGAAATTCTTGATTACAGCGTTACGGGCGCAGCTTACTCAACTTCAAGTATCTATCGCTCTATCCCACGTATCGAGGCTTCTTACGATATAAAAAACGACATGTTTAATGGCAAAGCTTTCGCTAGCTATGCTTTATTCCTATATGATTCTAAAATCGCTGCAACAGGCACTGAAGATACAAACTTCGCACAAGCATTCACGCTTGGTTACGGCGGTAAATTTAAGTTTGGTAAATTAACTATCGACTCAACAGTATGGGGCGGTATGAACTTATACCTAACTGGCCACCTGTATGACGGCATCACATCTGCTTCAGTTGCTAAGCCAAAAGTAGTTCAGAAAGGCGACGGAGTTGAAATTCAAAATGTAATCTCTGCTGGTGCTGGCGTTGAGTTTGGCTACCCACTAGAGATGGGCATCACTCCACACTTAGGTATGGGCTACATGTCTTCTATGCACTCTGACGATGCTGACACAAAAGCAGACTCTTTCGGCGTGTATGCTAACTTCACACTATTTGCAAACAAATATTTCTTATTCGCACCAGAAATCAGCTACAACTACGATGTTACAACTGGTAAAGGCAAAAGCACAGTTGTTAACGACAACTTCTGGGCTGGTGTAAAATTCTTCTTCCTCCTTTAATTGATTGAAGATAACCAATAAAAAAACCTCTGAGATATAACTCTCAGAGGTTTTCTTTTTTTAAATTTAAAAAAATAGATTATAATTTAGCAACTAATTCTTTCAACTTTTGGAAAGTAGTATCGCTAATAACATGCTCAACTCTGCAAGCATCTTCCTCAGCAATATCTTCTGGCACGCCAATCTTCCCTAAAAACTCAGTAATTACATGGTGACGTTCAAGCACATTTTTCGCTCGCTCCAAACCTTGCTCAGTAAATGTTATAAAACCTCTTTCATCAACAGCAATATAGCCTTCCTCACGCATTTTTTTTACAGCTATACTTACGCTAGGCTTTGAATACCCCATCTCTTTAGCAATATCAATAGAGCGAACATTCGTAAGACGTTCAGACAACAACAGTATGGTTTCTAAATAATTTTCTAATGACTCATGCATAAAAACACCTCGTATTAATAACTTATTGTAATACACCAGAACTAAAAATTCAACATAAAATAACATAAAGAGATAATAAAATAAGTAAATATGTTAGTTTGTGCTAACTTTATCAGCTATTTCATCAAATTCAACCTAAATAAAACATCTGCAAAGTCTGTTTTAAATACTATTTTCAAGTGTTTAAGGCATTTGCACGCTATTTTTCATGTAAAATCATACTAATTATTAAATTTATTATTTTTTATATTGACAACTTCTTTTTAATTATATATCATCATTTAAATTAAAAATAGAACGTAAATTTTAAATCCACGTGCTCTATTATTAAAATACTTTTCAGGAGAATATAATGAAATTTAAATCATTATTAGCTACTGGCTTAATGGTAGCAGGTCTTTCAACAAGTGCATTTGCACAAGAA
>CAYJDR010000087.1:0-4502 GCA_964368965.1 uncultured Deferribacteraceae bacterium
TAAATTGCTTAATTTTTATTTTCTTTTATTCAATACGATTGAATTGCATCAACCGTACCATTGTTAATTTGCTTGATTTTTTTAACTAGGCTAGGCGTACCGCAGTAACACGCTTGAACGTACACAAAACGAAGGTACGTAATAGTGGGTTACGAGGAGCAACACCGCCTAGTTGAAAAAAGATGCAAATTAATGCATTCCCTTATATGCCCAGTACTGATCGATATTCGAGAACCAGTTCTCCGTTCTGTACCAATCAGGTGGGTTGTGGTAGACCTCACTCTTACCGCCGTGGAACTCGTTTCTAAACTCTTCGCCAGTTGGATACCTGAAGAAGTTTTGTTGCATAGCGAGTAGTCCATCGCCGATTAAGCCAGTTGCATCTCTAGCATCAAGTTCACGAGAGATAGCGTGTATCCAAGTGTTTTTACGAGTGAACGGGCAAACAGCTTGGCACATTGCACAGCCACCGTTTGGCGACATCATCCAGCCTTTGAAGCAAGTGTCTGAGTCTAGCACCCAGCGCTTGAAACCACGTAGAGTTTGTGTAGGCTCGTCAGTTGTTTCGATAGCGCCACTTGGGCAAGTATCAGCACATATTTTACACTTCATGCAGAACTTAGCCATGCCGATGTTGATTGGTTTATCAAGTTCAAAGTCAATATTAGTAACGACAGCAGCAGCACTAAAGTTTGAGCCAATTTCAGGTATCATCGCATAACCAGCACGAGCATACTCGCCTAGGCCAGACTTTAATACATAAGGCGTTATCATAATTTCATAAGTAGCAACAGGAGTTTGCGCACGTGCAGGGTAGCCTAGCTCTTGTATGAAACGCTCTAGCAAGCCACCTGTAATTCTTAAACGTAAGTATCTGTCATCAGATGTTGAGTAAGATGCTGATTGCAAGCCGTCCCACTCTGATGGTATTGCAAATACGATAACATTTTTCCAGTGTTCAGGTATAGAGTCGCCCCAGTCTACACCAAGGTTAGGATAGCCACGCATTACGTTTTTAAATACGAATGCTGGGTCTAAGTCAGTTATAGCGACCATTGAAGCACCAAAACGGTGAGCAAATGTTTTTATAAGTTCGCTTGCGTGTTTTGGAGATTTAAACTCCATTTTTTTTCTATTATTTTTAACATGGCGGAAGTCCCACTCCTCGGGTGGTTGCACTTTACCTGTGATGCGCAAGAAATCTTCTGGATCTTCAGGTATAGGGAATCCGTGCATGTTTTGGCTACCGCCTAAATCGTGTGCGGCCTTGTATGCGCTAAGTAGTGCATATCTGTCATATGCGCCTTCGTTTAGCCATACGCTACGTTTTTTTAATAAGTCAAAGTTCTCTAGGATTTGTTTAAGCTCTTTCGGGTGAGTTTTGTAGTATTCACCGAGATAGCCAGGCATTGTTTCAACGCCTTCGCTAGGGTTCCATTGTTTTCTAAATATTAATTTAACCGACTCTTTCCAGCGGCGTAGGTAGTAGTCGTACCAGTCTGCCCTAGTTACTTCGGCAACTGGGTTCATCATTGCGGCTTTTTCAGCACGGAACGGCTCACGGTTGAAGAATTGGTCCTTCCCCATGTATGTACGGCCAAGCCCTGTTGCAGCATCTGCCGAACGGCCTGTTGCAAAACCTGTTGCAGCCGAACCAGCTATTGATAACGCAGCAGTAACAGCGCCACCATATTTCAGCATGTCACGGCGTGATATGCCACCTTTCTCCGCAGCTTCTGCTTGTTGCGTTGCAGCATCTACGCGATACTTAGGGTCGTTAATAATTTCGAGAGCACTACGCTCATCTTTAGGTTGATTGTTCTCTTTGTCAGACATTTTCTCCTCCATATAAAATCACTCTTTAGATAAGTGTAACACTGCCATAAATGGCAGAGTCAAGAGAAAAGTTAAAAAAAATTAATGTTTTAAAAAAAGCATTGATAACTGTACAGTTTTATAATATAGAAGATAAGTAGGGGTGTGCTTATGAAAGGTTTAATTCCGATCGGTAAATTTTGCAAAACTATGAACGTGAGCCATAAATCGTTGCGATATTATGAGGAGCAAGGCGTGCTTGTGCCAGCATATGTGAACCAGCAAACAGGTTATCGCTACTATAAGGAAGAGCAACTAATGATCCTCTACCTAGTGTTGCACGCTATTGATATAGGTATCCCTTTGTCGAAAGTTAAGCAATATTTTAAAGATAACTCAACCGTTGATAGAGGCGCGTTTACACGTGATGCAATCAATATAGCAAAGCAAGAAGTGGAAAAACTTAATAAAAAAATCATCCATCTCACAAACATTTACGACGACATGCTAGAGAATGAAGATAGCAAAGTTGGGCAAGGTGTTTTTACAAGGGCGCTTAGCGAGCGTTATTTTTTAACAGATAATTATGCAACTGATTTTGAAATGCTTAGCCCTATCAAAACTCATGAGTGCTTGATGAAGCTGTTTACTCAAGCAAAGGAGCTTGGGCTAAACACATTGAATTTTGAAGGCTTTTTCTTTACAGATAGCAACCCGAAAGAATGCCAAGTTATTTTAGAGATACCGCAATATGTTGAAGGTGTAGAAAATATCGTGACGGTGCCAGCTGGTGAGTTTTGCTGTGAACATGTGAACGGAATAAGGACATCGAATGAATTTTACACACACTTACACTCTAAGTATGACTACTTGATATTAAAAAAGAACTACACGCTTGAGCATAAGTTTGAAACAATCTATTTTGAAATACAGAAACTGTGAATATATTAGAAAAGGCTACCCAAACGAGTAGCCTTTATTATTTTATTAAAACATTAGAAATGCAACTTTGATACCGTAGAGTATTTCTGTTTTTGTAGATTTTACATTGCTTATGTCGTCCTCGTTGCTATAGTATGCAACCTCAGGTGTGATAACAATGTTTTTGCTGTATCTGTATTCAGTGTTAACATATAAAGCGTATGTGTTTTTGCTTCTATTTGCGTCGCTGATATCAGTAAGCGCATAACCACCACCAATGCGTGCGATAGTTTGCTTGTTGAATTTATAGCCAACTTCTAATGCGCCGCCAAATTCAGTTGCATTTTGTACGTCAAATTCGTTACCGTTTGCTTTGAACTGTGGCATGAAAGTATTTATACCGTTTACACCGTTCCCACGGAATTTTACTGCGTCAGTTAAGTGCGAGTTTAAGCCGCCATAAACATGAGCTTTTAAAACAATGCTATCCATGTTGAATTGGCCACCGATACCTGCTGTTAGTAAGTGTACAGTATTTGATGATTTGTGGTTGTTCACTTCTGTATCGAAGAAGTATGCGCCGTATTGGCCATATGCTTTACCGCTAAACATGCCAGCTTTAATGTTGTAGGTTGCTTCTAGGCGAGGGATTTCTTTGTTTACCCAAGTGATGCCGTTTGTCGAAAGCGATTTAAAGTATGCAACTGCAGAGTCCCTAGGAACAACTGTGTTGTTTTGGTTTACGATGTTGTTTAATGAACCATCAACTAAGCCAATAGATAAGTTGCCTTTGTAGTATAGGGCTGCAAATCTTCTTTCAGCGCGTGTGTTGCCATAGCCTTCTAAGTTGATGCCGTTTAATACGCCACCGAAGCTATACCAAGTTTCAGTAGGTGCGATACCTATAACAAATTTTTCTTTTTCAGCAACGTTTAGTGTCATATAGAGCCTATCAACAAGATATGTGTCAAAAGGTCTTAAGCCAAGAGTGATGCTACCAGCACCATATGTGCCTGTTAACGCAAGCATGCTTGCAGGACCTGTGTATAATGAAGCAGTATCGTCAGATGATTTAGCACCGTTATTATCAAGTGTAGTGTGTGAGCCTGCTAAGTGCATGCCAACATTTAAGTTTAGGTCAAACGTAGGCATTTCCTGAGCCATTGCAGGTAACGCAGTAAGTACTAGAACAAACAATGAAGCTATACGCTTCGTAAAAAATAATCTCATATAACATATCCTCCCAGATAAAAAATATCCAGTGCAACTATATTGGGCTACACTGGATTAAAATTGTAAATTAAGCTGCTTGCTTACTTTCGCCTTGTATCTTGTGGCTCTCGAGAAAACATCTGTGATGTACAGATGTTTATGTTCGCTATCGCTCCAAGAAACATTAGGCTATTTGTAAGCTCGTAAACTTGCTAACAACTAGCGATAATGTTTTCACGAGTATGACGAAGTCAACGGAGTAAACAATTGCTTATTTCTAAACTCATGCTTCGTTAAGAACTAATTAAACTGTTTTCTTAAATACAAACAATCTTAAAAACAATGCAAACGCTAATATGTGTGGAACTCCTAGAAAACCTATGAAGTACCAACCAGCTTGCGACTCATACTCACCAGCAAGTGTGAAACCACCACCGATAACGAGTAAAAACGATGCAAACGTACCGTATAATATAGCCATTTGCCACGGCTTAACTGTTTTGTTAGCCGACTTCAACCAAGCGTAACCGCCTGCGATTATTAGAATTTGTGCT
>CAYJDR010000088.1:0-4490 GCA_964368965.1 uncultured Deferribacteraceae bacterium
ATGCCATGGCAGAAGGATATGCCACCTTAGGCATTGGAGAAATGGGCATTGCCAATACTACCCCTGCCACAGCCTTATTCTCTCACATCTTGCAATTAAGCCCTCAGCTTGTGGCTGGGCCCGGAGCAGGAGCTGCCCCAGGAGGCGTGGAACACAAAGCAAATGTGGTACAGCAGGCCCTTGCGTTGCACAAAGAGGCTTTAGAAAAAGGCGATGCCATTGACGCCTTAGCCATTCTTGGCGGTTTTGAAATCGCTGTCATGGCCGGCATAGTGCTTGGTGCCGCCCGCGGAGGTCTTACGCTCATGGTGGATGGCTTTATTTCCACATCCGCCTATGTGGCCGCCAGAAATATATGCTCCCATGTGGATGGGTATTGTATTTTATCCCATAGCTCAGCTGAGCCTGGCTATGTGCATGTGCTTAACGCTCTTGAAAACCAAGGCGTAGAGGCTTTGCCTCTTTTACACTTAGGCTTGCGTTTAGGCGAAGGCACTGGAGCCGCCCTTGCAGCCCCCCTGGTTCGCAGTGCTGTGGCAACATTTAACGATATGGCAACATTTGACAGTGCCGATGTTTCTAAAGAAACTTGCTAATATTACTTCAAAAGGCCCACAGCTATGCACCCTACTCTTTATCTGCAAAATATTTCACGTTCTTTTGCCGTTCGCCAAGGAATATTACAAGAGCCTTTAGAGCTTAAGGCCGTAGATGGTATTGATATTACCTTGGCACAGGGAGACATGTTAGGCCTTGTGGGTGAATCAGGTTGCGGAAAATCTACTCTAGGACGCATGGTGGCAGGCTTGCTTGCCCCCAGCAGTGGAAATATCTTTGTACACGGAAAATCTTTGTATTCTGACAAAGGCAAAGCTGTGCACGATGGCACCATTCAAATGATTTTTCAAGACCCCTACTCTTCGCTTAATCCACGTTTACCCATTGGTGTCTCCATAGCCGAGCCTTTAACGGTGCAAGGTGTTGCCAAAGCAGAACGGAAAAAACGTGTGGAGGACATGTTGGACATGGTGGGCTTTGTAAAAGAGCAAGGCAAGCGCTATCCTCATGAGTTTTCCGGCGGACAAAGACAACGTATTGCTGTGGCTCGCGCACTTATTACAGAGCCTAAAATACTCATTTGTGATGAACCGGTCTCGGCATTGGACGCATCAGTACAAGCACAAGTTTTAAATCTTTTATGCCAAGTACAAGAGCGCTTTTCCCCCACATGCCTTTTTATTTCACATGACTTGTCTGTGGTGGGCTTTTTATGTCCACGCATAACCGTCATGTATTTGGGGCGCATGGTGGAAGATGCTCCTCGAGAGGTTCTTTTTCATGCCGCTGCTCATCCCTACACACAAGCTTTATTGGCTTCAATTCCTTCTTTAGACCCCACCCAAAAAATAACAACCCCACCCCTTAGTGGTGAATTGCCAAGCCCGCTTTCACCGCCCACAGGATGCACCTTCCATCCGCGTTGTCCCAAAGCTATAGCCATATGTCGAGAGCAGGCCCCAACTTGGACAACACTTGGGCCAAACCATAGAGTGTGTTGCCATCTTTACCAATAAAAGAATTCTCTTTCAAAATGTAAAAGAATTGACTTTTCATCACCATACTTGTAACTTTATCTAAGATTTTCCATCTGTCTTAAGAATGTATCATCATTTTGCCTTAGCTTTTTGTATGCTTTTCCACAGTATGTGATTTTTAATCAAAACAATTGGGAGGAAGTTTATGAACGTGGCAGCCTCAGCAGATTTAATCAGCCCTTTACCCGTGGGTGCGGCCTTACCTAATGGCCCATTGGTGACCATGGATGGTCAAAAAACCACACTCTTTGATGTTGTTCAAGGTAACCCTGCGGTAATTATTTTTTACCGCGGCTCATGGTGACGTTTTTGCGTCGCGCAGTTAGCGGGAATTAATACAGTTTTACCAACACTTCAAGAACGAGGTTATACAGTGCTTGGCATTTGTCCAGATCTCCCCGAAGGTCTTGAGCAGATGCATAGCAGTAAAAAACTTGCATTTCCACTTTTCTCTGATAGCGCTGTGGAGCTTGCGTCAGCTTTTGGTCTAGCTTTTCATATGGCCGACGAAACTGTGGAATTATATCTTAGCCAATACAAAATTGACCTTGAAAAAGCCTCTGGACAAAAGCATCACAATTTACCAGTACCTTCTGTATATATTGTAAATGGTGATGGAAAAGTGCATTTTGTACACACAGACCCCGACCATACTACGCGTCTTGGTTCAGAAGAAGTCTTAGCGCATGCTAAGTAATTAATAAAACATAGTATTTTTTGCAGCATTGAAAAACGCCAAAAAATACTATGTTTTTACTACACTTTATATCATTTCTACAAAAAGCACTCTCTAGAAACTCTCTAAATTTTATCTAAACATTTAACATCGTAAAACAAAAAAAATACACTTTTCCCATTGACAAGCCAAACAAAGCGACTTACTTTCTCTTCACGTACGGATTATCCTTACGTGTGAGCTGCGAAGGTTGCTCCTTATTATTGGTATACTCATAAGGTATACAGGTCTTTGTACCTGAGGTTTTTACCTCGTCGTTACTTTTCATATTGTTTTGTAACGCCCTACCATCCCTTTTTTAATACACTTACTTGTACGTTGTTTTTACTTTACCTTGGGCGCGCACCCCCTTGCTGTTTTGTCGTGCCTAAAAACAAAAAAGGATTTTTCCATGGCTGATATCACTCTCGTTAGACCTCAAGCAGGCATGTCCACCACCATCACCCCTGAAGCAAATGATCGCATTGTTTTTGATTTTGCTGCAGATGAAGCTACATTATCCCGTGACGGAGATAATCTTAGCTTTCACTTTGATGACGGCTCAAGCATACTACTTGCTGATTTTTATGTGGCATTTTCTTCAAGTAATATGCCAGAATTCATCATTGATAATACCGCAATCAATGGTGAAGACTTCTTTGCCATTTTGGGCGAAGACCTCATGCCAGCTGCCGGTACAACGGGTGCTGCCGCAGGCGGATTTCGCTCTCGTGAATTCACCGAAGGTAGTATTTTAGGCGGTATTGAAAGCCTCGGCTCCCTTGACCAAAGCTTTGCCGGCCCCCAAGCAGCATCTCTAAGAAGCATTAATACCCCCACCGACCTTGAGGAAGAGGATAATACACTTTCAGACTCTGATTTTGAAAACCTTGCTCCGAAAATTACCATTACCATTGGTGGTGATGCTAACAATGACGGTGTCATCTCCAAAGAAGAACTCGGCGGTCCCAATGGCAACCAAATTCAAGTGGACGTAACTTTAGAAGAAGGTATTGAGCCGGGTGAAGATATTATCATCAAAGACCAAGATGATAATGTCATCTTTGAGGGCCCTGTCACCGAGGATATGCTGGAAGAAGGCCTTGAATTATGGGTAGATCCTCCCAAGGATGAAGCAGGTAATGATACCGCTTTAGAAGTGGAAGTTACTGTTACTGACAAAGAAGGCAATGAAACTGTAACCACCGAAAAAGTGGAAGTAGATACCACTCCGCCCGTGCTTTCTGTGAGCATTGATAACATCACCGAAGACGATGTCATTAATGCAGTGGAATCTGAACAAGATATTACCATAACAGGAACTGTTGGCGGTGAATTTAAAGCTGGTGATACAGTATCTCTTACTGTTAACGGTAATACATATACGGGTACTGTGGATGGTACTGGTAAGTATGAAATTGACGTGCCAGGTGAAGACTTAGCCGCTGACAAAAATATCAGTGCCTCTGTAAGTAGCACCGATGCTGCAGGAAATACAGGTTCAGCCACCACAAACAAAGAATATGATGTAGATACGGAAATTTCTGCCACCATCACTGTGGACTCTATCACTTCTGACAATGTTATCAATGCCACTGAAGTTGGTGAAAATGTAAATATTACAGGAAATGTAGGCGGTGACGTACAAGCTGGAGACACTGTAACCATCACCGTGGGTGAAAATACTTACACAGGAACAGTGGATGAAGACGGCAGATATGAAATTTCTGTACCTGGCAGTGAATTAGCTGGGCAAACAAATATCTCTGCCTCTGTGACCACCACCGATACAGCAGGTAATACCATCACGGTAGATACCGACAAGGGCTTCACCGTGGATACTAAAGCCGAAGCCACCATCACCATTGATTCCGTGGCAGGCGACGATATACTCAGTGCCAAAGAAGCTGGCGAAGATGTTACCGTTACCGGTACTGTCTCCGGCGATGCCAAGCCCGGCGATACCGTCACTGTCACTGTGAATGGTCAAGACTATGAAGGTACCGTTGGCGAAGGCGGTTCATTTGAAGTGAGCGTGTCTGGTGCTGACCTTGACGCCGCTGAGGGTAAGGTTGACGCTTCGGTCACGGCCACCGATGCCGTCGGTAATACCGTCACTGTTGAAACCTCCACCAATATCACCGTGGATACTAAAGCCGAAGCCACCATCACCATTGATT
>CAYJDR010000089.1:0-4489 GCA_964368965.1 uncultured Deferribacteraceae bacterium
GGTAACTTATCTAAAAATCCTTTGCCTTTATCTTGGAGCAACTGCTCGCCAATATCTTTTAGGTCATCAATGCTTTCGTTAACGTCTTTGCCCTTCAATATTTCTTCGGCTTGTTTTTTCAATTCGTACTCAACTTCGTCTTTTGTTTCTTGCAAAGTTTCTTTGACAGCATTCTTTATAGGCTCTTCATGTAGCCCATAAGTAAGCTTGCTAAATGTGCCACCGACAGCAAGCGGTAAGTTTGTTTCGCCAATTTTCGTGTTTAAAACAAGGTCAACCTCATTGTTATTCAAGTTTACAGTGCCGTTACCATCAATATCTACAATTGCGCTATATAAATCAAGCGTTGTAAAGTTCAATTTACCATTGATACCAACAATATCAATCGCAGTTTTAGTGAAATTCACTTTAGAGAAATCAAGATTTTTGCTCTCCAATATTTTTGTAGCGATTGGTGGAATTACTTTACCATCAACCTCTAAGTTGCCTGTAATGCTTGTATCAGTATTAAATGTTTTGATAATGCTATCTTTATCCATACCTTTAAAGCTCAACTCAGTATCGATATTTAATCGCCCTAAAACTTGGTCCTTGCCTGTGAAATCTTTCAACACGTCGCCTATGTTGATGTTCTGCATATTAGCTTCCACAATGTGGTACATCGTATTCAAGTGCGACTTGGTTTTTATGCTCATATTTGAGTCGTATATGTTAAACTTCGCTGGCGTAATCTCTACAACATCACCAGCTGTTTTGATAGTTGCCGTGATATGTTTAACATCATAGAAATCGTAAAGCACTTGGCCTGCCGAGATATCAGCCGTTACAGTTGGCAGTGATATCGGGCTTGCGCTAGCCTTAGGCGCTGTAGCTTTTTCTTCGCTAGTTGTTGGCGCAGCAGCTTCGGCACTCTTAGGTGGCATATACTTATTCACGTCAATTTTATCGATGCTAACTTTTGTATCAATTTGCATTGGCTTGTTAGCAGGCATCTCAACGTGCGCAAAAATGTCGAAAGTAGTTTCATCGAATTTACCTTTCAACTCTGATACAGTAACTGATGTCCCCATTGTTTTAACTTTGAAGATAAAGTTTGCTAGGTTATACTTATCATAAGTAAGTTTGCCTATCGCAATTTCAGCATTCACAGTTGGGAGTGAAAACGCTTTTTTCTCAGCAGTTGCTGGTGCTTCCGTAGTTGTTTCTGTCGCTACAGTTTCAGTTGTTGATGGCTTTGGCATATATTTATCAACATTAATATCATCAATGCTAATTTTAGTATCAATTTCCATAGGCGCATTTGTTGGCATATTGACATCAGCAACCATATTAAAGTTTGTATCATCTAGCTTACCTTTAAGCTCTGATACCTGAACTTTTGTGCTGTTAGTATTAACATTCATGCTAAAGTCAGATATGTTATAGATATCGTATGTAAGTTTGCCAAAAGATAGCTTCGCATTAACTGTCGGCAACACTAAAGGTGCTTTTTCAGCAGTTGTTGCTGTTTCCTCAACTACAGGCGTAGTCGCTTTCGCTTCATTAGTTTTAAACGGAAAATAGTTATTCACATTAATATTATCAAATGCAAACTCAGTATCCACAACCATTGGTGCACCTTTTGGCATATCAAGGTTTAAGTGTCCACTATAATTAATATCATCAATAGAGCCTTTCAAGTTAGCAAGTTTATAGCTTGTGTCGCCAATATTCATGCTACCGCTTAAGCTAGTTGTAATTGCAGTAGATATTGCGCCATCGTATGCGATTGCACTAGAAAATGAAAACGGAACGTCACTACCAAACGCAAAGTTTGATACATTAATGTTGAAGTCATTAAGCGTAGCCGTTTGAGCTGCATCAGTATATACGATTTTAGCATTTTCGATTGCAAACTCTTTCAGTAATAAAGTATCTAATATCGCCATAGGGTCAGTAGCAGTTGCGTTATCCACAGTTGGTTTTGCTTCCACAACTTCTGTAGGCTCTTCGACCTTAGGTTTAGTCAGCGTAGCGTTATAGTTTATTTCAGGGCTAATTAGCCTCACAGCCTCAATTTTGATTTCTTTGCTGAATAGTGGCAGTAGTTGCACTTCGACGTTCACAAGCCCAAATTTAACGCTTATATCGTCAACATCTGCGGTGCCCCATGCTCCGTTAGTTAGGTTTAGCCCAATATTAGGGTAGAAAGAAAGAGAAGTTTTTTCGAGCCTAAACTCTTTACCTGTAGTGTCTTTGACAGTTTTGACAATTATATCATTGATTGCGTCCATGTTGCCAAGCAGTATAAAAATACCGCCACCAAAAACAGCTGTAACAACGGCCACAACAACAACGAGAAATTTTTTGATTACATTCTTCATGTATTTACCTCATAAGAGTTTTATATTCTATAAGATAAATAGCACAAAAAGGAGATAAAATCAATCTGAATAGGGAGGATTATAATAGCTTTTTTCTAGCTAGATTGTATTCATACTGTGTGATTTCACCATTGTCAAGCTGGTGTTTTAGTGAAAGTATTTGGTCTGCTATTGATGTGTATTGAACACCTTGCGTTATGTGACAACTCGTACGCCCGCTTTGGTATAATATATCGTTCAGTAATGCCACGCATTTATTATGGTCGCTCATTGCGCTTTCGTCGTCTTTGCATTTTATTGTGAATGTTTTATTACGAGATCGCCCCTGTTTATCTAGTAATAATGTGATTTTCAGCTTATCAATCGCTTCAATAACACATTCAGGCGCTTCAATTTCATCAACTGTTTCAACTGGTTTAAAAGAGCGAAGCATGCCACCAAAGATAAGGTCAGTAAAACTTGTTTCTTGGCGCACTACTTTCTTACAAATATCAATATCGTATCTCATAAGTTCGTTATAGTTGAAATAGTCGAACCCCATGAAATCATCACGAATTCTGATAATTTTATTAATTCTATCAAAAGCTAAGCTATCATTGATATAGTCTGTCAAGTTAAATTTCAGCTCCATTCACCTAGCTCCCTGTTATTATGTAAACAGTTTAAAACATATCAATAATAATGTCAAGGAAGCGATTAAACATAAATTTATTATCTGTCAACAATCATTTCACTAAAAGGCGAGTTCTTATGTTTCTGATAGTTGATATTAGCAATATTATACGATGTGTTCGCATAGCAATATGTGCACCCATGTGGGCAAGTATTATAGCTACCAATATCTTTGCTCGTAATACAACCACACCCTATACGTTGTCCTTTATCTTTCATGTTTTTAGTATGGATTATATCATCATAAAGCGCTAGTGCAGCTAAGTCGATACCTAAGAACTTCATCAACGGACGATTGCTCTGAAATTGCTTAATTACAAGTTCATCATCAATACATTTATTGTGTTTTATATTTAATGAGTCCAGTTCAATATCTTCGCAACAAGTAGCTAGTTCATAATTCCAACCAAGCGAAGCATTTATTTTACTTAACTTTGTAGCAAAAGTGATTTTCTCATCATGAGTAAATTCTCTATATGATTGTTCAGCTTTATTTAAGTTATTAGTCACTTTACGGTATGCTTTGATATCGGCAAAACTAAACACGAGTTTCGCGGTATAGCCTACCAATTCGGAGCCAATATAAACTATTCTGTTAATCAGCTCGTCCACAGTCAAACTATCTGATAATATTAATGGGTCGAAGCGCCATATCACGTTACCTTTACCGAGCAGTGATGATAAATGCTTAAAAGTTTCAATCCTTGTCGCGAGTGGTGGTAAATTTATTTCTAGATTTTCGTTTTCGTAGTCGTTCAACGTGTATTGAAAGTAGCAATCAATATTTTTTGATTTTATAAAATTAAGATGCTTAATCATTGGAGCAGGATTTTTAGACCAAAACACAATTAACAGCGTATTTTTATACGTGATATATTGTTTTACGTTATTGAATGGATTTTGCCAAACAGAATGGCCAACTTTTAGCCTTTCAATGAACCAGTCAGAATAAAACGCAGGAATATCAGTACTCCTACTAGCTGAGATTATCTCAGGAGCGATTGCATCGACAGTTTCTGCAAAATCGTTTTGTATTTTTATTTTGTTCCAAGCCATAGTTGAGTGTATAACTGGTTTGTAGTGTTGTCAATATGGAACAACACCATGGTTGGTTTAACGAATGTTACTACAGTGTCTGAAATGATATAAGTCACTGTGAGAAGCGAAGCGACAAAGTAGTCTAGAAATAATATCATAATGTAGTTCAATTATGCTGAACAAGTATCTAGCACAATAAACATCTCTACAGCTTGACCCTTTCTTATGTTCGCTGTTCTCCAAGAAAACATCTGTAATGTACTGATTTTTCACGATTATGACGAAGTCAACGGAGTAAACAGATTGGCTATCTCTAATTTTACCTTGTAAAAAGAGCTAGCGAAATTGTTTTTGCTCACCATAGCCATCAGTCTTTACTCGTTAAAAGTGCTCATTGCTTACCTCGCAGGTGTTAT
>CAYJDR010000090.1:0-4438 GCA_964368965.1 uncultured Deferribacteraceae bacterium
CATTACTACACCTGGAAACATACCTTCTCTCCTTGCTTTTGCCAATCTTTTCGCCGATAGCTGTGTTGCTTCTCACAACCCTCAAGTCACATACTTAATAGCGTATGCTCAATCGTGTTGTTCCGAGGCGCCTTGCTCTAGGCGAAAATTTTTGACAAAAAGATTTAAAATTGATTTTATTTTCTTTTATTCAATACGATTGAATAACATCAACCGTGCCATAGTTAATTTGCTTAAATACGCAACTAGTCTAGTGCATTCCCTCGTATTCCCAATCCATGTCGATGTTAGAGAACCACTCTTCAGTCTTCAACCACTCAGTTGGGTTGTGGTAAACATCATTTTTACCGCCAGCAAATTCAGCCATGAACTCTTCAGCAGTAGGGTAGCGGAAGAAGTTCATCTGCATAGCTAGTAAGCCTTCGCCAACGATGCCGAATGAGTCGCGTGCATCAAGTTCACGAGAGATAGCGTGTATCCACGTGTTTTTACGAGTAAATGGGCAAACCGCAACACAAACTGCACAGCCACCGTTAGGTGAAGTTTGCCAGCCTTGGTGACATTTTTCATAGTCTAAGAACCAGCGTTTAAAGCCACGGATTTCGCCTTTCGGTTCGTCGCCAGTTTCGATAGCTCCTGATGGGCAAGTGTCTGCGCAAATTTTACATTTCTTACAGAATTTTGCCATACCGATATTGATTGGTTTATCAAGTTCAAAGTCGATGTTTGTGATAACACCAGCAGAACGGAAGTTAGAACCAACCTCAGGAATCATAGCGTAACCAGCCCTTGCGTACTCGCCTAAGCCTGATTTTAATACGTATGGTGTGATCATAACTTCATAAGTAGTTACAGGCGTTTGTGCCCTTGCAGGGTAGCCGATTTCTTGAATGAAACGCTCAAGTAAACCACCAACAACACGCACGCGGAAATAGCCATCAGCAGCTGTTGAGTATGTGCCAGTTTGTAGGCCTTCCCACTCCATAGGTACAGCGTAAACGATGATATTTTTCCAGTGTTCAGGTATTCTGTCGCCATACTCTAACCCAAGTTTAGGGTAGCCACGCATAACGTTTTTGAACACGAACTTAGGGTCTAAATCTGTGATACCAACGAATGATGCGCCGAAGCGATGGGCTATCATCTTGATTAACTCGCTTGCATGTTGAGGCGATTTAAATTCAAGTTGCTTTCTTTTTTTATTAATATTACGGAAGTCCCAAAATTCTGGGGTAACAATTTTCCCAGTTTTTGCGAACTCATCAACAGGGTCCTCAGGGATAGGGAAACCAAATCTACTTTTGTTAGCAGCATTATAAGCTTTTTTATACGCATCATGTAGAGCATATCTATCGTATGCACCTTGCGCCATCCATTCTGCGCGTTTTTTTGCCCATTGTAATGTTTTTAGAAAGTTTTCATACTCGTATGCGTGTGAGCGATAGTATTCGCCAAGGTGCCCAGGCATAGTTTCTACGCCTTGTGCAGGGTTCCATTTTTTTGATGCAACTAACGCCATAGAATCTTTCCAACGACGTAGGTAATATTGGTGCCAGTCAACACGCTCGCCAGTTTTGCCAACAGGCTCCATCATTGCAGCAGTTTCTGCACGGAATGGTTCACGGTTGAAAAATTGGTCAGCGCCATAGAATTGGCGGCCATAGCCAGTGTAGCCCTCAGGTGCGCGCCCAGTTTCAAACCCAGTCGCAGCAGCACCAGCCATAGATAAAGCAGCAGCGGCAGCGCCACCATATTTCAATAAATCACGGCGTGACATGCCAAGCATTACTTCTGCTTCAGCATCTGCTTTGTTAGAATCAGTGTTTAGGTGATATTTAGGGTCATTGATAATCTCCAGCGCATCACGTTCGTCTTTCTCGTTTCTTACTTCTTTGTCAGACATTTGTTTCCCCTCCAAACTATAAAGCTATAATCCCACTAAGAATAATGTATTCCCACAGTTAATTATAACCAATTATTATTAGAAAAAATTAAGCAAACTTTGTGCCAAATGTATAAAATATTGATAAATAAAGTAATTTGCAATTTACTATTGCTTTATCGTTCATTCAGTGTACAATATACGTGATTAAGTGTGCAGTAAATGTGCATATTAGTGGGTGACGTATTATAAGTAACAATGTTTTAAATTATTATAGAGATTATGTATCCATGTTTTCACCAGATGATGTTGACAGCATGATAGAGTTGAAGCATCGCTTTGCGACATATTCGATATCGAGTGATGAAGTTGCGAGCGTGCCAGAGGATATATATCGTTCATGGGTGAAGTCGCGCAGTTATTATGTATCGGTAAATAAGGCGTTGCCAAAGTTAGACTTTAGCAAGCCTTATGTATGCCGCAATAGCGTGGACAAAGTTATGATAGAAACTGTGAAAGAATTGCTTGAAAACTTCGTGATATCAAGCGAGGCGCATGGCCTACGTATGCCTTACTTTGTGCTTATGAATAATGAAAGTGTCATAATGTATGGCACTGGGTCAAAAGATACAATAGAGCAAATTGAGCATATGAATATTGGCGTTAATGCTGATCTATCTATCGAGATAGTGGGTACAACTGCGCATAGCATTGCAATGGCGGAGAAGGCATTTGTGCAGATGTTTGGCTCTTATTGCTATCTTGATGTGTTCAAGGGGCTAGTGATGACTGCTGCACCGATTGTTGTTGATGGTGAGGCTATTGGCACATTAGGTGTCATTAATATAAAAGTCAATCAAGAGGTGATTTCTAGTGCGAATAGGCGATTTAATCATATGTCATTTCGTGCGTTATCAATTGCGAACGCCGTAAAGCGCGAACGTGAAAAGCATACTGCAGAACTTATTAAAGCAACAGTCAACTTAAATACTGCACATGCAAATAACTCTCATGGGATAATCACGCTGGACGTGAAAAACAACATTGCATATATTTGTGACTATGCTAAAGATTTAATTTCATTCAATGATATAACAAAATTTGCACACTATGTTCCATCAATAGAAAATATCTTGCGAAATATATCTGACAATGCACGTAGCAAGGTTGCTATAACTTTGCGCGATAAAACAAAACTTCAAGCCGTTGTGACAAAATTGAAGCGTGCTGATAGTGATGAAGTTATCGGCTACACGCTTTATGTGTTGAAAAACAATGAAGAAACAGTACGCTATTCACTTGAAAGCATGATTGGAGAGCATGCATCATTAAACGCTGTGAAGAAGCAAGTGGAGGCTATCGCACAAACTAAGCATAATGTGCTGATATTAGGTGAGAGTGGCACTGGTAAAGAGATGATTGCGCAAGCGATACACGAAATATCTGGAGTAGAAGGACATTTTGTTGCAATCAACTGCGCATCAATACCAGCAAATTTGATAGAGAGTGAGCTGTTTGGATATGTCGAAGGTGCGTTCACAGGTGCGTTGAAATCAGGCAAGATGGGCATGGTTGAGTATGCGAATAACGGCACGCTTTTTCTAGATGAAATAGGGGATATGCCACTTGCGTTACAACCTGTATTATTACGTGTTTTAGAAGAACGTAGAGTGACACGTGTTGGTGGAAAACAGTCTATACCCGTTAATGTTCGCGTAATCGCAGCTACAAACGTAAGCTTACATGATAAGGTTGTGAAGAAAGAGTTTCGAGAAGATTTGTTTTTTAGATTGTCTGTTATAAATATACGTACACCAGCATTGCGTGAGCGTGGTAGAGATGTTTTGCTGTTGGCTAACTATTTCATAGCAAAGGAAGAAACTGTTTATGGCGACGGTATAACATTGTCAAGCGAGGTGGAAGAGTTGTTTTTAAACTACCACTGGACTGGCAATATCAGGCAGTTGCAAAATGTTATAATCTCTGCGATATATGCGCTTGGTGGTGAGAGTGTTATTATGTTGAAACATTTACCGATGATGTATGATAGCGAACAACCGAAAATGAAAAATAGAGGGCAGTTGGCAAACATGATGCAAGAGACGATTATGGAAGCATTGAAAAGCAACGACTGGAACTACGCAAAAACAGCACGCGTGTTAGGTATTTCAAGGACAACATTATATAAACATATGAAGAAAATGGGCATTGAACGTTAAAAGGCTACTCAAACGAGTAGCCTTAATTATGTTAAATTGTTGTAGCTAGTTTGCCATATTACGCTCGCAAAGACACACGGACGGTCATTGCATAGCAACGTGAAATAGAAACGCATGTCGTTTCCTCGTAGCGTACCCGATGTGATGCACAGAGGGCATAAAGTAGCGAAGCAATCTAGTTAAAGTGCTATGCAGCTGCCTTCTTACTTTCGCTTTGTTCTTGTGGCTCTCGAGAAAACATATGTAATGCACATATGTTTCACGAGTATGACGAAGTCAACAGAGTAAACAATTGCTTATTTCTAAACTCATGCTTCGTTAAGAACTAACTAAATTG
>CAYJDR010000091.1:0-4420 GCA_964368965.1 uncultured Deferribacteraceae bacterium
TATTTAACCCTTACGGATTAACTTTCACAACTGTAGGTAACTCTGTTGTTGGGCTACCTTGTATATATCCATACACTCTATCTGAACCTAGCGCCGTGTTCATACCGTCAACTTTGCCGTTGAGTGCTTCAATTGTATCCGCCTTTTCTGCTTGTCCAACGGTGTCGCTATATGAGTCTGAATTACCATAATAACCAACACCATAACCATCATCACCAACAATTGTAACACCTTGGTAATAGTTATAGCTAAATGTGCCGCTAGCTTTATTACCCGCTATGCCGCCAACCTGAACATACTCACTACTCTGTGTGCTTGTAGCTGTAACTTGCGTTCCACTTACGTACGTTGCTGTGATGTCGCCACGACTATAGCCCGCAATACCACCGATACTGATTGCTCCTGTGCCTTTCACTTCGCCACCTATCACATAGCTAGCTGTGATTTTACCTCTATTTTCAGCTACTAAACCACCAGTATATGAATTTGTTATTGTGCTATTGATTGTGCCATCTTTCATATAGCATGCAATGATTTCGCCTTTGTTTATCACAGCTATACTGCCAACATCTTCGCCACCAGTAATTTGCGGGCTTATTAAGCCTAAGTGTTTAACTACGCCATTAGCACTGATATTAATAAACATGGCTTGTTCATCTGCTGTGCCGTTCAACATAAAGCCCGTTATAGTTTTGCCATTGCCGTCGAACGTGCCTCCGTAGCTCCTTATCATTGTCCACGCAACAGACGAATTTAGCGTGATATCTGCAACTAGTTTGACATTGGTGTTTGCGTTGCCTGAGTTTATATAGCTAACGATTGTGTTCAACTCGTCTGCCGTATTTATTTGGTAGTAGCCGTCTACAACGCTCGGTAATGTTGGTATTGCCCCTGACTTTTCTTGTAGCTTTAACGTGCTACCATCCATAACATATTCATGCGTGTTGAATGTTAAAACACTGTTCAACGCATCTATATTATCTGCGACGTTTGTTGTAGATGTGTATTGACCTGCTACAGTTGAAGCAATACCTACAACACTATAAAAATTCTCTGTAAGCGAGCCGTTATTATTATAGCCAACGATACCACCTGCATAAGTCGCACTTGCAGCTGTAACACTACCTTGCATATAAGTTGCAGTGATTGTGCCTTTATTCGTGCCAACGATACCACCGCTAGCAACACCTTCTAATAATTCTGTGCCTTTCGCCTCAATAGTGCTAGTACCTACGTAACACGCAATGATTGTGCCATTATTTACACCAGCTATGCCACCGACATTGCCTTTACCTGTAACAGTTGCGCTTATCAAGCCTAAGTTTTTAACTATACCGTTTGCATCAATGCCACCAAACAAGCCTTGTGCAGTAAACGTAGGGGCGTTCATAGTTAGCCACGCTATCACTTTGCCGTTGCCGTCGAATGTGCCACCGTAGCCAACATGCTCTGTTGCTATCGGCGTCCATGTGTCGCCAGTTAAGTCGATATCTGCCATTAGTTTCACATTAATATTACGGTCAACTTTGTTTATGTAGTTCCTTATTATGCGTAGCTCGTCGGCTGTGTTTACTTCGTAGTAGCCGTCAACAAGGCTTGGCAACGGCGATGTCGCACTTGATCTTAGTGCTAGTATTTCACCTTTCACGTAGTATTCAAAATCGTGCGCTGATAGCTTTGCATTTAGGGTTGCTACATTGTTTTTGATGTCAGTTGTTGTTTCGAACTGATCTGCCACATCAGGTAAGCCAACAGAACTATTACCCACGCCCTTAATAGCAACATCACTAACGTTATAATAGTTTGTATCTAGTGTACCGCTATTGTCACTATGCCCAGTTATAGCGCCGTAAAAACCATTAACATTTGCAAAGGTTGTGCCACTAACATAGCTTGCTGTGATTTTACCACCATTGTTATAGCCAACTAAGCCACCGACGTAAGTTTCGCCCGTTATAGTACCACCGCTAACATATGTCGCCGTGATTGTGCCATTGCTTTGGCCAGCTATAGCGCCGACATTGCTAGTAGCTGTTATGCTAGGCGATATCAAGCCTAAGTTTTTAACAACGCCACCTTTATCAATCATAGCGAATAAGCCTTGGTAGCTTATAGTGCTGGTAATCTTCAAGCCTGTGATTGTGTGGCCGTTGCCATCGAACGTGCCGATATATTCTTTAAAGTCACCGCTAGAATCATAAGCACCTATCGGTGTCCACTCCTCGTTGTTCAGGTCGATATCTGCCATTAGTTTTATGTTTGTGTTTAAGTTTGCTTGGCTAAAGTTTATATACTCTACCATTGTGCGTAGCTCGCCCGCTGTGCGAACTTCGTAATAGCCATTCACAAGGCTAGGTAGTGGCGATGTTTCTTTCTGCTTTAGTGCTAATGTGTTGCCACTGATGATATATTCATGAGTGTATGTTCTTAGTGCATTGTTTAGGGCGTCTATGTTAGTTTTTATGTCGGTTGTTGCTTCAAACTGGCCAACTACATCATCAAGAAGATTATCGCTATCATCGCTAACGCCTTTAACGCCACTAACATTATAGAAGCTTGCCCTTATATCAGCTTTGCTCGTATTAGTAGCTGTTAAGCCAATAGCAATACCGCCTTCGCTTGTGACTGCCGTGCCACTAACATAGCTTGCAATTAATGCACCACTACTACTAGCAACCACACCACCAGCATAAAATGAGCCTTTGACAGCGCCGTTAATTACGTAACTAGCAACTATAATACCATCGTTACTACCAGCTATAGTGCCAGCAGCACCAGTTACGTTGACAGAAGGGTTAACCATGCCTAAGTTTTTAACTATACCACCACGATTGATAGTGCTGAACAAGCCATATATGCCAAACTCTGTTTTCTCTATCCTCATGTTTGCGATAGTTTTGCCGTTGCCGTCGAATATGCCTGCAAAGGTATGCATAGGCTCCCATGCTATGTTTGATAAGTCTATATTTTGCGTAAGCCTGATGTTAAGCTTTGTGTTGCCTAAGTTTATATGGTCGCGCATAATGCTTAAACTATGTGCAGAGTCTACAAGGTAATAGCCTTCGCTATCAATGCTTGGTAATGTTGGTGCGTTTGCTTTTTGTTGTATGGTTAGCAAGTCGCCATTAATAACATACTCATGCGTATGTGCAGATAACGCACTATTTAAGGCATTTATGTTAGTTTTGATATCCGTTGTAGGCTCTGTGTTGGTGTTGCTAGGTGTTGATGAAGCAAACACATCACTACCTATGCCATGCATTACATTGCCAGTAACGTCTTGGTAGAAATTCACCTTAGGGAATCCACGGTTTATACCAATAATAGCGCCAAAATTACTTCCACCTGTGACGTTTGTGCCTTTTACGTAGGTCGCGATAATTGCACCACCACTATTTCCACCAGCTATGCCACCGACATTTTCGCCTGTGCCTGTCACTGTGCCACCACTAACATAACATGCTATAATTGTGCCGCTATTTTCACCAGCTATGCCACCAACACTTTCACCAGCTGTAATGTTTGGCGCTATCAGGCCTAAGTTTTTAACGACAGCGCCTTCTTTAATATTGCTGAATAAGCCTTGCTCACTTCCTACAATGCTAATTTTCAAGCCTGTGATAGTTTTACCGTTGCCGTCGAATGTGCTAGAAAATGCGTCGCTACTGCTACCTATTGGCGTCCATTCTTCAGTGCTATCCAAGGTGATATCTGCCATTAGTTTTGCGCTAGGGTCTTGGCTGGCAATGTTTACGCTATCTCTGTATACTTTCAAGCCGTCTGCGTTATATATTTCCCACACGCCGTTGATGATATTGTAGCCTATCGCTGATGCACGCACAGTAACTGCAACTGTAGCCGTTGCGCTTGAGTTATCAACTGATGTGATTGTGATAGTAGCAGTTGAGTTTGCTAAATTTGTCGTGAGTTCGCCATTAGCTGAAACGCTAACATTATCAGGATTGCTTGATGTATATGTCAACGCTTTGTTTGTAGCGTTCAACGGGTTGAATATAGGTACAATCGGCGAGGTTGTGATGTTTGGGTCAAGCGTCATTGTTGCAGGCTCTACCGATATGCTTTGAACAGGTACATATGGAGCAGTTGTTCCACCGTTGCTACTACCGCCACCGCCTCCACCGCCACATGCTGTGACTGCTATTGTTGTTGAGATTAATACTAGCATTATTAATAGTTTACGAATCATGACTTCATCTCCTATTGTTTATTAAAATATTCAACATATAGAACATTGTACTATTAAAATAAATCAATGTCAATACTATATAGATAAAGGCATTAAGAATGGTTATAAGCATTACTATGTGTGAAACAACGTGTTTATGCAGTGGATAAAAGCGTGTGTGTTTACAATAATTTAGAGTGATGAATAAATGTGAAATGTAACGGTGTGTTAGTG
>CAYJDR010000092.1:0-4252 GCA_964368965.1 uncultured Deferribacteraceae bacterium
GGCAATTTCATAATAAGCGATTTAGGTGAAACAACAATTAATGGAGGAGCTTTAAATGATTAGATTAGTAATATCAATATTATTCACACTTTATGCAATGCCTGCATTATGTGCAGATGTTTATAGCGTGAGTAAAAGCGACGTAAACCGCTTTGTATTCCCGAACGATGTCGAAGATATAATCTTTAGCGAAGAAAAAGGCTTGATAACAAAAACTGTAGGCAAGGAACTGTTTGTAAAATTCCCTGTGCAAATAGCTATCGACCAAAATACGCAAGAGTCAACTATAACTTATGCTGATAAAAATACAGAACTTTATGTTATTGCTGGTGGCGTTACTTATAATTTTGTACTACAGCCAGAGAACATTGCATCAAAAAACATAACGATAGCGTCGCTTGAAGAGCCTGAGCCGATAATCGTTCAAGAAGCAAGAGATAGCGAAGAACTGCTTGCAAATTTAATCAAGGTAGCTATCGAAAATGACTATCCAAAATCAGCAAAACAGCAAGAAATAAATAAAACTACAAAGCAAATGAAAGGCAATGTTGAATTGATTATTGTGCATAGCAAGTCGACTGCTATTTCTGATTTCATCATAAAAGAGTTCCATATTTATGCTCCTGAAAATGTAACACTATTGCCAGCGGAGCTTGTATCGTTTGATGGTGTGAGCAATGTTCTTGCAACTTCTATATTAGCAGAGCAGTTTAACGGCTGGGTTAGAGCATTTGTTGTGGAGCGTAAATAATGGCGACACTTAAAGAAAAGTTTAATGAACTTGAGCCTGATAAAAAGCGCAAAGTGGTTGCTGTTACAGTCATTGCACTACTACTTGTTGCGCTCTACTTCTATGCGACAAGCACATCTGCTGATAGGAAAGTGAACGTAGCGCCAGACAATACAAAAAAGCTAACAACTGATTTAACGCTTGAGGACGAGGATTATGCGTTGCGTTCATCATTCAATTATGAAATGGAAGAAGCGACTAAACAAAATGAAGAGCTAATTAGCCGACAAAGTGCTGAAATTGAGGCACTAAAATCCAACATACAAAAGATACTTGAGCAACGAGGACAAGAACTTGAAGCGACTGCAATAAATAATACTAATGCATATGGCGGTATTGAAATAACAGGAATACCTCCAATTGAAATGACGGACGTTCAAGAGCCACTACCGCCTATTGTTATTACGGGTAATATATCGCACGTTGCAAATACTAAACCTGTATCACCAACTACGGAGCAACAAACACAAAAGAAAGCGCTAGTAAACTATATTCCATCAGGGACAATTATCAAAGGCACATTACTAAACGGAATGTATGCACCGACAATGTCAAAGGGCGCAAGCAAGCCATATCCAGCGCTAATACGTTTAGATGATTTAAGTTTTCTACCGAACGGATTTAGGAAAGATTTAGAGGGTTGTTTTTTAATGGGCGAAGCTGTAGGCGAACTGTCTGATAGCCGTGTACATGTTCGCACCAACCGTTTGAGTTGCATATCAAACGATGAACAACATGTGCTTGAAAAGCAGATAAAAGGCTTTGTAAACGGTGGCGATGGCAAGGTTGGTATATTTGGCAAAATCGTTGCTAACTTTGGACAAATTGCGTTATCCGCACTACTCGCAGAGTTCATATCTGCTGCTGGCGATGCTATCGAGAGTAGCACGCAAGTAATTAGTCAAAATGCACTTGGCGGTGTTACGTCACTCGGTATGCCTAACGAGCAAGATATGCTAATAACTGCTGCTGGTGCTGGATTAGGTGAAGCATCATCTATGATAGCAGAGTTTTACTTAGATATAATGACGGAAATGTCGCCAGTAATCGAAATATCAGGCGGTCAGTCTGTAGAAATCATAATTGATGAAGGCTTAGAGCTAACGCTTGATGATTATAAATGGATAGGAGTTAAAGAAAATGAAATTGAAAGCAAATTTAAAAATATTATTATTGTTAATTAGTGTGTTTGTATCGAGTGGTTGTGCACTTGTGTCGCCTTTTGAAAGTTTAGATAACGGTTGCAATGAGTTTACAGAAAGCTGTAGCACCGTAACTGAAAACTTGGAACAAGCTCAAGCAAAAAAGCAACCTGTGACAACACCTATCACAGAAACAACAACTACAGATAACGTAAGCGTTGTGTATAACGATAAAGACGTTGAAAAAGCTGAAATTGCACGTCAGTTGTTAGAGCAATCAATAGATAGCTCCATGACTGCTCAACCTACAAAAATACACCCATCAACATATAAAGTGTACATTTTGCCATACGTTGATAAAGACGAGTTTTACTCTGCACGCTATATTTATATAACAGCAGGCAAACCAAAGTGGATAACTGGCAATATTGTTGTAACGAGCAACGGCAATTTATCTGTAGATGTGCCGAAAGCAGAATATAAGCTAGATAAAAGCAAATACATCAACGCTATTATAAAAAATTTCACAGCTGAAAAACCAATTATCAAACACAAACCTGTAAAACATAGGGTAAATACTCACCAACTGAATTGTAGAAAACAGGCTGATTTCAATAGCGAAATTCTAGCTGTTTTCAATCGTGACGAAGTGCTAGACGTTATCAATAAAGATACTGATTGGTGGCTGATAAACTATTTTGATATGGAGTGCTTTGTGAACTCCAGCCATTTATATAGCGAGCCAGTACAATGATTAGCGTATTCAAAAAGATTATAGACAACTTCCTTTTTGGCGACCATGGCGGACTAACTAAAGATGATTTAGATGTTTCACGCTACAAGTTTTCTGACTTGCTACCATATATCGCATACGAAGAAGAAAGACAACTATACTATATGAAAGATAACTCTGTTGGCTGGGTATATGAGTGCACGCCGCTAATTTTTGCTGGCAACACAATGAACAACCTTGCAAGCATATTCAAGCAACCTTTGCCACATGGTAGCGTAATTCAAACTGTGCTATACGCTGACCCATACCTTGAGGACAGTTTAAAAGCATATAAAGATTTACGCTTCAATAACCCGAACTTGAACGAGATTTACAAGACACAAATTGATAGATATTGCGACTTTTTTAGAGGTGCTGCGAAAGAAGGAATATGGAATTTGTCGCACACGCCTATGCGTAATTTTAGATTATATATTAGCATAAAAGCGCCTTTAACAAAGAAAGTTTTCAATAAAGACGGCTTAAACATGGTCGCATTTGATAAAGAGGTTAGCTTTATACAAGAGAGCGTAAACAACATTGTTCAAAATATCGACTCTGCTGGACTAAATCCAAGACCGCTACACCCAGCTGATTTTATCTTTGTAATATCACGCATATTTGACCCAGATACAGAAAATCCATGCAAGTTTGACTGGAATGAAAACGTACCAATCGCTAAGCAAATGATGAATGGTGGCTCGCTAATTGTACGTGAGAAAAACCATTTAAAAATCGGCAATACATATGCACGTTGCTTAACTCCGAAAGATTATCCAAAAGAGATAGACTCAACATACATGAACGATATGATTGGCTACTTTGGGCGTGCATCAAGCAGTATCGGCGACGATAGCAACCAGATACGTTGTCCGTTTATCATGTCATCATCGTTTATAGTTGATAACAAATTAGATAAATATATAGATGGTAGGTTTGCGTTTATTGGCATGCAACGTGCAAAAGGTGGTGCTGCATATGCTGTCCATTCTCACAAAAAGGAGCTTGATTGGGTAAAGAGCGTTCAGCAAGAAAGCGAACAATTTTTGCGTGTAATAACGCAACTATGGCTGTTTGATAAAAGCGAAAATAGTTTATCTGAAAATATCAACCGAGTTGCTAGCATGTGGACAAACTTACAAACAAATCCGCAAAAAGAACGCTCATTCATATTGCCGAAACTGTTTGTATCTGCCTTGCCGCTAGGGTTATATGGCGACGATTACCGTGATTTAGAGCGTGACCAAATCATGCACACAAAGGGTGCTGCTCATTTAATGACGATACAAGCTGGTTGTATCGGTTTAGGCAAACCATACATGTATTTTATTGATAGACGTGCTCAATTAACCTCGCTTGACATATTATATACAGGCCCCAATAAGAACTTTTTAGTAACTGGCGGTACTGGTGGTGGTAAGTCGTTTTTGCTCAACTATATTGCTAACTGCTATTTATCTGCTGGTGCAAAAATCCGCATAATCGACGTCGGCAAAAGTTATAAAAAAATGGCTGGCATGTTTGACGGACAGTTTATTGAGTTCGCAA
>CAYJDR010000093.1:0-4195 GCA_964368965.1 uncultured Deferribacteraceae bacterium
AAAATATTGTTGCGCCTAGCGGAAGTGCTAGAAGTTGAGCCGATAGAGCTTTTCAGAATGATACTCGAGAGCGAGTAAGGGCAAAGAAAACGCCCCAAACGGGGCGGGAAGTTAGTCGATAAAATAATCTTCAATCTAGCTTAATTCTAATACCAAGGCATGTTGCAACTGCACGAAGTAATTCCTTGCTATGTTCAAGTGTTTCAAGATTCTTTTTGAATACTTCTACTTCTAAGGCATCAACTAGTTTATTAAAGGTTCTCATATCGCCTTTGCAATCATTGTTTAAAAAATTTTTAATTTTATCTGTTCCAAATACACGCATCAATATAAGGTATGCTTTATCGTTAAGATCTGGCATTATTTCATGTTCAGTTGCACATATAAGCCCCCCCATAGATAATCTTATGTATTTTGCAGTTCTAATATTTGAAAATTCAATAATTATATCATCTAATGAATAATTATTGATTTTTGTAATATAGCGAGCGATGCCTTCTTCAGTCTGTACCTCAACTTGAGGTTTTTCAAATGATGTGAATTTATTATTACTCATAATTTTCCCTTTTTTAATTAGTTTATAGCTTAATATTATATTAGGATTAGTGTGACAAATTACCAACTGCCCCACCGTAGGCACTCACCCTAACATCATCACCGTTTAACTGACAAGCTATATTTAAGCTTCCATCTTCAGGTTTGACAGGGTCACTGCTAAAACTTATTTGTGCATATGTGTTTATTATAGTGTCATACTGTAACACATTATTATAAAATGCTCCGCTTATCACACCCATGTAATAAGGAACAGCACCACACTCATCGACATAAATACGTTTTCCTGTTACGTATCCTTGTTCCACATGAGTATTTGTTATATTTGAATCATTACTGTAACCAGTAATTGCTCCTGCATATTTACGAGCATAAAGTTTGAAATCTCTTATATTTATTTTGTCAATTATTGCATTTTCGATATTTGCGGATAATACCCCTACGTATTCGTATCCACTAACATCAGCAGAATAAATATTCAAATTGTTGATTTTAGGTGTTGAACGTCCATCGCCAACATATCCAAATAGTCCCACACCATTATTACTGCCAGTAATAATTAGATTTGAAATTGTGTAATTGTTTCCGTTAAATTCACCTATATACGGTTTGAATTTTATGCCGATAGGTTGATTCCAATTTTGATTTAATAGAATATCTTTTGTCATATCAACGTTAATTTCGTTATCAACATTGTTAACATAACTAGCTAAGGCAAAAAGACTTTCCTCACTATCTAATTGCCATACATTATTTGAAATAAACTTGTTGTAATCTATTCCTTTTTCTTCACTATCACCCCCGTCGCCACATGCAACAACTAGCGACATCATAGCTAAAACTACTAACTTAACAAACCTCTTGACAATCATATAAAATCTCCTTGAATTTAACTTACTTCACACATCATACGCTTATTCTTTTGTTATTAAAATGGACTATGCGTATAGTAAATACTAGTGTTTAAGTCCATAGTTTTATTGTTGTGTTGCTTTGTATAATGTGATATGGCGGTATTGATGATATGACTAAAGTTTTGAAATTATTGGTAAAAAATATGAAGCGTAATAGAGAGCGTTTAGGCATATCTCAATATGAACTTGCTGAGTTGCTTGATGTCAGCAGCGACACAGTCGCAAAGATAGAGTCGGGCAAGCGGTTCCCTAGTGAGAAAACGCTCGATAAGTTGGCGACAGTTTTTACTGTTGAGCCATACCAGTTATTTATTGATAATGACGAACCGTTCGATAAGCAAAAGTTTATAAACAAAGTTTATCCGCTAATAACGGACGACATCTTGAAACGCCTACAGGAAGGGGAATAGATCATAAACATTTCAATAACTAAAATATTTTCTTGAAAAATGAATAATTTGTGCAAATATTCTAAGTGTATTTTAAATATTTGTTGCATTTATTCTATATTTACTTTATATTTTATAAAGAGGTGTAGTTATGTCTATTATAACACGTGAAAACATTTTAAAAGTATTAGTTGCTTATAACCCTTGGTGGAAAACTGAAGCTGTTAGCACTAAAATGTCAAAATCGTACAAACGGTTTGCATACTATGAAGCAATGGAGCGGCTTAATAATGTTTCTCTTCGTAGAAGTGTTGTCATTACAGGAACACGCCGTGTTGGGAAAACTACAATCCAATACCAAATGATTGAAAAACTATTGAAAGATGGTGTTGAGCCTAGGCGGATAGTGTTTATATCTTTAGACCACCCCATGCTGAAATTAAGCTCATTTCAAGATGTGCTTGATTGCTACCACGAGAATATCTATGCAGAGCAAGATGTTTACTACTTCTTTGATGAAATTCAATATGCCACAGATTGGGATAAGTGGTTGAAAACTATATATGATATGCAACCTGAGTCAAACATTGTTGCAACAGGCTCGGCAAGTCCTGTGCTTATGAAAGGCAGTAGGGAGAGTGGTGCTGGCAGATGGACAGTTATTGAAGTGCCAACATTATCTTTTTTTGAATATTGCGAGTTGCTTAAAATTGAAAAACCTATTTTGCCAAATGATTTGAAAATAACAAGTATGATATCTATGACACAGCAAGAACGTACAAAAATCATGTTGAGTTTATCAGATATTCAGAAGCATTTTATAAGGTACTTGCAAGTTGGTGGCTTTCCAGAGCTAGCATTGACGGATAATGATATCTTAGCGGCACAAGTTATGCGTGAAGATGTTGTTGATAAAGTCATAAAGCGTGATTTACCTTCGCTATATAATATCAGAAATTCGACTGAACTTGAGCGAATTTTTCTCTATCTATGCAACGTCTCATCAGAAATAGTATCTATAGAAGCTATTGCAAGAGAGCTGAATGGTGTTTCACGTCCAACTGTTGAAAAGTATATTGAATATTTAGAAAGTGCAAATTTAATCTATTTAAGTTGGCCTGTGGGTATGGCGGGCAAAAAAGTGCTGAAAGCAAGCCCGAAAATCTATATATCTGATAGTGCAATAAGAAACTCAGTATTGATGAACGATAATATTCTTTCAGACCCTATCGAGATGGGGAAAGTTGTTGAAACCGCGGTATATAAACATGTTGCTTCGTTTTACTATCAAATGGCAACATCAGTAGGCTACTTGAGAACTGGCCGAAAAAATAAAGAGGTTGATATTGTTGTAGAATGGTCAAATTCTCAAAATATATTGATAGAGGTGAAATACAGAGAAGGTGCACCTGTGGCTATTGATAGTGCGATTGTTGAGTTATGCGAAAGTGCTATTGCCTCAATTATTGTTACTAAAAATGCAGACGATTATGGCACGCATGACGCTCCAAATGGGCAAAAAATGCTGAGGATACCTGCTTTTGCATTTCTATATTTGCTAGGCCATGCTGAAAAAAATGGATACAGAAAGCTTTAGCCTCTACCCCATTTCCTCTTTATCGAATGCCATGAATATCAAGCCATGTTCGTTTGCGAAGTTTACGCACTCGTCATGGTTGACGACGATTGTTACACCACTTTCGATAGCAAGCATTTTGCCACCGTTTTCGTGCATAACCCTTAATGTATCTAGCCCGACGGTTGGTAAGTCGAAGCGTGAATCTTTCTTGTGCCCAGCGACTTTTACAACAACTGCACCACCGTTTACGACTTTGCAACCCCTTGCGACTGCTTTGTCTGTGCCTTCTGCTGCCTCGATAGCGACAATTTTGCAATCTTTTGCGACAACTGTTTGACCTACATCAAGTTTGCTAGAAGTTAGTGCGACATTGTATGCGTATTTCATCGTAGCGATCATTTCGTCAGTCGGTTTTTCGTCTGTGAACACGCCTGATTTTGACAAAATCCCTTTCAAAATTACTGCTTGGTCGAGTGTTTCTATGCCTAAGTCTGTGATTTTTTCGATTAGTGCGAACATGATAGCGTCAGTTGTGCGTTCTTTCAACGTTAGCAACATCCATATAGCCAGCCAATCTGGGCGGATTTTTTCTATTACGTTTATATGAACTTTGCCAACGATAAATACGTGGGTGACTTTTTCTTTCACCAATATTTTACGCATTTTCGCCACTTTCGCTATGTGTGAAACATAGACGACATCAACAAATTCACGGAGTTCTTTTGCGATATTTTCATCGTCGAAAACGATTGCGATTG
>CAYJDR010000094.1:0-4190 GCA_964368965.1 uncultured Deferribacteraceae bacterium
AAACCCTCAAAGACAAAGACTTAAACAGGGAAATGCAACGCCAATTTAAAGCAAACATATAACACAAAAGCTAGGTTTTTTATGCCTAGCTTTTTTCTTATGTGTTCCTTTTATTCAAAAAAAGGGAGGAGGAGCTAAAAATAAATTGACGCTTGAACACCTGTTAATAAGAACATACCTTGCTCAGCACCAGCGTTGTTTTTCATGTCGTCCATAACTGCTATTTCTGGTGTAAGTTTTAAGTAATCGTTCATCCAATAGCTGTAGTTTACAAAGTAAGCCATTGCTGGGTCGTCTTTTAAAGCTGCATCGTTTGATGAAACATTATAACCGTAACCTGCTTCAACATATGACACTTCATTAATATTGTATCCAACTAAAACAGCGCCACCGATAGTTGTTGTGTTTTGAAATTCACCTTTGTTATCAACAAGTACACTTGTATATCTTGTTAATGCGCCATAGATGTTCGCATTGTATCCCCAAAAGCCTGTTGCCCTAAGGTATAAGTTGCCAAATGTTGCTTGCCCACCAAAACCAGCGTGCATAGCGTTCATGTTTTCAGTATCTCCGTTAGGTTTGTCGATAGTGAATGGCAAGTATGCACCGAACACCTTAAAGTTTACGTTTGCAAAATCCATGTTGTAGTCTACATCTATACGAGGTATCACTGATTTCACTTTGTAGCCTGTGCCGAGTGCGTTTTGCAGTGCAGATTCTTCAGCTGTATTCACCCTTACAAGTGCAATTTTGAAACCATTCCAGCTGACTGCTAGTTGTGGCTTTTGTTGTGGGAAAAGTGTTCCGTAGTCGTTTAATGCATTATCCCATAATGATACTTGACCACCGATGAAATAGTCGGAGCTTGTCCACGCCTTACCAAACAGAATTTCCATGCCTAAATCGTTTTTATATGTGCCATAAAATTGAGCTAACTGTGTGCTAAAGTTGCTATCATTAAACGGCCTTGCGCCTATTTCAGCATTTAGAGATAGTTTTTCACTCAACGTGAGTCCAAAGCCGATAAATGAATGGTCTTCGATATCTAGTTGAAAGTCATTATCTATGCTTGTGCCAGTATCTTTATATTCATAAAAGCCTCTAAATTTGAACTCACCATAAACATCTAACGACATATCATCGTTAAACTTAAACTCGACAGCGTATGCAGGCACTGCCAAAATGCATAAAAGTAATGAAACTAATAATTTCCTCATCTCACATTCTCCTTCATATGAAAAATGCGAGGCTAAATAACCCCGCATTTATTTTTATAGCTTTGTTAATTATTTAACTTTAACCATCTTTTTGCCAAGAGTATCAACTATTAAGTGCTCTACTGCGAAACGACCTGTGTTTAAAGCAACAGCAGAAGCATATCCTGGAACGATATATGGATAGTCATCACCAGCTAACATACCGCCACTTGTAGCACCAGCTGCGTATAAACCTTTGATAGGTTGTCCGTTAGTGTGTAGAACTTGTGCATTTCTGTTAATTTTTAAACCACCTAGGCCATCACAAATTGTGTTGATACCTTTAAGTGCATAGAATGGACCATTGACAATTGGTTTTAGAAGTCTTGGGTCTTTGCCAAAGTCTTCATCGTTACCTTTTTTAGCCATGTCATTGTATCTGTTTACAGATGCTTCGATAACTTCAGGGTCCATGCCCATTTGTTCTGCTAATTCTTCGATAGAGTCTGCTTTGAACGCGTACCCACGCTTCAAGCCATCTTCAATAGCAATGTCTAAATGCTTCATTAATTGACCTTTTGCATACATAATGAAGTAGTTAGTTGATGCACCAGAGCCATACATCATATCTTTCTTCATTTCTTCATCAAAGATAGCGATTTGAGTGTTACCATTAACTATCAATGAGTTAGATACGATTGTGAAGTCGCCAGCATATGCTTCGTTTACAAATCTTTGACCTTTATCGTTTAGCCATAAATTCATGTTTTTTAAAGCCATGTAAGCATCTAAAATTGCTGGGTTATCAAACATTTCACCGTAGTCAACATTTACAGGCACAGCGCCTTCGTAGCTACCTAGTGCAACGTGTGCAACATCAGCACCGATTTTTTGACCCATGATAACACCGTCACCAACATTAGTTTTTAAGCCAATGTTAGGGATTTCATAAGGGATATCTTTTGAATATTTTGTACGCAACTCTTTGTTTGAAGAGATAGAACCAGTTGCAAGAAGAACAGCTTTTGCTTCAAAGCGTACCATTTCTTCTTCCTCGTCCTCTGCCATTACACCAATGACGTTGCCGTTTTTATCTGTGATAAGTTCAGTCGCTCTCATTTCTGTGAAGATTTTGCCACCGTTTTTCTTGATTATATTTGCCATAGTGTTTGCATAAAATGTGCCAGGGCGACCAACTTCAAAGTTGTGGTATAGTCTATCGCCACCCATCATCGTTGCTTGCACGTTGTTAAACTTAATGCCTCTATCTTCTAGCCATAATAGAGTGTTTGCAGTGTTGTTAACAATCCTTCTAACTAACGCACTATCAGCTTTCCACCCAGAATAGTCCATGATGCGCACAAACATATCTTCCTTTGTTACGCCAACCATTTCACGATTTTGGATATGGCTTTCAATTGCAAACGTACCCTCAACGAAGTGCATTACACCACCAAGTCCTGGTAGTTTTTCGATCAAGATTACATCTAGCCCATTTTCGCTAGCGTAAACTGCTGCAGTAATTCCTGCCAAGCCAGAGCCAACAACAACTAAGTCAGCCTTGTGCTTTTGCTGTGCGAATGCTGGCTGGATAGCCAACATCACAAGCATTAATGTTAAAAACAGTTTTGACAATTTTGTAAACATGTTTACCCTCCTTTATTGTCTTACTTCACTTTTAATTCGTAATCATGGCACTCGTTGCAAGCCAACACAGGCTCGTTATGGTACGAATGACATTTTGTACACCTAATATTTTCACCATAGTGTGAACTATGCACTTTAACTTTCCTTTGTGGATAGTTTTCAATGTGTGTTTCTGTGCCAATATATGTGCCAGAACCATCATCATGGCATGCAACACAATCAGCTTTTTTAGGGCGTTTCGCAGGTTCGTCAACACCATGACAGTCTGCACAACTAAGCTCTAACTCTAAATGTGCTTTCATTGATACAACTGGCATATCTTGTGCAGCAACTGCTGTCATCATTAAACAAGTTGCTAATATGAATGTGATTGCAAAAGTTTTTATTTTCATATCTCCCTCCGTTCTTATTAGAAATTTTTAATACAAAAATTAATACTTGTCTGTTGTTTTGACAACAAAACACGAAAAAATATTTATAACGATGTTATATGTAAAAAAATGTTGTCACGACAACAGACTTTGGGATAAGATACTGATTATATTATACTTGTATGAGATGGGGGGATTGCTTATGGATAGATTTACGCATGCATGGTTTCATGTAAAGGTGCCATCATTTTTAGAAGATATTTTTCTGACTGATGGCAAAGTTGTTAACTATAAAAAAGGCGATATTTTAGCTGATATTGAAGATATGCCTACAAACTTGTATTACATAAAATCTGGTGTATGTATTTTTTCAGAATTATCTATCGAGGGAAAATATAACTCTGTTGGTGTTTTATTGCCAAAGTCATCATATGGCGAGCCAGCGTTTATGAACGATTATAACAGAGTTATCATCACTGCACTTGAACCGACCCAAGTTTTAAGTATGCCCATTAATACTATTTATGAAAAATTGTTAAACAATATTGATGGTACTAAAGCACTAATAAAATTTTTGCTTGAAAAAATCAATAGTATCGAATACTTACGCTATGACATCATCACTCAAAACGTGCAACAACGGCTTGCGTCGTTTCTAAAATCATACGTACATTATACAAACACAAAAATATCTTCAAAAGGTTACTATAAGCTTGATATCAAAGTTACACATGATCTATTAGCAGAAATATTAAACGCTACACGTACATCTATTTCGCTTGTACTCGCTTATTTGAAAAAGCAAAACTTGCTTTATATTGAGCAAAAGTATTTACACTTCACAGAAAAGTTGATATCTGACAACATGATAGATATAGTGCTTAAAGATATATCCTGGGCAGAAATTCGCAAACATTCATAATACGCCACAACTATCACTTGCATAACACATAGACATGCGTATAATTGAACCTAT
>CAYJDR010000095.1:0-4166 GCA_964368965.1 uncultured Deferribacteraceae bacterium
GGTATTATTGACCGCGACGACGCTTAGCCCAACCTAAACCAGCAAGACCAAGACCGGTAAGGAGCATGGTAGCAGGTTCTGGTGTAGGAGCAGGACCATTGTCAACTTTGCTGTAGTTAAGGTGGAAGTTACCGCCAATGTTGAACAAGCCGAGTTCAGTTTTGGTGAGTAGATTGTTGTCATCCCAGTATTGTGCACGGGTTTCTTCATTGATAACCCAACCCACATAAACGCCTTCTTCTTCGTCAGGAATTAATGGGTTGTCTGCACCAATGCCCACAAGTGGGTTGCCATCTACGAAAAGGTGAACTTCACCCAAAGAGTACTTGTATTCGCCATCTTCGTAGCCATGAGCTTGAAGATTAGGTGTGACATTTGCCTCGAGAGGAGAGGATTTATAGAAGATGTACTCATTGCCATTACCATCGTAGTGGTATTGGAAAGGAACAGTGTACAAAGCGCTAATTCTAACTTCTTTGTTAGCAATAGGGTCAAAAGCAGTGGCGCTGTACTCGAAAGTAACTGTCATGTAGTCTACAATGTGCACCGGATCGTTGGAAGGTGCTGTTGCAGCAGGGGTGGTAGTAGCGTCAAGGAAGGCGTTACTTGTGGGGATAACAGAACCGCCACCCGCAATTGGGCCGTTCAAGGTAATGTTGCCAGTGTTTGTGGTGTCAATGTTTTGCTTAAACTCGTGGTTGTACAAGCTACCAGGCTTGCTTAAGCTTGTGGCACCGTTAAATTTCACTGCGTCAAGGGAATAAGTCCAATCAGCGATGTAGCTAGCTTCTGCTTCCATGGCACCGCCAACTAATGTCAACATACATACTAATGCGCCTAAAATCTTTTTCATAATAACCTCCAATAGTCATTTTAGAACACTTAGCCTATAGCAATTGCCGTGCCAAAGTGTAAGTTACTGAATTTATAGGGTTCGACGAAATTGCTGTAAAAAAGCGTGTAAGGAAAACCGACAAGTTTGTCGGAAAAACTTACAAGATGCTTAAATGAGTGACACTTTCATGGAAAAACATGTATAAAAGAACATTTTTTGTGAGTGTAAAAAAATCATATTTTGGCGCGGATGAATCACGGTTAGAAGCTTATTGTGTTGATTTTATACAGTAAATTGTAGCTTTTTTTGTGATGCTACACATCTTTTTTCGTATGTACATGACAGTGGAGTGTGTAAAAAAGATAGTAAGGAATTCCGACAAAAAAACACTGGGTATGAAAGTTTGTACATACTTTCATACCCAGTGTTGCTAATATACTAGGCTGTTAAGGTCTAGTTTGCTTATTCTTGTGTACCGCAGCATTTTTTGTATTTGCGCCCACTGCCACACGGGCAAGCATCATTACGTCCCACCTTGTCAGTTTTGGCTTGCTCCAGTTGCGCGGCTCCGGATTCATCGGGGCTGGAATAGTTCATGGGAGCTTCTTCTTTATGTTGCAACTCTTCTGCTTCTTCTCTTTGGATGCGTACGCGTGTGAGGGCCTTGAATACATTTTCCTTAATGCGGTAGATCATGGACTGGAAGAGTTCAAAGCCTTCCTTTTTGTATTCCAGCTTGGGATCCTTTTGTCCGTAGCCACGCAGACCAATGCCATCACGCAGAGCGTCCATATTACGTAAGTGCTCTTTCCAGCAGCGATCCAATTCTTCCATGAGGAAGTAGCGAATAACATCTTTATAAAGTTCAGGAGCGTCGTCATGTAATTGTTGCAAAATACCATCCACCAGCGTTTTGGCTTCTTCGCGTGTGGGCAGGGGAGCATCTTCGGCCAGTACGCGGTCAAAGGTGAATATTTCACGTAAGCGGGTACGAATGTAATCGGTATCTTCATCCGTTAAAGGATGTTTAGACGATGCCTGTGCCATGGCCGCGTAGGTGTCATCCAACACATCATCGCAAAATTCATCAATGACAGGGCGCAAGTCTTTGGACTCGATGAGTTCACGACGCAAATTATAGATAACTTCGCGTTGTTGGCTCATGACATTATCATAGTCCAGTAGGGTTTTACGAATTTCAAAGTGATGGCCTTCCACGCGTTTTTGCGCGCCTTCCACGGCACGAGTCACCATGGCGTTTTCGATGGATTCGCCTTCTTCAAGACCTAGCTTTTGCATGATGCCGGAAATACGTTCGGATCCAAATAGGCGCATGAGATCATCTTCTAAAGATAAATAGAAGCGCGAAGAGCCAGGATCGCCCTGACGTCCGGCGCGACCGCGTAGCTGATTGTCGATGCGGCGGCTTTCGTGACGCTCCGTACCAAGAATATGCAGACCGCCAAGTTCTTTTACGCCTTCTCCCAGCACAATGTCTGTACCGCGACCGGCCATGTTGGTGGCAATGGTCACTTTACCGGCTTGTCCGGCTTGGGCCACAATTTCGGCCTCTTTTTCGTGATGTTTAGCGTTGAGCACATTGTGTGGCACATTGCGTTTTTTCAGCATTTGCCCAATGAGTTCGGAGTTTTCGATGGAAATTGTGCCCACCAATACCGGCTGTCCTGCTTTGTGCAACTCCTCGATGGAGTTCACAATGGCTTCAAATTTTTCTTTACGAGTACGGTAGATAAGGTCGGAATAATCCTTACGCACCATGGGCATGTTTGGCGGAATGCTGACCACTTCTAAGCCATAGATTTCATGGAATTCCACAGCTTCAGTGTCGGCTGTACCTGTCATGCCGCTCAGTTTGTCATAGAGTCGGAAGTAGTTTTGGAAAGTAATGGAGGCCAGCGTTTGGTTTTCTGCGGCGATTTTTACTTTTTCCTTGGCTTCTAAAGCTTGGTGCAAGCCGTCGGAGAAACGACGACCTGGCATGAGACGGCCTGTGAATTCGTCAACGATGACCACTTGATCATCTTGTACAATATATTCAATGTCACGGCGAAAGACGGAATGAGCTTTCAAAGCTTGCAAAATGTGATGCTGATAGGTGATATGCGAAGGATCAAAGAGGTTTTCCACATTGAGCAGTTCTTCGCAGCGGGCCACGCCGGCATCGGTGAGCATGGCAGAGCGGGCTTTTTCGTCAATGGTATAGTGTTCATCTTGTACCAATTTGCGCACCACTTCATCCATGGTGTGGTATTGTCCCACAGAGTCCTCAGAGGCACCGGAAATAATAAGTGGCGTACGCGCTTCGTCGATGAGGATGGAGTCCACTTCGTCCACAATGGCATAATTGTGTTTACGTTGCACCAAGTGTTCCACGTAAAATTTCATATTATCACGTAAATAGTCAAAGCCAAATTCATTATTGGTGCCGTAAGTAATGTCGGCGGCATAGGCGGCTTTACGTTCTTCATCATTGAGACCATGCACAATGACGCCGGTGCTCAAGCCCAAGAATCCGTACAATTTGCTCATCCAGGCGGCGTCACGGCTGGCAAGGTAGTCGTTCACCGTAATAACGTGCACGCCTTTACCGGAAAGAGCATTGAGCACCACAGGAAGGGTAGCCACAAGCGTTTTACCTTCACCGGTTTTCATTTCAGAAATTTTGCCCTTATGTAAAACAATACCACCTAACATCTGTACATCATAATGACGCATGCCAAGCACACGGCGAGAGGCTTCACGCACCAAGGCAAAGACGGGTACTAAGATATCGTCAAGGCTTTTGCCTTCTTCTTGTATGTCTTTTTTGAACTGACTGATGCGCTCTCTGATTTCATCATCGGTGAGTGCTTCTATTTCTGCCTCAAGGGCGTTGATGGCTTGTACTGTGGCCATTTTACGCTTGAGATAACGATCGTTTTTACTGCCAAATATTTTTTTAAAAAGAAAACCTAACATGGCTACTCCAAGTGGGGATATTTAGTATATATGTTGAGCTCTGCGCTCAAAGCGCTCAACCATAGAGCATAAAGTCTTTTTTGGCAATGGCAAGAAAGATGGGTGTTTTTATGGTTCTTTCCCTCCCCCACACCGCTTTGCTCTCTATTCCCGTAAAGTTCGAAGACTCACTAACGGGAACGCTTTGCGCCCTTCGGGTAGGCCCTCTCTTTTCCCAAAACACGCTTTATATAAGTATATTGGGATAAAAATACTGTTGCTGCCGAACCATGTATATTTACAAAGCGAATTCTGTGGCCATTGGTTTTTTTGAGGGGTGGGGTCTGGGGAGGGGAACTTTTTTTCCCTAAAA
>CAYJDR010000096.1:0-4087 GCA_964368965.1 uncultured Deferribacteraceae bacterium
GGTTGGTGGATTTTTAAGACTTTATGAACTAAAAAAGGCGCCCTAAGCGCCTTTTTTCTTTGATATCGTTTTTCCTACCAGTCTTTTTCTTCTGGTGTCATAAGAATGTCTTGGTATTTGCTTTGGATGGCCAGCATGGTATCCAATATTTCCATGAAACATGCCACCATTTCAGGATCAAAAGCCGTTCCTGCTTCTTCATTTAAAATTTTAAGTGCTTTTTCCAAGGGCATGGGGTCTTTGTAACAACGTCTGGACACCAAGGCATCAAAAACGTCCACAATGGCGGTGATGCGCGCTTCCATGGGAATGCACTCCCCTGCCAAGGGTTCAGCTTCCGTACCCGTATAGCCCTTACCATCCCAACGCTGGTGATGGTGCAAAGCAATGCAAGCAGCCATTTTATCTACGGTGCGCCTGGCTCCTTGGAAAATTTCCGCACCAATGCAGCTATGTTTTTCCATGATACTACGCTCTTCCGGCGTAAATCTGCCAGGTTTTTTGAGCACCTTATCTGAAATTCCCACCTTGCCCACATCGTGCAACATGGACGCCATGCGAATATGCGCCTTGGTACTAAAAATATCCACCAAGTCCACACCACGCTTTAACGCCCAGTGGTGATAGAGTTCTGCCGCCATGGAACCTACGCGCAATACGTGAGGTCCCGTTTCCAAAGGATCGCGTAAACGTGTGGCTTCCAAGACGCGCAAAAGCATATCCACCGTGATGATGGCCTGCTCAATGGCTTGCCCAGCCATGAGACAGAGTTGACGCAAGGATCGCTCCACCTGAAAGGAGAAAGGCACAGGCTTACCTTCATACATGCTATTGATGATTTGCATGACAGCCAAAAGCTTATTGTCTTGAGAAAGAATGGGCAAAGCACAAATGGAAACAGTATTATATCCCGTGGCCTTATCGAAAGAGTCATTGAAGGAATACGGTGCATCTTCGGGCAAGTGACGCACATCAGAAATATTTAATACGGACACATTGCTGGCCACATATCCTGCTATGGATGTGGGCGTAATGGGCAAACGCGCATTGAGATATTGCTGACGAGCCGATTGCGAAGAGGTAAACAGCGTTTCATTATGCGAATAAGAAAACACCAGTTGCCCTTCTTCCACCAAATAAATGGTTCCGGCATCGGCATTGGCCAATTTACGTCCCTTGGTGAGCAGGGCATCAAGCACTGTGCTCATGTCTGGAATACCCATAAGCTCCGAGGAAAGTGCGCAATTCTCACACTCTGCCACACCGGCAATGTGCTCATGAGGGCTGGTATGCGTATCGGAGCAGCGCATAATAAGACCTTCATAAGCCATACAAAGCATATTACCAAGGCTGGGCTCTTCACTGAGTAAGCCATTGGTGAGGGCGTCTAAAAAATCATCATCGCTATGGGGGCCATAGTGCGTAGGAACAAAGGTTTTTACGCCAAACTCTTTCACCAGCGGTATCCATTGCTCAACGGCAGAGTGCCCCCAACCCACATGGGCTGGATATGAACTCAAGGTATATTGGGAATCTAAAATGGCAATATCTGCTTTGGCAAAGCCTTGAAAAAATGAAGATTGAGCATAGTTTTCAGGAAGCTCCACGCCAAGCTCGTGGTCTCCACTATAAAAGATGGAATGTCCGCGATTTTCCACACGATACGCCGCAGAATACAAACCTTTGCTATGGTCATTGCCATGCCAAGACGCATACGCGCCCACGGTTACACCACCGGCAAGATGCACTATTTCTTTATCCTTCAGAGGAAATATACGTCTTTTACTGGCTAAAGCATCCCACGGAACAGGAAAGAAAGAGGAAGAAAAAAGCGTTCTAATAAACTCTTCCGCGCTCATGCCGCCAATATTTTCTGGGGCATAAATGTCAATTTCCCACTCCTTCTTATACATGGCCTCAAAAAAAGGCAGCCCGGACACATGGTCCCAATGGCTATGTGTGAGGAAAATTGCACATTTTTTTGGCTTAGAACCGTCTTTGATGGATTCTCCAAAATTGCGTATGCCAGATCCGGCATCAAGAATAATATAGGGAGCCTCGTCCACATCCACAGCATAGCACGACGTATTGCCGCCGTGTCGCATAAAAGCTTCTCCGCCATTGGCCAGTGACCCGCGAACGCCCCAAAGCTGTATTTGCATTTTGTCCATCCACTGTTGATGTTAGTCCATACGCAATGCTGCAGGGGATAATTCCACATGAAATCCCTTATATTGCGTAATAATTTCCTCTAAAAATAGTCGCTGTCTGCCCCTTTGTCAATGCATGTACACTCGCACACCTTCACGTGTACAAAAAATTCACACCAAACACACTTACATGCCTTGCGTTAAGCATTGAACATACTTTTTCAGCATCACTTTCTCATCAAAATTATGCACCACTGTGGCCCTTGCATATTGGCGCATGGTTTCTAAAGCATCATGATTTTTCAAACCGTAACACACTTTTTCAGCTATATCTTTTGAGTCATGAAAATCCACCAGCAAGCCATTGTGCCCATCTTGAATGACTTCCTGCACCGGAGGCGTGGCCGATCCCACCATGGTACAACCACAGCTCATGGATTCAAGCAAGGACCAAGATGTGGTGAAAGGCACCGACAAATACACGTGAACCGAAGACATATGCAAGATGGCCCTATACACAGGATAGGTCTGCATGGGTAAAATATGCACGCGAGTGGTGTCCACAAGCACCTCTTCTTGCATATGCTGCAAATAGCTTTTTCCATCCGGCAAAGGAAGGGAGTAAGAAAGCTTTTCTCCGCCCACAATGACAACATGTGCATCTGGACACTGCTCTAAAATATATGGAATACTACGATAAAAATTAGGAAATCCACGATGCGGTTCCAAAGACCTTGCTAAAAATGTCACCACGGGTTTTCCCCGCAAAGATTCCAAGCTGGGGGGTAAAAAAGCAAGAGTTTCTTCACTTGGCAAACAGAAAAAATCTGTATCTATACCATTATGCACCGTTTGCAATTTGGGTATATATTGTATGGGAAATTGCGCTCGCTGCCAGCTGGTGGCTGTTACCGCCACATCCACCATATCTAAAGCCCCAAGACTTATTATATTACACTGCCTTTGTTGGATTTTCATGCTAAAATCCGGCTTAAGCTCCGTATGATGAATTTCTTTTTCCGTGGCCGGGGTATACATCCATTCAAAAAAACCTGTTTGCCGTGCTTGCGGAAAAATTTCTTTGGAATAACTTATGCAACCAAAATTGGCATGCCCGTGAATCAAATCCGCATGCAAACCCTTTTTTCTGAGCAGCATTTGCCCATCTGCAAAAAAAGTCGCCATTTCATTGATGCTTAACTTGCTCAAATCTTTGCTTTTACAATTCATTTGCAACCAGTGCACACCTTTGGCCTCCAAGTCTTTACGGCGACGAAAAAGTGATAAAAAATACACCTTATTTCGAGGATCTTGTGCCAACAATTCAGACAGCTTGTGGAATTGCGCAGGATAGTTATGGTGAACAAAAAGAATGTCCATACAAAGAAAACTCCTCTTAGCTTTTATATCATCGGATGGTCTTTTTTACATGTTCTTACTTCATTCAGCAAGGGCACTGCCCCTAACACTATCCCTAGGCCATGCGTGAAAAGTTCATAAAAGCAAACTTACATATAATTCATAGAAAAAAACTATGGAAAAGACTCTTTTTTGCCACGTATTTTGCATTTTTTTATTTATACAGTGGTACATTATTTTTTGTGAATAAAACCAAAACTTCAGCGTAAAATCGCTACAAATTGAGCGCACAAACATCCAAAATAATATCTTTTTTATGCAAAGAAAGTACCACTTTATTAGTAGCCAACCAATAGGTTTTATGTTAAAGGTGCTCATTATTGAGATACGGATTCTAGCACAAGGTCCACTCGCAAGCCTTTTGCTTTAGATTTGAACATATTAGCAATAGTATGTTCTTCGTAATTGGTGATTGATGTTTTATGCCTAACAAGGGCACCATGTGAAAAGAGCGAGGGTACAGTATGCCTTACACCAACAATGGAAAATTAGTGTATCTTATGGGGCCTTCCGGCGCC
>CAYJDR010000097.1:0-3981 GCA_964368965.1 uncultured Deferribacteraceae bacterium
GCGCTAAAAAGTATCGTGAAAAAGTATCCAATGCCCATAAGGGTTAGTTCATTCATCATAATCTCCAAGGTTGATATTATCTATCAAACAAACAAGTTAGTCAATTAATATGTTTTGAAATACTATAAAATAAGGGTTGTAGAAATATTTTTATTTTTTTTAAAATTTATTTAAAAAAGTTGTTGACAAATAGATAGAAAATTAGTAAAACTACATTCGTCAGGTGATGCAAGTTGCTTGATGAAGAAAAATTTAATAATTTTAAATTTTCTCTTGACAAAAGGTTGGAAAAAGTTTATAAACTATTTCCTATTAAAAAACGCTGGTTTAGCTCAATTGGTAGAGCAGCTGACTTGTAATCAGCAGGTTGGGGGTTCAAGTCCTCTAACCAGCTTTTTTTTTGCTTTAAACTGGGGAGATACCCGAGTGGCCAAAGGGGGCGGGCTGTAAACCCGCTGACATCGTCTTCAGAGGTTCGAATCCTCTTCTCCCCACTCTTTTTAATTTGTTTATTTGCTTAGCATCTTTGTTTACATGCTAAGTTTTTTTATATAACCGCGGGTGTAGCTCAGTTGGCTAGAGCATCAGCCTTCCAAGCTGAGGGTCACGAGTTCGAGCCTCGTTACCCGCTTATATCACAAAACCTCATAGCTTCTAGTTATGAGGTTTTTTGTGTCTATTGACAGCAACGCTTTTAAATACTATATTGTGATAATAGCATATGGAGGCTGGTATGGAAAATATAACTGTAAACATGGAACTTGACGCAGAGCTTTTAGCTAAATCTGAAGCATTATTTAATGAACTCGGCATGGACGTAGGCACCGCGATTGTAGTATTTTTGAAACAAGCTGTTAGGGACCAGCGTATCCCATTCACAGTTGCAATAAACATGACAGAGCAACAGCAAGCCGCAAAAACAGTCGATGATATCTCTAAAACAATGGGTTTAGATAAAATGTTCGACACGATGAACGATATGCTAGGTGACCTAAAGGACGACGAATACAAATAGCTAGTTATGTAAATAAAATATAGTGTGAAAGGTGTATTTTATTGCACTTTTGCACTATTTATGTTACCTTACTTCTGCTTTTAGCTGTATCCAGAAAAGCGTGAGGAACTAAATGTTACAGAAGTGTTTAATAGTATTTGCATTATCATTATCTATAATAATGGGCTTTCAAAAAGCTCATGCGAATGAAGGTGCGCAAATTGTCAAAGTTGGCTATATCCCAGGCTTTGGCACCATTAGAGATTTAGACTCTATCAATAAAAAAGGCTATGTTTATGATATTCTAAAGAGAAGTGAATATTACTCTAACTATGTTTTTGAGTTTGTTAAGTATGATAACCCGTCATCGTTAGTGCTCGCTATTGAAAGTAAAGAAATTGATCTTCTGGCTCCTGCATTTTTAAATGTTGACCATACAAGCAGGTTCGTATTTTCCGATATACAAATTCTAACAACTCAAGTGCTCCTAGCAGCTAAAAGTAGTGCCGCACCGTATTACTATAACGACCCAGCAAGTATAGATAATAAAGTAGTGGCAACCTACTATGGTAGTCCGTTTAACAAAGATCTTAAAGAATATTGCGAAACCCACAATGTTAAAGTTAGCTATGTTTATGGTGATATGGACAACTACCATAATCTAGATGCCGATTTCTACCTAACAAGCAGCATAAATGATAATGTACAGAATTATCAGATGGTGTTGCCATTGAAAGTCTATGGAAACTATTTTGCTGCTCATCGTGATAATAAAGAGCTTATCAAAGGTATAACAGAAACTTTTAATAAGTTAATAGCTGCTGATGCGGCATTGCTTTCTGACTTATACAATTTATATTACTCTGCAAGCACATTGACTGACCGTTTCCTTACGCGCGAAGAAGCTGAGCTATTAAAAGGTAAAACTTTTACTGTAGGCTATGCAAGTAACCATGTTCCATACACATTTCAAGATGATAACGGCAGCGCAAGCGGCGTTAATATAGCTATACTTAATATGCTCGCTAAAGAATATGGATTTAATGTAGAATACAGCCCTTATGAAGTTGCAAAGGGGCAACAAATGAATAATCACTATGACATACTTGTTTCATTACTAGGCAATTATAGTAGCGAGCAGATGAATTATACACTGACAGATAGTTATGCAGAAGAAGCTCTCTATCTAATGGTGCTGAGAACAGGTATGGAAGATTATACACTAGGTATGATAGATTATTTAACGCTTGATAAACAGGCCTTAATAGCGGATTACCCTCAATATACTATAAAGTTTTATGAAAATACGTGGGACTTTTTCAACGGATATTTAAAAGGTGAGATCGAAGGCGCTATAGTTATGCAGAGTAGTGTAGACTTTATTACACCACTAGTAAGTGATCAAGACGTTATGCTTGAAGCTACTGAACATTCTGTCTACTTCAGATATTTTGTATCGAAAGAACTTAATAACTCGTATGTGAATATATTCAACATCATTTTCAATCGCTTAAATCGTGAAGAGTTGAGTGGCATAATGACTACGGAAGTGTTTAGCGCATTGCCAGACCCGTCATTCTTAGTGTTGGTTAAAAGTTATGCACTAAAGATAGGCTTTTTTATTGTGTTAGCAATTGCTGTGCTTGCGTATATCCTGTTTCGACAAGAGATGAGAAAACGCCAAGCAGTAATGAAACTTATGGATTTTGACCCAATCACTGGACACATGTCATATTCTAAATTTGTTCGACTTGCAACAGAGCGTTTAAAGACCGCAGAAGTTGGGCAATACGAGATTTTAAGTTGCGATATCGACTTGTTTAGGCGAATAAATACATATTATGGTATTGAAAAAGGTAACGAAATTTTAAAAGTTGCTTCTGATAGTTTGAATGAGTATTTAAATGATAAAGACTCTATCTTTGCAAGAGAACACATCGACCATTTTGTAATATTATATGGTGGCAAGCGAGATATGATAGAGCGCAAAACAATAGTGTATAATGTTATTTCAAGGATAGCAAAAACTATTGGAGGCACATATAGTATCAGCCTTTCTCTGGGCTCGTATGTGATTAAGAACACGGCAGATCCGTTTAACTATATGGTTGATTTAGCCGATAGTGCACGTCTTCAAGGCAAAAAGGATTATAAGACAACACTTTGCGACTTCAATGAAGAATTGGAAGAAAGCTTTGAAACAAAACTGAAGATAACCCACGGCATGAGACAAGCGCTTAAGAATGAAGACTTTTACGTTATGTACCAGCCGAAGATAGATTTTGAAACGCATGAGATAGCAGGTGCTGAAGCATTAATTCGTTGGCAATATGAAGAAGGCGTTTCGATGTACCCTGATATGTTTATCCCGGAGTTTGAGCAAAACGGTTTCATCGTCGAACTTGATTTGTATGTGCTCGAGAAAGTATGCCAATGCATCAAAAGAAACTCTTGTGAGCTCTTAAGAGGTGAAAAAACAATTGCCGTAAATCTATCTGCTGTAACCTTAATGGAACAAGACGTAGTTATCAAGATATTATCTGTTGTTGATAAATATGAAATAGATCCGAAATACATTGAATTAGAAATCACCGAGAGTGCGATGGTGGCCGAAGAGGCAGAAATTATCGCTAGGTTTAATGAGTTGAAAATTCATGGCTTTAGTATCGCGCTTGATGATTTTGGTGCTGGTTTATCATCACTAAATAGACTAGGCGCATTGAATGCAGACGTTTTAAAGATGGATAAATCATTCTTGGGCTTCACAACTGACGGTAATAAAAACGAAATTATCGTGGCAAACACAATTAAACTATCAAAACAGCTTGGTATGAAAGTAGTCGCAGAAGGTGTCGAAACAGAGCAGCAAGTCGAATGGCTAAAAGAGCTAGGTTGCGACATAGCACAAGGCTACTATTATGAAAAACCAATGACCGAAGACGCAATAGTCGAACTATTGAAGCAAAACAAAACCTACAAGTAAATAG
>CAYJDR010000098.1:0-3964 GCA_964368965.1 uncultured Deferribacteraceae bacterium
TAAAAAACAAGCTGCTTAACATAATCAAGGCTATCTCTTTCGGGATAGCCTTTTATTTTTTGACATCATACTCTTTCAGCTTTTTGTATAGCGTTGTCCTTGAGATACCAAGTGTACGTGCTGTTTTTGCGTAGTTCCAGTCGTTGCTTTTCAATGCTTCCATAATTGCCTTATGCATTATGTCAGTTAATTGTCCGTTATCAATCTTTTCGACTGACTCTTCGTTACCTAGTCGTGGCAGATGTTTCAGTTTTATTATGTTTTCATTACGTAAAGCATATATCGATGAAATAACAACATTTTCAAGCTGTCTGACATTGCCAGGCCATGTATAATTTAAAAATAAATCTTTTACTTCGCTTGATATAGATATAGACTTTCCGCAATTGATTTGTTCGTTATCTATAAAGTGTTTTGCAAGTAGCAATGCATCACTACCTCGTTCACGTAGTGGGGGCACATTTATATTGATAACGGACAATCTATAGAACAAATCTTCACGAAACTCTTTATTTGAAATCTTCTCATGCAAGTCTACATTGGTTGCTGCAACAATACGCACATTTACAGGTATTGACTCCTTGCCACCTATGCGTACTACTCTGCGCTCTTCCAACACTCGCAACAGCACTGGTTGCAACGCAAGTGGCATATCACCTATTTCATCGAGGAAAAGCGTACCGTTATTTGCATGCTCAATAAGACCTGCACGGCCTGACTTTGACGCACCTGTGAATGCACCACCGACATAACCAAATAACTCACTCTCTATTAAATTCGCAGGTATTGATGCGCAGTTTATTGCAACAAATGGGCCAACCACACCTGATGTATCATGTATAGCCTGTGCAACCATTTCTTTACCTGTGCCACTTTCACCTAATATCAGCACATTACGCCTTGTTACAGCAATACTTTCGACCTGCTCTTTCAACTCTTTAAGCGATTTATGCTCTCCTACCATATTGCTTAGAGAGTAACGTATATCGTTGCCCTCAGAGCAAAACACATACAAAGTGTAGCCTATCATTGCATTTGTTGTTGAGCATTTTAATTTATTCACAATCAACTGTACATTTGTTTTATTTCGTAGAGTGACAGAAATTTTCACATGCGGCTTATGCAACAACTTATACAATTTCTTTTCAATAGCTGGAATGTAGTAATTTAACGATATATTTTCATCGAACGATATTAATTTTTTAGCATAATTGCAGATAAACGCAACATTGAAAGATTTATCAACAGTTATAATTCCATGCGTATTTATGAGGTTATTACTCAGGCCTATGGTTTCCTTAATAAGTTCTGCTGACATATGTTCATATTCTGATATAACCGCATTTATTATTGACAAAACAGCAAATTTTAAATGGTTCACGCGTCGGTCTGTATTAGTGAGAGCCTCTTCATGCATACTTGCGTTAAAAATATTAAGCGTCCCTAGTGTTTTGCCTTTCACATTAATCGGCATTGATGTTATGATATAGGGGCTAAAAATATCAAGATAACAATGTGCACCCCTTAATTGAACCAATCTCCCTTCCTCGATAGCTATACTACATGCTGTTGTACCTATTTTATCAAATGATAAATTTGAATTAACCCCTAAATCTATACTATGAAAATGCTCAACCGTTTGCCTATGCCCAAACTCATACATAACGACACCTTCACTGTTCACTAACAAAAAGTAAGGCATCGACAACATATGTATACGCTCTGTTATTGCAAAATTTTTAAATAAATTATGCGCAGTTTGTACCATAGCCTGCTCTATGTTATCCTTGCATTTGTAAGGTGTGTGCAAATCAACGTAAGGCAATTTCACATCTGTACCAATGTTTATTTTACGTGATCTCTCCCATGACCTACGAACAATATCAGGAACTATTTCAGTATCAACTTTATCTAGTGTTTTAGAAACTATTTCACGTTTAGATGCCAATATTCTATCAAGCTCAATAGCATGATAGTCTGCAACAAGATTTATAATTCCCTCATTCATACCTGCCCTCATATGTTAATATATTGCACATTTTTTACACCATAAGTGTACACTTTCTAAACATGCTTTACAAGCTAAAAAATAAAACATTAAACATAACAATTAGTTACAAGACTGGCACATGTGTTGCTTATATAACTTTCAAATGGCACTTATCGATGTAGGTGCCCATTTAGTACAGGAGGAGAGAATGTCTAATTCAAATCAAAACAATGAAAGTGACGACCGTGGAGCTTTAGAGATCGTTAATGATCCTAAATATCACATTACTGCTGAGTCTGCACCAGCTACTGAAAAATCTGATTGGGATTTATCACGCCGCGATCTACTAAAATATAGTAGCGCTACGGCAGCAGCACTATCTGTGGCAGGTGCTGCAGCTACAGGATTCGCAACTGGACGCTCAGCTGATGGTTACACTGGCTACGGACGCCAATTTCTAGGCAAAGATCAATTTTTTAACAGAGAACCATTCCGTGCTGATGTTGCAGCAATGATGGAGCCTGTTGGAGAAGTTACAAGAGCGGACTGGCACGATTACTACCTACGTCGCTGGAAAGACTCTTTTGGCTTAATTGTCAGAAAAATATGGAGCCCAGCTGATGGTGTTGATAAAATGCCTGGTCACCTTGGTGAGTTTTACAGAAGCGACCCAGAGAAATATAAAAATTTTGTAGAATCTGTAGATTTACTCATGCGACATAAAAAATATATTGAAAAAGATGGTGGTTACGATAGATATGCTTTAAACCTTGCATACAAAGCTGCTCATCAGGGTTCGATGACTACATTCCTAGGGTACTCTATACCAGAAGACCCTGCTGATGCACTAAGAATAACTGGCAAAATACAACCACCTGAGGAGTGGGATTTCCGCCATGTTAAAAAGGACAGAAAAAAACTAGAATTTAAATCGCCTCAACATGCAGCAGAGTTTGTTAAAACTATGGCACATAGATTTGGCGCATCTTTTGTTGGGCTTACAGACTTAGCCCCTGAATTTGTGTATAAAAACGTAATGCGTGGTTACCCTAATCTTGGCGTTCAATATGGAGATAAAATACCAGAACACTGGAAAAATATTATCGTATATGCAGTACCAATGGAATGGGACAACACACAAGCTGCTGGCGGTTTCTTCACTGCTTTTGATGGATACTTTCGTATAAGGATCATCGGAGGATTACTAGAGCGCTTTTTACAAGAATTAGGATATGCAGCAAGAGCGCAAACACCTGTAACAACTTATGAAGTTATGATTACCCCATATGTATTAAAGTCAGGCCTAGGTGAATATGCTCGTGCTGGTTTTGCGATGATACCTGAGGTTGGCTCTAACTTCCGTTCTGCTGGAATTATCACTGACTTAGAATTTGAATACGACAAACCAATCAACATCAATATGGCGAAATTCTGCCAGAAATGTAAAATCTGTGCTGATACTTGCCCATCAGGTGCTATCGAAACCAGTGACGAACCAACACAGATCAAGCGTGGTTTTAAACGTTGGGTGTTAGATCAAGAAAAATGCTTCCACGGATGGCAAATGACTGGCGGACAAGACTGTGGTACTTGTATTGCTGTTTGTCCATTTACTCGTAAAAACACATGGATACATGCTATCTCACGTGAACTTGATGCAAGAGATAGATTTGGAATAGTTGGCGAAGGTTTACTTGCTATGCAGTTAAACTTTTTCAAATATCCAACAGCTGAGGAATTCAGAGGAAAACACCACAACGGTGAAGATGCAGTTTACCATAACCCGCTAAAATGGATGAAGACTGAAGAATGGTTTAGCAATGTCACTGTTGACTGGGAATACAACGGAATGCATTAATTTGCGTATCTAAGCAAATTAACTATGGCGCGGTTGATGCAATTCAATCGTATTGAATAAAAGAAAATAAAAATTAAGCAATTTAACTAATTAAAAGTATTTCTCTTTTGAATTTT
>CAYJDR010000099.1:0-3844 GCA_964368965.1 uncultured Deferribacteraceae bacterium
TTCGAGAACCACTCCTCTGTTCTGTTCCAAATAGGTGGGTTGTGGTAAACAGCATCTTCGCCGCCCATGTATTCGCCAAGGAATTCTTCAGCAGTTGGGTACTTGAAGAAGTTTAACTGCATAGCAAGTAAGCCTTCGCCAACGATACCGAACGAGTCGCGTGCATCAAGTTCACGTGAGATAGCGTGTATCCAAGTATTCTTACGAGTAAACGGACAAACACCCATGCAAGTACCGCAGTTTGCAGATACTGTGCTTAACCAACCGTGGTGACACTTATCTTCGTCTAATAGCCAACGTCTTACGCCACGCACTAAACCTTTTGGCTCGTCGCCAGTTTCGATAGCGCCAGTCGGGCAAGTGTCTGCACAAATTTTACATTTCTTACAGAATTTAGCCATACCGATGTTGATTGGTTTGTCGTCTTCAAATATAAGGTCAGTGATTACTGCTGATGAACGGAAGTTTGCACCAACTTCAGGAATCATGCCGAAGCCCGCACGTGCATATTCGCCTAAACCAGTCAATAAAATGTATGGAGTAGTCATGATTTCATAAGTTCCGATAGGTACTTCAGCTCTACCAGCATAGCCTAGCTCTTGCAAGAAACGCTCTAATAAAGCACCCGCGATCCTACACTTGAAGTATGCATCTTGTGCTGTCATGAAGCCAGATGCTGCTTGAGTTCTATCCCACTCCATAGGGATACCGTAAACGATAACACTCTTCCAATGCTCAGGTACTTTATCGCCCCAGTTAACGCCTTGGTCATGCATGCCACCCATAACGTTTGTGAACATGAAACGCTCGTCAAACTTATGCACACCAACAAACGACATACCAAACTTGTTAGCAATCGTTTTAATAAAGTCAGATGCGTGTTTAGGTGTTTTGAACTCCATTCTTTTTCTATCTTTTTTAACGTGGCGGAAATCCCAAACCTCAGGTGGTTGCTCAATGCCAGTAGCTGCTAGTTTATCTCTAGGGTCTTCTGGTAGTGGGTTACCTTGCCAAGTTGTCATGTTGCCTAAATATGTGTTTAGGTATGCTTCTTGCAGTGCATATTGGTCGTAGTTTGCTTTCATGTATGCAGAACGCTTTGCACCAATTTCAAGTGTTTGTAGGTAGTGAGCATACTTCTCTGGGTGTGAGCGATAGTAGTCGCCAAGGTAGCCAGGCATTTTATCTACGCCCATTTTAGGGTTCCATATTTTTTTAGCTAATAGTTTGTTAGTTGCTTTCCAACGGCGCAAGTAAGACTCATGCCAATCGACACGGCGTTCGAACGGCTCTTCTTGTTCAAACATTGCAGGCATTTCAGCACGGAAAGGTTCACGGTTAAAGAACTGGTCCTTACCAAGTGCAGTGTTGCCCCAACCTGTGTATGCATCGCCAGTGCGTGCTAGCTTAAAGCCAGTAGTAGCCGAGCCAGCAACAGATAATGCCGCTGCCGCCATACCAGAGTATTTCAACATGTCACGTCTTGAAACGCCACTTTTAGCTTCATTTTCATCAACGCTAGGTGGGTTAAGTTTTAAGTTGTACTTTGGGTCATTGATGATTTGAAGAGCATCTTGCTCTTGCTCATTATTTTTTATTTCTTTGTCAGACATTAATCATCCTCCGCTTAATAATCTATCTTCTATAGAGCAAACAGCGTGCCAACAGCAAAAACAACGTATTATTAGGGTTTTTTAATGTATTAGGCTTGACAAAGTTGTATTTTTATGATACATATTTATACAGTTGTGTATAAAATTTACACACATGCAAGGGGTGCAAATGCTACAAGTTGATAAGCTGAAAAATGTTTTGATTTGCTACGATAATCTTGACTTATATGACGCTCAAAATATTGAGAAAGTCAGGCATGACTTCATATATAATGGCGATATGGGTGAAGGTTTCCAAGCATTGCCAGAAGAAATTCAAAGCGCGTGGATTGAGTCTAAAAAGATGGGCGTAAAACCTGATAGATTATTTCCAAAACTTGATATTAAAAAGCCTTTTGTGCCTAAAAGTCACAACGATATTATTATTGCAAGCGTTTACCATAGTTATTATGAAATTTTATTGAGGACGCCGCATAAAGAGCGTACGTACCCTTATTTTTGCTTTGTAAACACTGATGGAATTATTGTTGCTGAGTTTGCATGGGAAGGCGACATTGATGTGTACCGTGAAATGAATATCGGCATCGGAACTGATTTATCCATGGGTGCTGTAGGCGCTATCGCTCCAAATATCGCTATGGCTGAAAATAGGGCTGTGCAACTTATGGGTTCGCTCAACTATCTTGATGTGTTTGAAGCTTTTGTTATGACGGCTGTGCCTGTCACGCTTGATGGCTTAGTGATTGGTGCGGTATGTAGCATGAATAAGTACTATAATTCGACAGTAATGTTGAACACTGTCAGGCGTTTAAATCACTTAGCACATCGCTCATCAGCCTTTGAAAACGCCATCAAAGCAGAGCGTGAAAAAGTAGCTAACGACTTAATCAAGCAGACTATCAGCCAAAACTCAAGCAACCTTAGTAACAATATCATAACGATAGATGATAAGGGTAACATCGCATATATTTGCAACAGTGCAAAGAAGTTGATAGCGTTTGATGATAACACACAGTTGAGCCACTACATACTTGATATTAATAAGGCGCTGTCAAACGTGAGTGATAGATATATTAACAAGCGCACAGTGACGCTTGGTGATAATAGGCAGTTGCAAGTAATTATATCATGCCTTAGGGGTGCGAATAATGGTGTTAGTGGCTACTCGCTATTTCTGCAAGAGGTGCCAGATAGTAAGGCGACTCGCTATTCACTTGATACAATAATCGGCGAGCATAAATCACTTAATACGTTAAAAGAGCGAGTGCATCGCATTGCAACAACTAAGCACAACATACTGATATTAGGCGAAAGTGGTACGGGTAAAGAGGTTGTTGCGCAAGCTATCCATGAGGCATCAGGCGTGAAAGGGCCGTTTGTCGCTATCAACTGTGCATCTATCCCTGCAAACTTAATCGAGAGCGAATTGTTCGGCTATGTTGAGGGCGCGTTTACGGGTGCGTCGAAGTCGGGCAGTATCGGTAAAATTGAGTATGCAAACAATGGCACACTTTTTCTTGATGAAATAGGCGATATGCCACTTGCGTTACAGCCTGTGTTGTTGAGAGTTTTAGAGGAGCGCCAAGTTGTGCGTATCGGTGGTAAAACTGCAACACCTGTAAACGTGCGTGTGATTGCAGCCACAAATGTGAGCTTGCATGAAAAGGTGTTAAACAAAGAGTTTCGTGAAGATTTGTATTTTAGATTGTCTGTAATTACTGCGAATGTTCCGCCGCTTCGTGACCGCGGTGAAGATGTGTTGTTGCTTGCGAAACACTTTATAGATAAAGAGCGCGCTGTAGGCAAGGTCGATATAGCGCTATCTGGCGATGTTGAAGATATTTTTTTGAATTACACATGGCCAGGGAATATTAGGCAGCTTGAAAATGTTGTGATATCAGCAATATATGCGCTGGAAGATGACGAAAATATTATTGAAGAAAACCATTTGCCTATGCTTATCGGTAACGAACAAGCGAAGCGTATTACAAACGTTGTAGAGAGTGCGTTATATGAGGCGATTGTTCAGACATTGAAAGATAATAACGGCAACTTAGCAAAGACGGCGAGGGATTTAGACATCTCACGCTCAACACTATATAATAAGATGAAAGCGTTCGGGCTGAAAGAGTAAAAGGCTACCCAGAGATGAGTAGCCTTTATAATGTTAAACAGTTTGCTTACTTTCGCCTTGTATCTTGTGGCTCTCGAGAAAACATCTGTGATGTACA
>CAYJDR010000100.1:0-3765 GCA_964368965.1 uncultured Deferribacteraceae bacterium
GTGCAAATGCGATGGTTGTAAGCAGTAGCGATATTGTTATGATGTGTTTAATCATGTTATGTCCTTCACTTTTATATAGCGCTGGTTTCTGTGTGTTGGTGTATCTGGCATGGTCATTTCGATATATCCTAATTCGAGGCATGGGTTTAGGTAGTTTTTTCTAAACGTTTGCTTGTGTGATATATTAACGAGTTGCATAAGTTCCATAGCTGAGTATTCCCCATATTTCATAAGGTTTAGCAGTTTTTTTACTTGGTCGGTTACTTGTGCGGTTACTTGGTCGCTTTGTTGTACGTCGAGCAGTGCTTGGTGTATTAGTGTAAGCATGAACTCGATGAAGTTTGTTGAGTTGCCAGCTTTGTCGCACTCGCCTAGTACGCTGTAGTATTTTGATTGTGAGTTGCGTATGAGTGTTTCAACGGGTAGCCATGTGAAGAGCTCGTTCCATTCACGTAGGAGTAGCGTTTGCCATAGCCTGCCCATGCGTCCGTTGCCGTCTGAAAATGGGTGTATGAACTCAAGTTCATAGTGGAATATGCAACTTTTTATGAGTTGGTTAGTGTTGCTATGTTTCGCCCAGTTGACTAGGTCGCTCACGAGTTGTGGCACGTGCGTTGCTGGTGGTGCCATGTGTACTAGTTGCTTTTCTGCAAACACGCCAACGCCTTTATTGCGGAAACAGCCAGCATCGTGCGCCAAACCCTGCATAAGTAGCTTATGTGCATGTAGCATATCATCAATAGAGTATGGCGACATGTGCGATATTTGCTCATATGTGTCGAACGCGTTTTTCACTTCGCAAATCTCACGCTCAGCGCCTAAGATGCGTTTGCCGTTGATAATGTCTGTAATTTGTTCTAGTGAAAGGCTATTATTTTCTATAGCGAGTGAAGCATGTATAGTTTTTATGCGGTTGTCACGTCGTAGGCGTGGGTTATGGTTTAAGTTTTTTGATATGGATATCGTTGTGACGAGTTCAGTAATGTTTGCAACGAGTGTTAATATATCATCAGTAATTGTGTATGGTGGTGTATAGCCTTTTTCAGTCATGGTATGCTCACTTTATCTTGTACGCTATTGTACCGTACAAGATAAAATAAAGCAAGCAATAACTAGTGTTTCGCCCCTTGTTTCATGAGCATGTGTGCTTGTTCCTCTTTTGTGATGATGTAGTTGCCGACGTCTTTGAAGCCGATTTCCGTGATGATTTCGGCGACGATGTTGCGCACTTTATCGGCGTTGGATAGCCCTAGTTGCATGAGTGTGCTAGTGGAGAGTTGTAGTAGTGCTTCTAGTCCTTGTCGTTTTGTTTCGTTTGCGCCTGTGCCTAGCCCTGCGGATACGTCTAGGTCGAACTGTATGTTTTGCAGGCTTGATGTGTCGATGTAGAGGTATTTGTTAGTGAGCCTTACGACTTGTTGTTGGTCGATAAACTTTTGGTTAGCGTCGACGAGCCATGCGTAGAGGTCGCGTATGCCAGTTTCTGCGAATATGCGTGCGATGATTTGCACACGTGCGTTAGCTGCTTCGTATAGTAGTGTTGCGAACGTTGCAGTTGTTGCCATTTTGCTAGGTATTATGCCTTGCTTGATTTCGGATATGCCTGTGTTTATCTCTCGCTCTCGTTCGGCGTATTGTAGTAGTTCAGATGTGTTTGGCGCTAGTGGTTCAAACGGTTCGTAGTTGATTATTTCGTTTGGGTTGCCGTTAATGCCGATGAATTTATCGCCTGTTATTAGTTGGTTAGCGTCGTCGAGGTTTTTAGTGTTTAGGAAAACTCGGCGGTCGTTGTTTCGTGTGGCGTTTTCGATCATTTCACGCACTAGCACGGTTTTCAGGTTTTGCACTTGTTTCACTAGTTCGCCTATGCTGCGCCCCATGACTTGGTGAGGCTCTAGGATAGCTGTGAGCGTGAAGAACGGGTATGATTTGAACGTGTTTTCTTGAATGGAGATGATGCTATCGCCTACGAGTGTGACGACTACGTCATTAAGTTCGCCGCTGTCGTCCATGTCTATTTTGCCCCAGTATTCGAGCAGTTTAACTTTGCGCCTAGCGCCTGAGTTGTAGCCAGCGTCGTGGTGTGTTGTGTTTAGCTCGTTATAGTCGTCGTGTTTGTATGCGTCTATTGCTTCGTCGATGTTTGAGTAGAGCCCTTGTCGTTCGTTGCGTTTGAGGTAGTCGACTGTGACGTCCTTTATGTGTATACAGTATGCGGCGTCTTTGATGGTGCGTGCGTCTGGGTCGTAGCGGAACTCGGATAGTTTAAGGTTCTCGAACACGGGCTCGTTGCGCTCGATAACTTCGTGCTTGTATGTAACCTTATGTAGCGAGTAGCCTGTGATTGGGTCGACAGTGCCAACAGGCTCAGCCTTGACGATATCTGCACCGCTTGCGACAAGCTTTGCATATTGGTCGTCGTATAGGTATGTTGTGTGTTTATCTGTGCGTTTCACTCTATCCCACCTAGCTTTGACGACGCCTAAGCCGTAATAGAGCGCTTCTTTAAACCAGTTGTAGTTGAGCAGGTATGCTTTATTGCGTTCGGCCATTTGGTAGTTGCAGAGCGATTGCATAACTTCGGCTTTTTGCATGTCATCTGCCGTTCTGCCGACGATAACGACAGGTTGTTTCGAGCCGTTGAACAGCTTCATCAAGTCTGGCATGATATATTCGACAGTGTTTGCGATATCGCGTGATACGAACTTTCCGTTGACTCCTGGGAAGTTTTCTGTGTAGTAGTCTTCGTCGCCTTCGGCTAGTTTCTTTAGTTCGTCTACTAGTGGGTGGATTTCTGTTTCGTAGTAGCTATTTGCGACGGCGATGTCTTTCTTGATGCGTGCGAGCAGTTCTTCATTTTTAATCATTGTTAAACCCTTTGTGTTATAGTTATAGCTGGCGCTATACAAGGGCTATATTAAATGCGTAGGCTTGTTGTGTCGTCCCTAGTTTCCTGAGTTTGTGCATGTTTGTGCGGTGCAATGTGCGTAAGTATATTGGTTTTATGGTTGACTTGCTATTTTAAAGGTATATAATATCCATTATATAAATTGTATAAAAAAATAAAACGAGGATATAATGTTACGTAAACTATTTATAACATTAACATTAGCTACATTAGCTATGTCGCTCACTGCATGTGGTAGTGATGGTGATGGTGGTGGCACAAAAGTTCCAGTAACAGAACTACTACAAGTATCTCCACATTTACAGCTTGACCCAGGTGTGACATTGTCGTCACCTGTAGAGATTAAGGTTATACCTGAAAACGCTACGAATAAAGCTTTGAAGTTTGAGTCTGCTGATGAATCAGTTTTCACAGTAGATAGCAACGGGATTATCACAACTAAGCCGAATAACACAGGGCAAGACATAAATGCTGTGCTTATTATCACGTCGCTAGATAACGCAAGCATTACTACGCAAATGCCAGTATTAGTGCGTTCAACAGCGTTAGGCTATAATGAGGTTAATAATGTATGGGAAATATATAATGCTACTGGCTTGAAAAACTTTAGAGATGGAGTGAATAACGTAAATGCGAGTATTCAAGCAAAATTGACAACTGATATCGACTTAGAAGATGTTGAGTGGATACCAATAGGCACTAATGAATATCGTGGCACATTTGACGGCAACGGCAAAACGATAAGTGGCTTGAAAGTGAATAATGCATCTGCAAATAATCAAGGTTTATTTGCATATAATATCGGAGTAATTAAGAACTTAGGCTTGATAGCACCAGAAATTACAGGTAAAGAAGGT
>CAYJDR010000101.1:0-3675 GCA_964368965.1 uncultured Deferribacteraceae bacterium
TCAGCGGAAGAGCTTTATGCCCTAAGCTGTGACTCTTTGTCAACAACTTTTTTAAAACTTTTTTCAAAGCCGCATTTAGCTTCTTCCCCTTGCGGGCAGCGCTGTTTGCCTCAGCGCGAAAAGGAAAATGCCTCAAGTCGCCCTTCTGGTCAAGCACTTTTTTTATTTTTTTGTAATTTTATTGTCACATGAATTACATATTTTATGATTTTAAATAATTATACGTATTTTTCCATAATAAACTTATCTCCCTGCCGCCCCATCTTAAAAGTCGCAAGCGTACTGCAATCGTGAACACTTTAAACGATGATGTGAAACTAGAGCGTGAGGATATAGACCAAAAGCTCCATTCGCATTCAGTTTTCACCTTGACAACTTTAGGGAATGTATGAAATTTCTGTTATACTATACACGCGTTGAGCCTGTGCAGCACCCCACCAAGCGGCAAAAAACAGCTTTAGCCAATGCGTAGACCTCACCTCAGGAGCACAGTGTGGTAAAAATTTCCATCATTATTCCCGCATGGAGCCTTTGGAAAATAACCAAAGAATGCCTAGAAAGCATTGCACAAAGTTGCGAAAAAGATGCATTGCTTGATGTGATTGAAGTCATTGTGGTGGGTAGTAGTTCCCATGATGGCACACAGGCAGAACTTCAGCTCAGCTTACAAGCATTGTTTGGTAAGCACGGGCATCACATACCACTCTCAAGAAATGAAGGATTTGCCAAATCTTGCAACCTAGGAGCAAAAGTTGCTAAAGGCTCTTTACTCTTTTTCTTGAATAGTTGTATCACCATGACTGATGGGAGCTTACCTCTCCTCCTTCAGGCCCTGGAAAGAAATCCAAAACTTGGCATGGTGAGCCCACTTTTACTCTATCCTAACAACAAAGTGCACAATGCGGGCATTTGCTTCAAACCAGATCTTGAACTGACATATGCGCATCATCTCATTCCTGCATCCTACGTTATTCCTTTGAAACAACGCTTTTGGCAAGCCATAACTGGTGTCTCGCTCCTTATGCCTAAACAAATTTTTCAAGATTGTCACGGCTTTCACGAAGGATATAACAATGGCTTTGAAGATTTAGATCTTTGCTGTCGAGTGCGTGAAAAAGGTTATAAAATTACTGTTGTACATGACAGTATTGTTTACACTCGCACCAACTCTATATTGGAAACCTCAAATCAAAACGAAAACAAAATTCTGTTTGAGCAACGATGCCATGACTGCTTTGCAGCAGATTTACATATTGTTGCTACGCAAATGAATCTAGAGCCAAAATTCACCCCTGATTTAGAAATGTATGTGGGCTTGCCTTCTGCCAAAGAGAGCGCCTACACACTGATATTTACTGAAAATTTTGATGAAAACCGTTGTATTGCACGTCTTAATACTGATCCCTATTGGCTGGGAGGTTATGAAATCTTGGCGACTTTTTATGAAAAAGGACAACGATGGACAGAGGCCATTGATATACGTTTACAACAGTCTCACCTAGTCCCGGTAGTAAAGAACTTTGCCTCCTTAGCTTATTGCGCCGCCAACGCAGGAAATACTGAACTGGTAAGCAGTTGTAAGCAATTTATTCATGACATTACCAGAAAAATTCATGATATAGAGGCATTGCGTCACAAAGCCTTTAGCATTCAAGAAACAGCTTCGAAAAACGATGATACTACTTTGAAAGAGCTTGTCGAACAGTGGATAGAAGAATCACCTTTATAAGTGGAGGTTTAGATGAATTATTGGCTTTTTAAAAGCGAAAGAGAGTGCTTCTCATGGCAAGATTTGCAAGAAGCCACGCAGCAAACCACGTCTTGGGATGGCGTACGCAACTACCAAGCACGTAATTTTATGCGTGCCATGAAGATAGGAGATCAAGGCCTTTTTTACCACAGTGGAAAGAACCCTGAAATTACAGGTATAGTGGAAATAGTACGCGAAGCCTATCCCGACCATACATCTTGGGAAGAAGGAAATGACCATTTTGACCCACGCTCCACACCGGATCACCCACTGTGGGATATGGTGGATGTGCGCTTACTACAAAGCTTTCCTGTCCCCCTTTCACGCGCAAGTTTACGCGAGGAGCCTGAACTTGGAAATATGGAACTTATGAAAAAAGGCTCCCGCCTCTCGGTGCAAGAGGTTTCATCACAAGCTTTTGCTCATATAGTGGCCATGGCCGGTATAACACAACTATGATGCATGGTTTGCCAACGCTTGCCTGTAAAAAGGCACTAAAGCCTGTGCAGACTTTTTCCAGCTAAATAAAGCTCGAGACGTGGCGCGCCCTTTTTGCCCCATAGATTTAGCAAGTGATGGATGAAGTATCAGCATCTTTAAATACTTGGCTATTTCTTCGCCACTGCCTTCTTTCATTAAAAAGCAGTTAGACCCGTGCTGTAGTTTTTCTGCCACGTTACAGTTAGGCAAAATAACAGGGCGCCCGCTGGCGAGAAAGTAGGGAATTTTTGATGGAAAACGATAGTCATCAAAAGCCCCCGGCCCTCCTGGCTGCACCAAAAAGTCTGCCAGTGCCACGTAAGGCGCTAGTTCATTTGCCTCAACCTCTCCAGCCCACACCACATATTTTTTATATAACTCTAAGGTAACATCGTCATACTTATAATCTTCTCTTCCGGTTCGCAAAATTTGAAGAGAAAAGCCTTCCCTATGCAATTGATCTACAGCCAAAAGCAATTGAACAAAGCTTTCGCCGTTAAATTCATGTATGGCCCCCGGATATACTAAAACGAAAGTATCATCTTCCATTTCACAAATTCGCCGTGCAACTAAGTCCCTTTCTTGTGGAATTGCAAAAAATGCCTCTTCGCATGCCGGCCAAAAAGTCATTCTCGGAACACCCTCGGGCACAAATTCTTCTAGTTTTTTGATAATACAGGTAACACCTGCCGATGCACGCATAAAAGGCTCAAAGAGTAAGGGATTTGTTAAAATGAAATTTTTAACTAAGTCAGGATTTTCTTTGACTATTTTTTTTTGTTCTTGCAAAGTGTCCGCCCCCAATTCCTGACCTGTGATAAGTATTTCATTATCTTCCAGATGCACAAGGTAAGGACGCTTATTGCGCTTACGTATAAAAGCAGTGGGAACCCTTACAGCTTCTCGTGTTGTCCAAACATGCAATACACTATCATCAAAAAATTCTGGTGGAAAATGCTGTATATCTGAGCATTTATACACTGGGTATAGCGGCTTCCCAAAATATTCTGCAGCCCTATCGGTTATGTGTAAAAAAACACAACACTCATGGCCAAGCTCCACGAGAGCGTTGGCAAGAAAATGTATGTGCACCCCACTACAACCATTATAAGGGCCATAGTTAATAAAAACTACTTTTAATTTTTCATTATCCATACATTCCCCCCAATCTAGGGCTTTTATACCTAGCACGCCAGCATTGCTCTTCATGAAATTATCCATATAATTTCCCATACATTTTAAAAGAGTGCAAGTGCTTTGCACATATACTCTCACCCACTGTTTGTTCTAAAATTCTCAATCTTTTTTCTATTTTTTTGCACGTATTAGCAATACACTAACTTAGCATTTATCTATGAAATATTGACAGTTCAAGTCTTTTTTACTACATATTTGAAATTAGACCCCTAACTTATAACTAAAAAAACACGTAAATGTAGATTTTT
>CAYJDR010000102.1:0-3642 GCA_964368965.1 uncultured Deferribacteraceae bacterium
CCACCCCAAACTAATAAGTTGCATATTTATCACAACTAGTATATATTGTTATAGAATGACTGTATTATAATATATGGGGGAATTATGAAACAATTAACGAAATTACTACTCATCATGTCAATCGGTATTATATTATTCGGTTGCAATGATAACATTTTCTCAAGTCTTGATGACGACTCCTCAGCAGAAGCTAAGGCAGATGCTATCGGCTTCGCATTCATCGAAGGCGACTACGCAAAAGTAGTCAACCTACTCGACCAAAAACAACGCAACCAATGGAGCGGCGATGACGCTTATAAATACGTCAGCTCGAAGCTAGGCACTAGCGGTGTCAACATCACAAACGTGTTCGACAACCTCTACAACAAAAACAACACAGCAGCTACTGACCCATACTCAATGGTTCAAAAAATCATGGGCATATCTACTGTTGATACTGCAACAATCACAAAGCTATCTACAATATATAAAGACGTCATGAGCGTTTGCAACATGAATCTAAACAACAACCAAAATATGGTTACAGTGTGCGGTATCGCTGGCGCAGCAAACACTACTATCGACTCTGCAAACATCATGCTTAAAGTTACTGGCGTTACATCTATACCTGATTTCACAGAAGCAGGCATTAAACAATTCATCGCTAGCAACAGCATAGACGAAACTGCAATATTAAACCAATTCAATAGCGACCCAACTTTCCGTGACGAAGTTGTGCAAAGCCTCACAAGCAACATGGGCATGGTGACAAACGCTGTCACTACGCTATATACAGCTGTGCCTGATGCTGGTGATTTCACATTCCAACTTGCTGGCATGGTAAACCAAGTGACTGACACTAACGGACAAGTTAGCGATATTTCAATAGCCAACTACATCTCAAGTGTACTTGGTGGGTTATAGGGAGAATATATAATGAATAAATTTTATAAAACACTCATAACATTAGTAATAATGACTGCTATGTTCGCAAGCACAGCACTAGCTAACCAAAAATCGCTTACGAGAGAGCATTCATCAATATTGCAATCAACTAGGGCGCTCGGCATGGGTGGCGTTTTCTACGGCATGAGCAACGACAAATACGCAGCGTTCTACAACCCAGCAGGGCTAAAAGATGCTGATGCGTGGAATATCGACATAGTTCCAATAACTTTAGGCGCTAACGACCACTTAGTCGCAGAAGGCACAGACCTTGTTAACGAACTACTTGGCGACTCTAAAAAATGGGAAGACGCAACATACGTCGAACAACAACTTCGTAAAATCGCAGGCGACTACATCACTGTTGACCCTGTCACATTCTACCCAGCGTTCACTAAAAAGAACCTTAGCTTCGGCGTGTTCGCAACTTCACAAGTTAGCCTATTATCATACAACATAAACGTGCTACCTGAACTAGCTATGCAAATACAAGCCGATATCGGTGCTACTGCTGCCTATGCTATGCAGTTCCTTGAGAACGATGCACTATCTGTTGGTGTAAGCGTGAAAGGTTTCTACCGTATGGGCGCTGTTAAATCATACACAGCACTTGACCTAGCAAACGTATTCGCAAGCAGCTCAGCTATCGACGATTTAAAAAAAGAGCTTGAGAAAGATGGCACAGGTATCGCAATCTTAGGTACTATCGGCGCTATGTACGACCTACCAGTTGCACCAATGCTAAAGCCACGTGTTGCGTTATCTATCAACGATTTCGGCTACCAAAACTTCGGCAAACTACTTGACGAGATAGACACTACTGTAAACGCATCTGTATCTATCGCACCGTCATACAGCGTGTTCGATATCTATGCAGCGCTTGAGTTTGTTGACATGTTCTTCGCAGGCGACGACCCATCAATATGGAAGCGCATAAACTTAGGCGCAGAAGTTGGCATCATGGATATGGTGTTCTTACGTGGTGGCTTCCACCAAGGCTATGCAACGGCTGGCGCTGGGCTTGAAGTTTGGCACTTCCTAGAAGTGAACTACGCATACTACACAGAAGAACTAGGCGCATTCGCAGGGCAAAACTCTGATAAACGCCACGTTATAGAGTTCGTTATCGGGTTCTAATTGAGATACTTATTAATTATCGCCACACTTCTCGCAACGGGTTGTGTGGCACCTTCTCCTGAAATTGTCGAAGTGGATATCATGGCAGTGTTCGAACCTAAAAGCACGCCATCTGAAAACCCTAGCGACTTTGAAACAACTATCCCATCATCAACACTTTTACGCCAATCTTTAATCGTGTTCGAACAATCATATCCGCAAACATATTCCGATAATAACGTGCTATCAGTCGCTGGTAGCAAAAGTATGCTGGCCGTGCTTAAAACTAACCAAATCGAGTTCACCATGCCTACATGCAACGCACTCGTGACAGATGTCGGCTTCAACAACGTCAGCGTTACAGGCTTCATTGCGATGATATCAAGCACATCACGTGTCGAGCTTTATTCAGCTTACGATTGCGTGCGCTTTGCCGAGTATGATAGGTTGCTGCAAGGCGACGTTTTCTACATCAACGGCTACATAGTGGAAACCGAGGGCGAAAAACTAGCCGTACGCGAGCCAAACACGGCGGTTATCATGTTTAATGGCGTTGTAGGCGGTGCAGTTGAGGCGGCTGGCATGATAGGGGGCGAACTCGTAGCAGTGTTGCAAAACGGCTACATAATGAGCTACAACGAAAGCGTGCGAGCGTTCACAATCAAGGGCGAATTTCCTGTAGAGTTCGCAGAGTTAAAGTACGCAGATAACACGTTCTACGGCATAACAAAAGACGGTGGCAACTTCTTCACGATAGATGATGTTGATACGAAACATTATCCGCTAACTAGTTGTAGACTAAGCGAAAACGCACCATATGCGATATGTGGCACAACGCTAGTGGGCAAAGGTGGCGACGTTCACGATAATGTAGATATCAAGGGTGAGTTTACTGTGGGTGTCGGCATGGTTGCAGCTAACAACGGTGGCAACTTGAACATGTATAAACTGAAGCGTGAGTGGCAACGAGTTGTACAGTTTTCCTATGAGTTACCAACACCTTGCGTCGCTGATGGCGCAGTATATTACAAAGGCTTTTCAGGCGATGTGTTCAGGTATGCAGAGGGCAGGGAGTCGAGAGTGAGCGACATGCCAATAAGTTGCAATACAAACGGCGCAAGGCTTTCGCTAGGTAGATTGTTGTGCGAAGGTAACGAGTGTGGAACGTTCGGCGAAATTGTGCTAGAAAACGCAGAAACACGCATGATGAAGCGCCAAGAGGGTGGCAAGGTCTATTATTGGTTTGAAGGGAAGTAGATAGTTGTAAAAAGATGGGGTGTTAATATGGATTTCACAGAAAGAAAAGTAGGGTTACTAGAAGTATTTATCAGAATAAAATCAACCGTTTTAGCGTCTATTGTTCCTATTTTAGAAGACATGCTATAAAAAAAAGGCTACCAACCTTTCAGTCAGTAGCCTTGTGATATATTATTGCGATTTGCCTCTGCAATCTATTGGTATTGTTGAAACTATCTCGCCGTTTTCAACTAGGTATGCTTTGTCATAGAGGTTGACAGTTGGGCAGATGTGGCTTGGGATAACTTCGATTTTGTCACCCACGTTGATTTGCTTGCTGAACTCTTTATCTAAGATTATGCCGTG
>CAYJDR010000103.1:0-3557 GCA_964368965.1 uncultured Deferribacteraceae bacterium
GACGCTGTGTCCACACCAGCACCTAAAGCCCCTCGACGTACCACAGCTAAGGCTGGAACCCGCAAAAAAACCGCATCTTCTCCGTCGGTAACCGCAGAAGAAAAAACTTTAATACCTCAATCTGAAAAGAAAAAAGTTCCAGCTAGGCGACCTCGCAAAAAAGCTACATCTTCTGTAACTATAAGTGATGCAGAAAGTGTGAGCGGAGTGCTAGAAAGCGCTTCACTTCAAAAGGAAGCATCAACGTCGGAAAAAGATGCCGTACAAAATGAATCACCCAAGCCCAAGAGGGGAAGAAAGCCTGCTGTACGCGCTAAAAATAAAGAAAAAACAGAAAAGAGCGAAGAGCTTTCTACGCAGGAAAAAAGTGCCCCAAGTATATCTTCTGGAGATTCGAGCATTTCAGGAACTGGTGAAATACATTCATTCGTTGAGCAAGCAAAATCTGCAGATGTATTTTTGAAATCTGATTCTGATGAGTCTTCCAAAAAATCACCGCGTGCGGGACGAGGACGTCCTAAAAAAACGGCATCGCCAATCCCTGTGGAAGATGTGCAAGAAAAAATAGTTCTTTCATCCATATCAGATGAACCTCAAAGTGCAGGCATCGCAAGAGAAACTTCTGAAGTACCCGATGTGCCTCTTTCACGCGAAGAAAAGAAAACTCGACGTCCACGTAGGGGAGCAAAGGCAAAACTTAGCCCTGTATCACAAGAAAATGTGGTGACACCTGAGCAAGCACAAGAAGAAAATACTGCCCATGCAGTTGAAGAAGAGGCTAGTGTAGACGCAACTGCTTCTCGGAGTAGACGAGGGCGACGTGGCGGGCGCGGTAAACGTGGAAAAAAACGGCCGTTAACCCCCACAGAAGCATTGCAAGAGTTCATGGATGATGAAGCCGATGAGCAAGCTATACCTACATCTAAAGCTATCCCATCAGCTAAGGGGGGAACTTCTCTTGGTGAAGGTAAGCCTGGTCGTGCGCGCACCACTGCAGTGAAAAAAGCTGTAGAAAATGTACAGCGAAAGATGTTTATTTCCATGGTTCAAGGTGAGCAGGTGGAAGTAGCTTTGGTGGAAAATGGTGTTATTCATGAGTATTATCTTGAAATGTTACATCAGGTGAAAACCAAGGGGAATATTTATAAAGGTGTTGTAAATAATATTGATGCAAATTTACAAGCTGCTTTTGTAAATTACGGCACTAACAAAAATGGTTTTTTGCAAATTGATGAAATTCATCCTGAATACTATCAATCGCATCATGAAGTGGTGAAGGGAAAAAAATTCCCACCCATTCAAAAGATCATTAAACCTGGGCAAGAAATTCTTGTGCAAGTGGTTAAAGAACCCACAGGAAATAAAGGGGCCTTTTTAACCACATGGCTTTCCTTGCCGGGACGTTTTTTAGTGCTAACACCGGGCCAAGAGCAAATTGGTATTTCACGTAAAGTGGAAAGCGATGAAGAACGAGGGCGTTTGCGCGAGATGATGACAGGCATTGAGCCTGGTGCAGGGCTTGGGGTTATTGTGCGCACCGTCAGTGCGGGTACCTCTAAAACCACATTAAAAAGTGACTTGCAGTACTTAAAACGTGTATGGCGTGAGATTCGTAAGCGCGGTGTGAGTGATTCGGCTCCTGTCTTGCTTTACAGAGAGTCTGGTCTTGCAGAAAGAGCCATACGTGACTACCTTACCGATGATGTAACTGAGGTGTGGGTGGATAGTACAGAGGTGGCTGAGCGTTTACGCGAAACAGTGGCTTTACTTTTCCCTCGGAAGAAAGAGCTCATTCGTATGCATGCCGATGTTCGCCAAACGTTATGGGAACGCTTTAATATGCAACGTCAGCTTGAGCAAATTTATGCTCGAGAGGTGGTACTTCCTTCAGGTGGGCGGCTTGTTTTTGACCAAACAGAAGCTCTTATGGCCATTGATATTAACTCTGGAAAGATTTCCGGCAAAGGAAATTTTGAATCCATGGCACTTAAAACTAATATTGAAGCAGCAGAAGCCATTGCAAGGCACTTGAAGTTGCGTGATATTGGCGGACAAGTGGTCATAGATTTTATTGAAATGCGTGATAAGAGTCATGTGCGTGAAGTGGAAAAAACTTTACGCAATGCCATGAAGAATGATCGAGCACGTCACGATGTGGCACGCATATCTTCTTTTGGCTTGTTGGAAATTGTACGCCAACGCACAGGGTCCTCTGCTTTAGCCATCACCATGGAGCCATGTCCTCATTGCAAGGGCACCGGTGTTCGCCGAAATTTAGAGTGGCAAGCTTTACAAGCTCTTTGCGAAATGGAACGTAAGGGGCGCTCTGCACAGCATGGTAAGTATGTGTATGAAACCTCTTTTGCAGAGCTGGCTTTGTACTTACTTAACCATAAACGTCAGCGAATTAGTGAACTTGAAGAACAGTTGCGAATAAGCATAGAAGTTCGAATACAATAAAATCTTGTACAATTAAAATGCCTTTTTGCTACTAGAATCACCTTGTAGCGAAAAGGTTTTTTTATGTAAATCTATGAACGAACATATTTTACTCCATGTCTGTTGCGGCCCGTGCGCCATTGTCCCCATATTGCGTTTGCGTGAAAAAGGGCACACTGTGACGGCTTTATTTGTTAATCCCAATATTCATCCGCTTAGTGAGTATTTACGCCGTCGTGAAGCTTTGGTGGAATGTGCGCAAAAACTTGAATGTAATGTTCTTTACCGCGATGATGTTTGGAATATTCAGCAGTGGTTGTCTGAAGTTGCAGGAACGCAAGATATGGGCAGCGTAAGGTGTGGATATTGTTATGAAAGTCGTTTAAATATCACAGCGAAAATGGCGAAAGAGTTCAGCGGTACGTTAGTAGGGCAGAGTGGTACTCACGTGTTTACGGCTTTTAGTAGTTCTTTATTGTACTCTCGCTATCAAGATCACGAACAAATTGTGCGCACGGCAGAAAATGCCGCTACAAAATTTGCTGTGCCTTTTTACTATGAAGATTTTAGAGATGAATGGCAAAAAGGTATAAATTTGTCGAAAGAATTTAATCTCTACCGTCAAGCATATTGTGGCTGTATTTATAGTGAAGCTGAGCGGTATGAGAAAAAATTACAAAAGTTATTTTTGAATTCTTAAAGTATAACTTGAGGTGTTTTGCGGGGAACTTGTGTAGAAAACTTTTTACAAGGTTTTATTTCTAGTAGTGCTTTTAGGGTGATATATGTTTTTGAAAATGAAAAGATGAAAATTGTTTATATTTTAATAATATATATGTGTGCGATCCGCCGTTTAGTAATTTCTACAAATGAATTTGAATTTTTTTCTAAAAAAGCTTGACTATGAAAGGCTAATACCATAGAACTCTTCTTGCGCTGAGTGGCGTAACACACTCCCCGGTGGCTCAATCGGCAGAGCGGGTGACTGTTAATCACTAGGTTGGCGGTTCAAGTCCGTCCCGGGGAGCCAGTAAGTTCAAGCCTTTACGACGAAAGTTGTAAAGGCTTTTTTGTGGAAAAGAAAACCTCCCGCTAGGCGGGAGGTTCTAAAAAGCTTA
>CAYJDR010000104.1:0-3438 GCA_964368965.1 uncultured Deferribacteraceae bacterium
ATGATGACCTTGCTCTCGTGGAAAAAGATGCAAGCAATACCGATGTGAATGCTACCGTCTCCAATTCCGTTGCAGGCACATGCGGTACTTTGACCATTCATCCCATTACAGGCGATTACAGCTATGCTTTAGAAGCACAACCTGCTGGCAGTTACTTTGACGAAGCCACAGGAGCATATGTTTTTGATGCTGGTGTAGAAGGCGATAAAGCAGCTCTTGAGCGTTTCAATGCAGCAAATAGCCTCGGAGAAGGAGAGACTGCAACTGAAACTTTCTATGTCTATGTGCAAGACTCCAGCGGTGCATGGTCTGCAAAGCCCGTCACCGTAACAGTTCTGGGCACCAATGACACCCCCACCATCACGGTGAATGAACCTTCCCACACCCTCACCGAAGCAGGTGTTGGCGATGGAGATCCAGCAAACCCTTCTAACACACCCAATGCTGAGTTCGCAGACACCTCTAGCGCTCATGGCACCATTACACTTGCTGACGCCGATGCAACCGATAAGCTTAGCTTACATGTGGGCAATGTAGAAGTTTCCAGTGGTACCCAGTACTTTGTGGTTCCTAATGCCGCTGGCACAGGTTATGACCTTGTAACATCCCTCACTCCAGGCCAAGATTCCATTGGTCAAATCACCTTCTCCACAAGTGATGCCGATAATACCGTTGAGTGGAAGTATGAATTTGAGCTTAACAATAACAGCGAAATCATAAACGGCCTCAATGAAGGCCAAGCCCTTTCTCCTGAGCTAACTCTTGGCTTAACTGCAAAAGATGATAGCGGAAACGCCAACTCAAATAATGCCTCCGCTGACTTGTCTTTTAACATCACCGGCACCAACGATCAGCCCAAATTAATCATAAATGAAACCATCCTTAGCGTGAAAGAAGATGATCTTGCTTTTGACGCAGACAAAAATGGTGTCATAGATGGTGACGAAACCATCATAAGCATCACAGGGAAAGCCTCTGCTACCGATGTGGATGCTGAAGATATTGGTACCGATGAAGGCGACACAAATCTTACGTTCTTCGTGGCCGAAGGTGCTGCCACAAAAGACGATGAAACTGGTCCAGCCATGCCTGACACCGTTACCGAAAATAGCGTAAGTAACGATTGGGGCACATTTAGCATTGATGCTACAGGTAAGTACATCTTTACCCTCGACAATGCCAAAGCTCAAGAGCTTGGCGTTGATAAAAATGGTGATCCTGAAATTCATACAGAAAGCTTCACCATTTACGTGCAAGACAGCAATGGTGCATGGCGCTCTGAAGTTGTTACCGTACAAATTCAAGGTACCAACGATGCGCCTGAGCTTACAGTGCAAACTGGTGCAGATGGCGCCACTGTGGAAGCCGGTGTTGATAAAGACAATGCCACCAATCCTAATACAGCCCTTACTGGTGATGCCATTGCTAGCGGAACTCTTACAGTTACTGATGTAGATGCCAAAGACACATTTACTGCAGACAGTTTCACTGTTTCTAGTTCTACTGTTACTGGTGATGTAACTGGCACTACTAACACTGCAGGCGAGTTTGGCTCGTTTACCCTCGGCTCATTCACAGGCAATGCTGACAGCAATTCTGGTTCCATTGACTACAAATTTGAACTCGATAATACATCTAAAAAAGTACAAGAACTCGACGCTGGTGACTCCATTACCATCACTTACACGGTAGAAGTTGAAGATGGCAAAGGCGGATTTGACAAAGTAGAAATTCCCATCACCATCACCGGTACCAACGACAGACCAACCTTAGCCATCGCAGATGCAGATAAAACTTTAAGCATTGGTGAAGACGGTACCAGTGTGTCTGGTCAAGCAATAGCTGACGACGTAGATGCTAGTGCAGACTTAACCTTCCATATTGCTAAAGGGCATACCTCTGAATTTGATGACGGCACCGTTCCTGCTGGTGCAACCAATTCTCTTGCCGGCACTTATGGCACCATCACCATTGATGCCAGTGGTAAGTATACCTATGAAGTACAACAGCAACCCGAAGGCAGCGTTTTTGATGCAGCTACGGGGCAATATGTTTACCCTGCTGACCATACCGGCCCTAAAGATACTGCTGCTCTTGACCGCTACAATGCTGTGCAAGGTCTTGACGACACTGACCCTGCAGCTAAAGAAGAATTCACCATCTATGTGAAAGATGAGCACGGTGCATGGCGTGCAGAAAATATTACCGTATCTGTACAAGGTGCAAACGATGCTCCCATCATTACTGGTACTGAAAGCCTTGTGGTACAAGAAGCTGGTGTGGGTGATGGCGATGGCAAAGCTGGCACTGTAGATACTGTAAATCCTAACGCTGAATTTGCTGGCACTCCTTCTGATACAGGCAGAGTGACAGCTGGTGATGTTGACGGTGAAGATATTGACTTCTCCGTTAAAGATTCAAAGCCTACAATTTCAACCGATGCCAATGCCGCTGATTATGATACATTTGTTGAAGGTCAATATGGTACCCTCTACTTCAATACAGAAACAGGCGAATACAAGTACGTCATCGATCAAGATAAAACAAACAGCTTGAATGAAGGTGAAGTAAAAGAAGAAAAATTCACTGTTACAGCAACTGACGGTTCTGCAAACAGTAACAGCATGGACATTGAAGTTACCGTGAAAGGTACCAACGATGCACCAACCATCGAAGTTACCACGAAAAATGCCCTTCTTGGCACACCGGAAGAGGTAGACGGCACCTTACATGTCACCCATAAAGCCCTTGTTGAAGACGGAGTAGTTACAAATACGGCCACCCAACTTCAAGGTAAGGATATTTATGGCTTCTTAAAAGTTGATGATGCTGATACCGATGGTTTTGGACTTGATGGAATGCACGCAACAACCAATGTGATTAACGATGGTCAAACCTTAAGCGTTGTTCGTGTTGAATATGATGAAAATGGAAAGCTTGTCGAAGTTGGAGATACTGACGTAGAAGGACAAGATGATAAGTCCATCGTCATTGTGGGTGAGTATGGCACTTTAACCATCAACACCGTAACAGGACAATATCATTACAAACTGGGTGCAACAGACGATCAAAGAGAAGCTATCGACGCCCTTGGTGCTAAGGATAGCCCCACCGAAAGCTTCAAGGTTACCACCACAGATAAGCACGGTGCCAATGATGATCTCATCTTAAACTTTGGCGTGCAGGGCGCGGATGATAAGGCCATCATCGTTGTGCCCACCACAGGTGATGACGCTCTTGTGACAACTGATAAAGAACTTACAGGCGGCACCGAAGCAACAAAAGAAGGTACTTCCACCGACTCTAGCTCCTTCACCTTTAGCGATGTGGAAGGCATGGCAGGCGGTAGCGTGACCATTGGTAATGTAACCATTGAGTTTGATGCTAGCGGCAATGCAATTTTGCCTGCAGACGCAGCTGATCGCACAACAACAAACG
>CAYJDR010000105.1:0-3437 GCA_964368965.1 uncultured Deferribacteraceae bacterium
GCTTCTATTGTGTCAACGCCTTCTACGTTACTTGCTGTGCCTGAGTCATTACCAATACCGATATCGCCGCCATCAACCTTGCCATTTAAAAAGTATGCTGTATTAACTGCGCCTTTATTATTATGACTAACGACACCGTTAACATACCTTAAGTCTGAGTATGTACTAGTAACTATAGCGGTGCTGTAAACAGCTGTGATTGTGCCTTCATTATAACCAACGACACCGCCAACATTTGGAACTGAATCTAAGCCCTTAACACTTCCGCCGCTCACATAGTTTGCTATGATTCTACCAGAGTTAAACCCAGCTATACCGCCGACATAATCTCTGCCGCCACCAGCTGTATGCTCGCCTGTAACATTAATGTCTTTCGTATAGTTTGCTGATAATATGCTACTATTACCTACACCCCCAGCTATACCGCCGACATAAACAACGTCTGAGCTTGAACCTTTGATAGCGGTATTGCTTGTTACAAAGTTTTCCGTAATTGAGTTTTTACCATCCCCAACTATACCACCAACATAAACTTCGCCTGTGCCTGTGCCTGTAATACTACCGCCACTTACATAGTTTGCTGTGATTGTACCACCACTATAAGCATCCCCAACTATACCACCGACATGAGTTCTAGCTGTGCCTACACTTGAAACAGTTGCACCTTCTACATAATTTTTAGTAACTGTACCAGCATTGCTAACCCCAGCTATACCACCAATAAAAGCATTCCCTGAACCAGTCTGTTTGCTTTTAATTTTTACATCGTTGCCACTTACATAGCTTGTTGCGATTGTGCCATTATTGTACCCAGCTATACCACCGACATGAACATCACCTGCGCTTATGCCTTCGATAGTTGCACTGCCAGTTACAGAGCTTTCCTTAATTATGCTTTGATTAGACCCAGCTATGCCACCTACATCGGCACTTGCACTTGCACTTGAAGAACTTTTGATAATTGTGTTGCCACTTACATTGCTTTTAATTATTGAACTGTCGTATGTATTACTCCCTGCAATACCACCAAGATAAATATTACCTGTACCTGTAGCTTCAATAGTTGCGTTATCTTTTACATAACAATTTACGACTGTACTTGCTTCATAGCTATTCCCAACTATACCGCCAACGTTAGTAGTGGCTGTACTATTGCTAATAATACGGCTACCACTTACATAACTTGCTGAAATTTTAGCACCACTACCTAAATTCTTCCCAGCTATGCCGCCAATATTTTCACCTGCGCCTTTTATAGAACCGCCACGTATATAACTTGCAGAAATTGTGCCATAATTCACATCTGCTATACCGCTAGCATTATCATTAGTTTCAATAACTGGCTCTACTAAACCTAAGTTTTTAACCGTACCTTCATTTGAGGCAATCAAGCCACGTAGAGTAGTTTCACTGCTACCTTTGTTTAAGTTTGATATTGCGTGGCCATTACCGTCGAATGTACCTTTGAATAGTTGTATCTGAGTCCATGCTTTATTTTCTAAGTCGATATCTGCCATTAGCTTTATCTTTGCGACAGTGCTTACTTCTGCTATATACTTATTCATCGCGAGTAGCTCATCTGCTGTGCGTACCTGATAAAAACCATCAACTTTGTTTGGCATTGGAGAGTTTGCGTTTTTCTGCACAACTAATATATCCCCACTGACAACATACTCATGCGAATGCGCTGCTAGTGCGTTGTTTAGGTCATCTATATTAGTTCTGATGTCGGATGTTTGTTGTGAGCTAATGTCACTTGGTCCGTTTATTACGCCTTCTACATTATAGAAGTTTGATTTAAGAACACCTGAATTATTCAAAACTATTGCCGCATCGCCTTCAATAATACTGCCACTTACGTAATTTGCAATAATAGAACCTTTATTAAGTAGAGTTATGCCACTCGTAGATAGAGAGCCCTTTAGGGTGCCACCTGTTACATAGTTTGCAATCATTGTACCGCTGTTATATATAGCTATACCACTAACTAGCCCAACACCTTTGATATATGGATTAACTAAGCCTAAGTTTTCAACTACACCGCCAAGCCCAATGCTAGTAAACATAGCATATGCACCAACTTTTGATTCATCTATCGTCAAGTTTGATATAGTTTTGCCATTACCATCGAATGTGCCTGTGTAGTTATTTATAGGTATCCAGTTAGCACTGCTTGATAAGTCAATATCTTGCGCTAGCCTAATGCTTACGTTTAAGTTGCCTAGGTTTATATAGTCGCGCATTAAGTTTAAGCTTTGTGCTGAATCTACTAAATAGTAGCCGTAGCTATCAATGCTTGGTAATGCTGGTACTGTTGCTTTTTGCTGTATAATTAACTTGTCGCCACTTACAACATATTCATGTGAGTGTAATGCTAGTGCATTGTTTAGTGCTGCCACATTTGTTGTAATATCGTTTGTAGTGTCTGCATTAGTGTCGCTAGGGCTGCCATCTATATCTTCAGCTATGCCATGTGTTGCACCTGTAACAGCTTGATAGAAATTAGTGTTTAAGGTACCACTATTTGTTCCAACTATTGCGCCTGCTGGGGTGCCAATGAGCTGAGTACCTTTTACGTAAGATGCTGCTATGTGATTACTACCACCGCCAGCTATACCACCTACTGATCCAGTTATCGCTTCGATAGTGCCACCAATCACATAAGATGATATAATTGTGCCAATATTATAACCAGCTATAGCGCCAACGTCTTTGTCCCCTTTAACAGTTGGGTCAATCAAACCTAAGTTCTTAACAACGCCTGTAGCATCAACTACGCTAAACAAGCCTTGATCGCTACCCATTGGGTTGTTTATGTTCAAGCCTGTTATTGTTTTACCGTTGCCGTCAAATATACCTGCATATTCGCCAAACGGAACCCACGACTTGCCAGTTAGGTCGATATCGGCAGTTAGCTTCACATTAGTAGATTTATTAGCTATGTTGTTAAACTGCACTAAGCCATCTGCGTTATATATCTCCCACACGTCGTTGACTATGCTGTAGCCTAGCGCCTTTGCACGCACAGTAACTGCAACTGTAGCCGTTGCGCTTGAGTTATCAGCTGATGTGATTGTGATAGTAGCAGTTGAGTCTGCCGTAACTGCTTGCGTTGTGATAGTGCCATTTTCTGACACTGTTAGCACGCTTGTGTTGTCTGACACATACGTCAACGCCTTGTTTGTAGCGTTCGATGGGTTAAACACTACCTCAATCGGTGATGAATAACTAGGGTCAAGCGTCATCACTGTTGATTTTACCGATATGCTTTGAACTGGCACATGCGGTGCATCTTTTTTGCTGTCGCCACCACATGCTGTGATTGCTATAGCTGACACGACTAAAAGTAATGTTGTTAATAGTTTACGAAACATTATATCCTCGTTTTATTTATTTGTGAGTTTATTACAATGAGTATCATACGCTCATAAAGTTCA
>CAYJDR010000106.1:0-3414 GCA_964368965.1 uncultured Deferribacteraceae bacterium
ATTTATAAAATTGTTTACTTGCTCAAATGGTATAAAATATGTTAGCATGCAAAATTGATTTATACGTGTTATAGGAGAACAGATGTTTAAAGACTTAATCGAACGTCTTTTTGCCCCTACTGGCGAAAAGATTATGAAAAAAATGAAACCGCTTATTAGCGAAATAAATGGTATTGAAGATCGCATGGTCGCTATGAGCGATGACGAACTTGCTAACCAAACTGTATTATTTAAAAAGAAAATCTCAGAAGGCGCTAGCCTCAACGATATACTACCAGAAGCGTTCGCAACTGTACGCGAAGTGTCTAAGCGTGTTATGAACATGCGCCACTATGATGTTCAGCTACTTGGTGGCTACGTGCTACACTCTGGCAAAATATCGGAAATGAAAACTGGTGAAGGTAAAACACTCGTTGCTACACTACCAATGTACCTAAACGCACTATCTGGCAACGGCGCACACCTAGTAACTGTGAACGACTACCTAGCACGCCGTGACGCCCAATGGATGAGCCCTATCTATCTCACACTTGGCATGTCTGTTAGCATCATACAAAATGACAAATCTGTGCAAGTAGTATGGGACGATAAAGAAAAAGGCACTACTAAACTTGAAAATATCTCAAGAAAACAAGCATACGAGTGCGACATACTCTACGGAACAAATAACGAGTTTGGCTTCGACTATCTACGTGACAACATGAAGTTTGACAACTCCGAGTACGCTCAAAGAGAGCTTAACTTCGCTATTGTCGATGAGGTCGATTCTATCTTGATTGATGAAGCTCGTACACCACTTATCATCTCTGGCCCTACTGATGAAACAACTGACAGATACACTAAAGTAAACGATGTTGTTAAACTACTTACAATCGAAACTCATTACACAGTCGATGAAAAACGTCGCTCTGCAACATTAACTGACGCCGGCATAGACTTTGTTGAAGAAAAATTCGGCATAGAAAACATTTTTGATATGTCAAACGTAGACATGCTTCACTACATAAACAACGCACTTAAAGCACACGCTGTTTTCAAAGTAGATGTTGATTATGTTGTGCAAAATGGCAACATCATCATCGTCGATGAGTTCACTGGCAGGCTTATGGACGGCAGGCGCTACTCTGACGGCCTACACCAAGCTATCGAAGCTAAAGAATGCGTTCAAGTGCAAAACGAAAACCAAACATACGCGTCTATTACGTTCCAAAACTATTTCAGAATGTATAAAAAACTATCTGGCATGACCGGTACAGCATTGACTGAGGCAAACGAGTTCAAAACAATCTACGGCCTAGAAGTTGTGCCTATCCCTACACACAGAAAAATGGTTAGGATTGATAACCCTGATTTAGTATACAAAACTGCTCAAGAAAAATACGAAGCAATCGCTGAGGAAATCGTTAGGCTAAACAAAAAAGGACAACCTGTTTTAGTTGGTACAGTGTCTATCGAAAAATCTGAGCTTGTTTCTAAATTCTTAACAAAATATAAAATCAAGCATGAAGTACTAAACGCAAAAAACCATGAGCGTGAAGCTGAAATCGTAGCAAATGCCGGTGTTAAAGGCGCTGTTACTATCGCCACAAACATGGCTGGCCGTGGTACAGATATCAAACTTGGCGAAGGCGTTGAAGAACTCGGTGGATTATTCATCTTAGGTACTGAACGTCATGAATCAAGGCGTATTGATAACCAATTACGTGGCCGTTCTGGTCGTCAAGGCGATAGCGGTGAAAGCCGTTTCTTCCTAAGCATGCAAGATGACCTTATGCGTATATTCGGTACTGAAAAAATGATGGGGGCAATGGATAGGCTAGGCATGAAAGAAGGCGACCCTATTGAGTCTAGGCTCGTCAGTGGCGCTATCGAAAACGCTCAAAAGAAAGTTGAAGCATCTCACTTTGAAGTGCGTAAACACTTACTTGAGTATGACAACGTTGCAAACTCTCAACGTAAAGTTATATACGAACTAAGGCGCGAAATCCTCAAAGGTGACGATTTAGAAGGTATCTTACGTCAATATGCTAACGACACAGTCAACGCACTTATCGAAGACTTCGTCATCGACACAATGGCCGATAGAGCAGAAGGCGCTGAAGCTTTCCAACGTATTTTTGGTGCAGAAGCAAACTTTAACGACTTCAACGCTAAAGATACTTCTGGTGCGTTTGATGAACTCATGGCTATCTATGAAAAACAAATTGAAGAACGTAAACAAGTTTTCGGAAACCACTTCCCAGACTTCTTGAAATACATTTTAATAAGCATACTAGACACTAGATGGAAGCACCATTTACTACAAATGGATCACCTACGTGACAGCGTTGGCTTACGTGGCTATGGCCAAAAAGATCCGCTTACTGAATATAAAAAAGAAGCGTATGCTGTGTTTGTATTACTACTTGGCAACATATCAAAAGAAGTTATACGCATCATTATGCACGCACAACTCCGTGAACGCTCAGCTGAGGAAGTTGCGGCTGAAAACGCGGATAAGCTACGTAAACTCGGCAGCCAAAATAAACAACTAAACGAAGGCAACACTACAAAGCAAGCAGAGCAAAAAGCACAACCAATGAAACGCACTGCGCCAAAAGTTGGCAGAAATGACCCTTGCCCTTGCGGTAGTGGCAAGAAATATAAGGCGTGCCACGGACAACAAGCATGAAAAAGATATTAATGACATTAACTTTTTTAGCGTTATCAGTAGGCGTATACGCTGATGATGCTAAAAAGGTAGACTTACTTGCAGAAGTTAGCAAAATAACATCGCTACAGGCAGATTTTACGCAAACAAACACAATCAAAGACTTTGGCGACGATATTTACAGCGGCAAAGTATATATTGAGATGAAAAAGAAAGCATTATGGGACTATATTGACCCATACCTCACTTGGTATATGTTTTCTGACACAGTTGTTGAGCAATATGACGAGATAAACAACCAACTAATGCGCTACCCTATCACAGGCGACTCTGATAGCGTTATATTACAAGTGTTGATGGATTTCTCATCGCTACCTAACGTGTTTGATGTTGAGCAAATTGATAACGATACAATACACTTACAGCCAAAACAAGATATCGGTTTACGCTATATGGAAATTGATTTTGCAGCTGGCATAATCAATTCAATATCAAGTGAAGATGCAACAGGAAATAAGACAAAGATCATTTTTAGCAATGTTTTAACAAACATAGACATCCCTGAAAGCGTGTATTTAAAGGCTTTACCAGATGATGTTGAAATTTTTGATATAAATAATTAAAAAAGTGCTTGACTAATTCGTTCTAATATGTTTTATTACTGAACGTTGTTGATGCAACGTACTTTCCCTGGTAGCTCAGCAGGCAGAGCGGGTGACTGTTAATCACCATGTCGGCGGTTCGAACCCGTCCCAGGGAGCTTA
>CAYJDR010000107.1:0-3242 GCA_964368965.1 uncultured Deferribacteraceae bacterium
TAGCGATAATGTTTTCTCGAGTATGACGAAGTCAACGGAGTAAACAGATTGGTTACTGCTAAGCTCATATTTCGCTAAGCATTAACGAAATTGTTTTGCCACAGCTCATTGTATTCGCTTACTTTCGCTCTTGACTTGTGGCTCTCGAGAAACGATTAGACTATTTCTAATTTTGCTTTGCAAAAAGAACTAGTGATAATGTTTTCCCAGTGACAGGAAGAGTGCCAGCATAATGTGTAGTCAATTCTAGTGGCGCTTAACCATGCCAGCGCCACTTGAACGCTGAGCAGTCGGCGTCACAAGTATATTTTGTATGTTGATATGCTCTGGTAAATACGTTGTATATTTGATTATATCAGCGATATCATCAGCACAAAGCGGTTTAAAACCGTCATAAACGCTGCTTGCTTTATCTTCATCTTTATCGAAACGAACAAGCGAAAACTCTGTTTCTACAGCGCCTGGTTCAATAGATGATATGCGTAAGTTCGTGTTTACTAAGTCCATATTCATAGCTTGTGATAGCGCTCGCACAGCAAACTTTGTAGCATTATATACATTGCCGTTTGGATAAACTTGTGAGCCAGCAATACTGCCTATATTGATAACGTGCCCTTTGTTTACCTTAACCATCAGCGGTAATATGGCACGTGCGACGTATAGGAAGCCTTTTACGTTCGTGTCTATCATTTCATCCCATTTGTCAATATCGCCTTCATGGATAGGCTCTAAGCCTCTCGCAAGCCCTGCATTGTTTATGAATATGTCAGGTGTTAGATTGTTGTCAATTAAATCTTTCGCAAGCATATCAGATGCTTCACGTATGCGAACATCAAAAACATAAGCATGAACTTTGACGTTGTGCTTTTCTTGAAGCTCATTTTTGAGTGCTTCAATTCTGTCTGCTCTTCTAGCTGTCACAATTAAATCATGCCCATCTTTTGCATATTGTTCAGCGCATGCTTTACCTATGCCTGATGATGCGCCAGTTATGAGTACAAGTTTCTTATCCATATTGCCTCCTATGATTTAGTTATATTACTATATTGCAATAAAAAATGCCACCCTTAAAGAGTGGCATTAGAAATATTTAAAAAATTAAGTGGATTAGTCAGCCCAAGCTTGCATATCCATTTCTTTTTCAGATTTTGCAACAACGCAAGTACCAGCCATGTCGCCAACTACGTTCATAGAAGTACGGCCCATGTCTAATAATGCATCAATACCGAATACCATAGCGTATGCAGCTGCAACAGCAGAGCCTGCTTCAACTTTCATACCAACAGAATCAAGTACCATTAACAACATGATTGCGCCAGCGCCTGGAACACCAGCAGTACCAACAGATGCTAAAACAGCAGTTAATACAACAACGCTTTGTTGTGCGAAATCAAGTGGTTGACCGATAGCGTTAGCGATAAACATAGCACAAACGCCTAAGTATATTGTAGTACCATCCATGTTGATAGTTGCGCCAAGTGGTAATGTGAAACCATAAACACCACGAGAAACACCCATTTGCTTTTCTGCAACGTCCATAGAGATAGGTAGAGTACCACCAGATGAACGAGTAACGAAAGCTGTCAACATTGGTGGACGAACTTTTTGGAAGAACTTAATAGGGCTAATGCCAGCTAAAACTAAGATAGCTGTGTATACAAGCGCCATTTGAACAATTAAGCCTAAGTAAACTGTAACTGTAACTGTTGCAAGTGGGCCGAAAGCCTCTGCACCTTGTTTAGAGAATACAACGAAAATAAGTGCAAATACACCGATTGGAGCGTATTGCATAACCCAGCCAACAACCTTGAAGATAACTTCAGCTGCGCCTTCAAAGAAAGCGTATAAAGTGTTAGATGCGTTGCTAACTCTTGCATCAGCGCTTTCACGAGTGAATGCTAATGCGATACCGAACATAATGCTGAAGAAGATAGTAGGAAGTACATCACCATTAGCAATAGATTGGAACGGGTTAGTAGGAACAATAGCTAATAACGTAGGGATAAGTGCAGGAGACTTAAGCTCTTTTGCAACTGCGCCAGCGTTACCAACAATGTTCATGCCCTCGCCAGGTGAAAATAGGTTTCCGAATAGTAAGCCTAAGATAATAGCGAACATAGATGTAAAGATGTAAAATGCAAGGATTTTAACGCCTACTTTACCAAGCTTTGATGGTGCGATACTAGCAGTACCAACAATCAAAGTGAAGATGATAACTGGTTGAACAATCATCTTTAATAAACGAACGAATAAATCGCCAAACGGACCGAAAAACGCGATCATGCTAGCATTATTCTGAAGTGCGATACCGGCAACTGCACCAAGTATCAAGCCAACTAAGATTCTAACTAGTAAGTTAGAGTCAAAGTACCAACTCATTAAACCTTTTTTCTCACTCATACTGAGCCTCCTAAATTAAAATACAGCAACGCTAGCTAATCAATATATTGACATAGTTGCAGCCATGTATTCATTAATATAGAGATACTATATGTTTTTCAACTTTTTTGCAAGCAAAAAAATTAATGTGCTAAAATAAAATAATAAGGAAAAATAGAACATAAAAGTTGATTATAGGTTAAAATGGCAATGACTCATCTAATAAAAAAGCAATATTAGCAATTCAAATATAATTATTTAATACAATGATATGGGTGTATTACAACTGAATAGATAAGAGTTGAAGTGAGTTATTTGATAAAATTATAACATAGTTTTTGATATTATCATCTTTTCTTATACGCGCCTCAGGCTCTCGCATTGTGTCACCTTTTGGACGTAAAACAATTTCGTTAATGCTTGACGAACATGTGAGTATAGCAGTAACCAGTTGTTTCTCGGAGCAAAGCGAACGCAAAAAAAAGGTGTATACTAATGTGTGCACCATTTTCTTATACGCGCCTCAGGTTCTCACTTGGTCACCTTTTGGACGCAAAAAAAGGTGCATACATTGTATACACCTTTTCTTAACGCGCCCGAAAGGATTTGAACCCATAACCTTTTGATCCGTAGTCAAATGCTCTATCCAATTGAGCTACGAGCGCTTTTAATATTTAATCTTTATAAACAACTTTTAATTGAGCAAAGCTATGAACCCATAACCTTTTACTCCGTGCGGCTTTGCCGTACTCGTGAAACACTTCCCACATTTCTAATGCTTGCGATAACAAAGTATCATCTGTACACAAGCAAAGAACTGTTGTTCGTGTTTTGCATCCGTAGTCAAATGCTCTATCCAACCC
>CAYJDR010000108.1:0-3159 GCA_964368965.1 uncultured Deferribacteraceae bacterium
TTTTTATGTGTCTTTTTGCGCTGGCGCTTTGACCCTTTCTTTTATGTTCGCTTTGCTCTCAAGAAACACATTGGCTATCTCTAGTTTTACTTTGTAAAAAGAGCTAGCGAAATTGTTTTCCGAGCAACAACACTCCGTTTCTCTTTGAGCTAAAACATCTGTACATCACAGATGTTCTACATGAAATTAAATTGAACTGATTGATTAAGCTGCCGCCGCCCAAGTGGTTGTGGTGGTAGGAGGGCGACGACGCATTAAGGAGAAATGAAGAGTGATTACTTCTACTACTCATTTATTACATTATCACTATATAACGTAGTTAGAATATTGTCAAGAAAAAATATCACATGTACAACATATTAACAACTAGCGATATCTTGGGAAACTTGGGAATTTAGGGGCGAAATATATTTTTCAGCATTGTATAACAACATCAGATAGGGCGGCTACTAGTGGCAGACAGCCATTTCCGTAACCATTTTGCCAGCCTCCTCCATATATCAATCGTTCATCGTAATTGCCAAACTCCTTCCGCAATGTTGTTTGACTATTGGTAGCCGTCCTATCCTAAACAACCTTTCGAGAACACTCCCATGACAGCTATAAATAAAAACAAACCAACAGGAAGACCTTCAAAATATACCGAAGCGCTTGCCGATAAAATCTGCATGCTCATATCTGAAGGGGTTACTATCAAGGATATTGCTAACCAGTTCAACATTAGCGTGCAAACCATACATAACTGGCTAGTACAGCACGAATATTTCCGCATAGCGTTCCACGAAGCACGCGACACATATGCAGAAGTGCTGTTCCAAGAGATGCTAACACTCGAGCAACGCATGCTTGATGGCGAAATATCTGCCGCAGGGTTCAAAGCCTCTGCCGATGTGCGCAAGTGGATATTGGCAAAGCTTTCACCTAAACGGTTTGGCGATAAAATCGAAGTATCAGGCACAATAGACATAGCAACCGAGCTACAAAAAAGGCTCACAATCATAGAGCATTCAGATGGATAACAACGCAGAAAAACAACTCATCGAGTTCATAGCCACATGTTATAGCGACCCGTTACGGTTCGTGCAAGGCATGTTCGATTGGCAAGCAATAGCAAGCGAGCCAGACAAATGGCAAATAGAAGTGCTAACAGATATCAAAAAACACCTCCAACAACAATCAGATATATCAACAGCTTTTCGCTTAGCCGTCGCCAGTGGACATGGTGTCGGCAAATCTGCGCTTGTTGCGTGGGTTATCCTTTGGGCTATGAGCACGCGCATAAACCTTCGTGGCGTCATCACTGCAAACACTCAAACACAACTTAAAGAGAAAACATGGGCAGAACTATCGCTATGGCACAAGCGACTATTAAACCAACATTGGTTTGAACTAACCGCAACTAAAATAGCACAAGTGCAACACCCTGAAACGTGGTTCGTATCAGCAGTGCCTTGGAGCAAGGAGCGCTCTGAAGCGTTCGCAGGGCTACATGCCGAGCACGTGCTTGTAATGTTCGATGAGGCGTCTGCTATCGAAGACATAATCTACGACACAGCAGAAGGCGCTATGACAACCACAGGCGCAATGTTTTTCGCATTCGGCAACCCTACACGCAACCGTGGCAGGTTTTACGAAATCCACCATAAGTATCGCAACCGTTGGATATGTAAGCAAGTAGACAGCAGGTCCGCAAAGATGACAAACAAAGCAGAACTTCAAGCATGGGCAGAGGACTACGGCGAAGATAGCGACTTCTATCGCATACGTGTGAAAGGTGAGTTCCCACGCCAGTCGAGCAACCAACTCATAAGCCTAGAAGATATCGAACACGCAAGCACACGCAACATATCGCTTGCAGAGGTTGCACATTCGCCACGTGTTATGGGCGTAGACGTCGCACGCTTCGGTGGCGATAGTTCCGTTATCACAAAGCGACAAGGACTATTAACACACGAGCAAATCAAACACATCGGGCTAGACCTTATGACATTCGCAAACATAGTAGCGCAAGAAATTGATAGCTACCAACCAGATATGGTGTTTATCGACGCTGGCGGTGTCGGCGGTGGCGTTATTGATAGGTTGCACCAACTAGGCTACAGAAACGTGGTAGGCGTAGACTTTGGTGGCACAGCAAGCGATAAAACAAAGTACGTAAACAAACGTGCTGAAATGTGGTGCAACATGCGCGACTACCTAAAGCAAGGCAGCATACCAGCCGAAAAGGAACTACACAGCGACCTCTCAACAATAGAATACTTCTTCCGTGGCGATAACGGACAAATACAACTAGAAAGCAAATCAGACATGCGCCGACGTGGCGTACAATCGCCAGACTTGGGCGACTCACTCGCACTCACATTCGCACAAAACATAACCAACAATAAAAATAGCAAAGCACTCAAAGGCGTGAAACTTAGGTAGGTATTTACTTTTAAACCATTTTAGGCTATAATTGTATATATCTATTGTTTATGGAGGGCCTATGGAGTTTAGGAAAGCGACAATTAATGACGTTGATGCGTTCGTTGAAAACCGTATGCAGTTTATAGTATCTGTGCGTGAGGTTGCAAACCCAGAGCAGTTTAGGCAACTCACTCGTGAATATGTTCAGCAACATATCGAACAAGATGACCTCATCATATATATAGCGACAGATGGCGGCAAGATTGTTGCCTCGTGCCTTGCGTGCGTTTATACAACTATGCCTGTGCCAGTATGCTACAGTGGCAAAACAGCCGAGATATTAAACGTGAACACGTTGGCAGAGTATCGAAAGCAAGGTATCGCAGAGAAATTGCTCACCATGTTGATTGATGAGCTAAAATCGGTAGGCGTTGGGCGAGTATTTCTGCAATATACTGACGCTGGGTTGCACCTATACGAAAAACTAGGCTTCACCATTCAAGGCAGACAGATGCAAATGAACATGTAAATATTACACGTATTTACGTTGTTTTGAGAGTGTTTTAAATAAAATTTTAAAAAAGTTAAAAAAATGTGTTGACATATTAAAATGATATGCTATAGTTCTAACTCGTTCGGGGCGTAGCGCAGGGGTAGCGCACCTGTCTTGGGAACAGGGGGTCGCAGGTTCAAATCCTGTCGCCCCGATAGAACGACAGCCATCTACTTAATCGTAGGTGGCTTTTTTTGTGT
>CAYJDR010000109.1:0-3011 GCA_964368965.1 uncultured Deferribacteraceae bacterium
TGGGAAATATATAATGCTACTGGCTTGAAAAACTTTAGAGATGGAGTGAATAACGCAAATGCGAGTATTTATGCAAAATTGACAGCTGATATCGACTTAGAAGATGATGAGTGGATACCAATAGGCACTAATGTATATAATGGTACATTCGACGGCAACGGCAAAACGATAAGTGGCTTGAAAGTGAATGATGCATCTGCAAACAATCAAGGTTTATTTGCATATAATAACGGAGTAATTAAGAACTTAGGCTTGATAGCACCAGAAATTACAGGTAAAGAAGGTGTCGGCGGTATAGCTGGTTCAAGTGATGGTTTAATACTTGCAAGTTATGTGACAGGTGGCACAATCACAGGTGAAAATCGTATAGGTGGCATAGTTGGATCAGGCAGTGGCATAATTATCGCAAGCTATGTAAGTGGTAGTAATATTTCTGCTACAGATGCTTCAGCTAGTGTCGGTGGTATCATAGGGGTTAGCGCTGGCCAGCTTGTCACAAACTATTTTAATGTAACGGGTGTTCCAAATGGTATAGGTGCTGGTGCTAATAACTCACCTAGTGATATTAATGCCAAACCAGTTACAAATATCGTAGATAAAATAGGTGAATTAAACAACACACTGAAAGTACACACGCATGAATATGTAGTGAATGGTAACACATTAGCATTGCAGCAAAAAGCAACGCAACCTGCATCACTTCAGCTTAATAGCACAGGCTATTATGAAGTGCACAATGCTAACGATTTACGCACAGTACGTGACTATATCAACATTAACCATGCACAATACAATAACATTAATATTATATTAATGGATAATATCGACTTAGAAGATGTTGAGTGGAGACCAATAGGCATTGTTATGGGATATCATGGCACATTCGACGGCAACGGCAAAACTATCGAAGGCTTGAGGATTACCAATGCATCCGCAAACAATCAAGGCTTAGTTACGTATAGTGGTGGAGTAATTAAGAACTTAGGCTTGATAGCACCAGAAATTAGTAGTGCAGATTTTGTTGGCGCAATAGTTGCTTTAAATGGTGGCTCAATTATTGCAAGCTATGTGACAGGTGGCGAAATCACAGGTGAAAATCGTATAGGTGGCATAGTTGGAATAGGCAGCGGCAAAATTATCGCAAGCTATGTAAGTGGTAGTAATATTTCTGCTACAGATGCTTCAGCTAGTGTCGGTGGTATCATAGGGGTTAGCGGTGGCCAGCTTGTCACAAACTATTTTAATGTAACGGGTGTTACAAATGGTATAGGTGCTGGTGCTAATAACTTACCTAGTGATATTAATGCCGAACCAGTTACAAATATCGTAGATAAAATAGATGAATTAAACAACACACTGAAAGCACACACGCATGAATATGTAGTGAATGGTAACACATTAGCATTGCAGCAAAAAGCAACGCAACCTGCATCACTTCAGCTTAATAGCACAGGCTATTATGAAGTGCACAATGCTAACGATTTACGCACAGTACGTGACTATATCAACATTAACCCTATACAATACAATAGCATAAATATTATATTAATGGCTAATATCGACTTAGAAGATGTTGAGTGGATACCAATAGGCATTATTATGGGATATAGTGGCACATTCGACGGCAACGGCAAAACGATAAGTGGCTTAAAGATTACCAATGCATCTGCAAACAATCAAGGTTTATTTGCATATAATAACGGAGTAATTAAGAACTTAGGCTTGATAGCACCAGAAATTACAGGTAAAGAAGGTGTCGGCGCAATAGCTGCTTTAAATACTGGCTCAATTATTGCAAGCTATGTAAGTGGTGGTAATATTTCTGCTACAGCTAATGTTGGTGGTATCGCTGGGGATAACGTCGGCTCAATTATTGCAAGCTATGTAAGTGGTAGTAATATTTCTGCTTCAGCTAGGGTCGGTGGTATCACAGGGGTTAGCTCTGGCCAGCTTGTCGCAAACTATTTTAATGTAACGGGTGTTGCAAATGGTATAGGTGATGATACTTCTGGCTTACCTAGTGATATTAATGCCGAACCAGTTACAAATATCATAGAAAAAAAAGATGCCCTAAACAATATATTGTTAGCAAACTCGCATGAATATGTAGTGAATGGTAGCACATTAGCACTACAGCAAAAGGCAACACAACCTGAAATGCCACAACTTAATGATATTGGTTTCTATAAGGTTGGAACAGCTGAAGAATTGCGCTTAATGGCTAGCTACATCAATATTAATGGGCAACACAATCACATAGATATAATATTAACGGCTAATATCGACTTAGAAGATGTTGAGTGGATACCAATGGGCATTACGGGATATAGTGGCACATTCGACGGCAACGGCAAAACTATCGAAGGCTTGAAGATTACCAATGCATCTGCAAACAATCAAGGCTTATTTGCATATAATAACGGATTAATTATAAACTTAGGCTTGATAGCACCAGAAATTGCAGGGGCAGCTAATGTCGGCGGTATAGTTGGTCAAAACAATGCCCCAATCCTTGCAAGTTATGTGACAGGTGGCACAATCAGCGGTGATAGTAGTGTCGGCGGTATAGCTGGCTTGAATTATGGTCCAATTGTCGCAACTTATGCGAGCGGCACTAAACCAACAATAACACCAGCAGGAATTACAGCAGGAAATAAAGCAGGAAGTATAGTTGGGGTCGATTATGGTTCTCTTGCACACAACTATTATCAAGGTACTGATGTCAAAGGCATAGGCGATCCAAATGTTGATATTGCAGCTGAGGACGTTACAGATATCCAAGGGCTAAATGATAAAGTTGAAACCATGAATAACTATATGTTTGGCTTTTATGGTGGAGCATTCATCTATCAGAGAGGCGCAAACCAAGCAACTGATATACCAACGTTGGTAAAGGTTGTTAATCCGTAAGTGTTAAATAGGTAAATGTATGGGGTGTGTTAGAGATAGCACACCCTTTTTATGTGTCTTTTTGCGCTGGCGCTTTGACCCTTTCTTTTATGTTCGCTTTG
>CAYJDR010000110.1:0-2857 GCA_964368965.1 uncultured Deferribacteraceae bacterium
TAATATGCTTTATTTTGGTGCCTACATATCCATACCCAAGCTCAACGAGCAAATCAGCTTTAGAGGAGTAACCGACTATCGCTTTGACGAAAACGATATATCAAAGTTTGTGATACCATAAACAATAGTTAAATTATACATACTACATGGGCAATCGTTTGGTTGCCCTTTTCTATTTCTGTGCGTTGTAATCTAGCATATACTCATCATCACGGATAGTTACTGTCATAAGTTTTTCCCCGTCGCCGTTATCTAGCGTATATCTATGCCCGCTACGTTTTGAAATGACGCTATCAAAGATATGCTCTAGCGTTGAAATGTTTATAACATCTGCTGTTATGCGTGTTGTCGATTGGTTTTGGTAGTATGTTATCACTTCGCCACGTTTCGCCCTATCGCCCTGCAATATGTTGAAATGCACTAAATTAAACGTGCCGTTATCTAGCCCCATGAACTGCACAAAATTAGTTTTTGAAGTGTCAATATATATGTTGCCGTCGTCCTCGCTTATGCCTCGCTTGTTGGAGTAAAATGTCAAGCTATCACACGTTTCCACTAAGCTTGATAAAATCGCACGGACAGTCGCCTCATCGTCGCCCCAACCGTCAATATATACATACACGTCGCTTGATTGCTCTGCATGCAATCGGTCACTTTTACCAACTGCTAAGCTATCAACCAACATCATCAAACCTAGCAAAAACACGCTGAACATTGCAAGCATAACTAACAGCGCCCTCATAGGCGACAAAAACTTGATAGCAACCGCAAACACAACAATAAAGACAACCAGCACAACACCTGTTAAACCCATGCTAATACCAATCTATATTAATAAAAGCCACGAATGTAGCAATGCTTAGCACAACAAACAACAAAAGGCTCAACGCTAACGACTTACGTGGCGAATAAAACCTAGACATAATTATGTACCCTATCATACTTATAATCAACAACAATAACGATACCATGAACATTTTAAATAACCCCTACATGCATCGAGTAGCTAAGCGCACAAGCAACACCGTGCAACACTACACCCAGCATGCCATAAGTTCTTATAAGTATAGGCGCTGTGATAGCGAAACTTGCAACCACCACAACCTCGAATAAGTGCGCATTAAGCTCTGCCACCATGCCAAACATTTGCACGCTAACTTTGCCAGCGCTGATAAGCTCAGGACTAACCCAAATAAGCATAACGAAACCGATAAGAATAAAGTTTAACGCCGAGTGCAACCAGACACGGTTGCCCCTATACAACGTGCGCAACATGAAGTGCGCCAATATAAACGTGCCAAGTGGCAACGCTACCAACATATAGCTCATAAACGGCAACAAATCCATGCGCCAAACGAACGGCATCGCAAAGTAAAATATTGCTACTAAAGCAAATATACCGAAACGATACATACGCCAGCTAGCAAACAACATGCCACTGAATAAAAACACAAAGCCCACAAACTCCTTAACATCGCTAAGCGTTATGCCTAACGAGCCTGTGCGTGACTTCATATATATGCCTATCGCTATCATAAGTAGCGAACTAAATATAATTTGCCTACTGCCCATATAAACCCCTTATGATGTTAAACTAAGATAAAATACACCACACACCAATATAGATGCAAAAGCATATATCATAGCACCTGCAAGCTTATAATACTTCGCCAACATTGGCAAGGTTATTATAAACAATAATAGCGGTTGCAAAATTATATATTCATAACCAAAAACCAGTGGATAAATTATACATACGGCCAATAAGATAGCCGCATAGCGTATGTTGTAAACCACACCAAATGTGATAATATATAATAAGGATATCGCAAAATACATAATAAACAGCATATACATGCCAGCGATGAATATTACCATCATTTCTTCATTAGTAAGCTCAGGAATATTTAGCGCAATAAATGCAGGCGTGGTGTAGACTATGGCAATTATTGATGATAACCACGGTGGGTACACTTTGAAACAAACAGCAAGAATACCTGATATCAACACGATGTAAATGAAACAGGCGTTAAAAAACTCGTGCGGTTGCTCGTTGTTAGCGCTATTATAATCCGTGGTTGCAACATCAGGGCTAGCCAATAGCGCAATGCCATAAACGACAGCAATAAAACCTATTGAGAAATAGATGATAGTTTTACTCGAGTTCATATTCACGCTCTTCATTTTGCTTTTTGTCTTTTGAAACTTGGACGACCATTAATAAAATAAAAAGTAAGGCATAATACACAAACGCTAATGTAGCATTTATTGCTGGAAGTATTATGCCCATCAATAGCATAGCGATACCATACACCATGCCAAGCAATTTGAAAACTATTGCTGTGAGATTGATAAGTGCAAATAATATGAACATATACACGACAAGAAATTTCTCATGCCCTGTAAAAGCATATGCACTAAATAGCAATATAGCCGTTTGTATACCGACGACTAAGTACACTCTTTGCAAACCGAACGCCTTATAAAACAAAATGATAACAGGCGATGCTACTAACAAAAAGATTATAAATACGGAAAATCCATTCATAATTTTCCCCTCTTGATATATTTCACTATAACAATAAACAAAGGATTGCGCAAGAGGATATACTTCCACAATGGCATGGTGGGCGTCCCCTGTCATAGCGAGGAGCGTAGTGACGTGGCTATCCAGCATAAACATATAGATTGCTTCGCTTGCAATGGCATGATGGGGCTGTATAAAAAAACTGGATAGGCGAAAACCTATCCAGTAGTAATGAATTTTATTAAGCTTGAACAGCGCTTAATGCTGTTATAGTGATGATGTCTTCAACGTTAGTTGATGCGTCGATAAGTTGTACAGAGCGTTCAAACC
>CAYJDR010000111.1:0-2834 GCA_964368965.1 uncultured Deferribacteraceae bacterium
AATATAAAAGTAAAGCCCTGCTAAGCGCCAACTTAACAAGGCTTTCAGAAATATCACAAGTGATACTCTGCATTGTAAATTTCAAGATATCACTTCTAAGACGTTTTGTCAATATTTCTGGCTCTTTTATTATGTTTAAAATACATAATGGAGGTTCGTATGAACGAATTAAACAAAGCGACTTTCGATAAGTTGCTAACAGAAATCAGCGAGAGCCATGGCGGTATGTCAACCGTTGCAATCATTTCAAGGCTCAAAAAGGTGTTTAACTATGTGCTTGAGGAAAAGTATGGCGAAAATCACAACACCACATTACTAGACGGCACAAAGCTATCTATTACCAACATCAAAGATGCACTATATCCGAAAAGTGATGTTAAAGTTCCAGCTACATTGAAAAGGAAGATAAACAAATATGCCTACTGCTTCAATGAGTTACTAGGGCTAGATGTGAATACATCCACCAATAAGCTGCTATATGAGAGTGATATTCAGGATATCGCAACAGTTATCAGGATGGTGCTTAGCTTTGACGAAGCTGTCGAGCTGAAAAAGCTGTTTAAACCATATGTCAATACCGTCATTGAAGGCACAGCAACTGCAAAGAACCATGAGGGCAAATACATTGTTGAGTTCTCAAAACTTATGACAGATGCAGATTATAAGGAATATGAGCAGTTTAAATTATTGCAAAATCCAACCATTCGTGGCTTGTGTGAGAAAAATGACGTGCCATTATATGAGCAATCTAAAATGCTGAAGAACTTGAAATATTACTATGTTAAGCAGATAAAAGTTGAGCTGTTTGGTGATACTTTTATGGCTCACATGTATTTATCACTCACTAGCAAGCAACTACCCGTTGCACTATTTGAACGGATCACAGCAGATGTTGTAAACATTTCTGGCATACAGTTCCCAACGAGCAATAAATTGCCTATTAAATCACTTTATCGTAAGCCAGGAGAGGTGTGCCATGTCAGTACAGACATGAACTTGAACGCTTGTGATTTGAACAGGGTAAGAGAACTTCTCGGTGGCGAAAAATTTAAACCACAGAAGCCAAAAAAGAAAGCAAATGCATAATGCGACGGCCTCTGTGTGAAAGCAGGGGCTTTTATCATTACAATGACTGTAGCGGTTATATTTTTTATGGACACCCATAAACGTGTCCGAAAAATATGCGGTGACTATCATATGAGGGCGAATATGGAAGAATTAAAAGAATATAAACTGTTGGAACTATACGCATTTACGCTTGTTGACACTAAAAATGATAACTTAAGAAAAATGCTAAATAAGCTAATTGAGCGTGAAAATACAACTCTAAAAAAGTACGTCAACGACATGCAACACATTACAAAATTTTACGCAATTCCAGAAAAAGATTTTTATCAAACAAAGCTAGTGCAACAACTTATGAATAAGCTAAGCGACAATATCAGTTTTAAATGCTGGTATGATAAACGGGTTATAACCATCACCATGTCACCCACAAATCATCATGCTTTGCAGTTCTTGATAAAATTTTTCACAAAAATGAGAAGCGAGCAAAAGGTGACAGATATTAATAACTTAATCACGCTAACGATGTAAAAGTTTTGCGAATATTGGAGAAAACATGAAACAGTTTCTGTTAATTATATTATTAACTTTTCTTTCAGTGACAATGTCTTATGCAGATGACAGATACATTGAAGCAGTTAAAGAATATTACTATAACACAAGTGATGACGACAGCAAAAACTCCGCACGCACAAAGGCTTTGGAGCAAGTAAAACGCATGGCGCTTGAAGACGTTGGAATATATGTTGAGAGCTATCTCGAAGTGCATTCAGATTCTGACGACGTCGATAAGCAATATATGCGAGAAGAAATTAAGACGCTTTCAGCAGGTATTGTTCAAGCAGAAGTCATCGAGGAAGATTATGACGGCGAAATGTTTTATATCAAAGCAAAGGTGACAGTCGACAAAGAAAGCGTTGAAAAAAGTATCGAAAAAGTTATTGAAATTCATCAAAACGAACGAACGATTAGATCGCTACAAAACGAGATTGTAGCCCTAAGTGATGAACTTTATAAAACAAGAAAACTGAAATCGGAACGCTCATTTTACAACGCTATCAGGAGTAGGTCTGATGTGGTTTACATCTTGATAAATGGTACGCTTAATGCTGGTAGCGAGATGAAAACGGAGTCGTTAAAAATGTATAACGATGACAATTATCGCACATCAACAGGCTATGGAGCAGGGGTGACAATCGGCTACTGGGTTCCACATGCGAACTCTGCAATTGAATTTTCATACAATTATAACAATTTGCACTCTGGTAGATTTAAGTCAAATCCACCATATAACGGTGACTTGCAGGGCTATGACAGTCAAATTTATTACTTACTTACAATTCCATTTAATTATAAAAAAGATTACTATTATTATCTTGGTGGTGGAGTTATATTTTCATCTTATGATGCAAAAACGGAATACATAGATAAAGCTGGAAAAATTACAGCTGAGCATGAGTCGTTTTATGACGTCGGAGTTGGTTTAAAAGGTGGAGTAAGGCTTGCGTTTAAGCGTGTCCTTGTGGATTTAGAGATAAACAGCGTGCTTAACAAAGCACACACGTTCAACTATGCACTGCGATTAGGGATGATGTTTTGATGGAGTTTCAAAAAACATACCTAATTCAGCTAAATCTACAATCATCTTGACTTTATATATTCTTTATATTATATTTAATTTAGTCAAAACATTGTAAAATGACTAAATTGAACTAGGTGATGACTAAGATGAAAAACTATAACTATGAGAAAAAGTGGCAGATGTTGCT
>CAYJDR010000112.1:0-2794 GCA_964368965.1 uncultured Deferribacteraceae bacterium
TTTTGTCACCCACGTTGATTTGCTTGCTGAACTCTTTATCTAAGATTATGCCGTGTTCGTCGAATAGTGAATCTATCCTGACGTCGCCAGCGCCTTTTACACGTCCGAAGCCTTTTGTAGAGCATATTCCACCGCTCCTGTTTTGGCTAACTAAGCCTTTTGCGCCTGCGTCGATTACTACACGTTCGTCGTTTGGTTTTGAGATAACAGAGGAGAGGACAGTTGCAGCACAGCGAGAGTAATCGCCAAGCGCTTCTGATTGCCCAACGTCGAAGAAAATGTATGTGCCGATGCGGTATTCCGTGATGCCTTCAACAAATGCGCCTTTCATAACTGATGGAGTTGCGCCAACGCTCACTGTGTCTACGTCTACGCCCCAGCTACGCATTTTTTCAGCCGCTTGCAACGTTTTTTCGTATGCGATGTGTGCTTTCGCTATGCAGTCTTGGTGGTCGTCGGCTTTGTATGTGTGGCCCTCGTGAGCGAATACACCTTTGATAACTATATGTTTTTTCGACTGGCAATATGTGACTAGGTCGTGCAGTTGCTCGTCGGTGATTATTCCAGAGCGGTTTTCGCCCACTTCGTATTCAATCAATACTTCGAGAGGCTTTTCTTCGCCAGCAAATACTTCTTCGATTTGGTCGACTTGGAAAGTGTTGTCGATACCGACACGCATTTTTTTGATAGTGCGATGTAGCGCTAAAATTCGCTCATATTTCTGCTTGCCAACGACTTCGTTAGCGATGAAAATATCGTCGATACCAGCAGCTGCCATAACTTCTGCTTCGCCAATTTTCGCACATGCGATACCTTTCGCACCTTGCTCCACCTGCATTTTAGCGTAGTATGTCATGCGGTGCGTTTTTATATGAGGTCGCAATGTGATGCCTTTTGCGTTCGTCATTTCCTGAATATCCGCAATATTCTTCTTAGCAATGTCTGCCTGAATTATCAACGCCGGAGTGTCGATTTGCTCGTAAAATTTGTTACCCATTTTTTCCTCCATATGATTAATTATACATGTCGTTATACGAATTTAGCACAGAATGAGGGGAAAAGCAACGATGTTGAAAAGTAGTTGACATATCATAATTATGATATAATATTGATATTATGTGAGGTGATTTATGACGATGATTAGACCAAGTTCAGATTTGCGCAATAAATATGCTGAGATATCAGAGTTTTGCAACAACAATGATGAGCCTGTATTCATAACCAAAAACGGCTATGGCGACTTAGTTGTGATGAGCATTGAAAAATATTCAAGCTTGTCAGCATCTAGTGAGCTATATTTGAAGCTGTCAGAGGGTTTGCAAGATATTGATAACGGCAAAACAACACCAGCAAAAGATGTGTTTGATAAGTTGTTGAAGTAGATTGAATATGTATAAAATTGAGATAACAGAGCGTGCCGAACATGATTTGTTTGAGATATTTGATTACATATCAAGTGTTATAAAAGAGCCTAAAACCGCAGTTGAGCAGTTGCAGCGGATAAGAGACGCAATATATTCACTTGAAATATTCCCAAAGCGACATGAACTTATAAAGTTTGAAATGCTTCAATATGCTGAGCTTAGAAAGCTTATTATTGATAACTACTTAGTGTTTTATAAAATCCAGAATGATATAGTTTACATTGTTCGTGTATTGTATGCAAAAAGAGAGTGGCAAGGGCTCGTTTAATCTCCTTGCCATGAAATTTTACACTAGAAAATATTGCTTATATTGTTCAAGCGTTTCTTTTATAGGTTCCCAAATTGTGACAACTCCGGCATATTCTTCAAAAACTTTGCCATGTGAGTTGCCAGCATCTGTTTTCATAGAGTTATAGTTTTTCATAAATATATTTTGCTCATTATTATCAACTAAATGTTTGCACGCATATTCTAAATCATCAAGCTTTATAGTTGCGTTATCTTTCGCAAGTTGCAAATATGCTTTAATTATCTGGTGGTTAACTTGCTTCGGTCGCTTTGCCCATAAGTGAATGCGCTTAATTGCCTTTGGTATATCATCAGTTTTAACTTGTTGATGTGTTGCGACAGGTGCAGTTGCTTGCACGTTCCTTTCTATAGTGTTTGTTAAAAAAGTCTTTTTAAAGTATTCTTCCATAAAGTTTTCTAAAGTATTTTGCATGTTTTCACTGTTAAAATCTAGTGCATACTTAAACTTTTTTAGAACATCTGTATCAATAGAAAGTGTAATGTTTTCAATGTTTTTATCCATAGTATCACCTCTTGATAGGAGAATAATGTTTTTTAAAGAGAATGTCAAGAGAAAAACAGTTTATAAGGATAAAAGTTAAATTAAAGCAAATATTCGCTTGACAAAGACTTTAATTTACTATAATTTGATAAAAAACGGGGATGCCGATATGAAAGAATTTAAAAGTGTAATTTTTACTGAAGCAGGGAGTGATAAAAATAATAATAAGTATTTTTATTATCCACATGGGGAAGATTCATTTAAGTCACAAGCACGTAAAGATGGTGGTTGTATTGTGATTGGACTTGAATCAAATGGAAATCAAGTATATAGACATGAAAGAAATATTCGTTCAATATGGAAGCAGACTATTAAGAATAATATTGAAACAATGAGTTACAATAAAGTGAAACTCGGTGAGCATTTTCATAATTGCTCATTTTATGTTGTTCCAAAATCTTGTGAGAAATTTCTTGTTTAATTTCAAACAAAATATCCCCCTCGTTTGAGGGGGATTATTTTATTTACTTATTCTCAATTACTCCCACTCTACCGTTGCAGGTGGTTTTGTAGTGATGTC
>CAYJDR010000113.1:0-2660 GCA_964368965.1 uncultured Deferribacteraceae bacterium
GTTGCAGGTGGTTTTGTAGTGATGTCATAAACGATTCTGTTTACGCCTTTCACTTCGTTTACTATCCTGTTTGATACGATTGCGAGCAAGTCGTGTGGTATCTTTGACCATTCTGCCGTCATGAAGTCAGACGTTTCTACAGCGCGTAATGCTACTGTGTATGCGTATGTTCTGCCGTCGCCCATAACGCCTACAGATTTGATGTTTGTAAGCACTGCGAAGTATTGGCTGATTTTTGAGTCCCAGCCAGCTTTTGCGACTTCTTCCCTGAATATTGCGTCTGCGTCTTGCAATAGTGCAACTTTGTCAGGTGTGATATCGCCAACTATCCTAACTGCTAGCCCTGGCCCTGGGAATGGTTGCCTGAAAACGACTTCTCTAGCTAAGCCAAGTTCTAAACCTACAGCGCGTACTTCGTCTTTGAACAGTTCACGAAGTGGCTCGATGATTGACTTGAACTTGATGTTATCTGGCAATCCGCCCACGTTGTGGTGGCTTTTGATCATTGCTGATGTGCCAGCGCCGCTTTCGATAACGTCTGGGTAGATTGTGCCTTGCACTAGGAAATCTACTTCGCCGATTTTTGTAGCTTCTTCTTCGAATACACGTATAAATTCTTCGCCGATGATTTTGCGTTTCTTTTCAGGGTCTGTCACGCCTGCAAGTTTGCCTAGAAATCTATCTTGAGCGTTCACTCTGATTAGGTTTACGCCGAAGTTTTTGCACATTGCTTCCACTTGGTCGCCTTCGTTTTTGCGAAGTAGTCCGTGGTCGACGAAAACGCATGTGAGGTTTTCGCCTATTGCGCGTTGTATAAGTATAGCAGCTACTGATGAGTCAACCCCGCCAGATAGTGCGCAGAGTGCTTTTCCGCCGCCGATTTTTTCTTTGATAGCGTCGACAGAGCTGAGTGTGAATGCGTCCATTTTCCAATCGCCTTTGAACTCGCAAACGTCGTACAGGAACGCTTTAATCATTTCTGTGCCTTGCACTGAGTTTGTCACTTCTGGGTGGAACTGAACTGCGTATAATTTTTTAGAGTTGTTGTCCATTGCGGCAACTGGGCAGTTATCTGTAGTTGCTGTGATTTCGAACCCTTCAGGCACTTGTTCGATATAGTCGACGTGGCTCATCCAAGCGAGCGTTGTTTCGTCAACTTCTTTGAAGAGTGTGCCGTTTTTGTTAGTGTATACGTTAGTAGCGCCATATTCTGGTTTGCCGCTGTGAGTAACATTTCCGCCTAAAGTTTTAGCGATAAGTTGTGCGCCGTAGCATATTCCAAGCACAGGTATGCCAAGCTGGAACATTTCAGGGTCGCATGCGATAGCGCCTTCTTCGTAAACGCTAGCAGGTCCGCCAGATAGGATAATGCCTTTATATCCGCCGTTTTTGATGCGTTCTGGTTCAACAGAGCATGGTAGAATTTCGCTATAGACGTTCAGTTCGCGCACTCTTCTTGCGATGAGTTTGCTATACTGGCCGCCGAAGTCTAGTATGACTAATTTTTCAGTATTCATTGGTTAAAAACTCCTTTTGCATAATATAGGTCAAAACGAGGTAAAATTTCAACATTTTTTTTTATGTTTTTGTAAATAGCTACTTGACGAATATAACATTGTAATATAATATGTATAGCAGTAAAGCCATTGGTGAAGTGTGAAGATGGCATTTGTTAAATTGTATATTAGGAGTTATTTGAATGTTTATCCATGAAACACGTAGTTACTTTATCATGATTTCGTTAAGAGAGCCAGCTAACACACCAGCAGACTATTTAGAGAAGAAACTAGCTTATATAGTTGATGGCGTTAAGGCGACTGGTGGCACACGCGTTGGCAACCTTCGCTTCACTTGGATGCTTGATGAGGTTATGTTCCCAACGTCTGCAGATGTTTACAAAATATTAGTTAAAGAGATTAACAATATCGTTGCTGCTGATTCTTCACTATCTGCTGAGGAGAAAGCTGTTTACACTGTTGCAGACCACTCAGAGTTTGATAAAATTATTGTTACAGAGTATGTTCAAGGGACTACTTACATCCCTTAAACTTGTATCACGTATATAACCTTATAGAGCGGTGCTTATGGCATCGCTTTTTTTGTGCTTATTTGTAGGCTTTATCTAGGAGCATTTCATATGCTTTTGTGCCGTAGATTGCTTTATTATCTTTAGCATAGTCGAGTGCGTTTTTGCCGTTGTCGTCGGTGATTGTTGCGTCTGCTCCGTTCTCTAGTAGCACTTGCACAACCTCTGGCGATGTGCCTAGTAGTGAGGCTATCATTATGGCGTTTCTGCCCATGCTATCTTGTGCGTGTATGTCTATTTTGCTATTTATGAACAGCTCTATGATGTTGATATTGCGTGAGTATCTGACGGCTGTCATGAGTGGTGTCCACATTGTTTCATCTCGTTCGTGGATGTCTGCGCCGTGTGCGATGAGCGTTTTGATGAGTTCGATATCGTTTGAGTTAGTGAGTGCCACCATTAGTACAGTTCTGCCGACGAAGTCATGTTCTTCGATATTTGCGCCGTTTTTAATAGCTTGGTTGATATCTGCCACGGTTGCCGTTTTCCAGAAGTCGTGGTCGACTAGTGGGTTGCCTTGTGCAAATGCGATGGTTGTAAGCAGTAGCGATATTGTTATGATGTGTTTAATCAT